>JAMCWA010000084.1 GCA_023475165.1 Bacillota bacterium | reverse complement strand
GTGGACCCCGCGGTAGGACAACTGGAGAACGTCTTTCTTTACGACATGGATGACTTAAAAAATGTGGTGGACGCCAACCTGCAACAAAGGGTGCGGGAGGGCAGGAAGGTGGAAAGAATCATCAAGGAAGAGGTTGAGAAGTTTGAAGCCTGGCGGGAGACCCAGGAAGTGGTCCCTTTGATCAATTCCCTGCGGGGGAAAATGGAGGAGATCCGCCGGCAAGAACTGGAAAAGGCCTTGCGCAAGCTTTCCCGCTTGAGCGACAGCGAGCGGGAGGTGGTGGTAGCCATGACCATGGCCATCATCAATAAAGTCCTAAATGAACCCATCACCAGCATTAAGGAGCATGCGGGACGGGAAGACCGGGACGTCTATCTGGAAACCTTAAAACAGTTGTTTAAGCTCCAGGTGGAGGAAGGCACGGTCACCGTTCAGAGGTTGCCATGATCACTGTCTTAGTCCTGCTCATAATGACGCTGGCCTATATGGTGGCTGCGGTCCTTTTCACCCTTTCCCTCTATTCCCCTCGTTTTCGTTCTCCGGCCCTCTGGCTCGCCGGGCTGGGCTGGTTGTTTAATACCCTGGCTTTGGGGGAACAGGTCCTGGTTCTGCGGCGGGTGCCGCTGATCAACCTTTATGAAACCGCCCTCTTTTTGACCTGGGTCAGCGTTCTTCTCTACCTTGCCCTGGCCCGCGGGAGGAAAGTCACGGTGGTGGGGATTTTTCTCCTGCCGGTGACGGCACTGATGGCCCTGGTTACCCTCCTCCTGCCACGGGGCGCTCCTGGGCTGCCACCCCTCCTGCAGAGTCCCTGGCTGGTTTTCCACGCCGGGACAGGACTGGTGGCCTATGGCGCTTTTGGCCTTGGTTTCTTCTTGGCCGGCGCTTACCTCCTCCAGGAAGATCAGTTGCGCCGCAAGAGGTTTCATACTTTTTATTACCGCCTTCCATCCCTGGAAGCTCTGGAACAACTCAGTTATCGCTTCAATGTCCTGGGTTTTTTGTCCCTGTCGAGTTCAATAATCTTTGGCGCCATCTGGGCCGAGCGGGCCTGGGGGGCCTACTGGCAGTGGGATCCCAAACAAACCTGGTCCTTGATCACCTGGCTCCTCTATGCCGGGTACCTGCACGGCAGGAACCTGGCCGGGTGGAAAGGCCGGCGGGCCAACTATGTGGCTTTGCTGGGGTTTTTGACGGCAGTCTTGAATATTACCATGATTCCCTGGCTGTTTCGGAGCGCGCATATTTTTCCATATTAGGATTCCAGCGGTCTCCTAAGGAGGGGAGGACCTTGCCTGTCGGTCATGTTTACTTGGTGGGGGCCGGACCCGGTGACCCGGGTCTCATGACGCTACGGGGCTTGGAATGCTTGAAAAAGGCGGACGTGGTAGTCTATGACCGCCTGGCTACACCGCAGCTCCTGAGGGAGGCCAAGGCGGGGGCAGAGATGGTTTTTGCCGGGAAGTCACCGGAAAGGCACGCCCTGACCCAGCCCGAAATTAACCGGTTACTGGTGGAGAAGGCCAGTCAGGGGTTGGTGGTGACCAGGCTCAAGGGGGGTGACCCCTTTATCTTTGGCCGGGGCGGTGAGGAGGCCGAGGAACTGGTTCGTGCCGGCATCCCCTTTGAGGTGGTGCCGGGGATTAGCTCCACCACCGCTGTACCGGCCTACGCCGGGATTCCCGTTACCCACCGGGGTCTCTCCTCTTCTCTGGCCATCGTCACCGGGCATGAAGAACCGGGCAAAAGGGATTCGTCGCTCCGCTGGAAGGAACTGGCCACGGCCACAGACACCCTGGTTTTTGCCATGGGTATGGAAAACCTGGCTCACCTGAGCGCCAGGCTGCAGGAGAACGGGCGCTCACCTCAGACGCCGGTTGCGGTCATCCAATGGGGAACCCGCCCGGAGCAGAAAACCGTGGTGGGTACCCTGGCGGACATTGCCGCGGTAGTCCAAGCCGCGGGCCTTACTTCGCCGGCCATCATCGTGGTGGGTGAGGTGGTCCGGCTACGGGAAGTCCTAAACTGGTATGAGAAGAAACCCCTTTTTGGTCGGAGAATGCTGGTAACCCGCTCGCGGGAGCAAGCCAGTGCCCTGCGGCAGAGATTGGAGGACCTGGGGGCCACCGTTTTTGAGTTCCCGGTCATCAAGATTCTTCCCTTATCCCTCTGGGAGGACTGGGAAAGAATCCGGGACAAGCTCCAAGTGGCTCGTTACCGTTTTGTAGTTTTCTCCAGTGCCAATGGAGTAAAGGTTTTTTTGGAGGGGCTCCTGGCCCAAGGACAGGATGCCCGCCTCTTGGCGGGGGCTTCCCTGGTCGCCATCGGCCCCAAGACGGCTGAGGAACTGCGGCGCTACGGCCTGCGGGCCGATCTGGTTCCCCCCGAATACCGGGCGGAGGGTCTGGCGGCGGTGCTGGGAAAGGAGTTGGAGGGGACCCGAGGGGAGATCCTCCTGATCCGCTCGAACATTGGTCGTGATTACCTGGCCGGGGAGTTGACCCGCTACGGCCACGGGGTGGAAGAACTGGTGGTCTACCGAACGGAAGAAAACGAGAGCGGATCGGAAGAAATCCGGCGCTTCCTGCAGGAGGACGGGGTCGATACCGTTACCTTTACCAGTTCTTCCACGGTGACAAACCTCCTGAAGCTTCTGGGTAGTGGCGGGAAGGAATTGTTGCAGGGGATCAAAGTGGCCTGCATTGGTCCAGTTACGGCCGATACGGCGCGGGAAAACGGCCTCCCGGTTGCCGTGGTGGCGAAGGAATACACCATTGAGGGTTTGGTCCAGGCCCTGGTTCAGGAGGCGACGGATTCCCTCCGGGCGGCGGATGAGGCGGCAGTCAGGAACGCATGACCGGCCCAGAAGAGCCGGACTTATTAAACGACGGTTACGGGTGTGGGTGACCGAAAGCGGGGACGGCAACGTCCGAGAGGCGCCCTGGTAGAGCCGGCTTGTTTCAGGGAGCAGTGCGCCAGGAGACCGCTGAAAAACACCGATCTGTGCTCAGGCGGGCTTCCCCCGCCTCTCTAGGGGGGCACGCCCCCCCTTCGGCGGCACCTACGGTGCCCGAGCACCCTAATGCCTGGGGGAGTCCCTCCCCCAAACCCCCCGGCGGCTCCTCGCTCAACGTAACACCTAGTACGCCTCGCTTCGGGGCCTTGTCGCTCCTAGCATCTGGGCTGATTTGAGATCTTGGCCTAACGTTTCCCCGGGCGGGTTTGTCGCTCAAATTGCAGTTCGTCAGTAGTCTTTTAGGGCGGACTTTTTTGGGAGGGGTGACGAGATTGATGACAGCCTTTCCGGTAGCCAGGCCACGTCGCCTGCGCGAGAAAGAGAAGATGCGGCTGCTGGTCCGAGAGACGGAGCTTTCGCCGCAAGACTTGATCTATCCAGCCTTTGTGACCCATGGTCGGGGGATCGAAGAGGAAATCGCCGCCATGCCGGGGAATTTCCACTACTCCCTTGACCGGCTCTTATCCCACATTGAGGAATGGCAAGAACTAGGTCTCCCGGGGATCATCCTTTTTGGCCTACCGGCCAGTAAGGATAGTCAGGGCACGGAGGCCTACGCCCCGGAGGGGATCGTGCAAAGGGCCATCCGGGAGGTTAAGCGGCACTTTCCGGATTTCTTGGTTCTGACCGACGTTTGCCTCTGCCAGTACACCGACCACGGCCATTGTGGTCTCATCCAGGGACAGCGGATACTCAACGACCCAACGCTGGAGCTTCTGGCGAAAACGGCTTTGAGCCACGCTGAGGCCGGGGCGGATGTGGTGGCGCCGTCAGATATGATGGACGGGCGGGTCGGAGCCATCCGCCGTACCCTGGACGACCACGGCTTCGATCATGTCCCCATTCTGGCCTATTCCGCCAAGTATGCCTCCGCCTTCTACGGGCCCTTCCGGGAAGCGGCCCACTCTGCCCCCCAATTTGGCGATCGCCGAAGTTACCAGATGGATCCGGCCAACGCCCGGGAGGCGCTAAAGGAGGTCGAGCTCGATCTGCAGGAAGGGGCGGACCTGGTTATGGTCAAGCCGGCTCTGGCTTATCTGGACGTTATTCGTCTGGTGAAGGACCATTTTCATGTTCCCGTGGCTGCCTACAACGTCAGTGGGGAATACTCGATGATAAAGGCGGCTGCCGAGAGGGGCTGGATCGACGGGGAGAAAGTTATGTTGGAGGTACTTACAGCCATCAAGCGGGCCGGGGCCGACATCATCTTAACCTACTTTGCTCCGGAAGTGGCGCGGCTATGGAGACGGGGGTGAGTAGGGGTTGGAAGGGAAGCTGGATCCCGTGGACCGCCAACTCTTGACCAGCTTGCAGAAGGATTTGCCCCTGGTCCCACGCCCCTTTTTTCATTTGGGGCAGCTCCTCGGGTTGCCGGAGGAGGAAGTCCTGCGACGGGTGTCGAATCTTAAGGAAAAGGGAATCATCCGGCGCCTGGGGGGAATCTTTAATTCCCGGGGACTGGGTTTTTCCAGTACCCTGGTGGCCCTGCGGGTGGTGCCGGAGGAACTGGAAAAGGTGGCGGCCAGGGTCAATCACTACCCTGGGGTAACCCATAACTATGCCCGACCGCACCCCTTCAATCTCTGGTTTACCTTGATTGGCCGGAGACAAGATGAGGTGAAGGCAATCCTGGCGGAGATCAGGCAGTTCGAAGGGGTATTGGATATCCTGGTCCTACCGGCCAAGAGGATCTTCAAGATCGGCGTAAAACTGGATCTGGTTAAGCCGTCAGAGGATTCTTGATGGCGCTTGTCCCGACGCCGCCCTTTTCAGGGCAGTTCCCGATGCCGCTTGCGGCGGGCAGAGATGTCATTTTTCAAGCGACCCAGCTTACACAAGTGGACGAGGAGAGATCTTGGTGGGCCCGGAACCTTCTTTGGTGGATCAACGAATCATTGCCGCCCTGCAGGGGGATTTGCCGGTTACGGCTCACCCTTTTGCCGCCGCGGCCAGGGAGGCCGGGATCAGCGAGGAGGAATTGCTGGACCGCCTGCGGGAGTTCCAGAAGCGAGGCTGGCTCCGACGGGTCGCGGCCATCCTCTATCACCAGCGGGCGGGGGTGACGGCCAACGCCATGGCCGTCTGGCAGGTTCCGGAGGAGCGCGTCGAGGAGGCGGGGCGTCGGGCGGCGGCCTTCCCTCAGGTGTCTCACTGCTATGAGCGAATACCTTATCCCCAGTGGCCCTACAATCTCTACGCCATGATCCACGGCTTCAGCGAGGCGGAGTGCCGGAGAACGGCCGAAGAAATATCCCGCGCCATCGGGATTGAGGAGCCTCTCCTGTTGTTTAGCCAAAAAGAGTTTAAGAAGACCAGCATGGAGTATTTCTAGGAGACTGCTGACAAACTGCGTCTTGAGTTGGCGAGCAAGTGGGTTTTCTAAGGCTCCCCAGGGGGGTTATTCTATATGAAATCGGACAAATCGGCCGCCCTCTTTGCTGAGGCGCAGCGCTACATACCGGGCGGGGTCAACAGCCCGGTCCGAGCCTTTCGAGCGGTGGGGGCGACTCCCCGCTTCCTGACCCGGGCGCAGGGTTCGCGGGTTTGGGATGCGGACGGCAATGAATATGTCGATTACGTTGGCTCCTGGGGCCCCCTGATCCTGGGACATGCCCACCCCAGGATAGTACAGGCTTTGCAGGAAGCGGTGGTCCGGGGAACCAGTTACGGGGCTCCCACGGAACTGGAAACAGAACTGGCCAGAATGGTGGTAGAGGCCGTCCCCTCCGTGGAAATGGTGCGCATGGTCAACTCCGGAACGGAGGCCACCATGAGTGCCTCCCGTCTGGCGCGTGGGTATACCAAAAGGAACAAGCTACTGAAGTTCACCGGCTGTTACCATGGCCATGCCGACAGCTTTTTGATCAAGGCCGGTTCCGGGGCGGCTACCCTGGCTCTGCCGGACAGCCCCGGGGTCCTGGCCGGCGTCGCCGCCAACACCGTCACGGTGCCCTATAACGATCTGGAAGCCGTCCAGGCGGCCTTTGCCCTTCATGGTGCAGATATCGCCGCCGTTATCGTCGAGCCCGTGGCCGGCAATATGGGGGTGGTTCCGCCGGCTCCTGGCTTCCTGGCTGGTCTGCGGGATATCACCAGGCGCTATGGCGCCCTCCTTATTTTTGATGAGGTCATCACCGGCTTCCGGGTGGCTTACGGTGGGGCCCAGGTCCTTTTTGGCGTCGAAGCAGACCTCACCTGTTTTGGCAAGATCATCGGCGGGGGACTGCCGGTGGGGGCGTACGGCGGTCGCCGCGAGATTATGACCATGGTTGCCCCGGCCGGACCGGTCTACCAGGCCGGCACCCTCTCCGGAAACCCCCTGGCCATGACCGCCGGGATAGAGACGTTGCGGTTCTTGGGTCAACCGGGGGTCTATGCCTCCTTAGAGGAGAAGGGTGCCTATCTGGCCCAGGGCCTGAAGGAGGCCGCGGAAAAGGCCGGGGTGCCTGTGGTGATAAATCGTTTTGGTTCACTTTTGACCGTCTTCTTTAGCGGCAGCCCGGTCACTGACTTTGCGACGGCCAAGAAGTCCGATACCGTGCGCTACGGGCGTTTCTTCCGCACCATGCTGGAGAAAGGGATCTACCTAGCTCCCTCCCAGTTTGAGGCGGCCTTTCTCTCCCTGGCGCACAGCCGGGAGGACTTGGACCGGACCCTGGAAGCGGCGACCAGTGCATTCCAGATACTGGGAGAGGAGAGTCTCTCATTTGGATCTTGAGGTTATCAGGCGAGACGTCAGGAGGGCGGCGGAGGGTTTGCTGGAAGCCGCTGCTTTGCAGCCGGGTCAGGTCCTGGTGGTGGGATGCAGCACCAGTGAGGTCATTGGCCGGCGGATTGGCACCGCTACCAACCTGGAGGTGGCCCGGGCCATCCTGGAGCCCTTGCTGGAAGTCACCCATCAACAAGGAGTCTATCTGGCCGTGCAGGGTTGTGAACACATCAATCGCGCCCTGGTAGTCGAATCCGCAGCCATGGGACAATACAACCTGGAGCAGGTGAGCGTTTACCCCGTCCCGGGGGCAGGAGGGGCGCTGGCTTTTGCGTCTATGGACCGTTTCCGGCAACCGGTGGTGGTGGAGGCCATTCAGGCCCATGCCGGGATGGACATTGGGGACACCTTCATTGGGATGCACCTACGCCGGGTGGCCGTCCCCGTCCGCTTGGAGATTGAGAAGATTGGTGCCGCCCATCTGACCATGGCGCGCACCCGGCCCAAACTGATTGGCGGCGAGCGGGCCAGATACCGCCGGCCGGACGGTCTATAGAAAGAAGCGGCGAATGGAGGCAGGTGTTAGTCTTGGACAAGGTCAAGGTCTTGGATCATCCCCTCATTCAGCATAAGCTGGCTTTCATCCGCGATGAACGTACCGGAGTGAAGGAATTCCGGGAGTTGGTGGAAGAAGTCTCCCTGTTGATGGCCTATGAGGTGACGCGGGATCTTTCCCTGGAAGCGACTGAGGTGAAGACGCCCATCGGGACGGCCCTGGGTCAGGTAATTTCCGGGAAGAAGTTGGGGGTTATCGCCATCCTCCGGGCCGGGCTGGGTATGGTCAACGGCATTCTGAAGCTCATCCCCCACGCCAAGGTGGGGCACATCGGTCTTTTCCGCGACCCTCAGACCCTTTCCCCAGTTCAGTATTACTTCAAAGTTCCCGCCGACATCCACGAGCGCGATCTTATCCTGGTCGACCCCATGCTGGCCACGGGAGGATCAACTTCCCTGGCCCTGACCATGTTGAAGGAACGGCGGGCCAAGAGCATCAAGGTCATGTGCCTCATCGCCGCTCCCGAGGGGATTGCCAGGGTGCGGGAGAAACACCCGGAAGTGGAGATCTATACGGCGGCGGTGGACGAGCGGCTAAACGATCACGGCTACATCGTTCCCGGTCTGGGTGACGCTGGGGACCGTCTTTTTGGGACGCGATAGGAGTTGCTTAACCCGATGAAAGGGACAAGATCGGCTGTGCGCCTGATCCCAGACCCGGCTAATCCGGCTGTTCCGGGGCGTGACCGGCAAAGCGACCGGCGTCCTTCCTGGGACGAGTATTTCATGGAAATGGTCAGGGTGGTGGCCAGGCGCTCCACCTGCCTGCGGCGTCAGGTAGGGGCCTTGCTGGTGAAAGATAGACAAATCCTGGCCACCGGTTACAATGGTGCTCCGACCGGGCTCCCCCATTGCGCTGAGGTCGGTTGTCTCCGTGATCAATTCGGAATTCCGTCGGGGGAAAGGCAAGAGCTTTGCCGGGGGGTGCATGCCGAGCAGAACGCCATCATTCAGGCAGCCCGGCATGGGGTGAGCACGGATGGGGCAACCCTGTACTGTACCACCGAACCCTGCATCGTCTGCTCGAAGATGTTAATCAACGCCGGGGTCAAGAGAATCCTCTACCTGGAACCCTACCCAGACCAACTGGCCCGGGCTCTCAGGCAGGAAGCCGGGGTGCGCTCGATTCAATGGGAGAGGGGGCAGGCTGATGGAAACGAAGACGATTGCCCTGCCAAAACTAAATAGATTGAGCCCGTCTTTGGAATCCACCGCCATTAAACTGATGGAGGAGGCTGGGGAACTGGGGGCGGCCATCGGCAAATTCCGCGGCCTGAACGGTGAAAGGATCGATTTGAACAACCGGGAAGTCTCCCGGACCATCGGCCGGGAGTTGCTGGATGTCGCCCAGACGGCCATCACCATGATGTTTGTTCTGGAAGAACAGCATCACATCGACATTGACAGCTTACTGGCCGAACATGTCGATAAATTGATCAAGAAGGGTTATCTCTCCCCAATTTTCCCGGATACGGCCCAGGAATTATTAATTGACAGTTTACAGGCGAAGGGATAAAATAGGTTTTGTCCTTTATATCACAGATTTCCGGCGCAAAACACAGGCTTTTTATCCCTGTGCTAACGGAATGGGCGGCAGGTGATCGCCCGAAAAATGGTTGAAAAGAGGGAGTCGCATTGCAAGGCGTAGTAACGCCCTTTTTGTTGGCCATGATTCTTAGCCTTCTTTTGACCCCGCCGGTGCGACGACTGGCCATACGTATGGGGGCCATTGATCGACCCGTTGGTCGTAGCGTTCATAACCATCCTATCCCTCGCCTGGGTGGGCTGGCTATATTGATCTCCTTCCTGGCGGCCGTCCTTTTGACCCAGGGGATTTCCGATGATACGGTGCGTGGCGTCCTGGCCGGCGCGCTGGTGTTGGCTGTGGTCGGGCTGCTGGATGATACCCGGGGGCTCACACCGGGAATCAAGTTCCTGGGACAGATTGCTGCGGCCATCTTGCTGGTGGCTCTGGGGACTTCGGTGGGGGAGGTTACCAACCCCCTGGACGGGGGGATGTTTTACCTGGGGGTCTGGGGTTATCCCTTGACCGTTTTTTGGGTTGTTGCCATCATCAATGTGGTCAACCTGATCGATGGACTGGACGGCCTGGCGGCCGGTATCTCCACCATTGCCGCCGTAACCCTGATGTTTGTGGCCAGACAACAGGGACAAGCCCTGGCCGCCGTGATGGCCGCCGCCCTGGCCGGCGGGGCTATTGGTTTTTTGCGCTATAACTTTAACCCGGCCCGCATCTTCATGGGTGATACCGGGTCCATGTTTTTGGGGTTCGTCCTGGCCGCCATCTCGGTGGATGGCGCCTTGAAGAGTACGGCGGCTCTGGCCCTGGCCGTTCCGGTCCTGGCGTTGGGACTGCCCATCTTTGATACCTTCTTTGCTATCTTGCGGCGTTCCCTGAATGGCCAGCCCATCTACCTTCCCGATAAAGGCCACCTGCATCACCGCTTGCTGGATTTGGGACTGAACCAGCGCCAGGCGGTTTTGGTGATGTACACCATCAGCGGCCTTTTGGGGATCGCGGCGGTGCTCATTACGCAGACTGGTTTTATGGAGAGCCTGGCCTTTCTCCTGACCTTGGTGGGAGCCCTCCTGGTTGGTGCCAAAAAGGTGGGTGTCCTCGAATTTCATCCGGGCCACATGGTGAAAAAATAGTTTTCCTGGTGGAGGTTAAAAACCCGCCGCAGCTGGCGGGTTGTGTTTTGTCCGGGGCAAAAATGAGCCGGCCGACAGCACCCTGGTGGCCGCTGGGCCGATCTGGGGGTTATCTCTTGTCAGGGGTGAGAACCTAGACCAATGAATCGGATCAAGGTCATGACGGTTTTCGGCACCCGGCCCGAGGCCATTAAGATGGCGCCTGTGGTCAGGGTGTTGCGAGAAAGTCCCGCCTTTGAGGTGAAGGTGGCGGTGACTGCCCAGCACCGGGAAATGCTGGATCAGGTGCTGCAGCATTTTGGGATTACCCCGGATGATGATTTGAACATAATGTTGCCGAGGCAGAGTTTGACCGAAGTGACCACCCGGGCCCTGGAGGGCCTGGAGGGGGTTATGGCACGGGAACGTCCCGACCTGGTCTTAGTGCACGGGGACACCACCACCACCTTCGCCGGAAGTCTGGCCGCCTATTATCAGCGGCTTCCTGTGGGACATGTGGAGGCGGGTTTGCGGACTTTTGATAAGTACTCCCCCTACCCGGAAGAGATGAACCGCCGTTTGACGGGGGCTCTGACCGACCTGCATTTTGCGCCTACGGCCTGGGCACGGGAGAACCTCCGGCGGGAAGGGATTCCCGAGGAAAAGATCTTCGTTACCGGGAACACCGCCATTGACGCCCTCCTCTGGACGGTCCGAAAGAACTACTCCTTTTCCAATCCGCTTTTGAATCGTCTGGACTACTCGAAATGTCGGGTTATCGCCGTGGAGGCCCACCGGCGCGAAAACTGGGGCCAGCCCATGGCCGACATCTTTTCGGCGGTTCGGGAGATCGCCCAGCGCCATCCCCAGGTCGAGATAGTTGTATCCGTCCATAAGAATCCCGAGGTCTCTTCAGTCGCCCACCGGCTCCTGGCGGGAGAGGAGAGGATTCATCTTTTTGAGCCTTTTGAATACCCGGAATGGGCCAACCTCCTGCAACGCTCCTGCCTGATTCTGACGGATTCGGGAGGTCTGCAAGAGGAAGCCCCCTCGTTAGGAACTCCAGTCCTTCTCTTACGGGAAACCACGGAGCGACCCGAGGCTATCGCCGCTGGTACCGTCCGCATGATCGGGGCGAGAAAGGATAGAATAATTGCCGAGACGGAAACCCTCCTACGGGATGAGGCAGCCTACCGGGCCATGTCCACCGCCACTAACCCCTACGGCGATGGGCAATCGGCTCTGCGGATCCGTGCCGCCATCCTCTTTTATTTTGGTCAGGTCGAAGATCGCCCGGCTGATTTTGCCCTGGGTAAGACCTCACAAAAAAATTATTGCGGCGGGTAGCAGGAATTCCTGAAGATGAGGCGAATTGTTATTAATCGGTCAGCGTTTGTTTTTCTAGTAACAATGGCGGGGCTACCATCCTTCACGAATGGGCAGGAAAGGGCTGGAGGACATGAAAAGGCCTACTGATGAGTGGCGGCACTATGACCTGGCCTTTACCTTCGGCGTCAGTTTGATTCTGTCCATGATCTTGGGGTATTTCGGTGGTCGGGTGGTGGACCGGTACCTGGGTCTTGACCCCTACGGCAGTCTAGTTGGGATCCTCCTGGGAATAGTGGCGGCCTTTCGCAGCCTCCTGCGGGACCTCCAGCGGGTACCGCAAAGAGGTGAACCTTTTCAGATTGAGAAGAAGTTCCTCAAAACCAACGATGATGAAGATGAGGTGGATGAGGATCAGGAGGATCAGGAACAAGAGAGGGAAGAAGGTAAGACGGAAGACCATTGATCGGATGACGGACGGCGCCCTGGAAGTAACTGGTTTGTAAGGAGCTTCGATCACAGCGACCCAGACCACCGAGGTGCCTGTAAAGGTGGTGCTCTTTTTTGTTCAAGTCCCTTCTGATCGGCCTGGCCGTAGGGTCTGGGGCAGGTTACGTGAACCATCGACTATTACGAGGGGCCCTGGTGCGGGCCCAGGGTCTCCAGGGGCGCAAGGCCCAGAACGCAGTCATAGGCGGCGTCATGTTGCGGATGCTTCTGGATTTCTCAGTTCTCTTAGCCCTTTTCCTTCTATATCCCCATGATGCGTTCCTTCTTCTTGCCGCCACCCTTACGATGATCGCTTTTATCTTCTACAGTATTAGACTCACATGGCCACAGGGAAGGGGGGGATTAAGATGATGAACTGGATCTACCTAGCTTCTGGTGGTGAAGGTGGCGGGCAAGCCGGCGGTGCCTTTTTTTCTCTCTTGGGCCTGGAGGTGACCGGGGCCGTTACCACCATGTGGGGGATTATGTTCCTGGTGCTCCTTTTGGCCTGGGTGGGAACCCGTCGCCTGGAGAGGGTACCGCGGTCCCGACTGCAGGGTTTCCTGGAGTGGGTTGTGGAAACCCTGGTTGACTTCTACGGCGGGATAACCGGCCGGGAAAGGGCCCTGCAGTTGGTTCCCCTGGTTGGGGCGTTCTTTATATTCATCCTCCTGGCCAACTATAGCGGTCTTTTGCCGGGAGCGGGACATGTTTTCCCCTGGCTTTTGGCTCCTACCAGCCACTGGAGCGTGACGGCCGGTTTGGCGGTGGTGGTCTTCTTCACCACCCAGTATTTTGGAATTCGCAAGAAGGGCCTGGGGTATTACAAACACATGGTGGAACCTTTGTTTCTCAGCCCCTTGCTTTTGCCCCTGGGGATTCTGGAAGAGCTGGTGCGACCCTTTTCCCTATCCCTGCGTCTGTACGCGAATATTTTCGGGGGCGAGATGGTGGTGGCGGCCATGGTTGCGGCCATACCCTATTTTTTGCCCATCGCCACTTTGCTCCTGGAATTGATCTTCGGTCTAATCCAGGCCATTATTTTCACCGTTTTGACGTCCGTTTATCTGACGGCGGCCCTCTCGGAGGAACACTAAAGGCCCGGGAAAGGGCTGCCCACGCGTTTAAAGTGGCGTACGCGCCTCATCTCCGAGGAGTTCCCGGGAATCGCCGGGGGGCGACCCTGGTCCTTGGTTGACAAGGGTCCTTGAGTTCACCAAAGGTTTCCTCCCCTCAAAAGCCCTAAGACAGGACGGCCACGGGGGTTGAGGATTCTTGGAAAGAAAAAGCTGTTATCGGAAGCCGGAAAGGAGGGGATCGGGATGACAGGAATGGCATTATTTGGGGCGGCTGCCGTCTTGGCCATCGCCCTGGCTGCTATCGGTTCGGCTACGGCTCAGGGCAGGACGGCTACGGCGGCCATGGAGGCCACTTGGAAACAACCAGAGGCGGCAGGTGATATTCGGACTTCCATGATGCTGGCTTTAGCCTTCATGGAGGCTCTCACCCTGTTTGTCTTCGCCATCATCTTCGTGCTGGCGGGTCGAGTCTCTTAGGAGATTTGATTGGGGAGATACTCCGACGCCGGGAGGCGGCTGCCGGTACGCCGCGACGGCGTTGGGGTATCTTACCGGCCTTACCGGTAAGAGCGCGGGTTAGACCGTAAAGATGAGAGCATTCCAGCTTTTTTTGGCCGTCCTGATGCAGCCCCGCTGGTTTTCAGATTTTTCGGGGGCGATGGGGAGGGAAGGTTATGGAGTTCAATCTCAACGAATTCATTTGGACGATTATTGATTTCCTGGTGTTTTTCCTGCTACTGCGGGTGATTCTCTTCAAGCCCATTCTCAAAAATATCGAAGGCCGGCGGCGGGATATCGAGGACAGCTTGCACCGGGCTGAAGCGGCCAACAAAGAGGCCGAGGCCCTACGTAGGGATTTCGCCGATCAGGTCGCGGCCGCTCGGCGGGAAGCCCAAGACATTGTGGCCAGGGCCATGAAGGATGTCGAGGAAACGCGAGCCCGGAAACTGACTGAGGTGGAAGAGGAGGCAGCCCGACGCCTGGAGAAGGCCCAGGAAACGATCCGGCGGGAGAAGGACCTGGCCATCACCGAGCTCAGGGAAGAGGCCGCCAACCTGGCCATCCTGGCTGCGGGAAAGGTAGTGGAGAGATCCCTGGATACCGAGGATCACCGCCGCCTGGTGCGGGATTTCATCCACGAGGTGGGGGCTAAGCAATGATTAAGAGGTCTATTGCCCGCCGTTATGCCCGGGCCATCTTTGATCTGGCCAGGGAGCAAGGGCGGCTGGAGGAGACCCAACGGGATTTGGAAAAGGCCGTGAATTGGCTGAGGGAGGATCAGGCCCTGGGGGCCCTGTTTTTGAACCGGTTGGTGCCCCCTGAGGAGAAGAAAGGACTTCTGGTACGAGCCTTCGAGGAGCAGATAGCGGGAGGGGTGTTGGCCTTCCTGCGAGTGATCGTCGACAAGCACCGAGAGGATTACCTGGGTGAAATCCTGGCGGAGTTCAAGACCTTGGCCGATGAGGCCCGGCGCATCTTGGAGGTTGAGGTCCAAACGGCCGTTTCCCTGGAAAAGAAGGAACTCGATCTTCTGAAGGCGGACCTGGCGGCCAGGCTGGGCTGGGAGATTCGTCTGAAAGCGACGGTTAGCCCGGGACTCCTGGGCGGTGTGGTCATGAAGGTGGGCGACCGGGTCATGGACGGGAGCGTTAAGCAACGCCTGGAGACCCTGCGAAGGCAACTGGCGGCCCGTTAAGGACACTGGTTGGGTTTTTTCGGCAACAAAGCTCTCTTTGAACGATCTCCTGAGGCCTTGAGAAAGCTCCAGAGGCTAGGAGACTGCTGACGAACTGCGTTTTGAGTGGTTTACCCGACAGTGGAACCGTGAGGGCGAGACCGCTCAAAAATGCCCAGATGCTAGGAGCGACAAGGCTCCGAAGCGAGGCGTACCAAGGGTACGTTGAGCGAGGAGCCGCCGGAGCGACACAATCGCCTATAGTTACGCAACATTTTCGGAGAACTTCTCCTGGCGATTGCGCCACAATCCGCTACAGTTACGCATCACTTTAAGAGAAGTTCTTCGGCGGATTGCGCCAACGCAGATGGGGGTTTTTCAGCGGTTTCCTAGGAAGTCGGCGGACTTTCGCAACGGCCTCCTGAGAAGTAGGGGTGAAGGTGAAATGAGTATCAGACCGGAAGAGATCAGTTCCGTCATCCGGCAAGAGATTGAGCGCTATCAGGCGCAGGTCAAGGTCAGCGAGGTCGGACGGGTGATTATGGTCGGCGACGGCATCGCCCGGGTCTACGGCTTGCGGGAGACCATGTATAGCGAACTCCTTGAGTTTCCGGGCGGGGTCTACGGGCTGGCTTTGAACCTGGAGGAGGATAACATTGGCGTGGTCATTTTGGGCCCGTATTCTCACCTGCGGGAGGGGGACGAGGTCCGACGCACGCACCGGGTCATCCAGGTCCCTGTAGGGGAGGCATTGATCGGCCGGGTAGTGAATCCTTTGGGTCAACCCATCGACGATAAGGGGCCTATCGCGGCGGCCAGGTTTCGCCCCGTGGAATCACGTGCCCCCGGTGTTGTTGACCGGCAACCGGTAAAACACCCCCTTCAGACGGGGCTGAAGGCTATTGACTCGATGACACCGATTGGTCGCGGCCAGCGGGAGCTTATCATCGGCGACAGGCAGACGGGGAAGACGGCCATTGCCGTGGATACCATCATCAACCAAAAGGGACAGGGTGTCATTTGCATCTACGTGGCCATCGGTCAGAAGGCCTCCACGGTGGCAGGGGTGGTCAAAACCCTGGAACAACACGGGGCCATGGACTATACCATAGTCGTCTCGGCGACGGCCAGCGAGCCGGCTCCCCTCCTCTACATCGCTCCCTATGCCGGTTGCAGCATGGGTGAGGACTTTATGTACCGGGGCCAGGACGTCCTCATTATCTACGACGATCTTTCCAAACACGCTTGGGCCTACCGGGAACTTTCGTTGCTTCTGCGCCGTCCACCAGGCCGGGAGGCCTTCCCGGGGGACGTCTTCTACCTTCACTCCCGTCTCCTGGAAAGGGCGGCCAAGCTCAGCGATGAACTGGGAGGGGGCTCCCTGACTGCCCTCCCCATCATTGAGACCCAGGCGGGAGACATCCACGCCTACATCCCGACCAACGTCATTTCCATCACGGATGGACAGATCTTTTTGGAGACCGACCTTTTCTACGCCGGGGTGCGGCCGGCCATCGATGTGGGACGGTCCGTTTCCCGAGTGGGTGGCGCGGCTCAGGTCAAGGCCATGCGGCAGGTGGCGGGAACGCTTCGGTTGGACCTGGCGCAATACCGGGAGCTGGCGGCCTTCGCCCAGTTCGGTTCGGATCTGGACAAGGTCACCCAGGCCCGTCTCGCCCGCGGACAGCGCCTGACCGAGATCTTAAAGCAAGGTCAGTACGAGCCCCTGCCGGTGGAAGAACAGGTGGCCGTCCTCTACGCCGGCGTGAACGGCCATCTGGATGAACTGGAAGTGGAGCAGGCCCGGCAGTTTGAGCTTCAACTCCTCCAGTACCTGCGCGGGGAAGGAACCATCCTGGCCGATATCCGGGACAAAAAGGTCATCTCGGAAGAAACGGAAGCCCGTTTGAAGGAAGCCGTCCAATCCGTCAAGGCGCGCTTTACCGGCAGCCAGGTTAAGGAGCAGGTGGAGGCTGCCGGCGCTTGACCGTGGCCGGCTTGTATTTAAAGACTTGCGGTCTCCCAGGAGAGTGCTGACGAACTGCGATTTGAGCGGCAAACCCGTCCGGGGAAGGTGTTGCTTTTGTCAGATTTGGAATTGAGGCGACGAATCAAGGCCGTTCGGAACATTGAACAGGTGACCAAGGCCATGGAACTGGTGGCGGCGGCCAAACTTCGCCGCGCCCAGGAGCGGGTCCTGGCCGCGCGCCCTTACGCCGCTCGTTTGGAGGAGGTCTTGGGTCGGCTGGCTTCCTCCCCGGAGGCTCAGGGGGAGGAGCTTTTGCGGCCCGGTCAAAGCGGACGGCCGGGCTACGTGGTCATTTCGGCCGACCGGGGCCTTTGCGGCAGTTACAATATCAACGTTTTACGCAAGGCGGCCACGGAAATGGGGAAAAGGGATGTCGCGCTGGTCACGGTCGGGAGAAAGGGCCGGGACTTTTTCCGCCGCCGGGGAGTTAAACCCATCCTGGAGGTCGTGGGTCTGGGCGAGGACCCTGATCTCGCCGCAGCCAGGAGCCTGGCAGCGGCCCTGCGGGGCTACTTTCAATCTGGACAAATGAGTGAAGTTTTCCTGGTTTATACGGAATTCGTCTCAGCCCTCCGCCAGCAGCCGGTGGTAGTGCGGCTTTTGCCGTTAACTTCGCCCCAATCACAAAAGACCAGCGGGACTGGAGGCGACCCCCGGGCGGAGCTATTGGGCTATATCTATGAGCCTTCCTCCCAGGAGGTCTTAAAGGCCCTCTTGCCTAGGTTTGTCGATGTCCTGGTTTTCCGGGCCCTGCTGGAGGCCAAGGCCAGCGAACACGGTGCCCGCATGCGGGCCATGGGTTCGGCCACAGAAAACGCCGGGGAACTGATTCACGAACTGACTCTGGAACATAACCGAGCGCGGCAGGCCGGCATCACCAGGGAGATTTCTGAGATAGTGGGCGGAGCTGAGGCTCTGAAGTAGATTGGGAGGCTAGTGGGATGAATGTAGGAAGGATCCTATCCATCGTGGGCGTGGTGGTCGACGTCGAATTTCCTTCTGGGACGTTGCCAGGATTGTACTCGTCTTTGGTGGTCAAGAGTGAAGACCAGGACACCCCCACGGAGGCCCAATTCAATGTGAGCATGGAGGTGGCCCAGCACCTGGGCAATGATGTGGTCCGCTGCGTGGCCATGTCCTCCACCGATGGATTGCAGCGGGGCATGAAGGTCATCGACACCGGAAGCCCCATCACCATGCCCGTTGGGACCGAGGTTTTAGGCCGACTCTTTAATGTTTTGGGCGAACCCATCGATGGCCTGGGAGAGGTCAATTACCGGGAGAGATGGCCCATTCACCGGCCGGTGCCTGGGGTAGCCGAGGTCATCCCGGCCACCGAGATCCTGGAAACGGGGCTAAAGGTTATCGATCTTCTGTGTCCCTATGCCAAGGGCGGCAAGATCGGCCTCTTTGGCGGGGCGGGTGTGGGCAAAACGGTATTAATGCGGGAACTCATCCGCAACATTGCCTATGAACACGGTGGTTATTCGGTCTTCGCCGGGGTGGGGGAAAGAACCCGGGAGGGGAATGACCTTCTGCTGGAGATGAGGGAGTCGGGAGTCATCTCCAAGACGGCCATGGTTTTTGGCCAGATGAATGAGCCACCGGGGGCTCGTTTGCGGGTGGCCCTCGCCGGCTTGACCATCGCTGAATATTTCCGGGATATGGAAGGGAAAGACGTCCTGATCTTCATCGACAATATCTTTCGTTTCACCCAGGCCGGCTCTGAGGTCTCTGCTCTCCTGGGCCGTATGCCTTCGGCGGTGGGTTATCAGCCGACTCTGGCCACCGAGATGGGCCTCCTGCAGGAACGGATCGTCACCACTACCCGGGGCTCGGTTACGGCGGTACAGGCTATCTATGTGCCCGCGGACGACTACACCGACCCGGCTCCGGTGACCACCTTCGCTCACCTGGACGCCACGGTCCGGCTGGAACGACGGATTGTGGAACTGGGCATCTATCCGGCGGTGGATCCCCTGACTTCTACCTCACGGCTCCTTGACCCTCACCTGGTAGGTGAGGAGCATTACGCCGTGGCCCGGGGCGTCCAGAAGGTTTTGCAGCGTTATAAAGATCTTCAGGACATCATCGCCATCCTGGGGATAGACGAACTTTCCGATGAGGATAAGCTGGTGGTGGCTCGCGCCCGCAAGATGGAGCGTTTCCTCTCCCAACCCATGTTTGTGGCCGAGGCCTTTACCGGACTGCCGGGGGCCTATGTCCCGGTAAAGGAGACTGTGCGGGGCTTCAAGGAGATCCTGGAAGGCAAACATGATGAGTTGCCGGAGGCGGCCTTCTACCTGGTGGGGACCATCGAACAGGCGGTGGAGAAGGGACGACGGCTCTTGGAAGGGAAATAGGCTGAGGATCAAAGCGAGACCGGAAAAAGGACGGTCAGATCAATAATGGATGAGCACATTAGACTGGAAGTGGTAACCCCGGAGAAGGTGATCTTCTCGGAAGAAGTGGACTCCCTCGTGGTCCCGGGGGCGGCCGGGTATTTGGGTGTTCTACCCAATCATGCGCCTATGATCGCCGCCCTTAAGGTCGGGGTGGTCAAGTACCACCAGGCCGGTCAGGCAAAGCGGCTGGCCGTCGGTGGTGGTTTCTTGGAGGTGGCCTTGGGGAGTAAGGCCACCCTCCTGGCCGATAGCGCCGAACGGGCTGAGAGTATTGACCCGCTCCGGGCCCAGGCCGCCCGCGACCGGGCCTTAAAGCGCCTGCGGGATAAGCAGTCCAATTGGGACCACGCCCGGGCCCAACTGGCCCTGCAACGGGCTTTAAACCGCCTGCGGGTGGCAGAAACTGTCCGCAAGAAATAGGTTTTTTCGGTACGCTGCGATCGCCGGAATCAAAAGGGGTCCAGGTCACACTCCCGCAAGCCGCGGTCGGCGCCCAATGCTCAAGATGCACGGTGCCGCTTTAACCGACCACAGCAATGTCGCCATACCTCCCGCTATCAGGGCGGGACATTTTTTTGGCGGTATTTTCAAAGCATATTCGCGCCTGCAAGTCTAAGAATACTAATAGAAGGTATCGTTCACATAACAGGTGGCAATAATGGAAAAGGTGGGGCAGCGTCGGCAGACTATTTCAAGATTGTCGGGAAAAAGCTTCCGCGGCCAACCGAAACTCTAGAATAGAGATAAATACCCTGCAACGAGTTCCCGGAAGGCTGCTACGTACCGGGCGCTTTGATGTAAACGTAAAGGAGTTAACAAGAGATAAGTATCCTGCAGCGAGTTCTCGGGCCGGCCTGACATGAGGTGAGAGTATGGAAGTCATGCAGATTGAAGGGGGAAGAAGGCTCTTGGGGAGGGTCAAGATTGCCGGGGCGAAGAACTCGGCCCTGCCGATTATGGCCGCTACCCTCCTGACCTCAGAAAACGTCTATCTGCAGGAAACCCCCCCCCTGGAGGATGTCAGGACCATGGTGGCCGTTTTAGAGAGCCTTGGCAGTCAGGTCAGCTACTCCTCCGAAACGTCCCTCTGTCTGTGCTCCCGGCGACCCTTAAGCCCTGAGGCCCCCTATGACCTGATCCGGAAGATGCGAGCTTCTTTCCTGGTCCTGGGACCCCTGTTGGCCCGTTATGGGAAGGCCCGCCTCTCCTTACCCGGTGGCTGTGCCATCGGGACCCGGCCTATCGACCTTCATTTAAAGGGGTTGGCGGCGCTGGGCGGTAAGGTGGAATTTGGCCACGGTTTTGTTCAGGTCGAGGCCAGGGAATTGAGGGGCAGCCGGATCTACCTCGACTATCCGAGTGTGGGGGCGACGGAGAATATAATGATGGCCGCCACCCTGGCCCGAGGCAGGACCATCATCGAAAACGCCGCCGAAGAACCGGAGATCATAGACCTGGCCAATTTCCTGAATACCATAGGGGCCTTGGTCAAGGGGGCCGGGACGAAACTCATCCGTATTGAAGGAGTACCTGCCCTGGGGGGAGGTGCTCACACGGTAATCCCTGATCGCATCGAGGCGGGGACCTACCTGGTAGCGGCAGCCCTTACTGAAGGGGACGTCCTGGTCGAGAACGTCATCATTGAACACCTGAAGCCCCTGGTGGCCAAACTGCGAGAAGCCGGGGTCAGGGTATTTGAAGAAGATGGTACGGGGGTCAGGGTGTTGATGGAGGGGCGACCCGAGCCAGTGGATGTCAAGACCCTCCCTTATCCCGGATTTCCGACTGATATGCAGGCCCAGATGATGGCCTTCCTGGCCCTGGCGGAGGGGACCAGCCTGATCACGGAGACGGTTTTTGAAAACCGTTTCATGCACGTAGACGAGT
This sequence comes from Bacillota bacterium, assembly GCA_023475165.1. Taxonomy (GTDB): domain Bacteria; phylum Bacillota; class Sulfobacillia; order JAMCWA01; family JAMCWA01; genus JAMCWA01. The sequence continues at coordinate 63,672 of JAMCWA010000084.1, read as the reverse complement.
TAAGACGGATGGGGGCCAACATCAAGATTGAAGGGCGCACCGCCATTGTCAAGGGGGCTAAACGATTGATGGGAGCCCAGGTGAAAGCCACCGATCTCCGGGCGGGAGCCGCCCTGGTCTTGGCCGGTTTGGCGGCAGAGGGCCAAACCCAGGTCGCTCGGCTGGACCATCTAGATCGGGGCTACGTCGGTTTAGTCGAGAAGCTGGCGGCCCTGGGAGCGAATATCCGGAGAGTGGAGGAGGAGTAAAAGAGCAGAGTCCCTGGCTAGAGAAGAGAACCTTTTGAACGTAAAAACATATATTCGCTAACAACAGGCCCCGGGCGTTTTCACCCGAGGCCTCATTGAGTTTGGCCCTGTAAAAGGCCTCGCTCCGCGCAGTCTCTAACTAAAAGCGACATCCCTAGGACCTTGGCCACAGTCTCCACCATTCCTCTGACTTTGTTGGCGATGTTTCTTTCAAAGCCGATACCGGAGTAAGCAGTCGTTATCCCGTTGTTGGCCATTCCATAGCCGTAACCTGTACCCGGTCCGGCGGCGAAGGCTGTACCGACAGACAGTGTCCCGATCAGAAGCGTCCCGATGATCCCGACCTTGATTCCCGCAAACCTCTTCGTCATTTGAATCTCCTCCTTTGCGTTTCTTGCCGATCCACTCGGCTCGGCCTGGCCTCAAATACAACCGCCTCTTGTGAAGAGCTGATGAAGATCGGCTGGAGAAGTGGTGTATTTCACAGTGACAACCGCGTTTTGGGCCTTATCATGGATGGCTGACTTCTCCCCAGCTTTCCCACAAATTCTTCATTTCATCTCCACAATCGAGGCTTATTCTGATGCTGAAGAGGGAAATTACGGGAGGGATGTGACCATGTCGACGAAGAAAAAGAACTACTGGCACAAGTTGGGGGAGGTGAGGGCACTACGCCATCTGGTTCAATTTGGGTTCTTTGCTTTCATCTTTTATGTGGCCATACGCCATACGATCATCGGTGAGGATTCCGGGATCACCGTGGTCTCCGCTGAGGCCTATTGTCCTTTCGGTGGACTGGAAGGGCTGTATAAGTTCATCAGCAGTGGTGGTAGTTACCTGCAGCACACTCATCTTTCCAACCTGGTGGTTCTGGCGGCGGCCCTGTTGACGGCCTTTTTGGCCAAGTCGGCCTTCTGCGGTTGGATCTGTCCCTTCGGAACCCTGCAAGACTGGCTCCACCGTTTGGGAAAGCCTCTCCGCCAGGCTTCCTGGCTGACCGGTGCCCGCCGCTTGGTCAAAAAACATCCTCAGTTCATGCGGGGATTGGATCACTGGCTAAGCTTTGCCAAATACCTCGTCCTGATCTGGATTATGACGGGAACCATCGTCTACGGGGTGATGGTGTTTCGGGATTATGATCCATATGCTGCGCTGTTAAGCATCGCGGAGCTGGAATCGATCAGCGGCCTGGTGATTCTTTTGTTGACAGCCCTGGCTTCGCTATTTATGGAACGTCCCTGGTGCCGGTACGCTTGCCCCCTGGGTGCCGTCATCGGCCTAACGGGTAAACTAAGTCCAGTCAAGGTCGTCCGGAAGGTGGAGTTGTGCAAGAATTGCCGGCTCTGTGACGCCAAATGCCCGATGGGGCTTGCGCCGAGCCAAGTGACGGTCATGTCCAGTGCCTCCTGCAACGGATGTTTGGAGTGCGTCGCCGTCTGTCCCAAAGACGGTGCTTTGGAACCAACACTCCTTTTACCCGGTCTTGTCCTGCCTCAAGCCAGCCAACCCAGTCGAGCCGGGTGACGCCATGGAAATCCGTCTGGCGGCAAGTAATGGCTTCAAATGATCCGCCCAAGAGACATTCAGCTAGGAAATACAGAAAGGGGTTAACCCATGCGCATGAACCGTTATCTCTTCGTCACCCTCATCCTCGTTGCTTGGCTCGGCACAGTTTACACGGCCCAGGCCTTCGGGATCTGGTCGGTTTCTGGAAAGCTCGATAAACTCGGAAATCCCATCACCGCCACAGGTCAAAATCCCGATGAGATCAAAGGCTGGATGAAAATCGGCGACGTGACTGCCGCCTACCAGATCCCCTGGGAGGAAATTCAGGCTGCCTTCGAGATTCCGAAAGATCTGCCCCCATCCACGGCCTTGAAGGATATTGAAAAGGTGGCGCCGAAATTTAGTGTCAGCGAGCTCCGGGCTTGGATAGCCGAGTGGATGATTAAGCATAGCAGCAAATAGATGGTTAGATCGCCGCCGGCCAGCGCCCTAAGAAAGGAAGGTTAACCACCATGAGTATACCCGGAGGCCCCAAAATCCTGGTGGTGGATGATGAAGCTAAGATCGTCGATCTGGTGCGGGCTTATTTGGAAAAAGACGGCTATAGGGTTATCCCAGCCTATGATGGGAAAACCGCTCTGGAGCTGGCCAAGCGCGAGAAGCCAGCCTTGGTCATCCTTGATCTCATGCTTCCGGAGATGAGCGGGCTGGATGTCTGTCGCCAGCTACGGGCTTCCTCCAACATCTCCGTCATTATGCTGACAGCTCGGGATGATGAAACTGACAAACTGATCGGCTTGGAACTGGGTGCCGACGACTATATCACCAAACCCTTCAGCCCCAAGGAAGTTGTCGCCAGGGTCCGGGCTGTCTTGCGCCGGGTCCTGGCGGCGGGAGCGGCCAATCCGCAGGACCACCTCAGTCTCGGGGACATCACCATCGATTTTGATGCCCGGGAGGTAACCGTGGGAGACACCCCGGTGGAGTTGACCCCAACTGAGTTTAACCTCCTGGGGGCCTTAGCCCGTCATCACGGACGAACTTTAACCAGATTGCAGCTCCTGGATGCGGCTATGGGAGAAGCCTTCGAGGGCTATGAGCGAACCATTGATACCCATATTAAAAACCTGCGGCGGAAAATCGAAAAGGATCCCTCCAGCCCGACCTATATTCAAACCGTATACGGTGTTGGATATCGCTTTACCTTGAAGCCGGCCAATCGGCCGCAATGACGGCCGCCTACAAACGGTGAAGAGATGAGTCGCGGCCTCCATCGCGCTGAAAACCGACGATCATTTCAAAGGAGCAAGTTCCTCGAAATAGCATCCCGAAAGTGCACCTTTCAGACGGGGAAGTGTTATCTTGCACAGCCTGTCCTTTCGAATAGCGGCCGTCTTTTTGGTGGTAGTCATCGCCGCGGTCGGGCTGGTGGCTGTCCTGGCCAACCAGGCCACAGAGACCGAGTTCCACCGTTACGTTCGTGGGGCCGGGTCGATGCGGACCCAAAGGCTCCAGGCGGCCTTGATTGACTATTATCGGATTAGGGGAAGCTGGGAAGGAGTACAGAGTGTCCTGGAACGAGGTGTTGCCCCCGGGCGGGGCCAGGGGCTGGGCCCCGGGGCCGGCTTCACCGAGAGAGCGACCCTGGTGGATACCAGGGGGGTAATCGTGGCTGACAGCATTGGAAAAGGTCTGGGGGAAAAGGCTCCAGACTGGAATCGGCCTACCGGCATCCCCCTGGAATGGAATGGCGAGACCATCGGTGTACTCCTTCTGGATGCCTCTGCCCGTGGCCCTGGCTTGCTGGAAAACCAGTTCATCGCCTCCGTTAACCGCTCCTTGCTCTGGGCGGCTCTATTGGCGAGCGCCTTGGCCCTAGCTTTGGGATTTTATCTTTCCCGTCGTCTCCTTCTCCCCTTGCGTTTGCTGACGCAAGCGGCGGGAAAGGTCTCCCAGGGCAACTTCACAGGACGAGTGAGCTATTCCTCTTCCGATGAGGTGGGGCAACTGGCTCGGGCCTTCAATCTAATGCTGGAGGATCTGGCCCGCATTGATGAACTCAAGAAGAACCTCGTAGCCGACGTAGCTCACGAGCTACGTACCCCTTTGACTGTTCTGCAAGGCAGCTTGGAAGCCCTCCAGGATGGGGTGATCGAACTCACTCCATCAACCCTGAAGTCCTTGCACGAAGAGACCGTCCGTCTAACACGTCTGGTTCACGATCTCCAGGAACTTTCTTTGGCCGAAGCCGGGCAACTCTCATTGAACCTCCGTCCCATCGCTCCGGAAGTGACTTTGGGTCAGACAGTGGAAACATTGCGCGGGGCGGCGGCCAGCAAAGGCATTGAATTGACGCTGAAGACCGAACCTGATCTACCGAGGATAAAAGCCGATGATGATCGTTTTGCCCAAATCCTCTTCAACCTGATTTCCAACGCCGTTCGCTACACCCCACCGGGTGGATCGGTCAGGGTACGGGCGAAAAGAAGCGGTTCCCAATTGGAGGTGGCCATAGGGGATGACGGACCTGGCATCGCTCCCACCGATCTTCCCCACGTCTTTGATCGCTTTTACCGGGCGGACAAATCCAGGGCTCGTTCCAGCGGTGGAGCTGGTTTGGGCTTGGCTATCGCTCGACAGTTGGTCCGTGCCCAAGGTGGGGAGATTTGGGTTGAAAGTCAGCCGGGTCGTGGCACCACCTTTTTTTTCACCCTACCATTGGTCTAGGAGATCCCCATGCCGTCTTTCGGCGGCGCCAAAGAGTAATGAAACAGCGGCGGCGCCCTGGAAGTAGCTGGTTTGTTTCAGGGTGGGCCGCTGAAAAACACCCATCTGTGGTGTGGCGCAATCTGCAAGAAAGAACCTTTTTATTAAAGGGGCGTTACTATTGCAGATTGTTGCTCCGGCGGCTCCTCGCTCAACGTACCACTTAGTGCGCCGCGCCTCGGAGCCTGGTCTCCTTCGCATCTAGGCTGATTTGAGATCTTGACCTTACGATTGGGCTAAAGCTGCTAGAAGAATGATCGCCAGCAAGCGCGGTACAGACTGTGGCAGCTTTGCTCGGGCGGGTTAACCACTCACAACGCAGTTCGTCAGCAGTCTCCCAGGAGAGACCTGGCTCCCCCCGACAGGGTGGAGTGGCGACCCTTCCAGTCATAGAGCGGCCCCCTTCCTCATAAGATCTCTACTGGATTTTGACTTTCAAGGTCGTCCAAATTGGGGAGGGGTACGCCTTGCGGCGGCTGGGTGCGCTGATTCTGGGCGTTATGATTTTTATAAATATCATCTTGCCGGCTCTGCTGACCAGGGGGTGTCTGGTATCCCCCAGCAAGAAGGCGCCTCAACCCAGAGGCGGTATCACCTTGATTACCATCAAAGTTTACCTGGAAAAAGAAAAACGCATCCTGGAAATGCCCTTGGAGGAGTACCTAATGGGCGTCGTGGCGGCGGAAACGCCGGCTTCTTTTGAGCCGGAGGCCCTGAAGGCCCAGGCGGTAGCGGCCAGGACCTACGCCTTGAAACGGATGCGTCAGTTTGGTGGAAGGGGATCCCAGGAACATCCGGGGGCTGATATCTGTACTGACCCGCAGCATGGTCAGGCCTGGGTCTCCTGGCCGGAGCTCACCCGGATCTGGGGGAACAACTATACCACCTATCGAAAGAAGGTGGAAGAGGCCGTCTTGTCGACCAGTGGCCTGGTCATCGTCTACAATGGCTTTCTCATCGATCCGGTCTTTCATTCCACCTCGGGCGGCCGGACGGAGAATTCGGAGGACGTTTGGTCGGAGAAAGTCCCTTACCTGCGCAGCGTGGTCTGCGATTATGACCGCCATTCCCCCTACTACCAAACCACTCTGGAAATGACCCTGAGGGAAATGGCCAGGAAGCTGGGAAACGCTGTACCGACGTCCACCCTCAGCAATGGAGGGGGACTCCGGGTACTGGAACGTAGTGATACCGGCCGTATCAAGACCATTCGGGTCGGCGGCCAAGAAATGAAAGGGACGGATTTTAGGACGGCTCTGGGCCTGCCCTCCACCAACTTCACCTGGGAGTACCAGGGAGACAAGATCCGGTTTACAGTTCGGGGCTATGGACATGGCGTGGGTATGTCCCAGTATGGGGCGGACGGGTTGGCCCGGAACGGCAAGAACTATATCGAGATACTCCAGTACTTTTACACGGGGGTGAAGATTATGCGCGCTTTTGAGGAATAGGTTGCGGAAAGTATAGTTTAGAAAAATATGGTTATAATAGGCCACGGGGTGATTTCTTTTGAGAAATATTCCGTGGTCATGGTTTAAAGAAAGGGAGGTCGTCACCTGGCTCATCGGGGCGGCGGTGGTTATCCTTCTGGCAGCTGTAGCCTTTTGGTGGACGGTTAGGACAACTACACCCACCAGGTTTGAGCCTGAGGAGTGGACTGAGCCAGTCCTATATCATCCAGACCAGGAGAAGCCGTTACAGGGGTTGGCCGCGGGTCCGAGAACAACCAGTAATGCCGCCTCTTCGGCCGGCCGGGTGGCCCTTACCGACAAGGCCGAGGTAATCTTCGCCGGACCTTACAGCAGCTCGGCGGGAGCCAGAGGAGTGGCCACAACTGGGGATTCCCCGGCGATTTCCAGTGCCGGGGGCATTGCCGGACGAAAAGGGCTGCCGGCGGGCGCAGTCAATCCAGCCAGCGTGGGAACCGGATTAAAGGATAAGCCCTGGGAAGCCGGCCAGGACACGGGCAAGAGTCCCCTTATTGCCAGCGGGCCGGCCCAAGCAACCGGCGGTAACATTTCTTCCGCTGGGGGCAATCAGCGCACCGGATCAGCTTCAGAAAGACCCCTTCTGCCCCTGACGGGGAAAATCAGCAGTGGTTTCGGTTGGATTTTCTCCAAGACCCAGGAGGACTGGCGTTTTCACCCGGGAATCGACCTGGAAGGGGTGAAAGGAGCGGAGGTGAAGGCCTGTCTTTCGGGAAAAGTGGTTCGGGTACAACGGTCTGAGGAGGACGGATTCCGGATCACCCTGGAGCATCCGGGCGGACTCTTTTCCGCCTATTCCCATTGCGGTGAGGTACTGGTGAAGCCCGGCCAGTCAGTTAAACAAGGACAGATCATCGCCCGCTTGGGAGAGCCCGGGTTGTCGGAGGTGCTGGAGGGTTTTCACCTTCACTTTGAGATCAGGGATCAGAAGGATCAGGCTCTGGATCCGGAGGGCCTGATCAAGCCCGTAGGAGGGAATTGAGGCGGGAATAACCCGAAAGACAGTGGCACATCTTGGTAGAAATTGGGTCAGTTTTCAGAGAGAATTTACACCAATGGGATAAACTTCAAGTCTATTTAGAAGATGGACGCTTGGAAATCGACAATAACCGCAGCGGACGCTCGATCAAGCCCTTCGTGATCGGCCGCAAGAATTGGCTCTTTGCCAACACCCCACGGGGTGCACAGGCGAGTGCCACTATCTATAGCATTGTGGAAACGGCCAAGGAGAATGGCCTGAATCCCTTCCAGTATCTCAATTATCTTTTCGAAAAGCTCCCCAACCTAGATATCAAAGATGACGACGCCCTAGACGAAGTCCTTCCCTGGTCCGATTCCCTACCGCGTTGCTAAATAAGACCCTAGTACAGTCCCCACCCATTTGGAAGGTGAGGACTATTTTACGCTTACGGCTAAAAGAGAGGCGTGAAAAACTCGAAGAGGCCCGCCTAGCCCGAAAAACGGCTTATTATGAAGAAGTCAGAAGGCAAAGGGAGTCCAAAACTTGACCAGGGCACATCGCCCTGATACCATTGAGGGGACAACGCTCGGTAGAGAGCCAAAATAACGAGGGGCTCGGCCTCCTGAGAGAAAGGCGGCCAGTCAAGGTAGAAGCCGGGCCGGACCACTGACCTTAAACCTGATCTGTTACGCTGAACGACCTTGCGAAATACGCAAACTGCGTCTGCGGATAAGTCTCATAGTGGTGTGACCAAGACAAAATGTTAAGCCGTCCCTCCAGGACGAGGGTGGATAAGGCCAGCGGTAAGAGGCGCAAATTCTCTCCCCGTCCTTGGCCTGGAGGGGCGGCACCAGGTGAAAGCCTGACCGACTGTTAGCACGAATTGATCTCGAACTCGGCAGGAGATCTTTGACGAGGTCATGTTTTCTGTGGGAACGCGCAAATGCAAGGGAGAGGATCTCAAGTGAGCCTGCCCATTACTGTTAGTGACAGTTTCGGCCGTTTGGTCACCTTCCATGATTACCCCGAGCGAATAGTTTCTCTGGCCCCTGGACACACCGAAATCCTTTTCCGGCTAGGATTGGCTGAACTGGTGGTGGGGGTCACCGAGTATTGCGATTTCCCGGCTGAGGCCAGGGCAAAAGAAAGGATCGGCGGTTTTGCCACCCCTGATCTGGATAAGATCCTTTCCCTGCGACCCCAGTTGGTGCTGGCGACCGGACTGCACCAAAAGGTGGTCGAGGAGCTGAGCGGGAGGGGAGTGCCGGTGCTGGCCCTGGACCCGCGGCGGGTTTCCCAGGTGAGCGAGGTCATCCGGCTGGTTGGGCAGGTCACCGGCGTGGATGAGGTGGCGGATCAGGTCGCTGTCGCCATGGAGGAGAAGGTTGGCTGGATAAGGGCCCGCGTTTCTGGGAAAACCGGACCGCACCCCCGGGTTTACTTTGCTTGTCCTTACCCCAGCCTGACGGCCGGACCTGGTTCTATTATCCATGACCTGATCACCCTGGCCGGGGGCGACAATGTTGCCGGGGACAGGGAGGGGAACTACGTGGATTTCCCCATTCATCTGGTGCGCCAGCGCGATCCTGAGATCATACTCTTTGCCTATGGTGAGGTCGTCCGCGAACATCTTTTAGGAAGTCCGGAATGGGCGGAGATCACGGCGGTTAAAGAAGGCCGTCTCTTCCTACTGGATAAAGGCCTGGTCAACCACCCTGGCCCCCGGCTGGCCGATGGGCTGGAACAGGTGGCTAGGGCCATTCGTCCAGAGGCCTTTGTCATCGGGGCAGAAAGCACTCCAAGGGAATAGAACCGGGCTAGTTTGAAAAAACGCTTCTGCCCTTCCAGAGGGCCAAACTGCCAAATGTTGAGCATGAAGCCATCTCTACCGAATCCAGATCGTCTAAGACAAAACCCAACCATCTATAGACGGGTACAAATCATTCATCAGGCTGCCGTCGAGCTTGAACAAATGGTTAACGTTTCCCGTATCATGGTTGGGTTTGGGCATAAGGACCTCTTCCTGGAAAAACAAGCTGTCCGCAGCTTCGCCTTTCACCCTTTCACAATCCCGACGAGACCTGGCACATAGCGCACCTGTTCAAAACGGCCAGGGGTTGACCCACCGTGCTTACCCTTGGCCACAGCAACTCCCCGGCCTACGGCAAAGAGCCTCACCACCTGACCGGCGGCCTGGGCCAGGAGGGAGGCTGCTTTTTGCATGGCCTCCTCCAGGGTGGTGGGCCCGGCTGTCAGAGAAAAAAAGGCGTCAATGCCGCAGCTGTGGATGGCGGTGACATCGTCCCCCAGGCTGCCGGCGATGGCCACCACCGGAACGCCATGCTCCTTGGCCGCCCTGGCCACGCCGCAAGGGACCTTGCCGAAGAGGGTCTGGCTGTCGACACGACCCTCGCCGGTGATGACCAGGTCGGCCCCGGTCACCTGTTCCCGAAAGCCAGTAACCTCCAGGACCAGGTCCATGCCGGGACGAAGGCGGGCATCAAGAAAGGCCATCAACCCTGCCCCCAGCCCACCGGCGGCGCCGGCTCCCGGGATTTCGGCCGCATCCTTACCCAAATCCCGTCTGATCACCGCGGCCAGGTGGTTTAAGGCAGCATCCAGCTCCTGGACCATGGCTGGGGTTGCGCCCTTTTGCGGGCCGTAAACGGCAGCCGCTCCGCGCGGTCCGGTGAGGGGATTGTTTACGTCGCAGGCCACATCAATTTCCGCCCCATTTAACACCGGGTTAAGGCCCGACACATCAATCCGGGCGATCCGGGCCAGTTCCCTTCCTCCCGGTCCGATCTCCCTGCCTTCCTGATCCAAGAACCTGATCCCCAGGGCCTGAGCCATCCCAACCCCGCCGTCGTTGGTGGCGCTGCCACCGATACCGACAATGATCCGGCGGCAGCCGGCCTGGACGGCCGCCAGGATCAGCTCGCCGGTGCCGTAAGTGGTGGTGATGAGGGGATTGCGTTTCTCGGGAGGCACCAGGGTCAAACCGGAAGCGGCTGCCATCTCCACTACCGCTGTCCTGCCATCACCCAGGATGCCGAAGAAGGCTTCGACCTTGTGTCCCAAGGGACCGGTAACCTCCCGTGTCAAGATACGGGCCAGAGAGGGACCCTCGGCCGGGTTGATGGCTAGGCGGCCCGGACCGGAGTTTTCGACGGCGTCAGCTGGTTGTGAAACGGCCAATATCTGGTCACCCGTTCCAGGACGGACTGGGCTCAGGTCGTCGCCCACCTCCGGCCTTCCCCGCGCTGCGGCCACCAGGGTTTGGACCAGGCCTTCCCCGCCATCAGACATGGGGATTTCCACGATCCTGGCACCAGGAAAGAACTCCCTTATGCCCTCGGCCATGGCCCGGGCGGCTGCTGTGGCGGTGATACTCCCTTTGAAGGAATCGGGAGCGAGGATGATCTTCAGAGTGCTATCTTCCATGGGGAAGTCAACTCCCCTCTTAATGGGCGCTGTCTACCACTATTTTACCAGAATTCGGCCCGATTGGACAATGATGAAAAAACCCGGTCGGTCCAGTTGAGAAGAACTGTGCGAAATGACACAGGACCGGCGCAAAATGTGTCACAAGACACATGGTCGACCGAAAAAGGTAGGCATGTTCTTGATCTGGCGAAGACTGGAAAGAGCCCCTACTATCGTACTTTTCGGCTCGGAAACCTGATCGCCAACAGATCTTGTGAATCATGGCACGATCCTTGCAATAAATAGAGCTGTTAAGCTAAACGCAAAAGAACGTGAGGAGGCAGGTTGCATGTCCGAAGAGAAATCGCCCAGGAAGGAAAAGTACCGGCAGGAGGCTGGTCACCTTTCTAAGAGAGAAAAGTACCAGCGGGTGTCGACTCAGCCATCCGCAACCAGCGGGATGAGAAAAAGCGGCACCTTCAGCTGGCCGGCCAGCAGCCGGATCCTCGTTACAGCCCTCATTATTGTCGCTTTTTTCGCTGGTTATGCCCTGTGGGCGGGAATGAGGCGGGTCAATTACGGTTCTGATATCCTGGAGATGACGCCGGTGACAGCGCGGGTTAGCGCTGGAATCCTCTCGCTCCCCACTCAGGTGGTCAAAGAGAAGAAGTTGGTCAGCTTTGACTACAAGAAGGGGAATCAGACGGTGCCCCTGTTGGCCTATCTCTCCCCTTCCGGGCGGCTGGTCACGGCGGTGCGGCTTTGCGAGCCGTGCGAGTCTACCACCTTCTTTATTAATAAGAACAACCTGGTCTGCGGGGTCTGCGGGACTACCTGGAGCCTGGAAACCTTAAAGGGCATCACCGGTGGGTGTATCAGCTACCCGCCCGCCAAGCTGGCCTCCCGGGAAGAAGGAGAGCAACTGATTATAGATGAGCCGACTATCCTGGCCTGGAGACCACGAAAATAGCCGCCGCAGGGCGACCGATGGGTTCGGTCCTGCCGAAGGGAGCGTATGCCTTTGACATTATTGGAGATCGCCCTCTTGAGCATAACCCGCCGAGGTGGGCGTTTTGCCCTGGCCGTTTTCGGTCTGGCCCTGGGCGTCATGGCCGCCGTGGCTCTCTTTTCGCTCTCCGGAATCATGGTGGCCGAGTTGGGAAACCGGCTCGATGAGTTTGGTGCCAACATCCTGGTCCTGCCGCAAACGGGCACCCTTAACCTGACTTACGGTGGGGTCACGTTACCAGGAGTTACCTATGAAGTGAAAGACTTCGAAATGGCGGTTTTGGACAAGATCGGCCACATTCCCGATGCCGCTTCCATCCGGGTCACCTCGCCGAAGCTCCTGGGGGTGGTAGACTCCACCCGGGGCCAGAAGGTGCCTCTGGCTGGCGTGGATTTTGATAGGGAATCAAGGTTGAAGGCCTGGTGGCAGGTACAGGGCCGGCTGCCGGAAGGGGAGGAAGAGATTCTGCCTGGTCACGCTGTCGCCGCCGCCCTGGGATTGCGGGTGGGAGACAGTCTGACCCTGGGGGACCGGAAGATGACCGTAACCGGTATACTGGAGGAGACGGGTAGCCCCGATGACGGCCTGGTCTTTGCCCAACTGCCGCTGGTGCAGGAGATCCTGGGCCGCCCCGGTCGCCTTAGCCTGATTGAGGTCAGTGCTTACTGTAACACCTGCCCAATTGAGCAAATGGTGGGAGAGATTTCTGCCGTTCTCCCGGATGCCCGGGTCACCGCCCTGAAACAGGCCGTCCAGGCCAGAATGGAGACGGCGAAGAGGTTTCAAAGCTTCTCCTGGCTGCTTTCTGGGCTGATGCTCCTGGTGGGTTCTTTGATGGTCATCAATACTTTGCTCATCTCGATCCGGGAACGGACAAAAGAGATCGGGGTATTGCGCGCCATCGGTTTTCGCAGGCGGCAAATAGCCACGATCATCCTGGTGGAGGCCCTGGCCATCGGCCTGGCCGGGGGCGGACTGGGATGCCTCCTGGGGATGGTAGCGGTCCTGGCCCTGCGACCGATGGTGGGTAGCGGATCTGGAGCTCAATTTTTCCCGTGGTGGCTGATCCCTGCTTCTCTGGGAACAGCCGCTCTCTTGGCCGTCCTGGCTGCTTCTTATCCGGCCCGGCGAGCGGCCGACCTGGACCCGGCGGAGGTGCTACGGGGACAATAGAGTGTTGTACCCTGATGGAACATCCGAGGGGCTGCGCGCAGGGTCTTTAGCGAGGTGCTACGGGACAATAGAGTGTTATACCCGTGGGGGAGTTCTTCCCCCAGACCACGGCCCTGGCTTCAAGGCTACGTCCTTGACGCGGAAAGATACTCAACGTTGAGCCGGTTGCGTTCGGCGGCATCCGTGCCCCCGTGGACTTTTGGGCCCCGCTTCGCCGGATGCGGTACCGGGCTCGGTGAAATCGCTCGGCCGACGATCGCCCGCCCGTCGCCGCACTGCCACCTTTTCATTCGTTGCTGGTGCTGCCAAAGGCGCTCTTGAGAAGGGATGGTCATAATGATAGAGTTACAGGCTGTGGGGAAGGTCTATCCAGACGGTAAGGAGCTCTTTTGGGCCTTAAGAGGGGTCGAACTGCAGGTGGAAGCGGGGGAGTTTCTCATGGTGGTGGGCCCCTCAGGGTCTGGGAAGAGCACCCTCCTTTCCGTCATTGGCGGTCTCAACCCGCCCGATGAGGGAAGCACCAGGATCGATGACATTCCTATATATGATCTGAGCCAGGAACAGCGGGCCGAGTTTCGGGGAGACTACTTGGGGTTCGTCTTTCAGGATTTTCAACTCTTGACTCATTTAACGGTGCTGGAGAATGTCCTCCTTCCCCTGACCGTCTCCGGCTGGGACCGGGTCCGACAGAGGCGCAAGGCGGAGGAAGCCCTGGAGCGGGTGGGGCTTTTGGGGAAAGCCAGGCGCCTGCCCAACCTCCTCTCTGGCGGAGAAAGGCAGCGGGTGGCCATTGCCCGGGCTCTGGTACGTGAGGCGCCGATCATCCTGGCGGATGAACCCACGGGGAACCTAGATAGTCAGACCGGCTGGGAGGTCATGGAGCTCTTCCGGGATCTGGCCCGGGAGGGAGCCACTCTGATCGTGGTGACCCATAATCCAGAAAATTTCCGCTTTGCTGACCGCATACTTTACATGAGGGACGGGCGAGTAGTAAAATGATGGCAAAGGGTGCGGGCCCGGTTCTGGAAAAACAAGTACCGCCAGGCCACCAAGCTCGCTTTTGGCCAATATCACCCTGGACCCCAGAACGGCCTCCAAACTTGTCCCAAGCTTCGATCCGGCGGCAACATCAAGAAAGGCCTGGAGCCCGCCCTTGAGGGCCTTGATGGCAACTGCCGCCGGATCGACACAAGATTCTTCCCAGGCCGCTTCTGGCGGCGCCATAAGGTAATGTAACAGCAGCAGGGCGGCGACGCCCGAGCGGCGCCCTGGAAGTAACCGGTTTGTTTCAGGGCAGCGGGGATGGTGGGCAGATGCCAGGCCAAAGGAGAGATCTAGAGACGCAAACTGAGAAGGGCTTGGGTTTCCTGAGGGACGGTGCCGGTTCGACCAGTGATCTCCTCATCATCGCCTTGCTCATCCTTTTTTTGGCTGTGGTCAGTTTTCTCCACTATACGACGGGGCCGCAATTCCACGAGTACCATTCTTTTCACCGGGCCCTCTACCACCTCCCGGTGATCTTTGCCGCCTTTCGTTTCGGCATCAAGGGTGGGGTCATCACCGCCTTGGCCGCCAGCCTTCTTTATGCCCCCTACCTCTTTTGGCTGCGGGAGCAGGCCTCACCCCTGGTGCTGGATGTTTTGCTCCTAAATTTCGTGGGCTGGGCCACCGGATTTCTGGTGGAAGGGGAAAGAAGACAGCGCCGCGCCTATCAGGGACTTTTCTTGCAACACCGGGATGCCCTACAGGACCTGGCTCTTCGCAGTCAGACCCTGGAGAAGATGCATCAGGAACTTCAGACCAGGGTCGCGGAGAAGGGCCGGTTGGAGGAACAAGTCCGCCAGGCTGACCGGCTGGCCGCCCTGGGGCGAATGGCGGCCGGTTTGGCCCATGAGATTCGGAATCCGGCGGGCATCATCAAGACCACGGCCCAGCTTTTGCAGAAGGAGTTTCCGAATCCCGAGCTCGAAGAATATATTCGCGTCATCGTAGCCGAGGCCGACCGTTTAAATCGCATCCTCAGCGATTTTCTAGACTTTGCTCGCCCGAAAAAACCGGAGCGGACCCTCCTGGACATCAATGAGCTGTTGGAGGAGAGCGTGGCCATCATGGAGCGCTATCTTTCCGAAAGAAAGGTGGAAGTAGTGAAAGAATATTCCCCGGGACCGCTTTTGGTTTTGGCCGACGGCAACCAACTCAAACAGGTGTTTTTCAACCTGATGATGAATGCCGCTGAGGCGATGCCGGGGGGAGGGCGGATTTTTGTACGCACGAGTTCGGACGGGGACCGGGTCCGTCTGGACTTGCGCGACACGGGTCAAGGGATAGTGCCGGCTGACCGGGAGCGAATCTTCGAACCCTTTTTTACCACTAAAGAAGGGGGAACCGGATTAGGGCTAGCGGTGGCCCACCGCATAATTGACTTACACGCGGGAATCATCACGGTGCAAAGTGAGCCGGGGTTGGGATCGACCTTCACCATTAGGCTACCGGCCAAACAAGGTTTGGGGTGACGTGGGCATGGCCAGACTTTTGATCATCGATGATGAAAAGAACATGCGCTGGGCCCTGAGCCGGGCCCTGCGGTCGGAGGGCCTGGAGATCTTCACCGCTGGGAGCGGGCCGGAAGGGTTGGCCCTTTTGCGCGAAGAGAAACCGGATCTAGTGCTCTTGGACCTGAAGTTGCCCGGCCTGGACGGACTTTCGGTTTTGCGGCAAATCAAAGCGGAGATGCCCCTGGTGGCTGTGATCATCATGACGGCCTATGGCTCCATCGAGACGGCCGTGGAGGCCATCAAGGCGGGGGCCTATGACTACATCACCAAACCCTTTGACTTAGAAGCGGTCAAACTGGTCTTGGCACGGGCCCTAGAGAACCAGAGTCTGACCAAAGAAGTGGCTTACCTGCGCCGGGAACTAGAAACTCGTTACAGTTTTCAGAACATCGTGGGTAAGAGCGCCAAGATGCGCCAGGTCTTCGACCTCATTGAAAGGGTGGCCGATAGCCAGGCCACCGTTCTCATTCAAGGAGAAAGCGGCACTGGCAAAGAGCTGGTGGCCAGAGCCTTGCATTATCTTAGCGGGCGCCGGACCGGTCCCTTTATTGCCGTCAGCTGTGCTGCCCTCCCCGAGACCCTTTTAGAGAGTGAGCTTTTCGGCCACGAGAAAGGGGCCTTCACCGGGGCCCTCACCCGCCGAATTGGTCGCTTCGAGATGGCCAACGGCGGTACCCTCTTCCTGGACGAGGTGGGCGAGCTCACCCCTGCTGTGCAGGTGAAACTTCTCCGGGTCTTGCAGGAGCGATCTTTTGAACGATTGGGTGGGACGGAACGAATAATGGTGGACGTGCGCATTATTGCGGCTACCAACCGCAATTTGGAGCAGGCCATGCGCGAAGGGAGGTTCCGCCAGGATCTCTACTACCGTCTCAACGTCGTGCCCATCACGCTACCTCCCCTGCGGGAAAGAAAGGAGGACATCCCCCTTTTAGTCCAGCACTTTTTGGCGAAGTTCTCCCGGACGAACCCCCCTTCGAACGGTTTGGCCCCGCCGGGAGGGGCGGCCCCTTCTGGCGGTCATTTTCAGATCGCCCCCGCGGCTCTGGCCGCCCTCATGAACTATTCTTGGCCCGGAAACGTCCGGGAACTGGAAAACGTCCTCGAGAGGGCCTGCCTTTTGTGTTCGGGTGGGGTTATCACCCGGGAGTGCCTTCCGGCGGAAATCCTGGCGGCAGAAGAAGGGGGCGGCAGCGGATTTACTCTGGACATTCCGGAAGAGGGACTGGATCTGGAAGAACTGGAGAAACACCTCATCCTGAAGGCTCTGGAAAAAAGTGGTGGCAACCAGAGCCAGGCCGCCCGCCTCCTTCATCTCAGCCGTTATGCCCT
The DNA here is from genome assembly GCA_023475165.1 of Bacillota bacterium. Taxonomy (GTDB): domain Bacteria; phylum Bacillota; class Sulfobacillia; order JAMCWA01; family JAMCWA01; genus JAMCWA01. Next base: position 47,209 of record JAMCWA010000084.1, on the reverse strand, counting down.
CCTTTACCGCCTCGAGAAATACGGCTTAAAGAAAACGGAGAAACCGGATTCCCCAATGTAGTCACCCCTTCCGGAGAGTCCTTTCCCGACTAAGCTAGAGGGGAAGACTTCTAGGCTTTAGTCTGGTCTGGGGAGTCTTCAAGCCACCGGAACATGGGGTGCTTGAGCAATATTGGGGCAAATAAGAGCAATATGGGGGCAAGGGAATTGTCGCCCGCCGGCGAATTAATACCAATTACCAGAGCCGTTGAAATTGTGCAAAGGGGGTTGATTCGTTTGAAAAGGTTTTTGGTCCTTGCCCTCATGGTGGCCCTGCTCCTGACGGCGGTCGGTTGCGGGGGAGGCGACAAATCCATCAAGATCGGTTTCTTGGCGCCCATCACTGGTCCAGCGGCGGCTGATGGCGAGAGCGCCAAACGGGCGGCGGAATTGGCGGTGAAGGAGATTAATGCTGCCGGCGGTATCGACGGGCGGGAATTGAAGCTTTTGGTCAACGATGATCGTCTTGACTCCAAAGAAGCCGTCAACATCGCCAACAAGCTCATTGGGGAAAAGGTGGTGGCCGTCATCAGCGGCTCCTACAGCGGCACCACCCGGGCAGTAGCTCCGGTTTTGCAGCAGGCCAAAATCCCCATGATCACGGCCTATGCCGTCCACCCGGACATCACCAAGGCGGGGAAGTATATGTTCCGGCAGAGCTTCTTGGGGACCGTCCAGGGACGGGCCGGAGCCGAAGTGGCGGTTAAACTCCTGGGGGCAAAAAAGATCTCTATCTTAGCCATCGATAACGATTTTGGCAAGACTCTCGGCTCGGCTTTCAAGGAACGTGCCGAAGCCCTCGGGGCAACCATCGTTTCCAATGACATCTTTCCCGCCGGTGAGAAGGAGTTCAACCCCATTTTAACCAAGATCAAGGGGCTGGAACCCGACCTCATCTATATGGTGGCCTATGCCTCGGAAGGCGCGCAGATCGTCATGCAGGCCAAGTCCCTCGGGATTAAGGCCCAAATCCTCGGTACCGAGGGGATTGACTCCACCAAGCAATTCCTGGGTGTGGCCAAGGAAGCGGCCGAGGGGGTCATCATCACCACCAATCTGAACCGGGACGATGAGCGACCGGTAGCCAAGAACTTTTTTGCCAACTTCAAGAAGGCCTATGGCGTTGATCCCGACATGGTGGCTGCTTCCACCTACGATGCCGTTTACGTTTTGGCCAACGCCTTGAAGCAGGCCAAGAGTACGGATCCGGACAAGATTCGTGACGCCATCGCCGCGACCAAGAACTTTGAAGCCGTCACGGGCACCATTCAGGGTTACACTGCCGGCGGCGAAGTGCTAAAGACGGTGCAAGTGCAGAAGGTACAAGGTGGCTCCTTCCATTACTTCAACAAGATCGCTGATCCGACGGTTTTGACGCCCCCGCAATGAGCGGGCGACAAGGCGTATGGATGGCCCTCTAGCGAACTGCAGAGTATGGCGAACAGTAAAGTAGGCGTCGGTCGCTCATTGACGACCTTCTTCGTTCGCCTTGGGCTTCGGGCGTTTCACAGGTATAGTTGTCACTGCTGGGGGCGAACCGGTGTAAGAAGCGAGCAAGTGGAGCTTAGCGGTGCGGTTCCCGTTGGGGCACGAGCTGGATGGTGCCCGGCCTGGCCCTCCGTAGCCCCGGCGGCGATCGCCGATGGAGGTCATTGAAGCTCCAGGACCCCTCCATTCTGAGGTCCGGTCAAGAACGAAAAGCCTTAGGAGATCAAAGCGATGCTGGCAAAGTGTGTCGGGGGCTGGGCTTTGCCCAGCCCCAGCACTGAAGTGGACGCGCGATCCTTTTTGGGGTTGGTGGGTGAATACGTTGGACCTGGTTTCCAGCCCCTCCAATGAGGTGGACTCATGATTCTGCAACAATTGGTCAACGGTCTGATCATCGGGAGCGTATACGCCCTCATTGCCTTGGGTTTGACCATGATCTACGGTGTCTTGCGCATCCTGCACGTAGCTCATGCCGGGATTTATGCCCTGGGGGCTTACGCGGGCCTGGTGGCTTATGGTTTGAGCCAGAGCTTCCTCTTGGCCTTGTTGGCGGCCATGGTCGTGGCGGGAGCGGCTGGGTTTGGGATTCAGCGCTATATTTACCGTCCCCTTTTCGGCACATCGCCTTTGGTGCCCCTCATCGCCAGCATCGGCCTTTTCATCTTTATGGAAGACCTTTATCGTCTGGTTTTTGGACCCAATATCATCCCCCTCAACGCCGTCTGGCCCAGCTTTGCCCTCGAGTGGCGGGGGGTAAAGGTCACCGAGACCCAGCTCGTCATCCTCCTGGTGACGGGGCTTCTCCTGGCCTTCGTTTGGTTTTTCACCGAAAAGACTCGGCTCGGGTTGGCCTGGAAGGCGGTGGCCCAAGATCTGGAGATCGCGCAGGCCATGGGGGTCAACGCTAATCTGGCGGTGGCCTCCAATGTCGTGCTCGGTTCCGTTTTGGCGGCCGCCGCTGGCCTATTGGTGGCGGCTAATTATAATGAAGTCTATCCCACCATGGGTAGCGTTCCCGCTTACAAGATGCTGGCCATCGTGGTCTTGGGCGGACTCGGGAATCCGGTGGGGACGGTCTTGGCCGGACTCCTCATCGGACTGGTGGAAACCCTGGTGGTGGCCTATCTAGGGTATAAGTTACCGCGGGATGCCATCGCCTTTTTGGCCCTGATCCTGGTCTTAATGTTGAAGCCACAGGGACTTTTTGCCAGAAAGGGTGGTGGCTGAGGTGAGTCTTTACTATTATCTGGTGGTCGGGATCACCTTGGGCCTTTACAGTCTCCTCAGCCTGAGTCTGAACATCATTACCGGGTACGCTGGTCAGCCCACGCTGGGCCATGCCGCTTTCTTCGGGATCGGTGCCTATACTTCCGCCCTCCTGACCACGCGGGCCGGACTGAATTTCTGGTTGGCCTTACCCCTGTCCTTTTTGACGGCGGCCCTGGTGGGCTGGGTGGTGGGGCTGGCCAGCCTGCGCGTAAAAGAAGATTTTCTGGCCATTACGACCATGGGCATAAATTTCGTCGTGGTCTCCTTTTTCCTTTATTCCCCCTATTTCGGTGGTGCACTGGGCCTGGGCAACATCCCGGCCCCAGCCCTTTTTGGCTTCAACTTTGACAAGACCGCTTATTTTGGCCTGGTCGCCGTGGTGACCATAACTGTGGTTTTGTTTAGCCGTTTTCTTGAGAAAACCTGGATGGGTTTGGCTTTTCGTGCCTTGCGCGATGATGAGGAAGCGGCGCTGGCCAACGGGATTAAGGTCCAGGCCTTTAAGCTGTGGGCCTTTGTCCTCGGGACTGGTCTGGCCGGGCTGGCCGGAAGTCTTTACGCCCACCACATCACCTTCATTTCCGCCGGCGACTTTGGGTTCCCCCTCTCCATCACCGTTTTAGCTATGGCCGTCTTCGGCGGTCTGGGTACGGTGGAGGGCGCCCTGGCCGGCGCTCTCATCCTGGGGCTGGCCCCCGAGGTCTTCCGTTTTCTGGCCGATTACCGGATGCTGGTCTACGGGGGCCTCTTGGTGGTCATGATGCTCTTTAAGCCCTCCGGTCTCCTAGGTCGGACGGAGTTAAAGATCAATCTTTTCCGGCGCCTTCCGGCGCGGCGAAGGGGGTAGGGACCGGTGCTCTTAGAATTGCGCGGCGTAAAGAAGCACTTCGGCGGTTTAAAGGCCGTGGACGGGGTCGACGCGGGACTGGCGGAGGGTGAGATTCTGGGCCTGGTGGGGCCCAATGGTGCCGGTAAAACGACCCTCTTCAACACCATCTGCGGGGTTTACCGTCCAACGGCTGGCGAGATCTATTTCGCCGGAAGGAAGATCTCTGGGTTACCTCCTTCCACCGTGGCCGGTTTGGGCATCGGACGGACCTTTCAGATCAGTCGCGTTTTCAAACAAATGACAGTTTTGGAGAATGTACTCGTGCCGCAGGGGCTACTTTTTTACAACCAGCCCTGGCGGAGCCTCTGGCATCGTCCGGGGCTGGCTGAAGCCGAAAAGGCGCGCCGCCTGTTACAGCGAGTAGGTCTGGCCGAAAAAGTGGGCCTCACTGCCGCCCAGTTGTCCCTGGCCGAACAGCGACGCCTGGAGATAGCCCGGGCCCTGGCCTTAAAACCAAAGCTGTTGATGCTGGACGAACCCTGTGCTGGTCTCTCCCAAGAAGAGATCCGGGCCTTCGTCGCTTTAGTCAAAGAACTGCGGCAGGAAAGGTTGACCATGGTCCTCATCGAACACAACATGGCGGTGGCGGCCGAACTGTGTGACCGGATCGTGGTTTTGTCCTATGGTAAGAAGATAGCCGAGGGGAGACCCGAAGAGATCCAGCGTGATCCGGCGGTCATCCAGGCCTACCTGGGCGAAGAGGAGGTGGAACGTCCTGTTAGAGCTTCAATCCGTTGACGTTTATTATGGGCAGGCTCAGGCCCTTTTTGGCCTTTCTTTGCGGGTGGAGGCCGGAGAATGGGTCAGTATCATCGGCGCCAACGGTGCCGGGAAGACGACCACCATCAAGACCATCATGGGTTTAGTGACGGCGCGGCGGGGAAAAATCCTTTTTAACGGCAGGGATATTACCAACCTCCCGCCCTGGGAGCGGGTGGAACTGGGTATCAGCTACGTTCCGGAAGGGCGGCGCATTTTTCCGGAATTGACGGTGGAGGAAAACTTGCGTTTGGGGGCCTTCCGTTTGACGAACCGGGATCCCCGCCTAAAAGAAGGGTTTGAAAGAGTTTATCAGCTTTTCCCACGCCTGGCCGAACGGCGGCGGCAGCTGGGACGAACCTTAAGCGGCGGAGAACAGCAGATGCTGGCTTTGGGACGTGCCCTCATGCCCGGCCCCCGGCTACTTTTGATTGATGAAATCTCCATGGGCTTGATGCCCCTGGCCGTAAATCAGGCTTTTCATTCCCTATGGGAATTAAACCGGCAGGGAATGACTATTTTACTGGTGGAGCAAAATGCGCGCAAAGCCATCGGCTATGCCACCCGGGGCTATGTCCTGGAAACTGGGCGCTTGGTTCTGGCGGGTACGGCGGCGGAACTGGCGGAGAATCCGCGGGTCCGGGAGGCCTATCTGGGCGGTTGAGAAGGAGCCGGGGGGCGTTAAAGAATTGCTTGCTTCGTTCACCGGGCTACTGGGCGGACGAGAAGAAGGTGCCGGGAGGACGGGGAGGGCGTTAGGACTCGGTTCCTCCGTCTCCCGGGTCAACGGGCAGTTGAGAAGAGGGTGCTGACCGGATCACTGTGTCGGACTTATCTTGACCTTAACTGACGGAGGGGAGGAATTGATGATGGCGGTAAGCAGGGAGATCAGAGCTCCACGGGGTAGTGAAAGGAGCTGTAAGGGCTGGGAGCAACAAGCGGCCTTGCGCATGCTTATGAACAACCTCGATCCGGAGGTCGGCGAAAAACCGGATCAGCTCATCGTTTACGGGGGTACGGGAAAGGCGGCCCGGAACTGGGAGGCCTTCGACGCCATCGTGCGGACCTTGCGCGAATTGGAGAACGACGAGACCATGCTGGTCCAATCGGGTAAGCCGGTGGGTGTTTTCAAAACCCATCCCCTGGCCCCGCGGGTCTTGATTTCCAACGCCATGCTGGTGCCGGCCTGGGCCACCTGGGAGAATTTCTGGGACCTGGAAGCCAAAGGTCTAACCATGTTCGGCCAGATGACGGCCGGGAGCTGGATATACATTGGCAGCCAGGGCATCATCCAGGGCACCTATGAAACCCTGGCCGAAGCGGTGAGGCAGCATTTTGGCGGTTCCCTGAAAGGGCGGTTGGTGGTCACCGCCGGCTTGGGGGGGATGGGTGGAGCTCAACCCCTGGCCATCACCATGAACGAAGGGGTGGCCCTGGTGGTCGAGGTGGACCCGGAGCGCATCGAAAAGCGCTTGAAGACTAAGTACCTGGACCTCATGAGCACCGACCTGGATGAGGCCCTGCAGCTGGCTTTGCAAGCCAAGGCCAAGGGTGAAGCCAAGTCCATCGGTCTTTTGGGAAACGCCGCCGAGGTTATGCCGGAACTGGTCCGGCGGGGGATCGTTCCTGACATCGTCACCGACCAGACCTCGGCCCATGACCCCCTGAACGGCTACATCCCGGCTGGCTTAACCCTGGCTGAGGCGGCCGAGTTGCGGCGGAAGGATCCGGAGGGCTATGTCCAACGGGCCCGTGCCAGCATCGTCCGCCACGTTCAGGCGATGCTAGACTGGCAAAAGGCTGGCGCCATCGTTTTTGACTACGGCAACAACATCCGCAAACAGGCGGCGCTGGGTGGCCTGGCCAACGCCTTCGACTTTCCCGGTTTTGTCCCGGCCTTCATCCGCCCCCTGTTTGAAGAGGGGAAGGGACCATTCCGCTGGGCGGCTCTTTCTGGCGATCCGGAGGACATTTACAAGACCGATGAGGTGATCTTGCGGGAGTTCCCCGAGAATCAGGCCTTGAGCCGCTGGATCCGTCTGGCCCGGGAAAGGATCAAGTTCCAGGGACTTCCGGCCCGCATCTGCTGGCTGGGTTATGGGGAACGAGACCGCATTGGCCTCCTCTTCAACGAAATGGTCAGAAAGGGCGAAATCAAGGCCCCTATTGTCATCGGACGCGACCACCTGGACAGCGGTTCTGTCGCCTCTCCCTACCGGGAAACGGAGGGGATGAAGGACGGTAGCGACGCCATCGCCGACTGGCCCATCTTAAATGCCCTGCTCAACACGGCAGCTGGAGCGAGCTGGGTGTCCGTTCACCACGGCGGCGGGGTCGGCATCGGCTACGCCATCCATGCCGGAATGGTGGTGGTGGCCGACGGGAGCGACCTGGCCCGCGAGAAGCTTGGGCGGGTCCTGGTCACCGACCCGGGCAGCGGCGTCATGCGGCATGTCGATGCCGGCTACGAAAAAGCGCGAGAAACGGCGCTAAAGAAGGGAATTAAGATCCCGATGTTGAAATAAATTATGAGGGCTGTCAAGAAACTGCCGGGGTGCCCGGCAGTTTCTACTTCCTGGTGACGATGAGGTGGACTAGATGTTGATCCGGGCTCCGCGAGGTCGAGAAATCTCTTGCCATGGCTGGCCGCAGGAAGGGATTCTGCGCCTTTTGCTGAACACTCTGGATCCCGAGGTCGCGGAAAGGCCGCAGGATCTCATCGTTTATGGCGGCACGGGGAAAGCGGCGCGGAACTGGGAGGCCCTGGCGGGCATCATTCGGGCTCTACAAGAGCTGGAGGATGACGAAACCCTGGTCATTCAGTCGGGCAAGGCGGTAGCCGCTTTTCCCACCCATCCCCTGGCCCCCCGCGTGATCATGGCCAATAGCTTTTTGGTCCCCGCCTGGGCCACCTGGCCTCATTTCTGGGAATTGGAGAAGAAAGGGCTGACCATGTATGGTCAGTCCACCGCCGCCGCCTGGGCCTATATCGGGACGCAGGGGATTTTGGAAGGAACCTACGAGACCATGGCGGCCGTGGCCAGGACCCATTTTAATGGCACCCTGGCCGGACGTTGCGTATTGACCGCGGGATTGGGGGCCATGGGACGGGCCCAGCCGCTGGCCGTAACTTTAAACGGCGGGGTCATCATCGTCGTCGAAGCCAATCCCGAAACGCTGAAACAGAGTCTGCGTAAAGAGATTTGCCAAGTGTTGGCCCGGGACGCCCGGGAAGCCTGGCAACTGGCGGAAGAGGCTTGTCGCCGGGGAGAGCCTCTGGCCATCGGTTTACCGGGCAACGCCGCGGAGGTCTATCCCGAGATGGTCAAGGGCGGGCTCATTCCCGATGTGGTTACCGATCAAACGGCGGCCCACGATCCTTTGAATGGTTATGTTCCGGCAGGCTTGAGCTTCGCTGAGGCGCTGGAACTGCGCCGAACAGCCCCGGCCGAATACGTGAAAAGGTCCCTGCGCTCCATGGCCGTCCAGGTGCAGGCGATGCTGGATTTGCAAAAACACGGGGCCGTGGTCTTTGAATACGGAAACAACCTGCGCGCCCAAGTGGCCGAGGAGATCCCGGAGGCCTTCCGTATTCCCGGTTTTGTTCAGGCTTACATCCGGCCACTTTTAGCCCAGGGACGTGGCCCGTTCCGTTGGGTGGCGCTTTCTGGCGAACCGGCCGACATTTTCTATTTAGATGAAGTCATCCGGCGCCTCTTCCCCGAGGACGAAGCCATCTGCCGTTGGATCAGCCACGCCCAGTCGCATGTCTGGTTTCAAGGTCTCCCGGCGCGCATCGGCTGGCTCAACTTTGAAGAGAGGATCCGCTTCGCCCTGGAGGTCAATAAAGCCGTTCAGACCGGCCAGGTGGCCGCACCGGTGGCCATCACCCGGGACCATCTGGACGCTGGGGCCATGGCCTCTCCGCGGCGGGAGACGGAGGGTTTACCGGACGGCAGCGATGCCATCGCCGACTGGCCGATTCTCAACGCCCTCCTCAATGCCTCTAACGGGGCCACCCTGGTGGGGTTGCACCACGGAGGCGGCGTCGGCATAGGCCACTCGGTCCACGCGGGGATGACGGTAGTCGTCGATGGTAGCGCTGAGGCGGAGAGGCGCCTGGAGAGGGTGTTCACCGGCGACGTTGGGTTGGGCCTGGTTCGCTATTACGATGCCGGGCTGGGGCAAGCCCGCTCGGCGGCACAGAATCGGATTAAATTCATGTGAAGGCGTAACTAATGTTTCCCATTAAGCCGGAAGAATTGAGGCGTTTACTGGAAATCGAACTGGCTTCAAATCTCCTTTTCGGCTACCCGATGCCCTTCAAAGAGATGTGGGATTACGCCTCTTACCTCGGACTTACTGCTCTGCCGGACGGAGTCCTGGTCGTGGCCATCGATGACTTCTGGCGATTGGCGGAGAATAAAAGCGAGGGATGGCGGCGGCAGCTCAAAGGGAATTTTTTACAGGTGGCCAGAGAGGCGTTGGCCAGTTGGGAGAAGTTGGGACTTCTTCTGGAAGGGGATAGTCTGGCCCTGCTCTTGAACACGCGGGGCTCCGAAGTGACGGGACCGGGTGGGGCTTCGTCCCCCGGGATTCGCGGCCTTTTGTCCCATTACTCGCGGGAAGAGGCCCTGCGGCGGGCTGGGGAAGAAGTGCGACAGGCGGTGGCGGCTGCCGGTCTGGGCACCGTCACCATTGGCCTGGGCCTGGCCGGACCAGGGGCAGCCGATCTTCCCCTGGCTTTCCAGGAAGCCCAAAAGGCTTTGCGCGAACGTTTCTACTGGGGTAGTAACCGGGTCCTGGGGAGTCGTGCCCTTTCCCCGGAAAACGCTCCCCTGGTTGAGAATGGGGAGGCGGCCGATCTTGTCGCCGTAAAAGAACGGCCAGCCGTTGAGCCGGGGTCCGGAGGCGAACCGAAGACACGGGAGTTGGCGGACGAGGAGCGACGGCCGCTGCCAAAAAGACGACAAACGCCAGCCGGAGAGGACCCTGGATCGACCGGTCCGCGGTCCTCAGCTGGAACGGGGACCACCGCGCCAGCCTTTCCCTCGCCAGCGGCTTTGCGCGAAGGTGACGAGACCCAAATCCGGTCCTGGCTTGCCCATATGGACCAGCAAGTGCGGAAAGGCCGGCTGACGGAAGAAGAGGCCCGGTTACAGGTCGGCGAGCTCATCCTTCTTTTTGGGCGACAGGCGGCGGAGCTCGGACTTCCTCAAGGCAAAATGGCCAGACTGGTGACGGAGGGCTGGCAGGAACTCTTCCATCGGACCAGTTGGCCCGGGCTCCTGGCCCTGGCTTTGGAGGTCTTTGGGCGTTTTACCGATCTTTTGCGCCGGGAGAATCAGGGGACTATCGTCAACACCCTGGCTGCTGTCGAATCTTACGTCCGGAAAAATTACCATCATCCCGTCTCCTTGCGGGATGCCGCAAAAATCGCCCATTTCAGCCCCTATTATTTTTCCCGTTACTTTCAAGCCCAAAAGGGGATGACCTTTGGACAGTTCCTCACGGCCGTCCGCATGGAAGCGGCCCGGGAACTCCTTTTGAACACGAATCTAAACATCCAGGAGATAGCGCGCCGGGTTGGCTATGAAAAAGCCGGGCATTTCAGCCGGCTTTTTCGCCAGGCCACGGGCTATACACCCAGCGAATTTCAGGCAAGAAGGAAAGGAGGGTGAAAGCCTGATCTGGGAAAAGAGCTGCTGATTAGTTCTTATTGAACCGGGTGGCCCTTTACCCATCAGGTGGCCAATGTTTCATGGGTTAGCCAATTTTGATGCCGATTTGTTCCTGGGGCTTTGGAGCGCCCTGGGCGCGGTCCTTGGGATCACCATCATCGACCTGGCCCTCTCCGGCGACAACGCCGCCATCATCGGTTTGGCCATCAAAGACCTGCCGGCTGGGCAACGAAAGAAGGCGGCTTTTCTGGGGGCGGGTGGGGCCATCATCCTGAGGGTGCTCTTCACCGCCATTGCCACCACCCTCCTGCAAATTCCCTTCATTAACGCCCTCGGCGGGCTGGTCCTGATTTGGATTACCTGGAAGCTGGTCATGGCCGAGGAAGGACGGGAAGAGATCAAAAGCCACGGACGCTTTTGGGAGGCGGTCGGGGCCATTATCTTGGCGGATCTTTCCATGGCTTTCGACAACGTCATGGGGGTGGCGGGGGCCGCCCACGGGAGCGTTGTTTTAGTCCTTTTTGGCCTGGCCTTGAGTATCCCCATCGTCGTCTTGGGGAGTAATTGGCTGGCTACCCTCATGAACCGCTATCCCATCTTCATTTACTTGGGGGCGGCCGTCCTGGCCCACACCGCCCTGGTCATGCTCTTTCATGACGGCGGGCTGCACCTGTACCGCTACACGGGTGAAATCTTAGCCAGCGTCATCCCGTGGTTACTGGCTGGCCTGGTTCTCCTCTGGGGCTGGTCGGAGGTGAAGAAACTAAAGAGGGCAGGACCAGAGGTGGCTAGCGCGGAGGAAACCGGGAACGGTGAGGCTTCAGAAAAATGATTCTTCGCATCACCAGCCGTCACCGGAAGCCGTTTCGTCCCAGAGCCGTGATCTTTCCTTTTCCAAATGCACTAAACTGCCCCAGGACATAAACTGGTCCTTCTACTTAATGGCACCGCTTTAGCTTCCGGTAGGCCCGCTGCTTGAATGAGGCCAGTCTAGCTCTGAGTTTAGCCTCGCTTACTCTTAAGCGAGAAGGCTTCTTTCATCCGGGGGTCCTCCAAGGCTACAGAGCGCGGGCAGGACAATTCTGTGGCAGAAAGGCCTTCCTGATCAACTGGCAGCGGTCAGTAACGTCCAATTTCTCAAAAATGCTCTCGGTATGTCTGTCCACCGTCCTCCTGGACACAAAGAGCAGTTGGGCCATCTCGTCCCGGGATAGGTCTGTGGCTATGAGAAGCACTAGCACGGTTCTTTCCCGAGAAGTAAGGTCACTGATTCTTTCCAAAGGCAGAAAACCAAGGGAGCGGGAGTCCTGGAAGAGGCAAAGGGACGAGACGACAGCGGGGGAGCATTCGCTAGAGTTGCAAGATTGCTGCCTCCCTTCTGGCACCACCTTTGAGAGCACCGTGGCGACCGGACAGACTCGATCCTCTGCTTTGCCGTTCATGATAGCTACCCTCCACCAAGAACCGTTTCATCCCTATTCCACATTATGGATTCTTCGCGAAGGCTGAAGATTCCTGCTTCCGAAAATGCTTCCCGTGAAAAAATGGGTATCAACACCCATGTCTGGAAGGACCTGCGTGTGATATCATCTGCACGAGATTGGTCCATAGCTTTAGGGTGGTTACAGGTGAACATATCGGGGCTGATGCGCTTAGTCCGGGGACGTGTGCGACAGTGCGTTGGTCGATGGTGATGGTATCCTCTCGAACAACAAACCATGCTGGAATGGAAAATCTGGGAGTTCCGGGCTGGGTTCGGTCGGGGATGTTTGAGCACACCGCGCTGTTTTACACCGCTAGATCGTGTTAGAGAGCCAACAAAAAGACAGAAATTGGCAGTTGAAAACTAGTCTGTAAGTGTCTACCAAGCAAGTTGGATTAATCTTAACTTTATGGGGGAGGGGTCTAGTTGGCTCTTGTGAAGAACCCAAGCTTAAAGTGGGTGATCAGGTCAGACGGCGCATTCGTGTATGACAGTAGCAAGGGTTCGGTCAAAGTCATTAACGAGACAGGGGTGTTCATTCTCCAGCGGTGCCAGCGAGATGTGACTGAGATAGCCGATGAACTTATACAGGTCTTCGATGTACCAGATCATCTGACGGTGCTCGCGGACATCCAACGCTTCCTCCAGCAGATGGTAGAGGAGGGTTACCTATGTCAGGGAGAATCGACAGACTCTACATCACTCTGACCCGTAGATGCAACATGAGTTGTCCGCATTGCTGGGTTAGTGCTGGTCCAATGGCATGCGATGGTGATAAACTGAGCCCTGCGGAAATCATTGGGGCCATACGAGAGCTGCAAGCGCAGGGACTGACTAGGGTCAAGATCACCGGAGGGGAGCCACTCGTCAGGCGTGAAGTCGTTTTCGAAGTCATGTCCTACTGCGACGAGCACGGCATAGGAGTGAGTCTCGAGACAAATGCATCTCTTATCGACGATGAATGCCTGAGATTCTTTAGCACGATCAGAGATCTCGAGATTGGGGTGAGCCTCGACTACTCTACTCCGGAGGCTTTCGATTCATTCCGTGGGATGCGGGGTGCCTTCGATCGAGTTCTGTATGCGTTCAAGCACCTGAACGGCCGCACGAAGATAGGTACGGTGTCTATCGTATTCGCCAACAATTTTGATCTGATGCCGATGATCGCAAGGCTGGTAGTCGAGGAACTGGGCGGATCAGTCAAGTTCGGCCTTTGCACAGATATGGGGAGAGCCCAGAGCCTCAACCGGGGTGCGCTCCTCTCGGTCGAACGAATCCCGGAGTATTTTGACAGAGTACATCTATTGGCATCTAAGTACCCAAGCCAAATACGCACTGTTCTTCCGATGGCGTTTTTCCGTCCTTCGTCACCTCTAAAGATAGGCGTGTGTGCACCCGATCAGCTTCTGGGGTTGCTACCCAACGGAGATGTGTCCCTGTGCGGGATAGGAGTAACCAACGCTGGCGCAATATTCGGCAACATCCGCGCAACCTCACTCCGGGAGATCATCAGCACCTCGCGAGCGTTGCGCTACCTCCAGGCCATTCAGGAGGTGAGACCCGAAGGAGTCTGCGGTCAGTGCATCTTTGAGACCTGTTGCGGTCATACATGCCCCGCTTGGTCGTTTGAAGCTTACGGCACTTTCAATGGCCCGTTTCCCGTGTGCCAGGAACTGTATGAGGCCGGACTTTTTCCAGAGCAATACCTTAAAGGAGCTTAAGGAGCAACGCAGGATGTTGACTGGCATATACCTCCGCTGCGACGTGGGAACGAAGCTCAATATGGATCTCGTTGAGCGGCGACTCTCAGAGGCTGTGGAGTTGGGAGCGCAATCGTTGAGGATCGTAGGTGGCGCGTTCGATAAAGGCCAAGGTCTATTACGCATCGTCAGAACGTGTCCAGATCGAGGAATCCGGATATCAGGGGATGTTGAAGTACGCGACCTGATGAAGCGGCCGGTGCGAGAAGCCGCGGAGTACTTTGACGAACTCGCAGTGAATGTCGACCCGTCGCTACTGGTCGCTGAGGATGTTGACGTGCGAGGGCTCATCCTCAATGTGACTACTACGGATCAGTCAATGGACCAACTCATACCGTTCACGCGGAGGATGATTGAGGTCCGGGAGGCGAAATTACTCAAGTTCAGCGCCAACATTCTCTCAATGGGTAGCCCGCACACCTATTTGACCTTCGTCGAGCGTCTTCTGACACTGGCGGATGAGTATCCCGGTCAGATCTATGCCTTGCTCCCTTGGGTGTTGACTGGCATTGATCACTTGAAGATCACCCGTTCCGTGTGTAATTACCGAGGTATTATTGGCTTGTTTTTGGATGGTGCCGTTACCGCATGCAAGATCGGACGGGATAAATATGACCCACCTGCATCGTTGTTCCGCCTTCCCCTGATGGAAGTCCTGCAACTGGACCCCCTGGTGCGTGGCATTCGGTCGCTATATCCGCAGCATCTTACTGGGATCTGCGCCCAGTGCATCTTCCGAGACTATTGCGGGAATCTGTGTCCAGCCCGAGCATTCAATATGTACGGGGATTTTGCTTGTTCGTTTCCAGATTGCCAGATCCTTCATGATGCTGGGCTTTTCCCGGGGGAATGCATGAATGTCAAACCTTGAGCAGGTGAACCTGGCCTATTCATCCGACGTCAATGGTCCCGGGCCATGGGAGACTGCCGTCTGGCCGGTGAAAGAGGCTATCCATCCGGCCCAACTCATGGGTTCTATATTTGGCCAAAGAAGCGCCTGGGACCAGGTAGTAGCCTCGTATTGGGGTGATAGGCATTCGGCGTTTGGTGACTGCTACATGAACGCAGTTGTCTTGTGCTCCATCCTCCGACACGCAGGATATCCTGCCGACTCCTGCTACGTCTCCATCACCTGTCACTTGGGGGAGGATTTTGGTCGTGCCACGCACGCCACGACCTTGGTTCAACATGAAGGCACGTGGTTCATGCTCGACGCGACCAAACGGGACCTGTTTTCCGGATGCTGGAAACTTGCATCGCTGAGGCAGTTCTTCGAACGCAACCGGCTGTTTTGTCTGTTCAACGACCGTGTGGCATTCCTTGCTACCGGAGACGGCGTCGCAGATCTAGATCGGAGGGGCTAATGTGGACGTCGCGGCCTACGACATTGACCGCCTCACGAAAATCTATAGAAAAGGCAAGACCCCAGCCAACAAGGGCATCAGCCTTAAGGTACCACAGGGTGAGGTATTGGGCGTCTTGGGGCCCAATGGCGCCGGTAAGACCACTCTTGTCAGGCAGATGGTCGGGCTCCTCAGGCCCACGTCGGGTTCAGTGCGTCTCTTTGGGCACGACGTGGTGGCCCGCCCCCAACTTGTGCCAGACCTGGTAGCGTACTTCAGTCAGCGAGTAGCATGGTTTGGGGCTTTTACTTTTCGAGAAGTGTTGCTACACGCTGGAATCTTGAGGGGCGTGACTCTCGGGGAAGCCAAAAAAGCGGCTGGTAGCCTGATCGATCGCTTCCTTTGCGGAGAATTTGCCGATCGCTATCTCCGACATCTCTCCGGGGGTGAAAGGCGCCTCGCCCTATTGCTCTCCACGTTCATGTCTCGCCGGGTGGTTCTTGTGCTGGATGAACCGACCAACGACCTAGATCCACACAGGAGACACCTGCTCTGGGCCTACCTTTTGGAAAAGAATCGCAACGAGGGTACAACTGTCGTCCTGGTTACTCACAACATCTTGGAGGCGGAAACGGTAGTCGACCGAGTCATCATCATGGATGATGGTCGCATCCGTGCTCAAGGGACGCCAGGAGAACTGAAGGCCGGTTTGAGTCACCAAGCGAAAATCGTCATGACCTTGAAAGTCAGCTTACAACCGCCCGCCGTAGCCGGTGGGCTGCTGACCCATGTTCACGGGCAGACATGGGAGATTCGTGTCCCGGAAAGGCAAGTCACGTCGGTCTTGGCGGAGCTCATTGGGACCCTCGGTATGAACGCAATAGACCGCTTCCAGGTAAACTCCTGCTCGCTAGAGGACGTCTATGTGTCTCTGACTGGGAGGAAGTGGGATGACCCCGTCGCGGATGATCCGTAGATTCATCACTGAGTACCTCTGGATCCTCAAGGGTCAAATGTACGCATTGAGGAGTCAGTGGTTCTGGTACGTGGTTTTCCTGTCGTTCTCTCCCCTTACCTACGTGTTCTTTCTTTGGATATATGGGGGAGCACAGGACGCAACGACACGCCTCTACATTGTCACTGGTGCGGTAGCCAACGGAGCCGTAAGCAGCGCCATGCTCAGTCTAGGGCAGTCAATCGGCCGGCTCAGGGATCAGAATGCCCTTGAGTATTATGCTTCCTTGCCCATACTGAAAGTATCCTTTATTCTGGCATTGGCCAGCCGCGGCGTGATTCTCTCGCTGCCATCGTCCGCCATCATACTGGTGGTGGGGACTCTCGGCTTGGGTCTGCCCACGATCCCTCAGCCCGCGCTACTGGTCCTGGCCTACTTGATCGGGGCCTACAGCCTTGCAGGTCTCGGTTCCGTGATCGGCTTCTACACTAGGGACTCCGAGACAGTCGGTCTAGTGACACAAATAGTCGGGCCGCTCATAGTCCTGTTTGCGCCAGTGTATGTCCCGCTGAAGCAGCTTCCGGGCCCCCTTCAGGCGACCGCGCAATTTTTGCCGACGACCTATGTGGCCTCTTGTCTCCGCCACGCCGTCTCAGGATCCATAGGGCCTGAGTATTGGTACAGCCTCACCATAGTGTTGGTCTGGTCCCTGGGCGGGCTTGCCCTTTCCTTACTTGGAGCAGGTTGGAGAGGCTCCCAGGAATGATCCGAGGCTCAGCTGGTGGGCGCCGAAAGAGCGGGCCTCATAACTAAAGTAGAGATACGGCCTCCTGCAACGTCGAGCGTCGCCGCAGCATTCTCCCAATTTCGCTGGGATGGTGTGTGGTCATGGTCGGAAATCCCACAAAGAACCTCAAACTCCCAGGTCTGCTGCTACTCGGTCTTTTGTTGACGCAACTCACTTTGTCTTGTGCGGTAGCACCCGAAGAGATCAGCATCCCCTCCAGGAGTGGCGATAAGGGCCTCAAATGGGGAATAGCGGAGGTTGAGATCGACAATGACGACGGATTCGCCAGAGAAATAGACTATAACAAACCCATCGTAATGGGGTGGTTTCCGATCAACGTCTTTATCAGATTCGAAGCACCCGTGGATACTACCGAAATAGACGCTGCTTTGGCGATCGATGGCGAATTACCGCAGTTGCGGCGATGGGTCACCAACGAGGTGGGTCAAAGTACCCTTCATATAAGGTTTCAAGCCACCGAACGAGAGTCCGATACTAAGATCCGTATCCCGAATGCATATGTTAAAACCCTTTCCTCTAGCCCCTTTGCCCTTGAAATCAGGAGGGTAAAAAATAACACTGCGCGAGTCAATATTGAAGGCATCGGACTAATAGGGGAACCTCAGGATACGAACTTAGACCTTGGCACCCTTTACCAACGACGACTTCCCTTGAAGCCAACTCAGGTTACTATTTCATTCAAGTTTGATGTGGTCAGGGAGAGTGTCGAAGAGTCAATTCGGAAACATATCAGGGAATCAACACCTCAGGCGAACGTGACGTTCCTTTGGAATAATGATCGGGAGGTCGCCGTATTAATAGACACTCCCTCGCCCAGTTTGACTCTAAACTATACGGGAGCCAAAGACAGCCGGGGGTTGACCCTTGTGAGCCGGAACCTCGTGCTGGTCTTCGACGGTAGTCGTGAAGTCTTAACTTTTGATCCGGAATCAGGTAAGTCTATAAAGCTGCGTTCCTTTGACTTCAAGACCAATTGGGGCATCATGTCTCAAGAAGGCAAATACTTAGCCCTCTTGAGGCTAGAAACCGAAAGCAAATCCCCGAGACCGCGACAGCGCGTACTAATCATGGACATCGAAAGCAATGACCTTAAGGAAACGGACTACCGTGTCGGCAGCCCGGAGGGCATTCAATGGTTGCCCCGTAATCACCTTCTCGTAAAGGACGAGCGGGTCATTCTCAACGTTGAAACCGGAGAAAAGGCTCCCTATAATGGGCCCGCGCGGGGAGTCGTATCTCCGGATGGCAAATGGGTAGCGTCTTATCGGATACAGGAAATGACTGTTGGACATAGTACCACCACTCCCGTACCTGTTGACCTTCTCCTGGAAAACCTGGACACTGGGACAACAACAGAACTAAAAGGAGCCTCTGGGTGGATCCCGCCTAAGGGTAAATTAAGCCACTTCCCCCTAGCATGGTCGCCTAACAGCCAGCTCCTCACCACTGCCGAATGGGGTGGAGGAGATGGTTTTCGTATTGTCACGTTTGAGGTCAACTCCTGGAAACGGAAAGTCCTGGTCCCCAAGGCATCTCCAGGGGTAGGTGTGGGAAGTCTGCTGTGGTCACCTAGGAGCAACGCAATCATTGCCGGCCGTGAAGTACTCTTGCTTGACTCCCAGCAGAGCATTACCGTGCAGGGGAGCGCTTTGCCAACTTCCTGGTCGCCGGACGGGAAATACGTGCTCGTAACCGACTGGGATGACCCTAATTTGCCGGCGCGGCTATGGTTGGTCAACATACCTATAAAGAAATCCGTCGAACTCGGCGACGGGATTTCGCTGGGGTGGTTGGCCAACGGACGAGCACTTCTACTCCGGCCTGTCGACAGAGAGGGACTTTACGACCCCACGGAGGACGATTAAAGGTGGGGTACGCCGGTGAGGGACGGTGCCAAAATTTCACAACGGCCGAGCGCTGGCAGGGCCAGCACGGGGGACTCGGCTTTGCGTCGCTGGATTGATTGTCTAAATTCCCCGGTTGTGATCGGCTGCGTCCCGGGCCAGGATCCTCTAGCCTGAACCACCGCAGCCGTCGATCCCGACAAGAAGAGTCCTACCGGATTGAAGATTGTTCCTGAGCTTCACCAGCAAAGACCTATTGACGCCTTCAAGGGCTCATTTTAAAGCTTGCACCTTGCACCAGCATGCGTTATGCTATGTGTATTAAATTGTGTATAGTTGTAGAGTGCAACTCAGGTCTTGTGCGGGGGTGTCAGTAAATGGACCGGATAAGAACTAATGTCGTATTGCCACGCGATCTTATTGAGGCCATCGATCGGCGCGTTGGTAAGCGAAAGAGAAGCGATTTTCTAGCGGAAGCGGCCAAGGAAAAATTGGCCCGCACTGACTTTCTGAGAGTAGCAAAAGCTCTTGCCGGCTCCCTTAAGCCGGCAGAGTACCCCGAGTTCTCTTCCGCCGAAGGAGTTGAAACCTTTGTGCGCTCTTTGCGAGAAGTTAACGATATTCGTTATCGGGGGAAGGAGTCGCCGGATGAGTAGTTACCTTCTGGATTCAGATGCCATCATTAATTACCTCGCCGGTAGAAAGGATACTGTCCGGTTGATCAACCAGCTTTCTGAGGTCGCTCTGCCGGGATGTTCTGCGCTGACGGTGATAGAAGTCAAAGTGGGTTTAAGGCCTAAGGATGCCCATCTAGCCGACGAGCTATTCAGTGTAATGCGAATCTACCCCGTCGACCTGGCTGTTGCGGAGAAGGCTTGGCAGCTGATGACGGAGTGGAAGCGAAAAGGATTTGTTCTACATCTAGTCGATGCCTCTATAGCGGCAACCTGTATTGTCAATGGTCTTCCACTCCTGAGCTATAACCGGAAACATTATCCCATGGGGGAATTAATCCTTATAGATACCTAAGGGTACAGCCAGCCTCGCTATAGTCTTGGTCTGGTCCCTGGGCGGGCGTGCCCTTTCCCTACTTGGAGCAGGTTGGAGAGGCTCCCAGGAATGATCCGAGGCTCAGCTGATGGGCCTGACGGGCGTTCAACCCTACGAGAAGACCAGAAGGGAGTGTCGCTGTGGAAAAGAAGCGATATGTGCCACCTGAGATTAAGGATCTCAGGTTTGTAGCCAGGAACTGCAACAGTAACGGTTCATGCTGTCCAGGGCACGAATAGGCCAGTCAAGGAACCAACCTCGAACCGGGGTGCGAGAGTGGATCTAACGGTGGCAGACCGGCTTCTCTGGCTGCTTCTCTTTTGTTTTCTCGAGCTATCCGCTGATTTCAAGAACCCCGTGCTTTACGGCTAGCGGCCCTCGGGTCGAAGAGATCCGCCCCGTCTGGAAAGCTCTCGAATCTTGACAATCGGAGAACGGCAAGTCATCATAGTGGTAGCTGGAATTGTTGGTTCTCGAACCTGGCGACCTGGAAGGGAGCCTTACCTTATTATGCGAATCATCGTTGGAATCAGCGGGGCCTCCGGAGCCATCTACGGCCTGCGCCTCCTGGAGGAACTGAAGAAGGCGGGAGTGCAGACCCACCTCATTATCAGCGCCTGGGCCAGGGAGACTATCAGGCTGGAGACCGATTACACCATAGAACAGGCGGAGGCCCTGGCTGGCGCAATTTATGACCCCCACGACCAGGGTGCAGCCGTCTCCAGCGGCAGTTACCGGACGGATGGCATGGTAGTGGCCCCCTGTAGCATGAAGACCCTGGCGGGCATCGCCCACGGTTACTCCGACAGCCTCTTGCTGCGGGCCGCCGACGTTTGCCTCAAAGAACAGCGGAAGCTGATCCTCCTCCCTCGTGAGACCCCTTTGAACCCCATTCACCTGGAGAACATGTTGATCCTGGCCCGGCTGGGGGTAGTCATTTTGCCCCCTGTCCCGGCCTTTTACCACCGGCCCCGGACCGCGGGAGAGATCGTTGATCAGACGGTGGGGAGAGTTCTAGACCACCTGGGCGTCGAGCACCAACTTTCCCGGCGGTGGAAGGAACCGTAAAGATAACCCTCGAACTGGTGAAGGCAAAGGAGTCCTCATGACGGTAGCTGCTTTGGAGGAGAAAGCCAAGAACCTGCCTGAATTGCCCGGGGTTTACCTCTTCCAGGACGAAACAGGCGCGATCCTCTATGTCGGTAAGGCGGTTTCCTTACGGAACCGGGTTCGATCTTACTTCCAGGAGACGGGCCTGGCGGCCCGGACGCGATCCATGGTCAGCCTGGCCCGAGACCTGGACTTCATCACCACCGCGTCGGCCGTGGAGGCCCTGATCCTGGAATCCAACCTCATCAAAAAACATCGCCCCCGTTTTAACATCCGCCTGCGGGATGACAAGCACTATCCCTATCTAAAGGTCACCATTTCCGATGAGTGGCCACGCGTTCTCATCTCCCGGTCCATGCGACGCGACGGTGCCCGCTACTTTGGGCCCTATACCCGCTCCGGGGCCGTCCGTGAGACCCTCCGTCTGATACGGCGCCTTTTCCCTTATCGGACCTGTACCGATCAGACCCTGCGGACCATTCCCCGGCCCTGCCTCAACTATCACATCAAGAGATGTCTGGGCCCCTGTCACGGCCATGTCACCCCGGAGGAATACCGGGCCATGATTGAGGAGCTCTGCCTGTTCCTGGAGGGCCGACGTTCCCAGGTGGTCAAGAAGATCAAGGAGAAGATGGAGGAGGCGGCCGAAAACCTGGAATTTGAGCGGGCGGCCGAGTACCGGGACAAACTCAAGGCCATCGAGGAGGTCACGGAAAAGCAGAAGATCATCTCGGCGGCCATGGGGGACCAGGATGTCATCGGCCTGGCGCGGGGAGGAATGGCGGCCATGATCCACATCTTTTATGTCCGGGAAGGGAAGGTGGTGGGGCGGGATCAGTTCCCCCTGCAGGGGGCGGTCGACCTGCCCGAAGGGGAGGTCCTGGGGGCTTTTCTGAAGCAGTTTTACCAGGAAGCCAGCTTCATCCCAACGGAGATCCTTCTGCCGGCCGAGGTGGAGGAGGCGGAGGAGATCCAGACCTGGCTCAGCGGGAAAGTTGGCCGGGTGGTTCGGCTCAAGGTCCCGCGGCGCGGGAACCGGGCCGAACTGGTGGAGATGGCTGTCAAGAACGCCCAATTGGCCCTGGAGCAGGAAAGGTCTCCGCTGGAAAGGGAGCAGGAACTGGCGGAGCAGGCCATGAGCGCTCTTCATGAGGAGTTGGGGCTGCCGAGCTTGCCGCACCGGATTGAGGGCTACGATATCTCCAACATCCAGGGGCAACAGGCGGTGGGGTCGATGGTGGTCTTCGTGGACGGCCAATCGGAAAAGCAGGCTTACCGCAAGTTTAAGATCAAGAACGTCCAGGGAGCCGACGACTTTGCCATGATGGCCGAGGTCATTACCCGGCGTTTCCGCCGGGGGCTGCTGGAGCGGGCCGAGGGACAACGAGGAGGGGATGGGATAGCCAGGTCCGGGTCGGTGGAGCAGGGGACCGAAAAGGGGGCCGGAGAGAACCCATTCGCTAAGGCTGCCCACGAGGTCACCGAACGAGGAGAACCGTCAGTGTCGGCTAAGGGAGCTTTTGAGGCCGACACCCCGACTTCCGACCTCCAACCTCTGTCTCTTTCCGAGGTTCCCAGGCCAGAGGAGCCGTCAGTACCGATGAAGGGAGCTTTTGAGGCCGACACCCCGACTTCCAACCTGCAACCTCCGTCTTTCGCCCGGTTCCCCGACCTCATCGTCATCGACGGGGGCAAGGGCCAGCTCAATGCCGCGAGAGAGGCCCTGCAGTCCCTGGGTCTTTCGGATCTTCCCGTCATCGGTCTGGCCAAGCGGGAGGAGGAGGTCTTCTTGCCGGAGCGCTCCGACCCCATCATCCTTCCGCGGGATTCCCAGGCCCTCTTCCTCCTGCAGCGGTTGCGGGATGAGGCGCACCGTTTTGCCGTCGGCTATCACCGCCAAGTTCGCTCCAAAGAGACCATCCGGTCGATCCTTGACGAGATCCCGGGGATTGGTCCCAAGCGGAAACGCACCCTTTTACAACACTTTGGCTCCGTGGCCGGAATTAAGGCCGCCGCGGCAGAGGAGATCGCCACCTTGCCCGGGATGAATCGCGCCCTGGCGGAGAAGGTGAAAGGCTACTTGTAGAGCAGGTTGCGATGCGGCCAAGGAGGCGCCTGGCCGAAACGACTTTGACCATCCGGCAGCGAATCCTCGCAGTCTTTATGACCTCCACGGTGGGCCTATGAGGGCCTGCCCCTGAGAATCTCCTAAGACTGGTTCCGACAAATAAGGTTGTGATGGTGCGACACAGACAATGCTTTGACTCGCCGTCCTAAACTGTCGAACCCTCCTAATGTCAAAACAGCCGTCACACGGCCTATTTCGCGGCTGCTTCCACCAATTCCCTTGTAGGTTGAGGAGGATCCGAATGCTAAGAAACTTCAAAAGAATCCTTTCGTGCCGGCCAGTCCGCATCCACGGCTCAAATTCCAGTCGCCCGAGCCCGGTGAATCTCGCGCAAGCTCTCTGAAGTCAAAGCCCCTTCACTTTCATCTCCCCGGTTGGCGTCTGAATGTGGCAGTTGACGCAGCTATTCAGGTAATTTTGCGGGTAAATCTTGCCCTGCAGGTGCACCAGATGTAGCACCTGCTTGAAGGGCTTGGGACTCTTCTCCGAATGACAGGCGATACAAGTCTTCACTGTGGCGTTGGGCGAAACCGTTGGGTGGTTCTGGATCTTTTTCACCTCGGCCGCCAGGGTGTAGTCCTTATCACCTTTTTTCACGTGACAGCTCGCGCAGCCCTGCGGGGCCTTATCCTCATTGGTGGACTTGATGTCCGTGAACTTAGTGCCATCCGCCTCGAGCCCCTTGACGGTAAGGAGACCTGTCGAAGTCAGCTTGTGGCAGGTCACACAAGCGCTGTCGTATTTCGACCCGTATATCTTGGATTCCAGATGCACCTTGTGCAGGACCCATTTGAACGGCTTCGGGCTCTTCTCGGAATGGCAGGCGATACAGGTCTTTACTGTGGCGTCCGCCGGAACCGTGGGATGGTTCTGGATCTTTTTCACCTCGGCCGCCAAGGTGTAGTCCTTATCGCCATTCTTTACATGGCAGCTTGCACAGCCCTGCGGCTGGTCGGAACTCGACAGGGTCACTACTTGGGCGGCGCTCTCCTTGGGCTTCTCGGTTGACTCCTTCGGTTTTTCGGAAGGCTGGGGCTGGGCCTGCTCAGGCTTCCCCTTTTCCGCCGTCTGACTCTGACCGCACCCAACTGCTAGCAACGCCATTACCGTGACGATGAGCAGCAGGATTGCCAACTTCCGAAACTTCATGGTTTTCACCTCCTCTCCGGCAGGAATCTCACAGAAAGACTGCGGCCACGTTTTCAGATAGCCTTGGCGTAGTTTTGCATTAGTAGACCAACTTAAGGCCAGGGCTCGTGAAATACCGCACCATGATATATTCTCGTTGTAGCTCGATAACTCCTGCTTCTTGGTAGGGGAAAATACCTAATTAGAGATAACCATGACTATCCCAGGGAGGATTTTCCCTGTAGGCGTTTACTATTTGCCATCAGAGGCCATAATCCGGCTGCGGAGGTAAAAAGATGTCCTTTTTCAAATGGAAATTCCCTAAGAAATACCCCTAGGGGTAGGGTTGGTCAGCACTCTCCTAGGAGAGTGCTGACCAACTGCGTTTTGAGTGGTTAACCCGTCCGGGAAAAGCCGCCATAGTCTGTACTGCGCTCGATGGCGATCGTACTTCTGGCGGCTTTAGCCCAATCGTAAGGGCGAGACCTCAAATCAGCCCAGATGCTAGGAGGGACAAGGCTCCGAGGCGAGGCGTACTAGGTGGTACGTTGAGCTAGGAGCCGCCGGAGCGACAATCTGCAATAGTAACGCCCCTTTAATAAAAAGGTTCTTTCTTGCAGATTGCGCCACACCGCAGTTGGGTGTTTTTCAGCACTTTCCTAGGAAAAGCTCTTGCCCGGGGTCTGCAGATGGTTCATCGGACCATACAAGTCGACTAACAGTTTAAACTCGTCCTGATCATAAAAGGAGCATTGCCCAAGACCAAAAGCCTTGGCTACCTCGATGGCGAAACGCACGGCCGATTCGATGTCGTCGAGGTGACTGGCACCGGTCGCTGAGCCGGCCACGGCGGTCTCGGTGGTGATCGCTACTCCCACTACCGGCGCAGAAGTAGCGGTTGCCGGCTGCAGGATGCTGTTCAGGTGGTAAAGTCCATTCCCGTAGGGAGTGATATCCTGGATGGTAATGGCTAGAGCAGTTGGTAATTGTCCGGTAACCACCTGCATTAGATCCAGAAGGTCTTCCGACACGCGTAGGATGTAGCCTTCTTTGACGGTGGGGGTGATGGCAAAGCCGCGCCGGTTGATGATGCGGTTACCTTTGGTTGTATCAAGGGAGAGGACCGCGTCCATATCCGGGGAGACCTCGTGCTGGTTCATTGTGGCCATGTCGACCGGTGCTCCCATAAAAGGCACCGGCTCATGAGGGATGACCGGTGCCCGCGGACAGATGTGGGTGGCGATGATGACATCACCAGGTAGTTGGTCATCCCTGGCGCGCATCCGGGCCAGTTTCAGGGCCACGGCCAAGGCAGCCACGGCTCCGTCGGCGTCAGAGACCAAACCTGTTCGCTGGGGCCTGGCCCCTACGCCCCCCAGGCGTCCAATGATGCCCAGGGTTTGACTCGGGCCACCTTTCCGTTTACCGGAGGATCCGGGAACGTAAATGCGGATAAAGTCAGTGGCCCCCTCTTCGGTGGAAATACGGATTACCTCAACCCCTTCCAATCCTTCTTCTTTGAAAAGAGAAGCAACTACCTCGCCGTTGACGTGGGCGTCATCCAGGAGGTCAAGAGCTTTGAGTGTAGCTAACCAGGTCATGGCGAAAACTCCTTTCCAAAAATCCCTTGGCGGCTTGAAAGGGCTGTATGTCAAAAAGGCCAGAGTTTGTCTTGCCTCCTTATTTGGGTAAGGGGGGGGGGCCACTTGCCTCCGGGTTATTGCATAATAATCCAACTGGGAGTGGCGATGTCCTTCCAACCTAAACTTCGCGCAAGAATTTGTGCCGTTTCTGGCCAAAGGATTTTCTAGTGGGACAAGGGAGCCATCGAATATCAGGCAGGGATTTTTGCCTCCTTAGACGAAAGACGAATTGTAACCCCGGAGGGCGCGGGGCCGAGTTAGCCAGTTCCTATTTCTCAAAATATACGTTTCGGATCCAGCAGCACTGTGCTATCCTTACCCCCATCGAAACGGAGATAGGAGAGGAGACTCTTACGTCAGATCGTCACCATTAGCTTTGTTGCTAGACAATTGAGCTGGCCACCGGAATAGAGGGGGTTGCTTGAGGCCCTACTGTCTGATCCCCCTTATCTCCAACAATTCTTCTGGTGTCAAGGGGGTAATGCCCTTAAAGACCTTAAAGTCGTGGGTGTTGTATGTGCAAATCCTGTTGATCCCGGCGACCATCATTTGCGCTACCAGGTAGGCGTCGAATATCTTTGCACCTTTCAAACCTGGCTGTCCAGCCATAATGTGGCTCAAGTTCTCTAAGCCTTTGCCCCCCGCGTCAACAAGCCGGCATAGGGAACGGATGACTTTCATCTGCTCTAGAGCCTGCTCGGAAGTAAGAGGTAGTGCGATGCGGCGTTTATCAGTGACGATAGCATAGAATTCTAGCAGGATTTGAGGCATAATAACCCCTTCATGGCGAGTGGAAACAACTGTCTCGATGAATCTGCGGCTCGCTCCGTTTTGGGGAGCATCAACATTTATGGCGTAGACCCAGACATTGGTATCGATTAGAATCAAACTTTTAACCTTCCTCCATAGAGTTTATCGCGGCTAAGGTTGTCAACTTTTCCCAGGCTGAATTTACCTAACTCAGATGGAGTTAGCTCTGGCAGGTATCTCTCCAAGACTTCTAAAATTATATCATTTTTCGGTCTTTTGGTACGGGAAGCCACTTCATCAATGACCTCAAGAATTCTGGCCCGATCTTTTGGAATGTAGATATTCAACTGCATTTGAAACACCCCTTGATCCTAATCTATCACAGTCAATAGGCATAATCAATAGACGAATGGTCAAGAGAATTCAAACTTTCATTCCTTGCTGCAAGTGACAGATGATGACTCAAAGAAGCTGGGGTGGCCTGAACCAGTATTCCTCATCTGGACTGATCCGCCCCCAGGGGAAAGGGCAGTTTTGGAGGGTTCTTTTTGCTTGGCGTTGCGAAGTCTTGGTAACTGTCTGTCAATCTTCTCAGCGACCTGGAGAAAGGGAGGCCAGGAGCACACCTGCCACCAGGATGGACCCTCCGACCAGATGGAACCAGGCCGGCCTTTCTCCCAGGAAAACCATGGCCAGGAGAGCGGCATAGAAAGGCAAGAGGTTGGCAAAGGTGGAGGCCCGTCCGGCCCCGATAGCCCTGGTTCCCTCGTACCACCATAAGAAGGCGAGCACGGAAGCAAAGAGACCGATGTAAAGGATTCCAAACAGGACGGGGAGGGAGAAGCCAAAGCCGGGGCGCCAGCCCAGGGGCAGGGTTTTCTCAACAAACCAGGCCGGGTAGAGGAGAAGAAGCCCAAAGATGACGGCATAAGTGGTGGCGGACAGCGGCGAGAGGCGACCCATTACCTTCTTGCCGATGACGGTGTAGGCGGCCCAGGCCAAGGTATCCAGCAGCATCAGGAGATCACCCGGATTAAGGCGGAGCTGAAGGAGATTTTGCCAGGATCCTTGCACCAGGATTAACACTACCCCCACGATGGAGAGGAGGGACCCCGCCACCTGCGCGGCCCCGATCTTTTCCCTCAGGATGATGGCGCCCAGGAAAAGGCTTACTACCGGTATGAAGCTGTTGATCAGGGTGGCATTGGTGGCGGTGGTATAGTGAAGAGACAGATAAAGGAGGGTATTGAAGGCGAAGATCCCGGTAAAGCCCAAGAAGGCCAGGGAGGCCATCTGAGCGCGATCTGGTTTCGGCCAGCGTCCCTCTTGCCAGAAGAGTAACCTGGATGAAGAAGGGGGACCAAGGGATTGAGCGATATGGGTTAAGTCGTTATAAGAGACCGCTGAAAAACCCCCATCTGTATGTCAGGCGGGCTCCCGCCCGCCTCTGCTAGGGGGGCATGCCCCCGTTCAGCGCCACCTACGGTGCCTGGGCACCCCCTAATGCCTGGGGGAGTCCCTCCCCCAGACCCCCTGGCGGCACTGACGCGTCGTCCGGCGGCTTCTCGCTCAACATACCACCCAGTACGCCCTGTTTCGGAGCCTTGTTGCTCCTCCCATATGGAGCTTTTTGCTTTGCCCTTTAGCCTCGCAGTTTCTGGGCGCTGAAGGGTGGGTAGGGGTTGAAGCCTCCCCAGTTCGAGGAGTGCTCGATGTACTCCTGGATGACCAGGTGAGGACCCGTAAACCCGGCATCATGAAAGACCACCCATCCGCCCTCGACGAGAAAAGGCGACCAGGTCAGAAAGTCCGCCTTGACCGCTTCGTACTCATGGGCCGCATCGATAAAGAGAAGGCCGATCGGTTGACGCCAGGATTTCCCGATTTCTACGGTCTTCCCAGTGATCGGTGTTACTATATCGTTAAGACCGAGCCAGTCCATGTTGGCTTTGAACTCCGGGTACGTTGAGCAGTCCGGTTCAGTAAAGAGGAACTGATGTTCGGAAGAACCTTTCCAGTGGTCGACAGCGTAGACCGGGGCGCGCCGGCCGAGCTTGCTGCCAAAGCCCAACCAGGCTGTTGACCGCCCCTTCCAACTGCCGAGTTCGACGATTGCCAGGTGACCAGGAACAGTTGATGCTAGGTAGGCCAATCGCCGACCTTCCTCGAGTCCCAGCCAACCTTCAACGGCATTCAGCTCGTCTTCATTTGGTAACTGCAGTAAGGACAAGAGATTTCCCTCCCGTTAAAACAAGGACTTTCGTCGCTTGCTCCGTAAGACCGCTCTTAGGAAAGTGCTGACGAACTGCGTTTTGAGCGGTTAACCGGTCCGAGATACCGTCAGGCCAAGACCTCAAATCAGACCAGATGCTAGGAGCGACAAGGCTCCTGTCACTTGACGAAATGTTCCACCCAGGGGATGGTATCTTTCCACTTGGCGACGAAACGAGCCCGGTTGGCATCGGCGATCGCCGGGTCTATTCCCCCGCTGGCTCCACCATGGTGGAAGAAAGGGGCGTAGCTCGTCAACATCCCGGGTTTTCCGGCCAAAGCCAGACGCAGGTTATAGTCAGCATCTTCGAAATAGGCCGGGACGAAACCTTCGTCGAAGGGGCCGATCTCCTGAAAGAGCCGCGGGCTTAAAAGGAAGCAGGAGTAGTCTGCCGCCTGCTGGTCTTCCCCCGCTTCGGGGGGTGGTAGAGAGAACAATTTCTCTTTGCCCAAACCGAGACTCTTTTGTACATTGCAAGGGCAGAGGAATTCATAGCCCTTCTCCTGGGCTCGTTCGACCAGGTGGTCCAGCGTGCAGGGGTGGAAGAGGACGTCGTCGTTTGAAACCAGAACCCAATTGGCTCCCCATGCCAGCGCGGCCGCGATGCCCCGGTTCCAGGCGGCGGCCAGGGATGGCAGTTTCAAAGTAGCCTGGTCAACGATAAAGAGTTTCAGGTAATGCCTCGTTTCCAGACTATTCAAGGCCGCGAAGAGAAGGTCGGGGCAGCGAAAATTCACAAAGACGGCGCCCAGTCTTATACGCTCCAACCCATTACCCTCCTTTCGCCTGCGCTGAGTCCTTGCTCTTGGCTGCTTGAACTCCTGTTAGCTTCCGGCCAGCAGACCAAGATATCGTTCGGCAATTCGTGGCCAAGCGTTTTCCTTTACATATCGGGAAGCGTGCGCGACCAGGTTATCTCTCAGTTCGGGATGCTGGCGAAGGGTATCTATGGCCTCGGCTATGGTTTGAGGATGGGAATCAGGTAGCTTCAGGACTTCCTCCTGGAGGTCGGAAAAATAGATGGCGTTGGAGGTCACCACCGGTCTCAGTGAGGCCAGGGCTTCGTGGGCCATCATCGAGGTGGAAATAGAAGTGCCATGATGACCATAGGGGAGGACGATTGCGTCTACCGCCTTCATATAGCGACCGAATTTCTCGTCCGGTATGGGATCATGACGAAGGATGACATTCCCGGCGGTATTTCGGTCAGGGGAGTGCCGGGAAATACCACATTCCCGGTAGATTTCGCCAGCCGCGTGGGGATTGACGGGATGCGCGGTGGCGTGGATGTACCCGGTGACCTCCGGGAGGTAAGAGAGGGCTTGGATCAATTCGGGGATTCTCTTGTGGCTGGCCGCAAAGCCGAAAAAGCCTACGACGAAGCGGTCGAGGGGCAAGCCCATCTCATCTCTGATCTCGGCCAGGGAGTCAGAGGTAGCAGGGTAATCTGGGCACCCCATGGGCATTAACGTTATGCTCAACTCCTTGGGGTGGTACTCGGCCTTGAGCAGGTTTTCCTTGGCAGCCTGGGAATGGACCACAATCTTGCCTTTTGTGTGGAACAGGAACAGGTGTTGGCCGCCCATCCAACTGCCGTGATCGGTATTATGCATGGTTATAATGAGCGGGATGGCGGCCTTCTCTAGCGTCTTGAGTACACTGACCAGGTTGAAGTAGTACAGACCGTATTCGTGTTGCATCAGGATTCCATCATAGTCATGGTCTTCCAGGAATTTCTGGATCGTCTTGGGGCTGACGGCCACGTCGCTCTCAACGTGGCAGGCGCTAAGTCCGGTGCGCAGATGCTGGGTATAGGAAGCTATGCCGCAGCTTCGCCCCCAGCTCGGGCAAACTAGAAGTAAACGCATTTCCTGGGTTTCCTCCTTCTGCTCTGGCGCGGTCTTGCCCTTTCTTGGGTGAACCCTGGGTCCGCGACCACTCGACTGCCTTGGGGGCAAAGGGGTGACACCGTGGCTCTTGTGATTAGGGGACAAGTCCCATTGTTTCAAGGACGTAACGGGCTCGGGCGGCAGAGGTGTGTTTCTCTCTGGCCAGGTTTTGCCCGTTGGCGGCGATCCAGGCGAGGCGATCTTCATCAGCCAGCAGGGAATGGATTTTGTCCATCATCTCCTCCGGGCTGTCAAAGAAGACCGCGCTCTGACCGTCCACGAAATTGTCGGGAATCAAAATGGGCAGCCGTTGGCTCAGGAGCAGAGCTCCATGGTAGGGTATCTCCCAATAACGGAAGGTGTCAAAAGCGGCACCGCGCAGCGAGACAGCTATCTTGGTCCGGTTCAGGATCCAGCAGTACAGCTCCCGCGGCAAGTCAGCGTTTGCAAATACGGTGAACCCACCCTGACGCAGCAATTCGGCGCATTGGAAGCGAATCTGGTGAGTCAACCTGGCGACAAAGGAAACCTTAATGTCCCGCTCGGTCTCCTCCGGTAGCATCACCCTCGGCGGTACCGCCATGGGCAAGGGAAAAAGGTCGGGAGCCTGGTTCTCGGGTAAGAGGTCCATCTGGAAGCGGTGGGTATAGTGTATGTCTTCAGGCCAGTGGGGTTCAGACTCCTCACCATGGAGCAGGGCGACGGGGCAGTGCGTGAACAGATCCTGGATCACTCGCCAGGTTGCCAACGAATCCGGACGGTTGCCTCCAATGATTACGGCGTCAATTGACTCCCGTTGCTCCATCAGACGCATAAGACCGATGGGGTTGCGGTGTCTGGGACTGTTCGCCGATTCGGGGTAAAGATTGTATTGGAAGTTCTTATAGTCTTTATAGGGATAGCAGTAGACATGCTCCGCGCCAAGGAGTTCGTCGAGCCCTTCATGGAGGACGTCCTCCTGAAAGTTGATGCTGGAACCGGTGAGAAATAAGACTTTTGGCGGCATTCGGTCTCTCCTCCTCGGGTTACTTTTCCCCCGGGTAATGGTTGGGTACCTCGGGCAATAGGTGCTTACGATACCAGATGATGGTCTCCGGCAGTCCGTCCTCCAGGGTGTACCGCGCCCGCCATCCCAAAATGCGCCGGGACTTTTCAACTGAAAGTGATTGGTGGACGATTTCGCGGGAGGCGCTGTTCTGGATCTGCGGCTCCAGGTCGTCCCGTCCCATCAGTGTTAGGATCAAGCGGATGACTTCCAGTACGGTCACCGGGGCTTCCGTGCTGAAGTTGAAGGCTTCGCCCCGGAGGGAGGGGTTTTCCAACGCACGGGCCAGGCTCAGATAGGCGCGAACCGCGTCCAACACATAGAGATACTCCCGCCGGTGTGCACCGTTGCTGCGGACTACCGGTCGCTTGTTCAGCAAGACGGAACGGATTGTTCCCGGCACGAGACGGCTGAAGTTTAGGTCCCCACCGCCATAGATATTTGCACAGCGAGCAATGGCAACAGGGAGGCCGTAGGTGTGGACATAAGATTGAGCGATCAAATCGGCACAGCTCTTCGAGACATCATACGGGTAGCGGCCTTGCAGTGGCATGTCTTCGGTATAGGGGAGGGTGTCGTGATCTCCGTAAGCCTTATCGCTGGACGCCAGGACGATGCGACGAACCGTTTGCTGTTGGAGGCGAGCGGCTTCCAACAGGTTCCAGGTCCCGCGGACATTGGCTTCAAAGGTAGCCAAGGGGAATCGGTTGGCCGTACTGACGATGGTCTGGGCTCCCAGGTGGAAGACGGTTTCCACCTCGTGCTCGTTCAGGATCCGTTTCAGGTTGAGATACTCCTCCAGTGCACCCCGTACTACCGTGACCCGAGTGTGGTAACCGGTGAGGTAGAGATTGGAGCGGGGTACAAAATCTCGGATGAGGCAAACCACGTTTGCCCCACGATCGACCAGTTCCTTAACCAGCCACGAGCCGACGAGGCCAGTGGCACCGGTGACAAGTACTGATCTATTCCGCCAAAAACCGTCTGCTTCCATGTTACTCCCACACCTTCCACGGCGCCTTTCCTGACGCCCACAGTTGGTTCAGGGTGTTGGCCTCCTTGAGGGTGTCCATGCACTGCCAGAAACCTCTGTAACGGTAGGCCATGAGCTGACCGTTACGGGCCAGGGTCTCCAGTGGGTCTCGTTCGAGAACGGTATCATCATCGACCAGGTAATCAACAACTTCCGGCTCAAAGACGAAAAAGCCGCCGCTTATCAAGCCCTCGCCCAGCAGCGGCTTCTCACAAAACCGGACAACTTGCTCGCCATCCAGTTCCAGGCTGCCAAAGCGGGCGGGCGGATACACGGCCGTAACTGTGGCCAGGCGGCGGTGATGTCGGTGAAAGGCCAGCAGTTCTCGGATGTCGATATCTGCCACCACGTCACCGTAAGTAAGGAAGAAGCGATCAGCCCCGATGAAGTTCTTGATGCGTCGCACCCGACCGCCGGTCTGGGTTGCCTGACCCGTATCCACCAGGGTGATTCGCCAGTCTTCGCTCTCACCCTCATGGACGTATACAGTGCCGTCACGCAGCGAGAGGGTCAGGTTGCGACTCAGGTGATAGTAGTTCAGAAAATAGTTCTTGATCACCTCGCCCTTATACCCAAGACAGATCACGAAATCCTTGAACTCGAAGTGGGCAAAGATCTTCATGATGTGCCAGAGAATCGGCCGGCCGCCGATCTGGACCATCGGTTTCGGTTTGGCCGCCGTCTCTTCCAATAACCGCGTACCCAGGCCGCCGGCCAGGATGACAACTTGCAAGACGATCGCTCCTTTTAGGGAAACACCTTCTTCATGTCATGACAACTAGTGGAAGTTCGTGCCGATCTCTTGGGCGCGACACCGCAGATGGGTGTTTTTCAGCGGTCTCCTAGCCCACGCTGATACGGCTGTTGTCCCCAAGCACCATCTTGATGGCGAGTGGTTTAGCCTGGGAGCGCTTTATGACCACGTTTCGTCCGATAAGGCTGTCATCAATGCGTTCCGGCACATCGCTGACAGTGGAGTCAGTCAAGATGACGCTGTGTTCAACTTCGCTATTGACGATGGTGACGTTGGGTCCAATGGAGGTAAAAGGCCCAATGTAGGCATTCATGATCAGGCTGCCTTCGCCGATGATCGCGGGACCGCGAATGCAACTATTGACGACCCGCCCTCCTGGCTCTATCACTACCTGGCCGGTCAGGTTAGAAGAGTCATCTACCTCGCCGGCAATCCTGGTTTCGATGGCCGCCAGCATCAGGCGATTGGCTTCCAAAACATCCTCCGGTTTCCCGGTGTCCTTCCACCAACCGGCAACCATATGGGGCTCCACAACATACCCTTTATCTATCAAATACTGGATGGCATCGGTAATCTCCAGTTCATTACGCCAGGAGGGTCCGATGGCTTCCGCCGCCTCAAAGATGTGATGATTAAAAAGATAGACCCCCACCAGGGCCAGGTCACTGGGGGGAGTCTTGGGTTTCTCCACCAACCGTACAATGCGCCCCTCTCGCAGCTCAGCCACTCCGAAACGCTGCGGTTCAGCCACCCGGCTGAGAAGAATCAGGGCATCAGGTTTACTGGCCTTAAATCTCTCGACAAAAGTCGTGATCCCTTCCCGCACTATGTTATCGCCCAGGAACAGGACAAACGGCTCTTCTTGCAGAAAGGGCCGGGCGATTTTCACGGCGTGGGCCAGTCCTAAGGGGGCTTCCTGCTCAATGTAGGTAACCTTCACCCCGCAGCGGCTCCCATCTCCCACCGCCCTTCTTACCTCGGGCTGGGTTTCGCCGACAACTATGCCCAGTTCGTAAATACCGGCATCCCTGATGGCTTCAATGGCATAGAAAAGAATAGGTTTATTGGCGACGGGAATGAGTTGCTTGGCACTGGTATAGGTCAGCGGTCGCAGACGGGTACCTTTTCCGCCACATAAGATCAGGCCTTTCATTTGATTCCACGCCCTTTGACATGATCAGAGATTTTGGTTGAGCGGTCTTATCCTGGCGCTCCGTCGGTCCGTCGGACTGTCAACTAATCAAAACGCAGCCAGTCGGCACTCTCCTGACGTTTGCCTAACAACCTTCTCCATATTATGAAAACTAGTCGAGATTTGTGCCAGGAAGAGGAGTAAAAAACGAAAACCCTGCCGTTATGGCAGGGCTAGACGCCAGCAGATTTGTCTTTCGTGGTGCGAATCATCTCTTCAGCTCAACCCACTTGTTTCCTGCGGTCAATGGCGTTCCGGCCTGGGCTTAGGAGCCCCTCAGGACAAACCTCTCGATGGCCTCGGCCACGCCTTCTTCCCCGTCCGCCCTCGGGACGTAATCGGCCACGGCCTGAACCTCCCGAGGGGCGCCCTTTATGGCCACGCCCAAACCGGCGTATTCCAACATCTCCAGATCGTTATAGGAGTCACCTATCGCCAGGACGTCTTCCCGTTCTATCCCCAAGTGACCGGCGACCAGGGATAGGGAGCGGGCCTTGGAGATGTCCCGGTGCATGATCTCTAAGAAAAAGGGGTAGGAAGCGGTGAGGTAGAAGCGATCTCCGAACTCCTGGTTCAGCTCCCGGGTGATGCCCGGCATTTTTTCCCCATCCTCAATGATTAGAAGTTTGGTAGGATTGCCGCTCAGGGCTTTCAGTAAATCGCCTACCGGGATGGGCTCAATCTGAGAGATCTCATAATAGAGGCGGGATTTGCCGTTCACTTCTGGGACCAGGACCTGATCATCCAGGTAGTAATGAATGTAAATACCCCGGGCCAAGGCGAACTTGACCACTTCCCGCGCCAGATCCTGGGGAACGGGGAGGTGAAACAGCGTCTGCCCGGTCTCCGCAGTCTTGATTAGGCCACCGTTGTAGGTGACCAGGGGAATGTCCCCCAGACCGAGACGCCGGGCGTAGGGTTGCGCCGAACAGAACATTCTACCGGTGGCGATGGTCACCTTGATTCCTTGGCTTAGAGCAGCGGCAATGGCTGCCAGCGACCGTTGAGGTATGATCAGATTCCGGTTAAGCAGGGTGCCATCCATATCCAGGGCGATAAGCTTAATAGCCATCCTTACGGTTTGCGATCTCCCTTCCTCCGCGCCAGAACTGGTTGACGGGGCTCCATTCTGATGGGAATGAGACGAAAACACCCTCCTTCGGCCGTCTGCCTGTTCCTAATGCCTGACAATGAAAGTCAAAAAGGAACTGATGAGGCTTAAAAACAACGATCCCACCAGAGCGCTCCAGAAATTGCGCAGGTAAAAGCCCTGCACCAGGCCGGCCACCATAGAGAGCATGAAGGCATTGATGACGAAGGTGAACAGTCCCAGCGTCAAGAAGTTGATGGGCAGGGTCAGAAAGAGAAAAATGGGGCGGATGACGGCGTTGACAATGCCCAGGATCAGCGCTGCCACTAAGGCCGCCAGGAAGCCATCGACCCGGATCCCACTCACCAGATAGGGTAAAAAGAAGATGGCCACGGCGTTGATCAGCCAACGGAGAAGCATTATTTCACCCCCCTAAATGAAGGACGCGTTGCCGATTGCGAAAGAGGCGCCCGTGGGTGCCGGGAGTCTCCTGGCCGCATGCGCCGGCCTTTTTACTCTAAAAAGATCTCCACCCGGGTCTGTTTTTCCTCTTCCTCGACCTCCAGAATCTTACCTCTGGCTCCCTGACGGACGGCCTCCAGGATCGCCGGGAAGTCAACACCTTCCAGTTCTTTGATTTTGGCGGGTAAGAATCTTTGGCCTAAACTGACGGCCAGGTTAATCAGGGCCGCCGGGATCTTGATATTGGCCTTCTTCTTGCCGGCTTCGGTGACCTCGATACGCAAAAACCCAGCCGTCCGGCCCTGGGCGGGAGCGGGGGTCTCCATGGCCTCCAGTAATTTTGCCGCTTCCTCTACGGAGACCTTGCCTTCCTCAACCATCTTTAGAACCTGCAGCCTCTCTTCGAATAAGCCCATGACAATGTTCATCCTTCCTGCTGGCGGACGGCAATAGTGATATTCAGAAGCGTAGTAACTGACAACTCATTCCCGCTCCATTCTATAATATCGGTTGGAAAAGGGAAAGGGTGAGACAACCTCTGACAAATGGATTTCATCGAAGGGCAGCACTCTCCCAGCAGGCGGTCCACTCTGTTCAGTGGCTGTCCACCTTCAGCCTTTCTAGCAGGGTTTCGGCTTCCTCTGGCGACAACTTCCCCTGGGCCAGCAACTCCAATACCTCCAGCTCTCCCCTTTCCGAACCCGGCGGGGAAATCCCCTGGCCCGCAGCTGTCTTGACCTGGCCGCTCCTTCCGGCAGGATACACCTCAGGGGGGGCTGGGGACCCGGGCTGTTCCCATTCCAGGGGTACCGGGGGCAGGTCCTCACCGGCGCGCTGGGGCCGGACGACAATCCTCCCCGAAGCACTCTTGGCCCGAATGGCGGCCACCGGTTGACCAAAGGTCCCCGCCAGTTCACTTCTTTCCAGGGTTGTGGTCTTCAGTTCAAAGTCGGTCTCCACCCAGCCGCGGGAGGATTCTAAGTCCAGTTCAAAGCCCTCGCCTGGGTCAATGTTAAGCTGGATGTCGCCATGCGAATTCTCAAAGCGATACCTCCCGCCAGGACGGCAGAGGAAACCGGCGCTGATGGTGGCTGGTCCGGCATCAACTTTTATGGACGAGCCGGCCGCCCTCTTGATCTGGATGCTGCCGCCAGCCATATCGACATCCAGCGGGCCTTGCAGATCGCTCAAAACCACCTGCCCGGCCCCGGCATCGATCTTGGCACCACCCAAGAGGATCTCTCCCAAGATGTTGGCGCCGCCGGTATCGACCAGAAGTTCCCCCGAAATGACCCTGGCCTGAACCCCGCCGCCCCCTAAGTCAATTCGAACATTACCATCGATCTTGTGCAGGGAAACCTGGCTCTGACCGGAGTCAATGTCAAGGCTGCCCGAAAGGTCGCTGATGGTTATGTCCCCCGCCGCCGTATCGATCTTGATATCTCCCTCCAGCTGATTCAGGGCGATGGCCAACGTGCCTCCGTCAATAGATAGATTGGTTGAACGGGGGACGGCCAACTCCAGGCTCACTGAGCCGGCCCGGCCTAAGAAACCCCGCCGGCTGGACTCGATTCGCAACCTCCGGCTGTTCCGGGCGAGGTTCAGGGCGAGTCGGGACTGTTTTTCATCCGCCGGATTCAAAGGACGCCTTGCAAGCGGGGGTGCCCCAGGTGAGGTGGAATCATTTCCCGGGAAAGGGTCGCCGACTGAACCAGCGTCATTTGTCACCCGGGCCGCACCGGGCGAAGCGGCGCTTCTTTCGCCCGGCAGAGAACTGAGGGCCACCAGGGGACGGTCCCAGCCGCGGATCTGCAGTTGGCCGGCCGGCAGATCCACCTCGATCTGACCGCCGGGGGCAAAGTCAATTTCTCTCTCCCATTCTTCGGGGAAATCTGCACGGAGTGCCGGCAAAGGCGCCCCCTCCTTCCGTTTGAGCCAATTCTACATCCAAAAGAAGCCGAGCCCGACCATTAGAGCGAATCCGGCGAAAAGTGGTATAAGGCCGAAGACCATCCACCAGCCCATTCCCAAGGGGAGGTAAAGGGCCAGACTTAAGGCGGCGCCGAAGGAAGCCACGATGAAACCGGGGAAGAGCAACCCACGGTTGGCCAGCGAGATCCTTGCAAAGGAAAACCTTGGATTGCGGGGAAAGTCCGGGCCGCATCCTCTTTCGGATGTATGGTAGACCTTGATCTTCAGCAGCCCCTTTTCAATCATCAGCATCTTGCGGCGGTGGTCCAGGGAGATGGCCAGGACCCCTAGGATGGCCAGAAGGACAAGGGCGGCCAGGATGATCAGGCTCAGATCTCCGGTGGCGATGGCGCGGGCCAGGTAGTCGGAGAACATGGCGGAGCCTCCTTGCGTGGTAATGATAGAAAGGTCATTCTGTAAGACATATTCCTCGAAGCGGCAGTCAGCGAGCCGTGCTGAGGTTGGTGGCGGAGGCAATCCGAACTTCCAACTTCAGTATTCTTGGAGGGTCTTGCCCCAAGGATCTATTCGGCTGGCCGACCACTGAAACGGCAGTTCGCCAGCAATCTTTTGTGAGAACGCTGAAGGCCACCCAGCCTACTCTTCCTCTTCTTCGAAGGGAAGGAACTTGATCCCACCGGAGGTGGTCCGGGCCAAAATGGTGACCTGGTACGTTCGTTTGGCGAAGTCTGGAGACTCGGCCTCCAGGTGCCGGGTGATGAAGTCGGTAATCTTGGTCGTTTCCACGAGCTGAGGTGTCTTGACCCGGATTCCACCGGCGGAGGAGCGGGCCTGCACTTTGTAACCAGTGTCGGAGTCCGAGGAGAGACGGACGGCAATGCTGCCATTGGTCGTTCCAAGCTCATAGGAGGCGGCACGGCCGCCGTGGTCAGCTACCTTGAGGGAGCCGTTGATCGTATGGGCCTTCACGACGCTAACCTGACCCTGGTATCGCAAGGAGCCATTGACTGTTTTGAGCAGTACCTCCCCACCCTGGAGCTTGCTGATCCTCACCCTACCGTTGACCGTCCGAGCGGTCAAGACTTCGATGGCCGCTCCTTCGACCTCCACGGAGCCGTTAACCGACTCGGCCAACCCCTGGTAGGTGAGGTGGGCGGGGAGGGACACCTCAGCCGAGAGGGTATGGTTGGTCCATTCGGCCGTTTTGCTCTCTTGCCGCAGGCTGATGGAATGAGGTCCCGTTTCAACGTGGCAGAGTTCCTTGGCTTTTTCTTGGGCCGCCTCCTCGCTCTTGCCGGCGACTTCTTTTTGTAGAAAGATCTTGAAACCAGGTCCTTCCCAGGTCCGCACAGTCAGGCGGCCATTGATGACCTTCAAATCCAGCTGAACCGGACCATCCGCTTCCAGTTGGCCCTCAATGGTCTCTGTAAAGGTATACCGCTTGCCTCCCTCGAAGAGAAAACCAAAGGAATTACCCCAGTCACTCCAGTGACTCCAGTGCTTGTGGCTCCAGGGGAGACCTTCCCGGAGGCCTTCCTTCAACCCTTGGGCGATGCCAACGTGGATACCCTTGAGGCCTTTGAGGCCTTTCAGTTCCTTCAGGCCGCTCAGACCAGACTCCAGACCTTTGCGAATCTCCTCAGCCAGGTCGCCCAGGAAGCCCTCTTGGGTGACTTTGGAGGCCGTGGAAGACCCGGTGACCTTCTTTTCCTGTCCCAGGGCCCGCAGTAGTTCTGCCGCCTCTACGGCCGTTATCTTGCCTTCCGAGAGCATGCGCAGGATCATCATTCTTTCTTCTTCCATCTCGTCCACCCCCTATGAAGAACATATCTTCAATCTCTAAAGCTTCTTGAGAAGTCGGACGGCCTCTTGGGCCGTAATCTCCCCGCGGTTCAAAGCCTCCAGGATCTCTTTACGCCGGTCGGCCTGGGGTCGTTCCTCCTCAGGTGCCGCCGTATCCACCCGGTAACCTAGGGCTTCAATGACGGCCTCCAACCGGCTCCGGACGGTGGGGTAGGAGATGCCCAATTCCCTTTCCACCTCTTTGATGTTGCCGCGGGACTTAAGAAAGATTTCGACGAAATCCCTTTGTTCCTGAGTTAGACCGCAAAGGCGGGAAAGCTGGAAATGTCCCTCAATGGAGGTATCACAGCGCGGGCAATGCAGGCGCACCACATCCATTTTTTCACCGCAAACCGGACACCGGCCGGGCATGGGTCTTTTCTGGTCCATGGGATGCATCACCTTTCGTTAGCGCTCTTCAAGGACGGGTCGGGGTCATGAGTAAAATCATCATACGAGACATCAAATAAATTAAGCCTACTGATTAAGATTATGGAGGAGACACTTAACTTTGTCAAGAGGGGAAAGGGCTTCGGTGAAGAAAAAAGGGACTGATGAGGCTCTCCCTTGGATAGGCAAGGCCGCGACCAACCCATAGCGCGACCTGAAACCTCCGACTGTGCCGGCCTTAAACCTGACCCAATGGCCTTTGCTTTGCCCCCCACTTTCATGGTAGAATATGCCTGACCGCGGGATTTCATAAAGAAGGAGATGCTAACCGATGACTTTGGCCCAAAACCTGGATGACCTTCGTTTCTTACAGGAGAGAGACCCGGGCGGGATGCTGCCGGCCATCGTGGAACTCCCCGAGCAGGTGGAACGAGGAGTGGCCATTGCCGCGGCGGCGGAGGTGCGGGGACGCCCGGGGATTTTTCGGAATATCCTGGTGGCCGGCATGGGCGGCTCGGCCATCAGCGGGGATCTCCTGGCCAGCCTGATCTATGAGGAAACCGGGATGCCTTTGCTGGTCCACCGCAACTATGGGGCCCCGGCTTTCGTCGGCGCTGATACCCTGGTTTTCGCGGCCAGTTACTCCGGTAATACGGAAGAGACCCTGAGCAGCTACCGCCAGGCCAAGCAGCAGGGGGCTGCGGTGGTGGCCGTTACCGGTGGGGGACAGTTGGAAAGGGAGGCCCGGGAGGCCGGCGACCCAGTGATCAAAATCCCCTCCGGACTACAACCCCGGGCAGCAGTGGGTTATCTCTTTTTCCCAATGCTGGTGACTCTGCCGAGATTGGGCCTGATCCGGGATTACAGCGCCGACATCGGGGAAACCCTGCAAGTCCTCAGGCGGATGCGGCAAGTCCTTGGCCCGGAACAACCTACCGCGACAAACCCGGCCAAGGAGATGGCCGGCAAACTGCCAGGGCGGATCCCCGTGATCTATGGCACGTTCCGCTATACTGATGCCGTAGCCATGCGCTGGAAGGGTCAGTTTAACGAAAACGGTAAGACGCCAGCCTTTTTCCATAGTTTCCCGGAACTGGACCACAACGAGATCATGGGTTGGGAAGGCTCTGAGGAGTTGACCAAGAAACTGCTGGCGATCCTGCTGCGAGGCCAGGAGGACCTGGAGACCAACGTCCGGCGAATCAAGATCACCGCGGAGCTGGCCCTGAAAAAGGCGGCCGACGTCTTTGAGGTTTGGTCCCAGGGGAACTCGCGTCTGGCCCAGCTTTTTTCTCTCCTGTATTTCGGCGATTTTGTCTCGACTTATCTGGCCCTTTTGCTAGGGAAGGACCCATCGCCGGTGGAAACCATTCAGGGACTGAAAAAGAGGCTGGCGGAATAAGGCGGGCCGCGATGAGACTGCTGACGAACTACGTTTTGAGTGGTTAACCCGCCTGAGAAAAGCCGTCAAGTCTGGGCCCAGTTTGATGACTAACGTTCTTCTGGCGGCTTTAGCAAAATCGTAAGAGCAAGACCTCAAATCAGCCCAGATGCTAGAAGCGACAATTGGTCTTCCGGATGGCCGAAAGGAGCGGGTGATGGTATTGAAGATGGTATTGAATAAGAAACTGCCGGCCGGCCTTCCTCAGATTGTAGGTCGACTGCCCCGCTACCTGCGCCTCACTGCCAATCTCTACCGGGATTGGCGGGTGAAACCGGGGTCCAAGGCCAGACTCCTCCTGGCTTTGGGTTATTCCTTCTCACCAGTGGATCTGATCCCTGGTTTCCTTCCGGTGGTGGGGCAGCTGGATGATGCCTACATCGTCCTGGTTACCCTCCGGCGGAGCTTGCGGGAGCTTCCCCCCGTGGCCCAGCGGGAGCACCTGGCCTGGTCGGGTGTGACCCTGGAAGAGCTGGAGGCCGATTTGGCCAACCTGCGCCTCTTTGGCAGTCTTGTACCGGCCGCGGGTCTGCGCCTCGCCGCCAGGGTCGCGGGAAGGGTGGGACGAGCGGGGATGACGCTGGCCCGGAAGTTGCTTTTAGCTAAGAGCTGACCACTCTGAGACCGTGCCAACCTGTGCTGGCCCTTTGCGGGACTGGTCGAGGTTTCATTAAGGTGGGAAAGCATTTGAAAGGTATCCTGGTCTTAGTTCTGTTAAGTGTCTTCGTTGTCGGTCTCACCCTTGTGATTCCCGGGCGATCTGCTTTAGCCCAGGAAGAACCGATGAAGGTCCGGGTTCTCCTAGATGACTACCCGGTCAGCTTTGCTGTGTCCCCCATCCTCGTCCAGGGGCGGAGCCTGGTCCCCTTTCGGACGCTGGCGGAGGCGCTGGGTACGCAGGTGGGATGGGATGGCGTCACGCAAATGGCGACGGCCACGGATGGTAAGAACCAAGTTCAGATCAAGATTGGAAGCACTACTGCCTACCGCAACGGGCTGTCCTATACCCTGGATGTTCCAGCACAGCTCAGTGAGAATCGGACGCTGGTACCCCTTCGTTTTTTCAGTGAGGCTCTGGGGTGTAAAGTGGATTGGGACGGTGCCACCTATACTGTCAGGATCATCTCCCCGCCAAAACCCATGGAGGTTCTTGGCTATTATGCCCTGGGTGACAGCCAGACCTCCAGTTGGACGGATCTCTTTGGCCGCCCCTTTCCAGAGACCACTGTTGGGAATACTGACCTGGTACGGGAGATAGCCCTGGGCTGGTACAGTCTGGATAGCCAGGGTAAACTTCTGACGGCCAGCGTTACGGGTTGGCGGCGGCCGGAGGGTTGGGAGAGGGTTATGGAAGCGGCCGGACGTTATGGCCTGGCGACGCAGATGGTAGTCCACATGACCGACGGCCGGGGAGAGTTATCGGCCTTACTTAAAGATGAGGCCGCCAGGCAGCGAGCGGCTAGTGAGATTGCCGCCGAAGCAGTTCGCTACAGCGGCGTGAATCTGGACCTGGAAGGGCTGGGTTTTCATGAGGCGGGGGGGACCCTGGCCGAAACACGCGAGAGATTTAGTGGCTTTGTCGAGCTGATAAGCCGGAAACTGAAAGCAACGGAAACCGGACTGCCGGGCCAACCGGCCACCGTCTCCGGGAGGGCTGTGACCGGGACGAACAACCCTGGAATCGTTCCGGAAGATCTTAAGAAAGGGAAAACCCTCTCCCTGACCTTGCATGCCCCCAACAGTGTCTACCTGGGATATGACTACGCCGCCTTAGGGAAATGGGCTGACCGGATCATCGTTATGGCCTACGATTACGGAGAAAAACCCGAACCCAATGCCCAGGTGCTGACGGCGCTGGCGATGGCCAAAAAGGAGGTTCCGGCGGAGAAGCTTCTTCTGGGGATCTCCGCGGCCAGCGAAACCCCGCCAAGCCTCGCGATCAAGATTGGTTTGGCCAAGCGTCTTGGTTTGAAAGGGATCGCTTTGTGGCGCCTGGGGCTCATATCACCGGAGATGTGGCGGGAGATGAGAGGGGCCATTGAAGTGAGAAAACCTTGAAGGAGACCTCCGTGGCCATCTTTCAGAGCGTACCAGAGCTTCTCGGAGCAATTGAAGTGAGAAACCTTGAAGGAGACTTCCGCCCTCAAGACCGCTGAAAAATCCCCGTCTGCTCCTTAGACATTAAGAAAACTTGTATGAAAACAGCAACAAGACCCGCAAGAAAACTCTTGACAGTTGCTTGTCCAGCCCTTTATAATCAATGGCAATATCCGAAAAGCTGTGAAAGAGGAAAGTAAGCCCCGACACGATCCTGGCAGGGAGGGGGCGTCGCGACTGGGAGC
Organism: Bacillota bacterium; assembly: GCA_023475165.1. Lineage (GTDB taxonomy): Bacteria > Bacillota > Sulfobacillia > JAMCWA01 > JAMCWA01 > JAMCWA01. Next base: position 3,398 of record JAMCWA010000084.1, on the reverse strand, counting down.
GCCCTCAGGATTGGTCCGGCTGAAGTTCCCTCTGGAGCCGCCGACTGAAATCCCGTCCTAGGAGAGTACCCGCAACACCGCAGATGGGTGTTTTTCAGCGGTCTCCTAGGCAGGGGAGACTAGGTAGGGCCGGAATTCCCACCGTTAGAGGGGAAGGGTATAAGAGCAAGGTTATTGTATGCCCGACGGGCACGGCCTCTTAATCAGCGCGAGAATTGGCCGGGGTGGGCTACTTCCGGCGCTGACTCGTCCGGCCCATCGGGAAGATGGCGGTATGGCTGTGGCCCCATCGCCAGGGTTTTCGACCTTGTTCCGTACCGGCTGAGAGGGCCTCTTGAGGGCAATTTGGGTGGTACCGCGGAAGTCCATGACTTTCGTCCCAGGGGACGGAAGCATGGGCTTTTTATATTTGGCCGGGACCCAGCCCTCCCAAAGGCGCTTCTACCTCGCCCCTCGACCGGTGGCTGATTTTCGCCAGGTCAAAGGTTGTCCAGGATCTGGCCGGAGAATTCGCGACTCAAATTGAAGAAATCCTTCTTGCGGAAGGGGCAGAGAGGCTGCCAGAAAAACATCAGGATCTGGAGGGAGATTAAATGGTCGTAGTCATGAGCGGAAAGTCAACCGAGGCTCAGGTGGAGGCGGTCATAACGAAAATGGAAGGGGCCGGGTTCCGAGCGCACGCCATTTACGGCGTTGAGAAGATCGTCATCGGGGCCATTGGGAAGAAAAAGGATGCGCTCTTATCGGCGGGGCTGGAACTCTGCCCAGGGGTCGAAGGGGTCATCCCCATTCAAAAGCCTTACAAGCTGGTCAGTCGGGAAGTGGGCGAACCGGTGGAGGTGCGGGTGGGCCCGGTAGCTATCGGCGGCGGTCGCCCGGTGGTCATGGCGGGACCCTGTGCCGTTGAGGGGAGGGAGCAACTGCTGACCACGGCCCGGGCGGTTCGAGCCATGGGAGCCGATCTTCTCCGGGGCGGGGCCTTTAAGCCGCGCACGTCGCCCTACAGCTTTCAGGGTCTCGGTGAAGACGGGTTGAAGTACCTGGTCGAGGCCAGGGAGGAGACAGGGCTGCCGGTGGTGACAGAGGTCATGGACGCAGCGGGAGTGGAATTGGTGGCGCGTTACGCCGATCTCTTGCAGATTGGTTCCCGGAACATGCAGAACTTTTACCTCCTGCGGGAGGTGGGGCGTTCGGGCAAGCCGGTCCTCTTAAAGCGCGGCCTCTCTTCCACCATCGAGGAGTGGCTCATGGCGGCAGAATATATTCTCTCGGAAGGGAATCCCGATGTCGTTCTGTGTGAGCGGGGCATTCGAACCTATGAGACGACCACCAGGAACACCCTCGATTTAAGCGCCGTCCCGGTGGTGAAGGGCCTAAGTCGACTTCCCATCATCGTCGATCCAAGCCACGCTACCGGAGATCGCCGTCTGGTCAAACCCCTGGCCCGGGCTGCCCTGGCCGCCGGCGCCGATGGGCTCATGGTTGAGGTTCACCCTCAGCCGGAGAAGGCCCTGTCTGATGGACCTCAGTCCCTAACCTTTGACGGCTTCGGGGAGCTCATGCAGGAGTTGACAGAGATCAGCCGGGCGATGCGGCGGATCTGTCTGCCGAAGGAGGAACGGGCGGCCGGGGCCGGGGAGTAAAAGAGGATTCAAAAGCCTAGGAGACTGCTAAAAAACACCCATCTGCGGTGGCGCAATCGGCCGAAGACTCAAAAATGGGACGCGACTGTGGGGAATTGTGGCCCGATCCGCCAGGGGAGTAGTAAACAACTTTACAAATGGGATCATTTGTTTTACTCTGAGACGGAGTAGTCCTCCAAAGTCCAGTTGAGGCTTCCGGTAAGTAAGCGGCGAGGCTTGGTGAGCGACCAAGAAAGGATGATGGAAGTGGTCATGGCGTCACCGAAAGTATGGATTTACTCGGCCTCTCTTAGTTGGGGCGAAGTTAGCCTGGCCGTGACTGAGGACGGACTTTGCTGTCTGTCTTTGCCAGGGGAAGGCCTGACCTCTTTTGACACCTGGGTCAACAAGAAGTTCGGACAGGGTCGGGAAGGACTGCCAGAACCTCCCGCCGTGTCCCTCTTGGCGGCTCTGGGCGAAAGGGTCATCCGGCAACTGGAAGAATACTTCGCTGGCCGGCGGCGCGAGTTCGAACTGCCCTTGGATTTGAGCGCTGGGACACCGTTCCAGCAGGCCGTTTGGGACGCCCTGCAGGCGATCCCTTACGGTCAGACCCTGTCTTACCGGGAACTGGCGATCGCTGTCGGGCGGCCCGGAGGCCCACGGGCGGTCGGACAAGCGCTCGGTGCCAACCCGGTGCCGATCGTCGTTCCCTGCCACCGGGTTATTGCCGCCGACGGGAGTCTGGGCGGGTTCGGTGGCGGGCTTCCCTTGAAAGCGAGACTCCTGCGTTTAGAAGGGGTTACGCCTGCAATTCGCGCCGCCTCTACTCCCATCTCCACAATCGCGAGGCTAGCACCAGGGTGACGACCATCCAGGCGAAAAGGACCGTCAGATTGGTGGTCAGGCTATGCTCGGGGGCAAAACCGACCATGACCTGTCGCAAGGCATCGGCCAGATAGGTCAGGGGTATGGCTTTCACCACCGGCCGGAGGAAGGCCGGCATGAACCCAGGAGGGAAGAAAATCCCAGAGAGGAACATCATGGGGAACTGGACCACCTGGATGAGCCCCTGGCCGCTTTCTTCCGTCTTGGCAAAGGACACCAGCATATAGCCAAGGCTGGTAAAGGTAGCTGCTCCCAAGAGGACTATTCCGGCGACGGCCAACCAGTTCCCAACGATGGTTACCTTGAAAACCAAGTGCCCGATGACGACGATGCTGAGGGCTTGAAAAAGAGACATGAGAAGTCGCACGGTCACCTCGCCACCCAGGAGGGCGACCCGGTTCAGAGGCGTTGCACCCAGGTTCCTCAAGATCTTTCTTTCCCGCAGGCTTACCAGGCGGAGGGAGCCGAAAAGGCCCAACTGCATCAGGGCCATTCCCAGGATCCCCGGCAGGAGATAATCGATGCTCCTGAGTCCCTCGGACTGAACGGCTTGGGACTTGATGGCGAAAAGCTCAGGGCGGTGGGTGAACTGACGTTCTATCTCGGCAAAGACCCGATCAACAGCCGGGAGCAGGACCTGACTGGAGGTCGGCCGGCTGGCGTCATAGTAGATGGGAACCTCGAGCCCGCCCCGGAGATTGGCCCCAACGGAGGCTTCTGTCGGCACGACCACGACCAGGTTGCGCTTACCCTTTTTCAGGGCCGCCAACTCCTCGTCCAGGCTACCGTGGTGTAGCCGGAAGGCCGGCACGGTCCCAAAAGCCTTGGAAATGGCCTCTTCCAGGTGTCCTGATTCCTGGCTGGCCAGGCCAATGTCGAAGGTTTGCT
>JAMCWA010000062.1 GCA_023475165.1 Bacillota bacterium | reverse complement strand
AAGACCCGGCAACCTGCCCCAGTCTCGCCTGTCGCCACTCTCGCGAAACGGACAGAACACCTTCGTCTAGCCCGTTTGGCAGAACCTCTACCAGAAAGGTGATCCCCTTTGACCATCAAACTCTTCCACCGTGATCAATACCAGACGGAATTCCAGGCCCGGGTCATCGAACAGCGTGAGCGCCCCGATGGGACCTGGGAGGTCTATTTGGACCGGACCCTGTTTTACCCCACCTCCGGCGGGCAACCGCACGACACCGGGTTCCTGGACGGGATCCGGGTCATGGAGGTCCTGGAAACGGAGACCCCCATGGTCTCCGAGGTTGAACCAGGCCGAAATCCCGGCCTCATCGCGCACATCGTTGGGGCACCCGTGCCAACGTCAGTCACAGCCGTTGAACCAGGCCGAAGTCCGGGCACCATCCTGCACGTCCTGGAAAAGTCGTGTGCCGCCCCACAGGTAACGGGCCGGATCGATTGGCCGCGCCGTTTTGACCATATGCAACAGCACGCCGGTCAGCACATCCTCTCCGGAGCCTTCTTCCGCCTGCTGGGGACCCAGACCGTCGGTTTTCACCTGGGAAAGGAGGAGGTGACCATAGACCTCGCCCTCCCGGCCTTGGCCCCGGCGGAAGCGGCGGCCGCCGAAGATCTGGCCAACGACATTGTCTTTGAAAACCGGGCCATCCTCGCCCATTGGGTCGCGCCCGAGGAACTAGTCAACTATCCCCTCCGCAAGCCTCCGGCCCGGAAAGAGAACATCCGCCTGGTGGAGGTGGAGGATTCGATTACTCCCCCCTGCGGCGGTACCCACCCTCGTCGCGCCGGGGAAATCGGCCTGATCAAGATCCTTGGGATAGAAAGGGTCAGAAAGGACATCCGGGTCCACTTCGTCTGCGGTCAGCGCGCCCTACAGGATTACCGTCTCAAGAATGGCTGGGTGACTGAGGTGGGAGCCCGGCTTTCTCTCCCCGGTCCGGAGATAGTGGCCGGGGTGGAACGACTCTTGACGAGTTTGAAGGAGAAAGACAAGGCTCTGGAGGAACTCCGGGAGGACCTGCTCCAGTATCAAGTGGAGGGTTTGCTAGCGCGACGAAAAAGGATCGGACCTGAGCCAATCTCCCAAAGCCTGCGTCTTTCAAAACGAATGGATGATGCCAGTCGGAATCCCGCTGGGAAGCTCCCGCCAGAAAGCCCTCCGGCCCCTGAAGAAGGGTTAGGCCTGACGTCTCAAGAAAGCGAGCCGCCCGAAAAGGTGGGAGAGCGAGATGACGTCGCTTACTACCTCATCAACGAGGTGCTTGCCGATCGCCTACCGGCTGAACTGAGGACCCTGGCCACCAGGTTGGTGGCCAAAGGCCGAACGGTGGCCGTCCTGGCCTCCGAGAAGGAGGCGGAACAGTTGGCTCAGCTTGTAGTGGCCCGCTCCCAGGATGTCCCCCTGGATGCCAATGCCCTCCTCAAAAAGGGCCTCTTGCCGATGGAGGGACGAGGCGGCGGGAGCCCCTTCCTGGCCCAGGGAGCCGGGAAAAGGGAGAAACTCTCCCAGGCCAGGCAGGCCATTGATGAGGCCGTGCGGCAGGCCGTTCTCCCACGTAGGTCGTCAGCGCTTTCCTAGGAGAGCGCCGACGAACTGCGTTTTCAGTGGTTAACCCGCCCGAGGAAAGACGCCATAGTCCATGAAAGGCTTGATAACAAACGTTCTTCTGGCGGCTTTAGCCACACCGCCAGGCCAAGACCGCTCAAAAAAGCCCTACCGCCGGGCAAGGCACACGGCTTAATGCCGGGTGCTAGAAGCGACAAGGCTCCGCAGCGAAGCGTATTAAGAGGCGTACTAAGTGCTAGTTTGAACAAGGAGCCGCCGGGGGGCCTGACGGAGGGACTCCCCCGGGTCATTAGGGGGCGCTCAGCCACCGTAGGTGCCGCTGAAGGGAAGGTGCCCCATAACGGAGGCGGGCGGGAGCCCGCCTGACACCGCAGATGGGTGCTTTCCAGCCGTCTCCTGGTTCACTGTTTCCACCGCAGCACCACGGCCAGGAATTTCACGTTCTTTTTCACCGTCACGTAACCCCAATCCCCCTCTTCCCTGATCTCCAGCCCTTCTACCGTGGTCAGATGGCCGCCGTCCAAGGGGAGGGCAAAGGTCATTTCCGCCAGACCCTCCGGCCCCCGGGCCACCAGGTAATAGCCCTCCCTGCCCCGGGCCACCGTGAATTCCGTTTGCTGGTGCCGGTCCAGGAAATCGGCCAGGTCAGTCATGGTCCGGATGACCAGGCGGCCGGCCGTCACCTCCTCTTCCAACCGGCGCCGAATCGGTCGCCACATCTCAGGATGCCTGGCTATGGAGATGGGGTGAAAATAAAAGAGTCGTATCTCCCGCCGCGCCAGGACTTCATCAAGCAGGCGATTGGTATCCTCGACAATCTGGGACGGCCGGCGTTTTTCGGCCAGCATGTTTTCAAAACAGGTACCATAACGAGTCCCGGTGTAGCCAAAGTGCCAGAACCGTTCCTCCGGCCCCCGGGTGGTCCAGGCATGGGTGGGCGGGGAGTTGAAGGATACCGGGTAGGCGACGGCTCGTACCCCCCATCCGGCCAGCATGTCGTTGATCTCCTCGCTGTGGGCACCACCAGGGGCGGCGTACTCCGTCACCGGCTGACCCGTAACCTCCTCCAGGGCGGCAAAGTTGCGATCAATATAGTCCTTTTTGGTTACATAGCTCAGTTTCTGGAAGGAAAGGGCCCAGTAGTTATGGATCCACCCCCCGTGGGACCCAATCCGGCCAAAGCTGGAAAGGATACGGACATAAGGCAAGCCGCGGTTGGGATTGCGGGCATCCACCCCCGTCCCGTCGCCTGGCCGGTTGGTATCAGGACCGGCGGTGATATGGATGGACATGGGGAAACTGGTGGGCAGATCCCCGTGATAAAAGAGGCGGTCCAGGTCCTCAAAGTAGGCCCCGGAGCAAACATGCAGATTGATGACCATGGTCCCTTTACCCTGTGGAGACGGCAGGAGGCGCGGTACCCTGGCCACCTCCCGGAGAAAGAACTTCAGGGGGACCTTGGCGATGAGGTCATCGTTGTAGAAGTATTTTTGCCTGGCCACGCGGCCATTGAGAAAGACGGCCTCGCCACCGCTGGGATACCTCCGTCGGACCAACCGGACGTCAGCGCCGCGGACCTGCCGGAGGGTACTGCCCGCCGCCTTCGGGCCGGCCGGAATCGGTGCGGCGGCTTCGCCGGCCGTCTTACGGTCAGTCGGAAATTGATCGGAGGTCTCCCCCGCCGCCTTGATCCTGGCCAGAACCTCACCTCGCCCCAACCTGGTCCGGAAGCCCTGGTCCACAATGGGCGGGAGGCTATAAACCCCCAGCCGGTCGTCAAAGAGGACACCCGTATCAAAGTAGGGTCGCAGGGGCGAGTCGGGTGGGATCACCCATCCCCCTTCCAGGGTCCCGGCCGTCAGCTCGCGTTCCACTCCCGCCAACCCCGCCATGGGATCCCCAGGCAAGGCGGCCCCCGTTCGATCCTGGCTGGCGGCATCATAGACCAGGAGGATCCTGCCACCCCTAGTGGCCGTATACTCCTCCAGTTTCCTACGCAATTCGGCCGGAATTCGGATGGCGACTTCGTCAGGGAGGATGACGGCGGCAAAGCGGTGTGCTATCTCGCGCGCCGAGAGGCGGTTCAGCCTCTCCGTGGTGATGGCCTGAAAGGGCACCCCGTCTTCTCGCAAGACCTGACGCCAAACCTGAAAGGCCGGTTCTTTTTCCCTGTCCTGGTCATAGACCAGCCCTACCCTAGCCAGATCGCCGGGGAAAATCGTGGTCGCGGTGGTCTGGTCCAGGAGGAGGTCAGCTGAAACCCGCTCCGCCCAGTTTGTTAACTCTCCTGACGCCTCCTCTGTCGGCTTCCCCCCGGTCGGCATTCCCATCTTTGGCCAGGGCGGCGGGTCTTTTTGCAGTATCAATCCAAGCAGGACGAGGATACCAATGACAACCAGAGCCAGTTTCCGCAATTTACTTCCTCCGCACTGTACTGAAACAAACCAGCTGTTCCAAGGCGCGGCGTGGGCGCGCCACCGCCGACGGGTATTTTCAGCGGTCCCCTGGCAGGAAGGGACAGTTCGCCAGCGGTCTCCTAGCCGGACCATACTTACAGTACGGGCCTCGTCTCTGTACCCCCTGGCAGGAAGGGACAGTTCGCCAGCGGTCTCCTAGCCCGAGACCTCATCCCTCGCTCCATTGCCGTCTTCCTGGCTCATCCGGCGGAAAAGGTACCGGGCCAGAAAAAAGAGGCTGCTGGCCACAACCAGCAGGATCAACGGCAGGGCGTAACGGGGCGGCAGCAACCAGGAGGTGGAAAGGTGGGAAACCCGCTCGATGAAAAAAATCCAGGCACCAGCCCAGAGGAGACTGGTAATGGCCGAGACCAGGGCAAACCGGGGATAGCTGAAGCGGCTGTAACCCAAGAACCAGTTGACCAGGGTGAGACCAAAACCGATCCAACGGAAGATGAACAGAGTCCCGGCCCCATAGCGGGCCGCCCACCTCTTGACCCGGCTCAGATCCCCCTCTTTAATCTTGATATAACGTCCGTATTTCTCGATGAAGAGCGGTCCCCCCCAGTAGCCTATAGCATAACCGGCACTGTTACCCAGAAGATTCCCTGTCGCCGCCAGGAGAACCGCCACCAGAAAGGAGATCTTACCGCGGAACACCAGAAGGCCCAAGAGGGCGAAGAGAAACTCATAGGCCACCGGAAAGCCCATCCCCTCCAAGGTAAAGCCCAGGAATAAGGCCCAGGGTCCCAGGTTGGGCAAGCCACCCCACCACCCCCGTGAGCCTTCCGGGAAACCCATCAGCTACCCACCCTTCCCTCAAACCATGAGTCAACTTCCCCTTTGGTCTCCGCCAATCGCTGCCACATTGGGGATCCAGGCCGCAGGGAGACCTCGGATCTTACACAAACTTTCCCTTTTATTCTCTACCAATGACCTCTTTTCCTTCCCTTTGGACAAAAAAAGACCTGCCATTCTCTTCCGAGTAAGGCAGGGTTTTCTCGGGCGCGTCAACCACTTAAGACTGTCAGCAGTCTCCTCTACAGCCGGCCGGCTCGCCTCATGGAAAGGGATGAGCGTGCGCCCCGAAGGATCAAACGTAGCTATGCAGCCCCGCTAGCAAAAGGTTTACCCCAAAGTAAGTAAAGAGTACCGCCAGGAAACCAATGATGGACATCCAGGCCGCCCGGTGACCTTTCCAGCCGTAAGTGAGCCGGGCATGGAGATAAACGGCGTAAATGAGCCAGGTGATCAGGGCCCAGGTTTCCTTGGGGTCCCAGCTCCAATAAGTCCCCCAGGCCCGTTCAGCCCAGATCGCTCCCGTGATCAGGACCAGGGTCATGAAGGGGAAGGCAAAGGCCACGGCCCCATAGTTCAGGTCATCCAGGGCCTTCAAGTTGGGAATAAGCTGATAAAACCCACGCAGCGTCTTGTCCGCAGACTCTTTCCTTTCCCGCAAGAGATACATGATGGAGACGCCGAAGGAAACCCCAAAACCACCGTAGGCCAGGATAGCAGTGAAAACGTGGAATTGCAGCCAGTAGCTCTGCAGAGCCGGGACCAACGGAGTGATCTCCTTGGGCAGGACGGAGGCATAACCGATCAAACCAAAGACTACCGGGGTGACAAAGCTACCCAGGGCCTTGATGTGATAGCGCCATTCCACAAAGAGGAAGACCAGGGCAATCCCCCAGGCAAAGAGGGAGGTGAACTCATACATATTACTGAAAGGCAACCTTCCCGCCTCGGCGGAGCGGATGACCATGGCCACGGTGTGAAAGACAAAGGCCGCTCCCGTGATCGAAAAGGCCAACCGGCTGGTCCGTTCTTGCCGCCTTGTCGTGTAAAGGAAGTACAGGACCATGCCGGCCAGGTATAGCACCACAGCCAGACCAAAAAGGTTGTTTTCCCATTCGCTGATCATTCCTAGCGCCTCCTTTGATCGCTCCTAAGAGAGCACCACTCCTGAATCCCGGTCGCGCCTTTTCAGGCCGGAGCAATCCTACTTGACGGCTTTTGACGGCCAGGTCTCAACCAGTTCCCGGATCTCCTCCTCCAACCGAGCCTGAGCCCGCGGCGCCGCCGCAGCCAGGAGAACCCGGGCCCCCTTCTGACCAGGACCGACCATCGCCCAAATCCGCCGGGGAAAAACATAAAAGCTCAGGAAGAGACCGAGCAGCAGCAGGACCGAACCGGAGTAGATCAGAGGGATCCCCGGGTCTTTGGCGATCTGCAGCCCTGTATACTCCCGGTAACCGGTAAAGATCACGCTCAGATTGTTATTAACCTTGACCGGTTCGCCCAGTTTGGCCACATCATAGGTTAAGATCTTGGAACCCTGGAAAAGGGCGTAGACCACGCGCGGATTCTTCGGCAGGTGGCTTCGTGTTCCGGGATGGCCGGAAGGATCTATAACAAAGTCGGGATAGAAAAAGCTCTTTAAGCTCAGCCCGCCCCCAATAGACGTCACATCGCGGTCCAGGGAAGTGAATTTACTTTCCTTACCCTGGCTGTTGATGGTGCCATCCACGACCCAGCCATAGCTGGATTGATAAAAGGTGACGCCCCGGTAGGTCAAAGGATCGTTCACCGCAATGACCTTTCTCAGCACCTCTCGCCCGCCCGCGATGACCGTCAGGTCGCTGTAGTACTGTTTGGGCATTTGGCTGTCGCCATAGTAATCAACCCGGAAGTCCGAAACCTTGATCGAAAACCCCGCTGGCCGGACCGTAAAGGTTTCTCCTTCGGGAATGTTGGCGTAGTCCTTGAATCCCGTCAAGCCACCATAAATGGCACCGGCCAAGATGATCAGAAGGCTCAAGTGGGTGATCAGCGAGCCGAAGGGCCCGAAACGACCACGGTCGGCGTAGAGGAAAACCTGCCCATCCCTCTCCTCTAAGAAGACCCGGTAATGCCGCCCCCGGCAACGTTTCGCCAACTGGGCGGCCGTCTCCTTCACCTCATCCTGGCTGTAGGCCTCCCCCTTAATCGGAGCCCCGTCGTAGGAAGACGTTTCGTAACGAAACTGAAACCTGGTCACCTGCCGCCAAAGGGGGACCAGGCGGTCAATAGTACAGGCCAGGACGCTGGCCGCCAGGAGCAAGGCCAGGCCCAGGAACCACCAGGAGTGAAAGACGTCGTTCAAGTCAAAAAGGGAGATTAGATCCCCTCGGAGGGATCCGTAGGCCTGCTGGTAAAAGGTGGGGTCTTCTCCCTGGGGGATGATCGTCCCGAAAACGGACACAGCGGCCACAATGAGTAAGAGAAACAGGGCCAGTTGCATGGAGATGAGGAATCTCCAAATCCGCCGGCCAAAGCTCAAATCCTTTTCCCGCGTCATTTTCCTACACCTTCGAAAACCTGGCTGGTATGAAAAAGTCCACTCTCTGCAGCTGGCCGGCGCTGGGTCAATGTGATTGAAGCTCCTCCGTGACCTGCACCCACCGCTCTGCGGTAGAGCGGCGGCCCTCCGGCCGGCACCGCGCCGATTCCCCATCCCCAGGGCCGAGCGCCCAAAAGTAGATTAGACTGGCCGAGCTACCTCGCATAACCTGCCAGGGAAGGTGTTTCCTCCTTTCTTTTCCTGACCACAGGCAAAATCAAAGACCATGCCTCGTGATGGGTGGAACAGATAGACCGAAAGCTGGGAGAAAGAAGTTGTTGGCCACATCACAATTGCCGGGCCGAAGGTCGATACCACCAACGGGCGGAAGCACTGCCGTATTCCTTGCTGGATGGCACCCGGAAGGCTTCGCCGCTATTAATCTTATTCAAAGTTCGTCACGTATTTCACAAATTCCTGCTGAAAAAAGAGAGGCCCAAAAAAAATCTTGCGGCCACTCTCCAGCGCTTGCAGCCGGCAAGAACGAAACTGAGGCGAGGGGTCACCGGTCGAACGCATGTCGATCGGAGAACCGTTTCCAGGTTACCCTGAAGAATCCTGCACCACCATGGACAGTAACGGATGGAGGACTTCGACCTGGGAGACCGCTGAAAAACACCCAGCGGCGTGTCAGGCGGGCTCCCTCCCCCCGCCTCCGCTGGGGAGGCACGCCTCCCTTCGGCGGCACCTACGGTGCCTGAGCACCCCCTGATGCCTGGGGAGTCCCTCCCCCAGACCCCCCGGCGGCCCTGACGGCTCTCCGGCGGCTTCTCGCTCAACGTAGCACCTAATACGCCTCGCTTCGGAGCCTTGTCACCTTGGCATCTGGGCTGATTTGAGGCTTGGCCCAACGGTATCTGGATCGGGTTAACCAGTCAAAACGCAGTTCGTCAGCAGTCTCTTCGGAGACTAACGGTAGGTCTTGACGGTCTTCCCCGCTGCCGCCCTGGGATTAAGGCGAGCCAGCGCCTTCTCCGGAATGGTGATGGTACTGGCGTCCCCGTCGCTGACGTAACGCTCCTCCGGATGGCGAGCGAAGTAGTCCAGCCACCGGTCCAGCTCCGACTGGATGGCCTGAACCCGTGGCAGCCGATAGGGATTGAAGCGCGAATCATTCACCGATAGGGCTGGTTCGGCCCCCACCAGAAGGATGGCCAAGTTCCGGTAAGGGACCCCGGCAAACTCGCCCTCCCGAACCGGGGCGTCATCCTTGGGCAACAGACCGTAAGGCAAGGCCAGGGTCTTTACCTCATACCCGGGAACCACTTCCCGTATGGTCTTGACGGGTGTTCCCACCTCTTTGGCGACCTCCGCCGCCGAGAGCTTGGCCAAATTGACGTGGTTGGCGGTGTGGTTGCCAATGTCCATGCCGTGCTCCACCAGGAAGCGAACCTTCTCCTGCCAGTACCGGGCCTGCCCGAAAGGTGGATACAAAGTATAGAAGGTAGCGGCGGTCCCAAAATCGGGGTGTTCCCGGGCAAAGTCCAGGATGATCCCAACGGCACTCCTGGGGTCAATGACCTTTTGCCCATCCTTCTCCAGGTAGTTGAACTGTCCCCGGCTGCCGTCGTCAAAGGTCAAAACCACCGGGGTATATCCCTCCGGAACCCGGATGCTATTCCGCAGGTAGTCTACCAGGCTGATCAAGCGATAACCTTCCCGGTAGAGCCGTTCCAGATCCTTTCGGAAATTATCATACTGCCGCTCCCACCGATCTTCCTTGTCTCCAATGAGGTGGTATTCCAGGATCATGACCTTCCCCAGTTCATTGGGTTGTAAACGATTTCTGTTGGTACCTGGCACGGTACCGGACACCGCCTGTCCCGTCACGCCTGAGCCGGCGGGGTTCTGCTCCCGGGCCGGAGGCTCGGAGCTCTGATCTCCCGAAGTCGAAGAATTGGCCGGGGTCGTCAAGACGGCTTCCCGGGGCGGGGTAAGCCTTTGCAATCTACCGCTGACCAGATGCATTCCGGCCAGGAGGCCAAGCAAGATCATGATGTTTATGACGAGACGATACTTGGGCACGAGTCCTTCCCCCTGAAAGTACGACACTTCAAAAGAGGTCTGGCCGGCAGCGTACGGGCGTCAGCGGTCTCCCAGATGTGCTTTCACTTCTCCTTATCCCCCGGATTCTCGCCCGCTCTGTAGTTAACCCCTGGGGTGTAATGGTTGGAGGCGTTCCAGAGGATCCATTCCTTGATCCCCTGCTCGTGTGCCGCCCGGATCTGCGCCTCAATCTCGCTCCTTCCATATTTGTGCTTGAGGCTGAAATCCTGCAGGTAGGGCCTGATGATGGCCCGTGTCCCCGCCGCTTTACGCCTGGCGTCCTCCAGGGCCCGCCGGACCAGATTATAAGGGTCGGCCTCCGGGTCCGGCAATCCATAGATCCCTGGATTATAGTAGTGCGACGGGTAGATCATTGGTGAAATATAATCTACCACCTGGGCCATGGCCCGAAAATCCTGGCCGATACCCATGTCGTCGCTGGAGCTGGTGGTCAGACCGAAGACGTCGGCGCTGACGTAAACCCCCCTGGGCCCAAGTTGCGCCCGCGCTTGGCGCAAAAAGAAGGTGATGGCCTCCACCCGGCTCAAGCCGGCGGGGTTTTCCAGTACCGCCTCCCGCGCTACCCGCTCGGCGTTATCCGGGAAACGGACATAATCAAACTGGATCTCCCGGAAACCCAGCTCCGCCACTTCCCGGGCGATGGCCAGGTTGTAGTCCCAGACCTCCTCGTTGTAGGGATTTGTCCAGTAAAAGCCGTTCCCATCGGCCCAGGGGGTGCCGGCGTGATTGCGAATGGCCAGCTCAGGCCTGGCGCGGGCCAGAACCGGGTCGTCAAAGACCACCAGCCGGGCGATGGGGTAGATCCCCTTCTCCTTCAGCCTTTCCAAGAGCCCCTTCAGATCCTGGATCTTCACTTTCAGCGCCCCAGCCTCTCGGACGGCTTCCAGTCGGGAGGGGTAAAGAACATAACCGCTTTGGTCCTTGACGTCAATGACCACGGCGTTGAGGTCGGTCTCGTCCAACAGGCGAAGGATCTGACCCATCCGTTCCGGACTGCCGGCTGTCCAGGCCGTCAGGTAGATCCCCTTGACCACCACCGGGGGATTGTCGCGGAACCGGGTGAGCAGCAATTGCCGGCCTGCCCTGGTCTGGTTCCAAGCTCTCTCCGCGGGTTGGTCCAACCTGGCCGGCGCCTCTCCCTCTTTATTGGCCCCCTTCGTTACTTCTTCCAGATGAGGTCTGCCCTGACCGGGCCACCGTATCATCAAGGCATAAAGCCCGGAAAACAAGAAAAATAGAGCCACAAAGACGATGACAACCTGCGAATCCCGCAACCGGCGCCCTGCTTGCAAGGTTTACACCAGCCTCAGTAAGTAACTAATATCTCTGTATTCGCTAAAAATAGGCCTATTCCTGGCGGCAAGAAGACGATTTTTCCTGGTAGGAGAGGAAAATGGAGAGATTAGTCGAGGTTGAGCGCCAGGCGCACCGTCCCAATGGGTACAGCCGGCCGCTCCTCACTCAACGTACCACTTAGCGCGCCTCGCTTCAAAGCCTCCGCCTTGACAGCTGGGCTGATCTTGAGGTCTTACCCTAACGGTATCTCGGACGCGTTAACCACTCAAAACGCAGTTCGTCAGCAGTCTCCCAGGTTTTCGGTCCTGCTGTGCTACCACGGTTTCCGCCTCCGCCAACGCCAATGCCATCAATATCAGCAGTCTCCCAGGTTTTCGGTCCTGCTGTGCTACCCTATGTGGAATGGGAGACTTTTGGAGTCTGTGAAAAGAAAGGACGATCCTGCCGACCGTCCTTTCAATCTGGAGTCTCATATGCCGCACCATTCCAGGTTACGGGCCGATTGCGCCACAATCCGCCTCAGTTGTGCACCGTTTAACAAGAAAAGCTCTCCTGGCCAATTGTGCTATACAGATGGGGGTTTTTCAGCAGTCTCCGTGGTGGGTTCCCGCTCCTGCTCCGGGGCTTCCCTTAGGTCCTACCCTCTCGCTTCCTGGCCTTTATCTCATTCTTCACCTCTCGTACCCCCCGAATCCCCCGAGCAATCCCTTCCGCCGCTTCCACATCTGCCGAACGATCCACCCAGCCACTCAGGTAGACCACCCCGTGACGGGTAACGGTATCGATATAGGCCGCCCCAACGCCGGTGTTGGCCAATCGTCGCTCCACTTCGTTGGTAATGCTGGCGTCATCCAGGTCGCTGGCTACCTCAACAGTACTTACCACCTCCCGGACCCCTCGCACCCCCTGTGCCGTCTGGGTGGCCTGCCATTCCTGTTCCAGAGTCTGGACCCGGCCAAGAAGTGTCACCACCCCCCTTTCCACCTTCACCCCAACCCCTTCCGTCTCCTCCTGAGCCTCCAGCTCCCTCCTGATTTCCGCTTCGATGGCCTTATCATCTGTCCGGCCATCGTAGCTCACGCTGAGGCGGTTTTCCACCCCGCGTACCCCCTCCACCCGCCGGGCTATCTCTTCCGCCTTGAGCCTTTCTGCCAGCACATCAACAATGCCGCTCAGGTGAGCTACCCCTCCCCGCACCTCCACTTGCACATCGGGAGCCGAAGACTGCTCCTCTTTAAAGAGTTCCTCCCTGATCCGACGACCGATCTTTTCGTCGCCAAGTTGCCGTGGCACCATCCGCTTCCCACCCCTCACGAGGATTCATCCAGGCCTATTTTCCCCAAGATCCGGCCCTTCAATCGGCAATAGCCTGGCCGGATGGCAATTCCAATTCGGGTTCGGCGCCACAGTGTCTGCTTTCCTATTCGTACCGCAGGGCTTCGATGGGATCAAGATCGGCCGCCTTTTGGGCCGGATAAAGACCAAAGAAAATGCCGACGCCACTGGAAAAGCAAAAGCCGATCACCACCGCGAAGTAAGATATGGAGGGGGGCCAGCCGGCTAAATGAGACAAGAAGAAAGCCCCGATCCAACCCAGTATAATCCCCATGCCTCCCCCCAAGAGGCAAAGGGTCACCGCTTCCACCAAGAACTGCCGCAAGATGTCACCCCTTCTGGCCCCCACCGCCTTACGCAGTCCGATCTCCCGGGTCCTTTCTACCACCGATACCAGCATGATATTGAGGATGCCAATTCCCCCTACCAAGAGCGACACGGCAGCGATCCCACCCAGCATCACCGAGAAGATGAAGGTGACCCGGCTGACCATGCCCAGGATCTCTTCCTGGCTCTTCACCGAGAAGCTATCGGGGTTATTGTACTTGCGCATAAGGATGTTTGTTACCTCGTCGCTCAGGGGAGCGACCCCCTCCGCATTGCGGGCCTGGACGTAAAGGGTGTTTATCGCCAGGGAGCCCGTCAGGCGTTGAGCGGCAGTTATAGGGACAAAGATACGATTGTCGTTGTCCACACCCAGGGCTTGCCCCTTTTCGGCCATCACCCCAATGACGTGAAAAAGGGCGGCATTGATCTTGATGGTGGCACCAATGGGATCATCGCTGCCGAAGAGGTCCTCAGCGACCGTTTTCCCCAGAATGGCCACCTTGTCCATATCCACAATGCTCTCCGGCGCAAAAAACGCTCCCTGACCTAAGGAGAAGTTCCGCATGTCGAAAAAATCCAGGGTCACCCCGTCAACAGGTACAAAGACGTAGCCCGTACCATACTTGGCCCGTCCGTTGAAGGTAACCATGGGGGCCACCCGCAAGGCGTCGGGGGCTTTTTCTTTGATGGCCATGGCCTCCGAGAGGGTAAAGGGTTGTGACTGGGTCCGGTTCAGCCGGGCGGAGGCATACTTTTGCGGAGCGATTCTGACCAGGATCAGGTTGGAACCAAGGCTTTCGATTTCTCTGGAAACCAGGGTTTTGGCGCCGTCAATCACGGAAACCATGGTAATGACGGAGGCCACACCAATGACGATCCCCAGCATGGTCAAAAAGGT
Source organism: Bacillota bacterium (assembly GCA_023475165.1). GTDB lineage: Bacteria > Bacillota > Sulfobacillia > JAMCWA01 > JAMCWA01 > JAMCWA01. The sequence goes on along the minus strand of JAMCWA010000062.1, from coordinate 14,629 downwards.
CCGCAACTTGTTGTTCTGGAGGCTCCCCAGCGCCAGCGCCAGGGTTTCCTTGAGATTCATCCCTTTCACAACCTTTCTCCTGGGAGACATCCAGGCCGCCTTGGACGGCGCCATAAAGCCATGAAACGGCAGCAGGCTGGCGACGGGCGGGCGATTGCCGGCGGAGCGCTTTCACCGAGCCGGGGACCGCATCCGGCGAAGCGAGGTCCAAGAGGCCGGAGGGCGGCACGGATGCCGCCGAGCGCCACCAAGCCAGGGACGACAAGTTGGCGCGGTGCCGGCCGGAGGGCCGAAGCTCTACCGCAATGCGGTCGGCGTAGGTGACCAAAAGCGAGGACGCAACACCCGATCGTCACCCTGGTTTGTTTCAAGGTGTCTTGGGCAACTTTTCACAGATCCATCAAATCTCACTCAATGTTTTGACACATGTTCCGCTTACAATATGACCGTAAAGAAGTGGCGCGATCCCAGAAAATTAGCCCCAAAAAGGAGGTCTCGCGATGAACAAAAAGGTCTTGGTTGTCATCCTGGTGGCCCTGCTCCTGGTCGCTGCCGTACCCACGGTCTTTGCCGCCATCGACAGCAGCAAGCAGAAGGAGATTCAGGCCCTCTACCAGCAAATGCTGGAGATAAGGAAACAGATCGTGGACAAGTACCTCGAAGCCGGTCTCATGACGCCGGAACAGGCCAAACTGATCAAAGACCGCCTGGATTACCAGGCTAAGAACCCACCCGTCCTGGACGGCAGCGTTGCTCCCGGTGCCTTCGGACCAGGCCGCGGCTTTGGACGAGGCTTCGGAGGTTTTGGCCGAGGTTTTGGAGGCAGTTGCCCGATGTGGGGCGGCTATTACCCCGGAGCAGGGCAACCGTTGCCTCCCGGCACCACCACCCGGTAGGAGGCTGCTAACGAACGCACCATTTAATAAGCAAAGCTCTCCTGGCGAATTGCGCCACACCGATGGGGGTTTTTGAGCGGTCTTGGCCTAACGACTTGGCTAAAGCCGCCAGAAGCTCGATCACCATCAAGCGCGGCAGAAACTATGGCGGCTTAGTTCGGGCGGGTTAACCACTCAAAACGCAGTTCGTCACGGTCTCCTAGCGAGCCGTTTGCCAGGGTCCTCAGGGCCTCCCACGGGAGGCCCTGCACCTTTCCCGCCGCCGATCGGGCACCCAGCCGCCGCCCTTTATCGCCCAAAGCGGATGAGGTTGCCCAGGGAGGGCGAAGGCCTGGCATTATTCAAGAGCATCAAGACCTTTTCCCCTTCCTCCAGGCCGCTGACCACCTCGGTGAAATTCTCGTTCTTCAGACCCGTCTCAATCTTTTTATAGGTGATCTCCCCCTTGTCATCCAGGACATTGACCACCTTTTTCCCGGCGCGCACATAGATAACCTCGTTGGGGAGGTAAAGGACATTGTCCTTCTCCCCGTAGATGATGGAGATATTCCCCGTCATGGCCAGACGGACTCCCTCCCAGTTCTTGAGCTCCACCATAACCTCAAAGAGGGCGATATCCCCCTGACGTCGGCCGGCCAGCGATATCTTGGTAACCATGCCCTGGTAGGTTCGTCCAGGCAGACTATCGAAGGTTACCGTGGCCTTTTGCCCTACTTTAAGCCGTCCTACGTCCACTTCATCCACCGTGGCCCGCAAGAGAAGGCTGCTCATGTTGGCCACTGCCACTACCGGAGTCCCGGGGGTGACGAAGTCGCCATCCTTGACGTACTTATTCACGATGGTCCCCTCGATGGGGGTAATGATCCGGGAGTCGCTCAGGGCCATTTCCAGATCCTTTTCCAGCTGCTGTACGCGCAACTCGGCTACCTGGATGTCCTCAGGGCTGGTCTTGTTCAAGGACGTGTTGTAGCGGGCGATTTCCAGGTTCAGGCCGGCTTCTTCCAGGTCCCGCTTGGCGGCGGTCAGTTGGTCTTCCGTGGCCCCGGAATTCAGGCTGTCCAATTTGGCCTGGGCGCGGTCGACCTTGAGCTGGGCCTGTTTCAGCTGCAGGTCGAACTGTCCCGGTTGGACCTGGGCCTTTAGTTCCAGGTCGGACAGGGTCTGCCTGGCCAAAGCCAGATTGGCCTCAGCCTGACGAAGCCGGGCATAGTTATAGGGGTATCGCTGGGCGTCGGTCAGCTCCTGTTCATACTGAGCCACCCTGGCCTTCTGGGCCTCGATGTCCTCGCCGCTCACCCGGCTCAGATCAAACCCACTCCTGGTCAACTCCAGGGATAGCCGGGCGTCCTCCAGGTCCCGCCGCGCGCTGGTCAGGTCGTCATTATTAGGCAAAGACTGCAGCCGCGCCAGCGTCGCCTTAGCCCTTTCCACCTTTAACTCAGCCAGGCGGAGTTGATCCCTGTTTTGGATTGGTTCGGCCGCGGCCTTTAACTTGAGCTGGTTGAGGTTGTCCCTGGCCACCAGAAGGTTTTGCCTGATCTGCAGTATCCTTGAGGTCTGGGCCAGGGTGTCGATGAAAGCCACCTCTTGCCGGGCCTTAACCGGGTCCCCCTCCGAGAGGGAGAAGTTTTGGACGGTGCCAGCCACCTGCGTCCTGACCTCGGCCCGGTTCAGGGGCTCTACCACCCCGGTAGCGGTCACGGCAGAAGTGATCTTTCCCCTCTTTACCGTCACCTGGGTGTAGGGAGAGGGAGCCGGCCTTCGAATCTGGAAGAAGAGCAGGCCGGCCAGAACCAAAAGCAGGACCCCGGCCAAAAACCACAGGATCCGGCGGAAGGATCGCTTTGGGTTGATGTTTGAAGTAGGAAGATCTGACACCGCTTTCTCCTCCAATCTCCGGTGGGTGGGACTCCGCCTAACTACTCAAAACGCAGTCTGTCAGCCGTCCCCCAAACCCTCATTAAGCCTCCCCAGCCTGGCTCTTGGGGAGGTAAGGTGATTTCTCGCCGAAATAGGCCTCGGCTGTCCAGCGGGCCCGCCCAACCGCCCCCGCCGGTACAAAAACGTAGAGGCGCCAGAGGCCGGCGTACATCCCCTGCAGGAACCTGACTTCCCGGCCCAAAGTGAGCCGGGGATCGTCGAGGCTGAAAAGGCCATCGGTCGTTCGTACCCTCACCGTGGCTTCCTTCAGAACCGGGGTATCCGGGCAGTAGATAATGACCTCATGATCAGACAACCCCAGTTCCGTGGCCAAGGCCCGTTCCGCCATCTTCCGACCGCTGAGAGTCTGGAAACGCTGAATCAAGTCGCTTCTCTTCTCCGGCCCTACCTCGCGCTCCGACAGGACATAGGCCCGTTTGTAGAGCCGTCTTTCCCGGACCCGGCTCACCAGCTCTGCTACCCCCGATCCCAGCCCCTGGCTGCTGGCCTGACCCTCCAGGTAACGGAAAAGGCCGTCGTCGGTGAATCCATAGAGCTTCTCTTCCCGCAGGCCGGCCTCCACGGTAGCCTCGATGGCCTTGGAAATCATAGCCCCAGCTACTACCTTGGCGTGATGGTAATAGACACGTTCCGTCAAGAAATACCTGAGCCGCAAGAGATTGACGGTCTCAGAACGGGCATCGGGCCGATCCAGGCCGGCCTTGGTCATATCCAGAATCAGTTCGTCGTCCTCCAAACTGAAATACTGGAAGACCCGGTCATCATAATGCTGACTTAGCCCGGTGAAATACCCGTCTCGCCGCAGGTAGTCCATTAAGTCGGCGTCTATGGTTCCAGCCACGATCGACGCCATCCATTTTCTTGGCGGTTGGCCGGTGAGAAGTTCCAAAACCGGTTTGGCCAGACCCAGTCGATCCAAGACTCGGCTCACTCCTCCCGCCCCCAAATAAGCCCGGAAGCGAGCCGGCGTGTCGTGGCGCGAAAAAACCCTTCTCTCGTCCTCAAAGGTGTGACCAAAGGGGATATGGGTAAGGTCATGGAGGAGGGCCGCCGCCAAGACCACCCTTTTCTCTTCCGGGCTAATGCTAAAGCTCTTGGCCTGCAAGGAATTCATGATGATCCCGGCCATGGCCACAGTGCCCAGGGCATGATCAAAACGGGTGTGCAGCGCCCCTGGGAAAACCAGATAGGCCGTCCCCAACTGTTTAACCCCGCGCAGGCGCTGCATTTCGGGGGAGTCAAGAAGCAACTGCAGTTCTTTGGTTAAGGGGATGTCCCCGTGGACCGGATCGCGTATGACCATATCATAACCTTCCCTGCCGTCGTTCCAGCGAACATTTCCGTAAGGCCGGGAGGCCACTGGACAGTCCGCAATTCATTGTAGAGAAATTCGACAGCCAAACCTCCTTTCCTCCCGCAAGTTATCGCCAGCGACCAATCCCTCTCCGTGAGGCGAAGCCCTTTGGGTAAACCTTCCCAAGGCGCGGACCGCCGGCAGGAAAATGCTTCGCGCCCGGCGAATTCCTTACCATCTTCCGGATTGAAAGGAGGTTTTCTTATGGCTCAATCGGGTTTTCACGGCCTCATCGGTCTTTACGGCAACCAGGTTTTCCTGCAAAGAAGTTCCCTGCCCGAAAAAGAAAGAAGGGACCTCAAGTTCGGCTTTGTTCTAGGTAACATCCTACCTGACATCGACCTCATCCCCCTGGTCCTCCTTTATCTCTTTGACAGCAAGCTGGCCATGACTATGCACCGAACTTTCACCCACAGCTTTTTTGCGGCAGGCGCTATCTTCTTGTTTTTCCTCTTACGGAACCGGCGCGGCCTCGGCCTGGGTCTGATGGCCGGAATGGTCCTGCACAGCCTGGTGGACATCCTGGTCTGGTTCAGTGGCGTCGAGCTCCTTTGGCCGCTCAACCTCTTCGGTCTCCCCGGCGGAGTCAACCTTTGGGCGAATTACACCCCGCCCGAAATAATCTCCAGTTTGCTGGGGGCCGCCGATTATCTAGCCTATGGACTCTATTTCCTGTATCTGGGCCACCTGGCTTTACGGCAGGAGACCAATATGGATTTTCTCCCGCGCCTGAGAGTTTACACTAACTTGCAGTGGCTTTTGACCGCAATCTTTGTCGCCCTGGCCTTTGTGGTCAAGCTCTCCCTGTTTAACATACTTCACTATGGCCTGTTCTCGCTGGTCATGATGCCCCTGGCCATCTTTATCACCATCAAGTTGCGGCCGGCGATTGAGGGGATGTAGCGGTATGGAGCTGGAAGGATTCATGGGAAAAGACAGGACGGCCGGAGTTGGCTCGCCACGCTACGCTTGCTTCCGGGAAGAGGGCAAACTTCGGGTCTTCCTGGAAGCCTTCCGGGTCGGTGAGGACTGGCTGGTGGCAATCGGGGGAGGACAGGAGCCCCACATTGGCGCGGTGGCCATTGCCCTCCCCCGACCTAGCCTCAGGGATCCCCAGCAAATTAGCAGTTCCACCTCCGTCTTTACGCTAACCGGGCATAAGGAGGATGACCTGGCCAAAAGGGCGGCCTCCTGGTTGGCCGCCCGTCTCAATCGGGTGGTGGTGGTAACGGCAGGGATCCATCTGGATCGGGCCACCGCCACGGAAATCGCCCGCGTCGAGCAACTGACCCAGGAATTAGTGGAGGCATTTCTGAGCGGCCAGCCCCATTGTGCGGAGGTTAGAGATTGGAGGTCGGAGGTCCGCCGTTAGTGGTTGGTTTCCACATGCAGTACTTCCGCCCCTACCTTTTTCAATTGCTCCAGCAGGCCGTCCAGCTTGTTTCCCTCCAGGCGGAAGACCACCTGGGCTTTTTTGTCCTGTGGCGTAAAGGCCACGGCGCTGATAATATTGAACCCCAGGTCGCGGATGACATCGCTCAGCGCGGCCATGGCCCCGGGCTTATCCTCCACATGCAGGGAAATCCTGGTGCCCCCCCGCCGGATGCCCAGCATGTCCACAAAGGCGTCAAATATATCGGTCTCAGTGATGATGCCCACCAGTTCGTTGCCGGCCATTACCGGCAGACCACCAATCTTATTGTCCCGCATCAGCAGGGCGGCCTTCTCAATGGTGTCCTCAGGGCCGACAGTGATGACGTCGCGGGCCATCCCTTCTTTGACCGCCATCTTGGCCACCAGGTACTTCAGCTCCCAGATACTCAGGCTGGAAGCCGGGGAGGGGGAAAGTTTCAGGAGGTCCAGTTCGGTAATAATACCCACCAGTTTGGTTCCCTCTTTCACCGGTAGCCGGCGAATGCGGTGCCTCTTCATCAGATCCAGGGCATCAAGAATATTGGTTTCGGGGGTAACGCAGATGGGGTTCCTGGTCATCCGATCCTTTATTAGCACTTGCAGATCCTCCTTTGCCGCGTCGGCCAGGCCGTGCTTTCACCTCAGCCAGGGCGCCCGTGGATAGAATTAGTTCAGCCTGGTATCATTTCGCCATGGGGGGATCTTTTTCCTGCTAAAAAAAATCACCCGGGCCATAGCCCGAGCGAAACTGAACGCCCAACTCCCTGATTAACGGCCGGTGGAGCCTGAACCCAAGCTTAACGTCCTACCACGACGGTCTCCTTCATTCCTCGTCCGGCAAACCCGTCTTCCCAGACATCCCCCACTTGACGTCCTTGCGGGTTTCCGGCCGGTGGGAGCTATCCATCTGGGCCTTTTGTGATTTGATCTCCCTTGGGCGCGGCTTGCCGGCGGGACGGTGATTATGCTCCGGCAATTCCGGCTCGTGGTAGTCGCCGCGCCCGGGAAAATCTCGGTCGGACATGCACTTACCTCCTCGGGACATTTCTTGAGACGTCTGCCCCTCCCTAGTGTACCCACCGTTCCCTGGTTTTTTTCAAGAGGGTTTCAGCGGTCTCCTAGAATCCCAGGGCCAAGCCCTCCACCCGGGGATCGGACCCACCTTCCAGGAGCCCCCGCTCCCGGTCCAGCTTTATAATCTGCGCCCCTCCTCCTCCGGCCCAGGGGCCCTGCATCGTGACGGGATGTCCCCGCCTCTTTAGTTCCCTGGTCACATCCAAAGGAAAGCGCTCTTCCAGACGCAATTCGGCTAAGCTTTTCACCTGGGCCGGGTCGGTACCGGGGAAGCTGGTCCAGCGCGGGAATTCCACCGCCTCCTGGGGTGTCATTCCAAAGTCTATCAGGCTGGTGATAAGCTGGACGTTCCATTGCGGTTGGCCGTCGCCCCCCGGCGTTCCCCCCACGTAAACCGGGTGCCCGTCCTGCAGGATCATCCAGCAATTCAGGGTGTGCATGGTTCTTTTGCCCGGGGCCAACCGGTTGGGATGACCTTCTTCCAGGGTGAACCCCCGCCCGGCCCGATTGTTGAGCAGGATCCCGGTGCCCTCCACCACTACACCGGAGCCAAAGCTATGGGAAAGGCTATGGATGAAGGAGACCGCATTCCCCTCTCGGTCAACTACGGCAAAATATGTGGTATCGCCGTCAAAGGGCCAGGGTTGGCCCTCCATCTCTCCGGTGAGCACCCTGGACTCATCGATCTTCTCGCGTTGCCTGGCGGCATAGCCCTTGTGCAGCAGGCCCCGTAAGGGAAACTTTACAAAACTTGGGTCGCCAGCGTAACGCAGGCGGTCGGCGTAAACCAGCTTCTTGCTTTCCACCATCCGATGGATCACCGCCGGACTTCCGGCCCCCAGGCCGGCCAGGTCATAGCCCTCCAGGATGTTGAGAGCTTCTAAGACCATGAAACCCTGCGAGGGGGGGGCGGTCTGCCTGACCTCAAAGCCACGGTAAGTGGTACGCAGGGGCTCATAGACCTCTGAGCGTTGCCCGGCCAAATCCTCCCCTTCCAGGAGACCCCCGTTGCGCTGCGAGAACTGGACTATGGCCCGGGCGATCTCCCCACGGTAGAAGACCTCGGGTCCGCCGCTGGCGATAGTGGACAAGGTCTCTCCCAGATCGGCCTGCCGCAATAGATCCCCTGGTTTCAGGGGTTCCCCGTCCCGGAGAAAGATCCGGGCCGCGGCTGGTGAGGCGGACAGCTTACCCCTGGCCTCACCTATCTCCCGGCTCAGTTTAGGGGTTACCGGGAAGCCGTTACGGGCGTAATCCAGAGCCGGTTTGACCAGCTCGGTCATGGGCCTGGTCCCAAACATCCGGTGGACCTGAAAATAGGCATCCACCGCGCCCGGGACAGCCACAGAAAGGAGGCCGTCCAGGGGCATGGACTGGTAGCCCAGGTTGAGGTAGTATTCCGGCCTGGCCCGCAGCGGGCTCTTGCCGCTGCCGTTAATGGCCACCGTCTCCCGGGTGCTGGCGTGATGCAGGATGATGAAGGCGTCACCGCCAGGCCCGCACATATTTGGTAACACCACATTGGTGACTAAGGCCATGGCCAGAGCCGCGTCAACGGCGTTGCCCCCCCGCTGAAGAATATTTACCCCAGCCAGAGAAGCCAGGGGGTGGGCTGAGGCCACCAGCCCGTTTTTGGCCAGTACTGCATCTCTCCTGGTCAATCCAATCCCTCCTTAGTCTTCCGATAAATGGTGCGCTTTCTCTGAGATCTTCCGTACGCGCCGGCTAAAGCTCCATCCGGGTTAATCGGCAGGGCGACAGCCAATTGGTGCCGATTTACTGACATAGATTTCTTTAGTCAGGCGAAAAATCCTGCCGGCGAGAAATATTTGAGAAACTTCAGTGGGATTTGCAGGAAAACTCTTTCCTGGCGTCGAATACCTTCATTGAGCGGAGGGGTCCCAAGCAGGATTTCGGGAGTGCCCGCAAATGACTATAACCAATAAGGCGAAAGCCGCTGACCGCTATTTCTTCATCGTGGGTCTCTTGGGCGCCACTCTTTTTGTTTATGTCCTTTTTTCCTCAAGTCTGCCCTCAAGCTGGGGCTTCATCTTTCTCGCCACGTTGCAAACCATTCTCCACCAGTTCGCCTCCGTCTTACCCAGCGGAGTGAGGATATCCGTCTCCTTCCCCGTGGTCATGACTATCCTCTTTTCCTTCGGTCTCCCGGCGGTAGCCGTCGCGCTGCTTCCCGCCAATCTCCTGCGGATGGTGACCATGGGCTACGGTTTCAACCGCGTCTTATTCAATGCCAGCCAGATGAGTATCGCGGCTGTGGTATCCCTTCTGATCTACCAGGGGCTGGGTGGCACCGTTGGCAATCTGCTCTTTCCGGCAGAACTGCCCGTTGCCATCGTCGCCGTCATCTCCTATGATGTGGTGAATCTGGCCTTTGCCACGGGGCGAGTGGTCATAGAGGATAAAGCACCCTATGGCCGCGTTTTCTGGTCCACGCTGATTAAGGACCGACAGTTCATTGCCCCCATGTACTACCTTTCGGGGATTGTCATGACCATCCTTTATCAGGATCACGGTACCCTGGCGGCGTTGCTGCTTTCTTTCATCCTCTTGAGTTTCCACTTCTTGCTGCAGCTTCATTCCCAGGTGGCCGAGACCAGACTTCTGGCCATGACTGATGAAATGACCGGCGTCTACAACTATCGTTATTTTGAGAAATGGCTAGCTGAGGAAGGACAGACCTTGCTGCGGGCCCGTCAGCCAGTAACCTTCCTTTTTGTCGACTTTGATCGTCTAAAGATGGTCAATGATGGCTTTGGCCATCTGGCTGGTGATATTGCCCTGAAAGCCTCAGCCAGACTCCTGCGCGAGAGCACCAGGAACAGTGATATTATTGTCCGTTACGCTGGTGACGAATTCCTGGTCATTCTACCGCGGACGGATTTCCGCCAGGCCCTCCCGGTGGCCGATCGGATCAAAAGGGCCGTGGAAGAAACCGTTCTCTCTTACGACGGTCAACCGCTACCCTTCGGCCTGAGCCTGGGCATGGCCTCTTTTCCCCAGGATGCGGAGAACCTGCGCGACCTGATCAAGGTTGCAGACAAGGCCATGTACACCGTCAAGGGTGGATAAGGAGCCGCCAGTTACGGGCGGTGTTTTTCAGAGGTCTCCTGGGAGCCGGGACCTGGTGGCCCCGGCTCCTCCCTTTTCATATACTGTATTGACTATTTCCGATCCCGTCACAGAAAGGAGTGAGTGAAATGTCCCCGCAAACCTTTGGCGAGTTGGCGGAAACCCTCTTTAACGAGGAGAAGAAGCTCCTCTCCCTGTACGAGGAGATGCTCCAAGTAGCCGCAAATGACACCGAGAAGACGGCCGCCAGAAAACTCCTGGAACTCGAGCAAGCCCAGTTGAAAATCCTAGGGCAATTGGTGGGGCAGGTCCCCCCCGGAGTTCCACCGTACATTTGCCTGGCCAGGGTCATCGCCAGCCGGCTGAACGTCAGAAGTGGTCCGGGCACGGAGTACAACATTATCACCACCTTGGATTACGGAACCCGGGTAACTATCCTGTCCTACACCGATGCCTGGGCCAAGATCAAATTGGCCGATGGCACGGAGGGGTATGTGGCCAGAAGGTATGTGGAGTGTGAAAAACCCCTGGGTTGAAGGTCACCACTTGACATCTCGCTCCTTCCGGGCCTTTTTCCTTCCCCCGCGTCGCCTGGCAACATTGAAGGCATAACACCTGCCTTGCCGCCCTTATAACCTCCTCGCCCACCATGCCCACCATCCGATTGGCAACATTGAAGGCATAACACCTGCCTTGCCGCCCCATCCGGCGGCTTTATTCTTCCGCTTTGAAAACTTTATAAGCGCGAACAAAGGGATCTTGGCCTGATGAAGAAAAGTTTTCGGGCCAGATCACCTGCTCCCCTTGCCTTGGGCAGTTGAGATGTTAAAATAAAAATCATTGAAGGTCACCGTGGTGAAGGATTAGCAGGCGACCGACCAAACAACCAGGGGGCGATAACTTGCAGGTTCGAGTTAAACTGTTTGCCGTTTTGGCGGAAAAGGCCGGCCAGCGGGAGCTTCTCCTTGATCTTGAGGAAGGGACCACCACCGAGGAACTTTGTGGGGTCCTGGCCAACAGGTTCCCTCAGCTTGGCGAATACCTGAACCGGGTCCGTTTCGCCGTCAATCAGCAATACGTTCCGGCTCAGGCCGGTTTACGACCAGGCGATGAGGTGGCGCTGATTCCCCCGGTTAGCGGCGGAGCGGCCGGCCGTAAAGAGCCAAAGTCTGACCTGATTGCCCAGAAACGCTTCGAAATCACCACCGCCCCTTTGCAGGTGGAAGAGGTGGTCAAGAAGGTGGTGAACAACCGGGCCGGGGCTGTGGTCACCTTTATCGGAACCGTCCGGGAGTTCACTGGGGACCGGCAAACCCTGTATCTTGAGTATGAAGCCTACGAAGAAATGGCGGAGGCCAAGCTGGCCGAGATCGGACAAGAGGTGCAACAGCGCTGGCCCGAGGCCAAGATCGCCATCAGCCACCGCGTCGGCCGGATGCAGATCAACGACTATAGCGTCGTCATCGCCGTGGCCACCACGCACCGCGTCCAGGCCTTTGAGGCCGGCAAGTACGCCATCGACCGGGTCAAGGAGGTCGCTCCGATCTGGAAGAAAGAGTTCTACGTCGGCGGCCAGGGTTGGGTCGGGAGCGAGAAGGAGTGAAGCTCCCCCTCCTGTGTCTTGCAATTCTTGTGTCTGCGGCAGCAGGGGAAGTACCCTGAAACAAACCGGCTGCTTTGGGCGCAGCTCGCTGTTGCTTCATCCGCCATTGCTCCCTTCTCAGCCTCTCATAGTGCCGCCGGCGACGCGATGATCTTTAGTGTGATCTTCGTCACCCTCCCCTGGTGACAAAGCCCCCTTCCCGCGACTACGCATTTCACAGTCCCTCCTAAGTCCTGGTGCTACACTGGGAATTGAGATGGGCTGCTATGTTGGCAGCCAAAATCCTGCGGGAGGGATCGACTATGGGAGGAAGTTCACTAGCCCCGGCCAAAAACCTTTCCCAGCCGGGTACTACCACCGGAACAGGCCTGGATCTGTGGAAGCACGGCCTGCTCTTGACCGTCCTGATTGGTTTTTCCGTCCTACTTATGGGAGGATTCTGGATCTACCAGAGTAAGGCCCCTATCCCGGAACGCATCGTGGCCCCGTCCGGTACCGTTCTGAGTACGGCCGCCAACATAAAGGGTGGCCAGGCGGTCTATCAGAAGTATGGTCTGATGGACTATGGCTCCGTCCTCGGCCATGGCGCATATTTGGGGGAGGATTTCACCGCCGAATCCCTGCATCGGCTCACGCTCTATATGCGCGATTTCTACGCCCGCAAACTTGGGCAACCCTTTTATACGTCTCTGGACTCCGCCGCCCAGGCGGCCGTGGCCCAACAGGTGGTCAACGACCTGAAGGCTAACCAGTATGATCCCAAGGCCAAGAACCTGGTACTGACCGAGGCGCAAGCCTATGCCTTTTCCGAACTGAGGAATTACTATCGAGAGGTTTTCACCAAAGGCGAACCCGACCGTGGCCTCAATCCCAGCCTGATCAGTGAGAACCACATCCCCAGCCAGGAGCGTGCCTGGGTGGGCCAAGGGGATCAAATCAACCAGATCTCCGACTTTTTCTTCTGGACGGCCTGGCTCTCCGCCGTAAGGCGCCCGGGGCTGGACCATACTTTCACTAACAATTGGCCTTACGACCCAGCGGCCGGTAACACCCCCACCTGGGCCTCTCTCTGGTGGAGTGCCGCCAGCGTGGCCCTGCTGATCCTGATGATGGCCTTCATCCTCTATGTCTATAACCGCTACCGCCTGCAGATGGAGGATGCTTATACCACCCTCCCCCACCTTGACCTTAACTCGGGACCCGTAACCTTGAGTCAAGTTAAGACGGCCAAATACTTCCTGGTGGTAGTCCTCCTCTTCCTGGCACAAAGCCTCTTGGGCGGTCTCCTGGCCCACTTCTATGTGCAGGGGAACAGTTTTTATGGATTTGACATCGGAGCCCTCTTGCCCTTCAATGTCGCCCGCGGCTGGCACCTGCAATTAGCCGTCTTCTGGATCGCCACGGCTTGGTTGGCCACGGGCATCTTCGTCGCCCCGGCCATCGGCGGCGGTGAACCCAAATGGCAAGGACTGCTGGTCGACGTACTTTTCGTCGCCCTGGTCATTGTCGTCGGCGGAAGTCTTTTGGGCGAGTGGCTGGGAGCCCGGGGGCAACTGGGTAACCTCTGGTGGCTCCTGGGCAACCAGGGCTGGGAGTACCTGGAACTGGGGCGGATCTGGCAGGTCCTTTTAGCGGCTGGTCTGGCCATATGGCTTTACATCGTCTACCGTGGGATTCGCGGCGCCCTGGCCTCAGAGAAGGACGCCGGCGGCCTGGTTCATCTCCTTCTTTATAGCGCCATCGCCATCCCCCTTTTTTACGGTGCCGCCTTCTTCATCAACCCTGGCGTCAACATCACCTACGCCGACTACTGGCGCTGGTGGGTCATTCACATCTGGGTGGAAGGCATCTTTGAGGTATTTGCCGTCGTGGTCGTCGGCTACCTGATGGTCAGCCTGGGCTTGGTCACCTACCGGTCGACCCTGCGCGCCCTTTACTTCCAGATCATCATCCTGCTGGGCAGCGGCATCATCGGGACTGGGCACCACTACTATTGGATCGGTGCTCCCGAGTTCTGGATTGCCCTGGGCGCCGTCTTCTCCGCCCTGGAGGTCATCCCCCTGACCCTTCTGATCCTGGAAGCCTACGGGCAGTATCGCGTCGTCGAGGAGGGCGGTCACCGCTTCCCCTACCGGGCCAGCTTCTGGTTCCTTATCGCCACCGGTTTTTGGAATCTAGTGGGAGCCGGGGTCCTGGGCTTTTTGATCAACCTGCCGGTGGTCAACTACTTTGAACATGGCTCCTTCTTGACGGCCACGCACGGTCACGCCGCTTTGGCCGGGGTCTATGGCTTCTTCGCCGTGGCCCTGTTGCTTTACTCGCTCCGCAACATCGTCCGCCCCGAGGCCTGGAATGACCGGCTGCTCGGAATCTCCTTCTGGGGGCTCAACCTGGGACTGGCTGGCATGGTGGTGCTAACCCTTCTGCCTGTTGGGGTTATCCAACTGCAGGAGGCCTATCTGAAGGGCTTCTGGGCCGCCCGCAGCCTGACCTTTTACCGCCAGCCCTTGATCAACGGCCTGCTCTGGCTGCGTTTCCTCCCCGATACCGTCTTCCTTGTGGTGGGGATCCTGCCGCTGGTCTACTTCGTGGCCAGGGTGGTGTTCCGGTTGCGAGCCGTGAATAGATAAAGCCTGGCCCATCAATAGAGGGCCTTCCCCAGGAAGGCCCTCTTTGCTTTGCTGGCAAGCCTGGAGGAAGATCGTGCCACCCAGATGGGCATTTTTTGAGCGGTCTCGTCCCGACGGTGTCTCGGACCGGTTAACCGCTCAAAAACGCAGTTCGTCAGCACTCTCCTAGGTCCAGCGCTCCAGGGCTTCTTGATCTTGGATCAAGATACCTTCGCGTTCCAGGGCAATGGCCCCATGACGGCGCAGGTCGCCTAAGACTCGGCTGACCGTCTCCCGGGTAGTACCGATCATGTAGGCTAACTCCTGTTGGGAAAGGGGCAAGCGCACAAAGGTGCCCCCCTTTCTGGCTTCGCCGCGCTCTTCGGCCAGTTTGAGGATGATTCCAGCCAGGCGACTGGGGACGGAGCGCAACCCCAGAGACTCCACCTGGTCCTGGAGGATTCTAATCCGTTGTTCCATGACACGAAGTAGATGGATGAAGATGGTGGCGTTTTCCTTGATAAGGCGGACGAAGTCTTCCCGGCGAAGGACGCTGAGGACAGTCTCCGACATGGTCATAGTCGTCCCCGGTGCCGGTCCCCCATCCAGAAAACCCACGTGGGGGAAAAAATCCCCGGGATACAGGATG
>JAMCWA010000106.1 GCA_023475165.1 Bacillota bacterium | reverse complement strand
GGGGAGCTTTTCCGCGCGCGGCTGGAATCATGTCCAGATGGTCTTGCCATACACCCTGTTGGGATTGGGAGCGATCTACTATTATAGCCAGGAACTGAACCTGACTCTTTTGGGGGAAGAAACGGCCCAGCATTTGGGGGTCGAGGTGGAAAGAGTCCGCCGGCACCTCCTGATTACCGCCTCCCTGGTGGCGGCAGCCAGCGTTTCCGCCAGCGGGATCATTGGTTTTGTGGGTCTGATCATCCCGCATCTGGTTCGGTTGGTAGTCGGCCCGGATCACCGGGTCCTCCTTCCGGCCTCCGCCCTGGGTGGTGGTCTTTTTCTGCTGGTGGCTGACACAGCCGCCAGAACCATGGTTCCCCCCACAGAAATCCCGGTAGGGGCGATCACCGCCTTTTTCGGGGCACCCTTTTTCCTTTATCTCTTGCGGCGGCGGAGATACTCTGGTCTGTAAAAGGCGGTTTACCGGGTGAAAAAGGAGGGTTCCCATGCAACTGCAAATCCACGGGATTACTGTCTCCTATCGAGGGCGGGAGGTCTTGACGGATCTTTCCCTGGAGGTACGTCAAGGGGATTTTGTGGCCATTGTGGGTCCTAACGGCTCCGGGAAAACCACCCTTCTGCGGACCATCAGCCGGGTCCTGAGACCCGAGAGAGGGGTAGTCCTGCTGACGGGGGAGGACCTGAACAAGTTCTCCCAGAGGCAAATTGCCCGGCGCCTTGGGGTGGTTCCCCAGGCTTCGGTGGCTGTCCCTGACTTTACCGTGGAGGAAATGGTAATGCTGGGCCGTTCTCCCCACCAGGGCCGGCTGCAAGGAGAAAGCCGCCGTGACCTGGAAGTGGTCCGGCAGGCCCTGCGGCTTACGGGGAGTCTGGAACTGAGGGACCGTCTCTTCAACGAGTTGAGTGGCGGCGAGAAGAGCATCCTGGTCATCGCCCGGGCTTTGGCCCAAGAGCCGGAGCTTCTCCTTTTGGACGAACCTACCTCCCACTTAGATATCAATTATCAAAGGGAGATTTTGCAGCTCCTCCGAGGCCTGAGCGCCAAGCAGGGCCTGACCGTCATCAGCGTCCTGCATGATCTCAATCTGGCCTCTCACTTCGCCCAACGGCTGATCATGTTGCAGGACGGTCTTATCCAGTCTGCCGGTACTCCCCGGGAGGTGTTGACCCCCGAGAACATCTGGCAGGTTTACCGAACGGAGGTATTGGTCATCCCTCACATCGCCACAGGACAGCCCTTGGTGCTCTTACCCGCCCCGCGTGAGGAAGAGATTATACCCGCAGCCGGGCTCAAGAGTCTGAAAACGAGGGAAAGGAAGCCTGACTGCCGGGCCGCAGGGGCGTAAAGATGTCAGGGAAAATAGCGCAAACACCTTTCAGCCGCGAAAAGGGGAACGGCCTTATGACCGGTAGGCGGCCCTCAACAAGACTGGCAGAGATATCCCTTAACGGGAAGGGAAAAAACCCGGGAAAAAGCTCGTCAGAGGCCAGGAAACGCTTCATTCTGGTCCTGGGGGGTGCCTCTAGCGGAAAAAGCCGTTACGCGGAAAGCCTGGCCGAGGGATTGGGAGAGAAGGTCGTCTATATTGCCACCGGGGTCATCACCGATGAGGAAATGGCCGGTAAGGTGGCCAGGCACCGGGAAAGGCGTCCGGGCCACTGGCGGACGATAGAGTCCCCTTTGGAGGCCGATCAGGCTCTGGCCCTGACATTCCCTCCGGGTGAAACAGCTTTCGGGACCGGCCGGGTCATTTTGCTGGACGGCTTGACCTTCTTTGTCTCCAACCTCCTTTACTCCCGGGGGGATTCCGTGGCGGCAACCTTGGTCAGGGTAAAACGCCTGGCTCGGGCGGCTCAAGAAGCGCCCGCCCACGTGATCGTGGTTACCGATGAAGTCGGGCTAGGCCCCATACCAACAACGAGCCTGGGACGTATCTTCCGAGAGACCCTGGGCGAGGCCAATCAAATCCTGGCCCGGGCCGCCGACGAGGTTTATCTGGTAATAGCAGGATTGGCCCAGCGGCTGAAGTGATACGGCCAATCCCAACTTCCAACATCTTGCTTCCAACTTCTATTTTTTGAGGAAAGAACATGGGCAAAGCCATCATGTTACAGGGAACATCCTCCCATGTCGGCAAGAGCATCCTGGTCACCGCCCTCTGTCGGGTTTTCTGGCAGGATGGGTTCCAGGTTGCCCCCTTCAAGTCCCAGAACATGGCTCTAAACTCCTACGTCACCCGGGACGGGGGAGAGATCGGGCGCGCCCAGGGAATCCAAGCCCTGGCCTGCGGCCTGGAGCCCACTGTGGATATGAACCCCATCCTGCTCAAGCCGAAGCAAGACGCCGTGGCCCAGGTCATCGTCCGGGGACGGCCCCTGGGGGACATGACCGCCTGGTCCTACCGCCAGGACTACCTACCCCAGGCCCTGGACATCGTCAAGACCTCCCTGGCCAGACTGAAGGCGGAATACGATCTGGTGGTCATGGAAGGGGCTGGGAGCCCTGTTGAGATCAACCTGAAGGATCGAGACATCGTCAACATGAAAGCGGCGGAACTGGCCGAAGCCCCCGTCTTTCTGGTAGCCGACATTGACCGGGGAGGGGTTTTCGCCTCCCTCATCGGTACCATGGAACTCCTCGAACCAGGGGAGCGGGAGCGTGTGGCCGGCTTCATCATCAATAAATTCCGCGGTGATATAAAGTTACTGGAGCCCGGGTTGGATTTTTTGGAAAGAAGGACTGGCAAGCCGGTAGTGGGGGTTATCCCGCATATCGATGACTTGGCAATCGACGACGAGGACTCCGTTTCCCTTGAGGAAGGAGGCCGCAGCCACCCGCCCGAGGAGGCCGAGCTGGACATCGCCATTCTGAAACTCCCCAGAATCTCCAACTTCACCGATTTTGATCCCCTGGAAAGAGAGCCTAAGATCTCTGTCCGCTATGTCGAAAGGCTGAGCCAACTGGGGGAACCGGATGCCATCATCCTGCCAGGCACCAAGAACACTGTGGAAGATCTGCTCTTTTTGCGCCAGAAGGGCTTGGCGCAAGCCCTGGCCGACTGCCGACAGCGTGGTAAAATGATCATCGGCATCTGCGGTGGCTATCAAATGTTGGGGAAGCGTCTCCTGGACCCCGATCAGGCCGAGTCGGATCGGGGAGACCTGGACGGGATGGGACTTCTGGAGACCGAGACGGTTTTCGCCAGAGACAAAGTCGTCAACCAGGTGGCCGGTGAATTTCCTTTGAACCATTTCGCGGCAAGGCCGGAGGAAGTGCCTGTTGCTGGCTATGAGATCCACATGGGGCATACCCGCCTTCTGGGGGAGACCCGACCCCTCCTCCGGCTGACCCGACGCGGCGGGCAAAGGGTAAAGGAATGGGATGGTGCCATCAGCCCTGACGGAATGGTTTTTGGTACCTACCTCCATGGAATCTTCGCCAATGACCTTTTCCGGCGCTCCTTCATAAATGCCCTCCGGGTGAGGAAAGGGCTGGCCCCGCTCACTCTGGACGGGATGGAGACGGACTATCTGAATCGTGAGCGGGCCTTTGACCGGCTGGCCCAAGTGGTCAGGAGAGCCCTTCACATGGAAATCATTTATGCTAGTCTTGGTCTGAAGAAACCCTGAAGTGAGCGGTCTCGCCAGATCTCCCTGCCGCCTTCGGCGGCGCCAAAGAGTGAGAGGACGGCAACGCCCGAGCGGCGCCCTGGAAGTAGCTGCGGTGCAGTTCCTGGATCGCTCCCTGGCCCATCAAAGTGAAGACTTGGGGGAGAAGAACGCGGTGTTTTCCCAAGGCTTTCTGACTGCTGCCGCCTACCTGGTCGATCTCCTGGTCGGTGACCCTCCTTTCCTGACTCACCCGGTAGTCTATATGGGACGCTTCATCTCCTGGTTGGAAGGCCGCCTCTGGGTTAAGGATGAGGTTCCCTGGCGCCTGAGGCTCAAGGGGGTCTTCCTCGCTCTAAGCCTAATCGGTCTGGCCTACCAGTCTACCGCTCTTTTACTCCAGGGAATCCAGCTGCTCCATCCCTGGTTGGCCCAAAGTCTGGAGATCTGGATGATCTCCACGACCATAGCGGCCAGGAGTCTGGATCAAGCCGCCACCCGGGTTTATCTGCCCCTGATGGAGGGGGATCTGGTCCAGGCCCGTACCCTGGTGGGGAAGATCGTGGGACGGGACACCGGTAATCTCCCGGAAAGGGAGATCGTCCGGGCCACAATAGAAACGGTGGCGGAAAATACCGTCGATGGTGTCTTATCCCCGCTTTTTTACGCTTTCCTTGGAGGTGCCCCCCTGGCCATGGCCTTTAAGGCCATCAGCACCCTGGATTCCATGGTAGGTTATAGGGACGAGCGCTATCTCCATTTCGGGTGGGCTTCGGCCCGTCTGGACGATCTGGCCAACTACCTACCCGCCCGCATCAGCCTACCCTTGCTGGCCCTGGCCGCCAACCTCCTGGCTCTGGACGGGAAAAGAGCCTGGGTGACGGCCCGGCGGGACGCCCGAAAGCATCCCAGCCCCAACGGTGGCATCCCGGAGGCAGCCGTGGCCGGAGCCCTGGGGGTCCAACTGGGCGGGGTTAACTACTATGACGGAAAACCTGCCTTTCGCGCCCTCCTGGGTGAACCACGGCGGGACCTGGAAAGGAAGGATATCCGTCGGGCGGTCAGGTTAATGTATCTGAGTTCTTTGCTTTTGGTCCTGCTGTGGTTGGGGCTGGATTCATTTTTTTGAACAAAAGGAGTCCTATGAATCAGGGAAACATGCTAATCCCAAGGTTGGTCATTGCCGGAACCCAGAGTGGGGTGGGGAAGACCACCATCACCACCGGACTCCTGGGGGCCTTGACCAAAAGAAACTACCGGGTCCAGGCCTTCAAGAGCGGCCCTGACTACATTGACCCGACCTATCACCAATTGGTCACCGGACTACCGTCACGGAACCTGGATACGTATTTATTATCCCCAGCGACCCTGCGGGAGCTATTTGAACGTTCGGCCGGGCAGGCCGACCTGGCCGTCGTGGAAGGGGTTATGGGCCTCTTTGACGGTCGTGACGGTCAAAGCGAGATCGGCAGCACCTCTTACCTGGCGAAGATCCTGGCCGCCCCCGTCATCCTGGTGGTGGACGCGGGGAAGATGTCCCGGAGCGCGGCGGCCACGGTTTATGGCTATGCCCACTTTGACCCCCAACTACCGCTGGCCGGGGTGATCCTGAACAATGTGGCGGGAACCCGACATTACCGGTGGGTCAAAGAGGCCATCGAGGGTGCGGTCGCTGTCCCGGTGTTGGGTTTTCTACCGCGTCAGGCCGAACTCCGCCTCGAAGAGCGCCATCTGGGTCTGATCCCCACTCAGGAAATGGGGGACTTCGCCGCCTATCTGGAGAGATTGAACCGGGAAGTAACAAAAAACATCGACCTGGACCAGCTCCTGCAGGTGGCCCGCAGCGCGCCCCCTTGGAATTCCCTGCAGCAGGACCCGGGAAAAAAGGAAAAGGTGAGGAGGATTTTTCCTGCCATTCAGGTAGCCCCGCGCTGCCGGTTGGGGGTAGCCCTGGATCGGTCCTTTCACTTCTACTACCAGGACAACCTGGACCTCTTGGCCGCCCTAGGGGCGCAAATCATCCCTTTTAGCCCCTTGGATGACAAGGAACTCCCCTCAGTGGATGGGCTTTACATCGGCGGGGGATTTCCCGAGGTTTTTGCCCGTCAGCTGGCCGCCAATTCCTCCCTCCGCCGTTCCCTGCGGGAAGCGGCCCTGGCCGGACTACCCCTGTACGCGGAATGTGGGGGACTCATGTACCTGACAAAGAGCATCACCACCTTTTCCGGAGAAACCTTTCCCATGACCGGGGTCTTTCCGCAGCGCACAGTCATGACCAGATCTTTACAGGGCATGGGGTATGTGGAGGCCCAAGTAAAGGCGTCGACCCTCTTCCTAAGGCCGGGTGAAAGGCTCCGGGGTCACCTATTCCACTGGTCGCGCCTGGAAGGACAGTGGTCCCAATATGCCTATGAACTGAAGAAGGAGCCAGGGGGAGAGGGCCGTCCGGACGGCCTGGTTCAGGGGAACACCCTGGCCAGCTATCTTCACCTCCATTTCGGCAGTCACCCTGAGCTGGCAGAGAGGTTTGTCCGGCACTGCGCCGAGTACCGCCGCCAACGGCAGGAGTGACCGGACTAAAACAGAGCCCAAGCCATCGAGCAGAAAGGGGATAAAAATGCGCCCTCGTTTAGAACGGGGACTGATTGAGGTTTATACGGGTAAGACCAAGGGAAAAACCACCGCCGCCCTGGGGCTGGCCCTGCGGGCGGTGGGCCATGATTTTCGGGTTCTGATGATATCCTTTATGAAAGGTGCGGGATACACGGGGGAACTCTTTTCTTCCCAGCGCCTCCATACTAATTTCCGTATTATGCAATTTGGTCGCGGCTGCCCTTATTCGGCCATGATCAAGGAGGGGAAGATGAAGTGCAAGCCGGCCTGCCGCCTCTGTTTTATCCACCGCGGCAACGTCACTGAGCAGGACCGGGAAACGCAGCGGATGGCCCTGGCGGCAGCGCGGGAGTCCATCGAAGGTGACGAATATGATATAGTAATACTGGACGAGATCCTGAACGCCATCGACTACGGGTTGGTGGATCTGGAAGAGACCTTGGAACTCCTCAAGAGAAAGCCGCCTCTGGTCGAGGTTGTCCTGACCGGACGCCAGGCCCCTTCCGCCATCGTCGAGGTGGCGCATCTGGTGACAGAAATGGTTCAGATCAAGCACCCCTTGGAGCAAGGCATTAGAAGCCGGAGGGGAATCGAGTACTGAACCTTTTCATAATTATTCCAGGGGGGTCTTTTGTGCGGACTTTCTTACTTTCTCTGCAGTTTTTGACCCGTCTGCCCGTTTCCATCCGGGGTCAGGTAACGCCACCGGACATGGTCGGGTCGGCCGTCTTCTTCCCCCTGGTTGGCAGCGTTATTGGCCTGGCCCTGGCCGGCCTGGACATCGCACTTTCCCATCTCTATGCCCGTCCCCTGGTGGTGGTCCTGGACCTATCTTTCCTGGCCCTGCTGACCGGCGGCTTGCACCTGGACGGTCTCATGGATAGTGCCGATGGTCTCTTCAGCGGGCGCTCCCGGGAAAGAGCCCTGGAGATTATGAAAGACAGTCGCGTGGGAGCCATGGGGGTCTTGACCGTTCTCCTGGTTTTGTTCCTGCAATCAGCCGCCCTCCTGGTGGTGCCGGAAGGAAATCGTCTGGGACTCTTACTGCTTTTTCCTCTGGCAGGGCGTCTTTCCCTGGTCCTGGTGGCCGCCCGTTTTCCTCCGGCCAAGGCCACTGGTCTGGGCAATCTCCTGGCTGGTCGCGTCGGACGAAGCCTTTGGCTTCCGGCCCTTCTCTATTCCCTGCTGGTCACCTATTCTGTGGCCATTCTCCGGCCGGGGTGGATGGGAGGGATCCTGGCCCTCCTGGGTAGCCAAATCCTCGGCCTGGCCCTGGCCCATTGGGCGGCCCGGCGCCTGGGCGGAATCACCGGGGACATCTTCGGCGCGGTTGAGGTTCTGACGGAATTGGCCTTCATGCTGATCTGGGTAGCCCTATGAAGGAATACTATGCCTGCAGAATTCCGCAAGAAACGCCGCTCAAATTGACACTGGCCGACGCCCCGGCCGGCGAAAGAGGAGGCAGAGATGGAAACTGCCCCGGGAAATCCCCCGATATTGCCGCGGCTTTGGCCGGGTCACCCGCCGGTAGCGTCCGGCAGCGCGGGAAACTCTCAGAAAAAGGGTACGGCAGTGACCGCACCCCATGTGGTGCACCGGCTGGACCGGTCTCTTCACCAAGGAGAATTCGTGGCCTCCTGCCCGGGGAGTTGCGGTGAACTGGTACAGGGGCAACTGGATGGGGTTGACTTTCTGGTGACCTGCCCCATTGACCTTTTCGCCCGGGCCGAGTTTGCCCCGGCCGCAGCGGGAGGGGAAAGATTGCAGGGCGCTGGCTGGAAGACCATGGCCGCTGTCCGCAGCTTCCTGAAAAGAGCTGGCTACACCGGCGGCTGGCAGGTCACCGTTAGCAGCGCCGTACCGGTGGGTAAGGGGATGGCTTCCAGTACTGCCGACATCACGGCCGCCCTCGGTGCGGCGACGCTTTTCCTGTGCGAAGCTTTCTGGTCACCCGGTTTGGATCGTTGGCGGTCGGCACACGGGATGATACCAGAAGAATTCCCCGATGCGCCGGCTGGCTGCGCCTACGTTCCGGCGTCCATCGCCGGTACCGCCCTGGCGGTGGAACCTACCGACGGGCTAATGTTCCCGGGCATTGTCCTTTTCGACCATCGTCGGGGGATCTGGCTGGAACCACTGGGCGAACCGCCGCCCCTGGAGGTTTTGGTCTTTGATCAAGGCGGACATGTGGAAACTATCTCCTTTAACCAGCGGGCCGATTTCCAGGAGCAAAACCGGGCCAAGTCCGAGCTGGTAGCCAGGGCCCTGGAACTGGTGCGAGACGGTTTGCAGCGAAAGGATCCCCTGGCCATTGGTGCCGGGGCCACCCTGAGCGCCCTAGCCAACCAAACCATGCTGCCGAAAGAAGGCCTGGAGGTAATTCTCCAGTTGAGTAAGGAGGTGGGAGCTCTGGGGGTCAATGTGGCCCACAGCGGTTCTGTCTTTGGCCTCCTGCTGGACCCACGGCGGCAGGACGGACCGGATTTGGCTTCTTATCTCGCGCACCGGATCCCGGGGCGTTTCTTGGGCCGTTACGGGGTAATCGGGGGTGGCATCAGATGGCCCGCGGGTATTGATCACCAAGAAGGAAGCGGCCGCAGTTGACAAGGGGGCCACTTTGCCGTAGATTAATGTAGGTAACTTGGCGGGCCGCAAACTCCCGCCGGGAAGTAGGCCCGGCTATCTACATTGAGGTGCATAAGTTGGTACGGGAAGACATTCGCAATATTTGTATTATCGCTCACGTCGATCACGGCAAGACCACCCTGGTGGACGCCTTACTTCGGCAAAGCGGTGTCTTTCGCGAGAATCAGGAGGTGGTTGACCGTGTCCTGGATTCCAATGAACTGGAACGGGAACGGGGCATCACCATCCTGGCCAAAAACACCGCCATCCGCTTTCAAGGGGTCAAGATCAATATCGTTGACACCCCCGGCCACGCCGACTTCA
Organism: Bacillota bacterium; assembly: GCA_023475165.1. GTDB lineage: Bacteria > Bacillota > Sulfobacillia > JAMCWA01 > JAMCWA01 > JAMCWA01. The sequence continues at coordinate 19,050 of JAMCWA010000106.1, read as the reverse complement.
GCGGGGAAGTGGAACGGATCATGGGCATGGTCGATGGCGCCCTCCTGGTAGTGGATGCGGCGGAAGGCCCCATGGCCCAGACCAGATATGTCCTGCGCAAGGCCCTCGCCGCCGGCCTTCGCTGCATTGTGGTCATCAATAAGATGGACCGCCCTGACGCCCGGGTGACCGAGGTGGTGGATGAGGTCTTCGATCTTTTCCTCAGCCTGGAGGCCTCTGACGACCAGTTGGATTTCCCCATCCTCTATTCCTCCGCCCGGGAGGGAAGGGCGTCCATGACCCCGGACAACCCCGGCCAGAATATGATCCCCCTTTTCCAGACCATCCTGAACCATATCCCCGCCCCCCAAGGCGACGAGGCCGGCCCGCTGCAGGTCCTGGTGACCACCCTGGATTACGATGATTACATCGGACGGCTGGCCATCGGCAAGGTTAACCAGGGTCGCCTCAGCGCGGGCGCAACTGTGGGCATAGCCACCCCAGCGGGAGTCCTCCGCCGCGGTCGGGTGCTTAAGCTTTTCAACTATGAAGGTCTTAGGCGCCAGGAGGCGGAGGTGGCCACAGTTGGTGAGATCGTCGCCGTGGCCGGTCTGGAGCAGGTGGGAATCGGAGAAACCATCACCTCTCCGGAAGAGCCTGCCCCCCTGCCAGGGGTAGTGGTGGATGAACCCACCATCAAGATGACCTTCAGCATCAACAACAGCCCATTGGCCGGCCAGGAAGGAAACTACGTGACCTCCCGCCATCTGCGAGCCCGTCTTTTCAAGGAGCTGGAGAAAAACGTCAGCCTGCGCGTGGAAGAAACGGGAGACCCAGATCGTTTTGAGGTTTCCGGGCGAGGGGAACTCCACCTGAGCATCCTCATCGAGACCATGCGGCGTGAGGGTTATGAACTCCAGGTCTCCCGCCCCAGGGTTATTTTCAAGGTGGAGAACGGGCAGACCCTGGAGCCTATCGAGCATCTAACAGTAGACGTCCCCGAGGAATATTTAGGTACGGTCATGGAGGGCCTGGGGACCCGCCGGGCCGAGTTGACCAATATGGCCAGCGCCGGAACCGGACAGGTGCGCCTGGAATTCCTGATACCGGCCCGAGGACTCATCGGTTTCCGCTCGGAATTTCTGACACAGACCCGCGGTTATGGCATTATGAACCACGTTTTTCATGGATACGGCCCCTACCGCGGCGAGATCGCCAGCCGACCCCGGGGTTGCCTGGTGGCCACGGAAAGCGGTGAGTCGACCACCTATGCCCTTCACGCCCTCCAGGACCGCGGGGTCTTTTTCATTGGACCGGGCACGCGGGTCTATCCGGGAATGGTGGTAGGGGAGAATTCGCGTGGTTCTGACATCGAGGTCAACGTTTGCAAACGCAAGCACATGACCAACGTCCGTTCCAGTACCCAGGAAGAAACCCTACGCCTGGAGCCACCCCGTCTCCTCACCCTGGAAAAGGCCTTGGAGTTTATCAGCGACGACGAACTGGTGGAGGTCACCCCCAAAAGCATCCGAGTCCGTAAGACCATTTTGGATAGTACCGCTCGCTACAGGGCCAAGCGGGCGGAGGAAAAAGCCTAGGAGAGTCCTGACGAACTGCGTTTTACGTGGTTAACCCGCCCGAGATACCGTTAGGGCGAAACCTCAAATCAGCCCAGATGCTAGGAGCGACAAGGCTCCGAGGCGAGGCGTACCAGGTGGTACGTTGAGCGAGGAGCCGCCAGAGCGACAAACTGCAATGGTAACGCCCCTCTAATAAAAAGGTTCCTTCTTGCCGATTGCGCCACACCCCAGATGGGTGTTTTTCAGCGGTCTCGGAGAACGCTGAAAGAACCCCATCTTGAGCTAACCGCAAGCGTCGATTTCTCCTGAGAGGTCACGGCCATGAGTGAATCACAAGCTCCAGGAAGCCAGCATGGGGGAGACATCTGGGGGGCAGCCCTTGCGGCCGGCCTTAACCCGACCAAATTTGTGGACTTCAGCGCCAGCATCAACCCTTTGGGCCCGCCCCCTAGGGTTCTGGCTGCCTTGCAGGAGCGTCTCTCGCTCCTTCGCTTCTACCCGGATCCAGAAAGCCGAGAACTTCGCCAGGCTCTGGCTGGCTTTCGCGGCCTGCCCCCGGAATACATCCTGGCCGGAAATGGCGGGGCGGAGGTAATCTATCTCTTGGCTCGCCTCCTGGCCGGACGTCGGGCCGTCATCCTCCAACCGACCTTCAGCGAATACCAGCGGGCCTGGGAAGCAGCGGGGGGCCGGCAGATCCTTCATCTGGAATTAAAGAGGGAAGGCGCCTTTCAGCCCAGTCTTCGGGTCTTAACCTCCCTGATTTCCTCTCAGGATGTAGTCTTCTGGTGTAATCCGAACAACCCCACAGGAACTTATTTGGAACCTGATGTCCTCCTCCCTTACCTCGACCTCTTCACGAAAAAGGGAGCATTGGTCATCCTGGACGAATCCTTCGTCGATTTTGCCGGTGTCTCCCTGGCCGGGGTGGGGCGTCCGTGGATCGAGAAGGGCCAGTTGATCCTCCTTGGTTCCCTGACCAAGATCTTCGCCCTTCCCGGACTGCGCCTCGGCTACGCCCTGGCGGCACCGCAATGGTGTAACCAACTGAACCAGCAACGTGACCCCTGGAGTGTCAACCTCCTGGCCCAGGTCGCCGGGGTAGCTGCCGTGAAGGAGAAGGGCTTTCTGGAAAAAAGTCGGAACTTTATCGCTGTCGAAAGGGAGAGGCTGGTTGGAAAGCTCCGGTCAATCCCGGGACTGGATGTTCTTCCCTCCCAGGTTAATTTTCTCTTGCTGGAACTCAAGCAGCGACTCACCGCCGCTCAACTGCGTCAGAGGCTCCTTTCTGAAGGGGTTCTGATCCGCGCCGCCGACAATTTCCCTTTTTTGGGGCCGGGTTTCTTCCGTGTGGCGGTCCGGGTCCCGGTCGAGAACGATCGGCTAGTGGACAAATTGCAGGTCATACTGGCTAATGCCGGCGACCACCCGGCCGGATCGGGCTGATAAAGACTGTTTGAAGACTGCGATTTTCACCCTGAGCATATTTTGCCGCCCTCTGGAGTAATAGTAATGAGGGACGGGGGTGGCCAGGGTGCAGGATCCTTATCAGGATAGGTTCAGCCGCTGGGCGGAAAGGGCTGAGCGCTCGCTAATACGCTTTGTTATAATACTGGCCGTAGTGGTGGTCGTCAGCCAGGGCCTTTTAACCAACGAAAAACTGAGGCTTTTTTTGTCCTATCCTGACCAACTGGAAGGAATCGCGCTTAAGGACGGCAGCACAAACGTCTTTGCTCCCCGGCCCTCCGGCAACTCAAAAGGCCGGGACTCTGAGAAACAGGCCTCCCTGAACATCCTTTGCGTTACTGGCCCCAGTTTCCCTAAGGCCATGATACTGGTGAACGGCGTAGTCGCCGGTGATTTCTCCCGCGGATCGGTAAGGATACCGGTAAGAAACGGTGATTTGGTGGAGATTGATGGTTCCCATTACCCGGAGCTTCTCACCTTCCGCTTGACTGCCGCTGGCGATTCCGTGCTCGAACCAAGGGTTGGCCGGGAAATCATCACCCGCCAGTCCATCGAGATATTGGGCCGGGTGGCACAGAAACCATGAGAGAGCCCCTTGCCCCAATCCCAGTATTCGGGAGACCCCCAAGTATTGAGGAGTGCTCTGCCCTGAAACAAACCAGATGCCTCCAGGGCGCCGCGCTGGCGTTGCCGTCCTCGCTTTCGGTCACCTGCACCGACCGCAGCGCGGTGAAGCTTCACTCCTCCGGCCGGCACCGCGCAAACTCGCCGTTCCTGGCTCGGTTGCTCTCGGTGGCATCCGTGCCGCCGTCCGGCCTCTTGGGTCTCGCTTCGCCGGATGCGGTGCCCGGCTCGGTGAGAGCGCTCCGCCGGCAACCGCCCGCCCGTCGCCACCCCACTGCTGTTTCATTACTTCATGGCGCCGCCAAAGGCGGCATGGGGATCTACCATTGTCCTACCCCTTTGCCTACAGACGGGACAGAAATGCCCCGTTATCTGGAAGGCTTTTTCTATTCCCGATTGAATGTGCCGGACAAGTGTGATATAATCCTGGGGAGCGGCAATGAGCCATTTCAGGAATTATCAGGGAACAGTCGTCAACGGAAGATAAGGGTGTGGGTTTATTGGGGGGTCATCTTCTTCGAGGCGTCAGGGGAGCTATCACCGTCCCTTCGGACAACAGACTCGAAATCTTGGCAGCGACAAGGCGGTTGCTGACTGCTTTACAAGAAGCCAACGGTTTTACCCCCGAAGACATCGCCAGTATCATCTTTACCGTCACTCCCGATCTGAGATCGGCTTTCCCGGCCCAGGCAGCCCGGGAATTAGGCTGGACCGAGGTCGCCCTCCTCGATGCTCAGGAGATACCGGTGGAGGGTGCTCTGCCGCGTTGTATCCGTGTTCTGATCCTGGTCAATATAGATCGTCCCCAAAAAGAGATAAAACATCTCTATCTGGAAGAGGCCCAGAAGCTACGACCAGACTTGGCTTTCTCCCATAGAAGATTGGTGGTGGCCATTGACGGGCCGGCGGGATCGGGAAAGAGCACGGTGGCCCGAGCTTTGGCCCGAGAGTTGGGGTTGAGGTACATTGATACCGGCGCCATGTACCGAGCCCTCACTCTTAAGATCCTTGATCTGGGACTGCCCCTGGAGGATGAAGAGGCCATAACCTCCGTAGCGGAGGAAACCCGTTTGGAGGTCCTGGAGCGAGAGGGAAAAACCAGGGTTATCCTGGATGGCCATGACGTTACTGAGGATCTGCGCAGCCCGGCAGTCAATGCCGGCGTTTCTTTGGTTGCACAGTATCCCGGGGTCCGGGCCAAGCTGGTCGCGCTGCAGCGTGAAATGGCCGCCGAAGGCGGCGTGATATTGGACGGACGGGATATAGGTAGTTATGTCTGGCCTAAAGCTGATTTCAAGTTCTACCTCTCCGCCGCTCCAGAGGAGAGGGCCAGGCGTCGCTTGAAAGAACTCTTGGCCTCCGGACATGAAATAACCCTACCCGAGGTCCAGAAGCAGTTGGCGCAGCGGGATTCCCTGGATACCCGGCGGGCGGTGGCCCCCCTGGTGGCGGCCCCGGATGCTGCGGTTATCGACACCTCCGACCTTCGTCCTGAGGAGGTTTTGGAAAGGTTATTGGGAATAATAAGGGAAGAAGGCAATGTACGTCCTGATTAGGGGGCTTTTCTCCTTATTCTTTCATCTGTTCTTTCTTGGCTGGAAAGCGGAGGGACTGGCCAACCTCCCCCAGGAAGGGGCCGTGATCCTGTATTCGAATCACATTAGCTGGTGGGATCCCCCCTTGGTGGGGTGCGTCGTCAAACGCCCAGTCTGCTTTATGGCCAAAGAAGAATTGTTCAGGATCCCCATCATTGGCCAGGTTCTTCCTTTGCTCGGGGCTTTTCCGGTCCGGCGCGGTACGGCTGATCGGGCGGCCATCAGGCGGGCCCTGGAGATTCTGAAAGAGGGTCGGGTTTTGGGTATCTTTCCGGAAGGTACCAGGAGTAAGAGCGGCCAACTCCAAAAGGCTGAACCTGGTACGGCCCTTTTGGCCATCAAGAGCCGGGCTTCTTTGGTCCCCGTGGCCATTTTGGGTCCCTACCGTCCCTTTCGGCCGATCCGAGTTCGGATTGGGCAACCCTTTTTTATGGAAGAGTTCTTCAACCAACGCGTCTCTGGCGACATCCTGAATCCAGCGAGCCGGAAGATTATGGAGAGAATTGCTGCGTTAGTAGTAGCCCCGGACACAGGAAAGAGTTGAGATGGAGATACTGGTTGCTCGACACCTGGGGTTTTGTTATGGGGTGATGCGGGCGGTCGAGATGGTGGAGAAGCTGGTCCAAGCGCAAGACCCGGTCTATACCCTGGGCCCCTTGATCCACAACCCGCAAGCCATTGCTCGATTAGCGGACAGAGGGGTCCGGCAGGCCGAAGAAGTCGAGGAAATTGCGACTGGAACAGTGGTTTTACGAACCCACGGTGTTCCGCCCGCCCTTTTAGCGAAGACCCGTCAAAGGAACCTTACGATCGCCGATGCCACCTGTCCCTATGTCAAGAAGGCGCAGCGGGAGGCGGAAGAGCTGTCTCGCCAGGGCTATCAGGTGGTCATTCTGGGTGAAGCGAACCACCCGGAGGTGGTGGCCCTGAGCGAATGGGCCGGTGGGGCTCTGGTCATCAGTGGTCCCGAAGAGGCGGCCAATTTACCAACCCTCCCCCGTATCGGTCTTATCGCTCAGACCACCCAGAGTCCGGAGACTTTCCATAGAGTCAGGGAAATATTAAAAGAGAAGTCCGAGAACCTCCGTCTGATTAATACCATTTGCCGCGCCACTGATCGGCGCCAGGAAGCCGCCCGCGAGGTGGCCCGGGAAGTCGAGGTCGTGATTGTGGTTGGCGGAAAGAACAGCGCCAACACCCGCCGGCTCCTGTCCATCGTCCAGGAGATGGGGCGAAAGGGGTATCATATTGAGGAGGCTTGGGAACTTCAACCCGGGTGGTTTGCGGGGGTCGCTAGAGCCGGCGTGGTAGCCGGGGCTTCCACCCCCGATTGGATCATAAAGGAGGTCGTGAGGAAAATGGAAGAGATGGAGGAAAAGCGGCTGGAGAACGCTGAGGGGGAGAAAAAAACAGAGGCCTTGCCGGTACAGGCAGAAGAGAACCCACCGGAAAAGAAAGTGGCGATGGAGGAAGGACCACCAACGGCCGAGCCCACCTCAGCTGGTGAGACGCAACCGGGGGAGACGGAAGAAAGTGGTCCCGCTTATGATGCCACTTTTGGCGAATTGAAACCGGGAGACATCGTCAGGGGAACTGTCGTCAAGGTGGAAGGCGACGGTGTCCTCGTTGATATAGGATACAAGTCCGAAGGAGTTGTCCCCATCGGTGAGCTGAGCCGGCGTCGCGTGGAACACCCCTCGGAAGTGGTCAAGGCCGGCGATGAGATTTCCGTTTTCGTATTGCGGGTGGAAGGGGAAGAAGGGACCCTCAAGCTTTCCAAGCGGCGTGCCGACGAGAAGGAGTCGTGGCAGCGTCTGGTGGAAGCTAAGGAAACCGGTGCTATCATCGAGGGTGAGGCTCTCCAAGAGGTCAAAGGCGGCCTCATTGTCGACGTCGGAGCCAGGGGTTTTGTCCCGGCTTCTCACGTCGGGCGTGGTTACGTGGCCGACCTTTCCAAATATGTGGGCCAGAAACTCCGTATGAAGGTCCTGGAATTAGACCAACCGCGCGGCCGTGCCGTTTTGTCACAAAAACTGGTCCTGGAAGAGGAACATGAAAAGCAACGAAAAGAGACCTGGGATAGCCTGCAAGAGGGACAGGTGCGGACCGGTGTGGTTAAGAGCTTGACGGAATTCGGGGCCTTTGTTGACCTGGGTGGGGTCGATGGCCTCCTGCATGTCTCTGAACTCTCCTGGGGGCGCGTCAAGCACCCTGCCGATGTTCTCAAGGAAGGGGAGACAATTCAGGTTAAGGTCTTGAAAGTGGATCGGGAGAAGGGGAAGGTTTCCCTGGGTCTTCGCCAACTCCTGCCTGATCCCTGGGAGAAGGTGGCTGTCAAGTACCCAGAGGGTAGCGTTATACCTGTACGAGTGACCCGCCTAGCTTCCTTCGGCGCCTTTGTGGAGTTGGAAGAAGGGGTGGAGGGGCTCATCCACATCTCTGAACTATCTGACCACAGGGTGGCCAAGACTGAAGATGTCCTTTCCCCCGGTCAGGTTGTCAACGCCAAGGTCATCAAGGTTCGCCCCGCCGACAAGAAGATTGGGCTCACTCTGAGGGGGGTCCCCCAGGACACCCAAGCCGAGGAGGCAGCCGCCGACGCCGATGTCGGGGCCAAGGTCGAGGAACCAGGACAATAAAGCCTTCTTGGTTTAGGGATTTTGGAGACAAAAGAAGTCGACCCGGCCGATTGGCCGGGTTTTTTTCTTGCGCTTTCGCGTACCCGCCAAATCCCCGCGAAATTTGCTAAAGGGGTTCTTGACATTATTCCCCCGGGATGGTATGATCGGAAGCAAAATTAAAAACCTGTAGGTTCTCTTATCCAGAGCGGCTGAGGGACTGGCCCTATGAAGCCCGGCAACCCCCGACCCATTTGTCGGAAAGGTGCTAATTCCTGCAGAACCAGTTATGGTTCTGAGAGATGAGAGCGTAGTCACGCTATTGACCTCTTCTCTCAGAGAAGAGGTTTTTTGTTCCAGCGGCCAGAACGCGCCGGCTGTGGCCGTGACTGCCTGATATGTTCTGCGGCCCTTTTGAGTGACAGGGCCCAACAACCCGGAAAAAGAGCCCTACAGGCCAGGGGAGGAGAAAAAATGGCAAAGAGGGACGATCAGTATCGCTTTGACACCCTGACCATCCACGGGGGACAGGAACCTGACCCGGTCACCGGGTCCAGGGCGGTACCCATCTATCAGACTACTTCTTATGTATTTCAGGACGCCGACCATGCCGCCGATCTTTTCGCTCTTAAGGTGCCGGGAAACATCTATACCAGGATCATGAATCCCACCACCGCTGTTCTGGAAAGTCGCATCGCCCTCCTGGAGGGTGGGGTAGGCGCCCTGGCCACTGCTTCCGGACAGGCCGCCATAACCTACGCTATTCTGAACCTGGCCGGGGCAGGCGATGAAATCGTCAGCTCCGCCAATCTTTACGGTGGAACCTATAACCTCTTTTCTATCACCCTGCCCAAGCTAGGAATAAGGACCCAGTTCGTTGACCCTGGGCACCCCGGGAACTTCGCCCAAGCCATTACCCCTCGGACGCGGGTCATCTATGCCGAAACCATCGGCAACCCTAGAATGGACGTCCTTAATCTGCAAGCGGTGGCGGACATAGCCCACCAGGCCGGCGTACCTCTGGTGGTGGACAACACCCTGGCCACCCCTTACCTCTGCCGACCCTTCGCCCACGGGGCGGACTTGGTGGTCCACTCGGCCACCAAGTTTATTGGTGGGCATGGGAACTCCATTGGTGGTCTCCTGGTCGACTCTGGCCATTTCCCTTGGGACTCTGGGCGTTTTCCCGGACTGGTGGAACCAGACCACAGCTATCACGGTCTGCAGTATGTTGAGACCTTTGGTCCCCAGGCCTTCATCATGAAGGCCAGGTTGCAGCTGCTACGCGATCTGGGAGCCTGTTTAAGCCCCTTTAACGCCTTCCTCTTTCTGCAGGGTCTGGAGACCCTACCCCTGCGAATGAGACGGCACAGCGATTCCGCCTTACAAATCGCCCGCTTCCTGAAGCAACATCCCTTGGTAACCTGGGTCAACTATCCCGGATTACCCGACAGCCCCTCCTACCCTTTAGCTCAGAGGTATCTGCCTCACGGTGCCGGGGCTGTTCTCACCTTCGGCATCAAGGGGGGACGCGAAGCGGGGAAACGCTTCATCAATCGCCTCGAGCTGCTCTCCCTTTTGGCCAACATCGGCGATGCCCGTTCCCTGGTCATTCACCCGGCCAGTACCACCCACCAGCAGCTCGGCCCGTCGGAGCAGCTGGCCAGCGGGGTAACGGAAGAGCTGGTCCGCCTATCCATCGGTCTGGAAGACGTGGAAGACCTGCAGGCCGATCTGGACCAGGCCCTGCAGGCCAGTCAGGGCTGAACCATCGGTTCAGCGGTCTCCAAGGGAGGTGCTTCGCTTGAGTTTCTGCAACCCCCAGGACAGCCAGCTTTCCACCCGAGCCCAAGCTTTGGGCGAAGCGCCCTGCTCCCGAGAACAACCCGACTGCGACCAGTGGGGAACTGGGTCGTCCCCGGTCTTTTCACTATATCGTCGTCAGTTCACCCTGGGGGAGGGGAAAGGAGGGTTTGCCCTCGAGCTGGGAGGTCGCCTTCCCTCGCTGGTCATCGCCTATGAGAGTTACGGGCACCTGTCTCCCCGAGGCGACAACGTTATTCTGATCACCCATGCCCTCACCGGCGATAGCCACGTGGCTTCCCACGGGATAGAAGATCGCCGGCCGGGCTGGTGGGAAGGGATGGTGGGCCCGGGCCGGCCCCTGGATACCGACCGCTACTTCCTCATTTGCAGCAATGTTTTGGGAGGCTGTCAGGGTACCACCGGCCCTGGCAGCCTGAACCCAACGACCGGAGCCCCCTATGCCACCGATTTTCCGATCTTCACTGTCCGGGACATGGTTCGGGCGCAACACCGTTTCTTGCAGGCGTTGGGAATCCGTCGCCTGCACAGCGTCATCGGCGGCTCCCTGGGTGGCATGCAGGCCCTGCAGTGGGCGGTGACCTTTCCCGGCTTCAGCCGCTCGGTCATAGCCATCGGTACCCCGGGAAGGACCTCACCCCAGTCCATCGCCTTCAATGAAGTGGGGCGCCAGGCCATCATGTCCGACCCGGAGTGGGAGGAGGGGAGGTATTATCCTCGTCCCGGGCCCCGAACAGGGTTATCCATTGCCCGCATGTTGGGGATGATCACCTACCAGAGCCAGCTGGCCATGGAAAGGAAGTTCGGGCGCCGCCCGGTGGCTGCTTCCTATGCGTTGGGAAAAGACCCGGCCCAGGGAAACTCGCCGGGAAAACAAGCCCTTCAATCGTCCTGGCCCTGGCACCATCGCCCCCTCCCGACCCCTTTTGCCCCTACTTTCGCCGTGGAAAGCTACCTCCACCGGCAGGGCGAAAAGTTGGTTCAGCGCTTTGATGCCAACTCCTATCTCTACCTGACTCGGGCCATGGATCTTTTTGATCTGGGGCGCGGGTACGCGGGGTATCGGGAAGCCCTGGCCGGGATCAGGGCACGATCACTGGTCATCGGCATTGACACTGACATCCTTTATCCGGTCAGGGAACAAAGGGAACTGGTTGAGGCCATGCAAGAGGCCGGGGTAGATGTATCGTATCAGGAACTGGTCAGCCCATGGGGCCACGACGCCTTCCTCATCGAGTTCGATCAGCTTGGGACCATCATTAGGAACTTTCTCTCGCAGCTGGCTTGACGACAACGGCAAGAACTGCTAAGATAGGAGTAATATAATTATTGTCTATCATTTTATAGACAATATCTTAAGAGGTAGAAACATGTCTCATCAAATCGGAGAGAAGGACCTGAACGCCTCTCATCTGAAATCCGGAGGATTGATCCCCCAGCGACAGCCGCAGACTGTTACTATCCGGTGCATGGCGCCCGGAGGCAGGCTGACCGCGGCGCGCTTGCGGAGAATCGCCGACGTAGCCGAAAAATACGGGCGGGGTCTGGTACATCTTTCGGTCCGGATGTCGCCGGAAATCCTCTATGTCCCCCTGGACCAGGTGGAGGAGGCCCGGCAAGAACTAGCCGAGGTCGGCCAGCTGATCGCCACCTGCGGCCAGCGCTTTCGCGTCCCCACAGCCTGTGGGGGCTGCGAGTATAACCCCAATGGTCTGGTCGAGACCCAAAAGCTGGCGGAAGAGATCAGTCACCGCTTTTTCGGGCGTCCCGCCTTTCATAAGTTTAAGGTGGCTTTGGCTGGGTGCCCCATCGACTGCACCCGCAGCCGGGAGATGGATCTTGGATTTCAGGGTCAAGTGGAGCCGGCCATCCTTTCGGAAAAATGCACTGGCTGCACCCTTTGCGTGTCTGCCTGTCAGGACCAGGCGCTGGAAATGAAAGACGGCCTTCCCCAACGAGAGGAATCCCAGTGTCTGCGCTGCGGGGCCTGTATTCAGGTCTGTCCCTTCGGCGCCATGACCTCTCGCACGGTGGGCTATGCCGTCTACGCGGGAGGTCGGCACGGGAAGCATCCTCATGTCGCCTACCCGGTGGCGCAACTGCTGCCCGAAGGGTTGGTGCTTCCTTTCATCGAAGCAGTTCTGGACTGGTACCAAGAGCAGGGCCAGAGGGGAGAGCGCCTGGGGGCAGCCATCGACCGGGTGGGGCTCAAGAGCCTCTTGATGCATCTCTCCAGCCAGTTTGCAGAGTTCTTACTTAGTAGTAGGGATATCGGACAGTCGCGCTGGCGGAAGATCTTTTACCGGGGAGTGGCGGAAGCCTTCCCTGATTATGACCTTCCCGCTGGGGCAAAAGAGGGGGGAAGAGTATGAATAAGACGACCAACACCCTTGATCTGCGTGGGGTAGCCTGCCCGATGAACTTTGTCCGGGCCAAACTCTTCTTGGAGCAAATGGAACCGGGTGCCCTCCTGGAGGTTATTATTGACCAAGGGGATCCGTTACGCCACGTCCCGGCCAGCCTCCGTACAGAGGGGCACGAGATTCTGGCCGCGCGTCCCCTGGAAAGCGGTTTTCAGTTGTTGGTCCGACGGGGAGCGGGGGCCTGAGAGGGGCTGACATATTCACTTTTCGGAGAGGGGGGGTCTTGATGTCTCTTTCAGACCATCAAATTGACCGCTATCTCCGGCAGATAATTCTTCCGGAAATAGGCGGCCGGGGCCAGGAGAAACTTCTCCATTCCAGGATTCTGGTGGTCGGGGCTGGAGGACTGGGCTCGCCGGCGGCACTCTACCTGGCCGCCGCCGGAGTCGGGACCCTGGGTCTCATCGACGGTGACCTGGTCGATCGCAGCAACCTGCAAAGGCAGATCCTTCACACTTCCTCGCGTCTGGGATACCCCAAGGTCAATTCGGCTAAAGCGGTTCTGAGCGACATCAATCCAGAAATCGAGATTAAGACGTATCCTTTCCGCCTCTCGGCCGCCAACGCCCTGGAGATCATCTCGCAATATGACCTGGTGGTTGATGGCACGGATAACTTTCCCGCCCGCTACCTGATCAATGACGCCTGCGTCCTAGCTCGAAAACCCATGGTCCATGGCAGCCTGCTGCGCTGGGATGGTCAGGTCAGCGTCTTTTGGCCGGGTCAGGGACCGTGCTACCGGTGTCTCTTTCCTACGCCCCCGCCAGAGGGACTTCTTCCGACCTGCCAGGAAGCCGGGGTCTTGGGGCCGGTAGCTGGGGTCATCGGCTCGCTGCAAGCCCTGGAAGCCATCAAAGTCATCCTAACAATAGGAAAGCCACTGGTTGGACGATTACTCCTCTTTGACGGCCGGCAGCTGACCTGGGACGAAGTCAGTCTGCAGCGGGACCCAAACTGCGCTGTTTGTGGCGATCACCCCACGCTAACTGCTCTCAGGGAGGAAGCTACGGTTAACTGTAGCCAGGTTTGACCACCGCTACAAATAAAGTATTATGATGGACCGCTGGCCGCAACCTCGCTTTCCTTAAGAAGTGTCAGCGACAGCCGGGCTGGTTGTTTCAGCCCGGTATATTTATTTTTTCCCAGGGTAACCTAATCCAGAGACTTTTCCTGAGAGGGGATGGTTGAGGTGCGGTTGCCTGTTGGTAGTATCCTGCTCATAATTGTAGCCGTTCTAATCTATTTCGGTCTGGCCCACCGGGTATTGGACCGGATGCGGATGACCGACCGGGCGGCTCTGGGTTTCATCGTGGCCATGGTGGTGGGGAGTTGGTGGAACATCACCCTAACCAGGGCCCCCGTAGAACTGATCGTTAACGTGGGGGGCGGCCTTCTGCCCCTCATCCTGGCCATCTACCTGGTGGCCACGGCCGATACAGGCGCCGAGCGCTCGCGGGGAGTGCTGGGGGCGCTGGTGGCTGCCGCCGCCGTCTATGGAGCAGCCAAGCTAATCCCTCCGGAGCCCACCGCCGGGATGGTCCTGGATCCCGTTTATACCTTTTCCATCATTGCCGGTCTGGTGGCCTACCTGGTGGGTCGTTCCCGGCGGGCCGCCTTCATCGCCGGTATCAGCGCCATGGTATTAAATGACATCGCCCATTACATTGAAATCACCACCCGGGGCATCCCCGGTCGGACCTGGATCGGCGGGGCGGGAGCGTTTGACTCCACCATTGTCGCCGGTCTCCTGGCCGTGGGGCTGGCGGAACTGATCGGTGAAACCAGGGAGCGGCTCCAGGGAGGCTCGGTGAAAGAGCAGCAGGAGAAGGGTCAAGCCGGTCAGCTCACGGGGATGTTGGGCTACCAAGAAACGGATCTTCCCGAGGACGCCCTGGCCCGGGACGATCGTTTAACCGAGAGAAAGAATTACACCTGGCAGCGGCCCGGAAGGGATGGGGAAAGACCAACGGGAGAGGCCCAGGAGGATCTGGGGAGAGGTGGGGATACCCTGATCCCGCCACCTGGCTATTCCACTTCGGGGCCCGACAAGATTACGGCACCACCCAATCTTCATCCAGAAGGAAGCGGTGCTTCTCCCAGTGGCTCCCGGCCACAGGGGGAAAACGGGAAGAAGAACTTTGGAAGAATCGGAAGAGAGGAGGAGAGGCCGTGAAGTTACTGGCTGGCTTTCCTTTGTCGCTGGTCGCAGGACCATCTTCACCTTCCTCGGCAACGGCAAGACCAGGGATAGGGAGAAAAGGTGGTTTGGGCCACCCCCGTCTTTCCTGGGGGTTCTGGTTCACCTTCCTGCTGTCCCTCCTGGTTCTTTGCACCGCTCTCCCGGTTCTCGCCGAGGAGGAACTGACCGATGGCTTGTATTACACTATCGTTGACGAAAGGGATCAGACCTTACTGGAGACCGGTCTGGTGGTAAATGTGGGGGACGAGGTCATTTTGGCCGATAACCGTCTCTATGAAGTGACCTCGGTGGATCAAAATGTCCGCCGGGCTCAAGCCCGTTTCCTGCGCCAAACTTCGTACCGTCGCCCCCAGTACGGACTTTGGAGCCGGATCATCAACTGGGGGAAAAGCGTCTTCACGGAAGCCGGGCGGGGAGAGATCGCCATTTATCACACCCATACCGACGAATCCTACGTCCCTACGGACGGGACGGCCGCCAAGCCGGCCCACGGCAGCGTCATGAAGGTGGGAGACAGCTTTGACGAAGCCTTAAAAAAACAGGGTTTCGCCGTCACCCATGACAAAACCCCTCATGACCCCCATGACGCCATGGCCTACGAGCGCTCGCGTCGTACCGCCATGAAGCTTCTCCAGAAAAAGCCCGTCGCCCTCTTTGATGTCCACCGGGACAGTGCCCCAGCCTCAGCCTACGCCACCCAGGTCGGGCCGGCCAAAGCCACCAAGGTGATGATCGTCGTCGGACGGCAGAACCCCAACATGCAGGCCAACCTGGCCTTTGCTCAACGCTTGAAGGCGGAGGTGGACCGGACTCATCCCGGGCTTATCCGGGGTATCTTCTTCGGCAAAGGGAAATACAACCAGGATCTTTATCCCCGCGCCCTCATTCTGGAGGTGGGGTCAGAGAAGAATTCGCTGGAAGAGGCAGAGAAAGGCATTGCCGCCGTAGCCGACGCCGTACCCAGATCCCTGGCCACCGGACCAGGGGGATCGGCCGGGTCCGAAATCCCCTTCGCTGAGGCCCCGGCGGCCGGAGAGGAACGGGGCTCTTACGCCGCTCTCTGGTGGATAGTAGGATTGCTAGTGGCCGGAGGTGTAGGGTATTACCTCCTGGCCGCCGCCGGCTCTCGGGGAGGTAGGGCAAAGGTCGGACAAAAAACTGGCGGGGACATGGCCGGTGCCCTGGGAATAAAGGAAGAAGAGCCAGACCAGGGCGACGAAACCCCCCCTGAGAGAAAGGAATACTAGATGTCCATGCCGTCCTTGGCGGTGCCAACAGCTAGGAGACCGCTGACGAACTGCGTTTTGAGTGGTTAACCCGCCCGAGAAGCCGTTAGGGCGAGAGCGCTCAAAAATATCCATCTGTGTGGCGCAATCGGCCCGCAACAGGTTGCTATATCAAAAGGAGTGTAGACCGTGGCGTCCCCTAGGTTCCCCTGGCGCCAGCCAGGGGAACCTGGCTGAAGGGTCGCAGAAAATGAAGGCAGTCTCCCATAGACTCGGAGGCATCCGATGGCCCTTCCCATCCTGGTAGGAGTACTGGTTGGGATTCTAACCCGTTGGCTCTTGCTGCGCATCGACTATCGCCAGTACCCCGGCTATCCGCATGGTTACGTTACCCATCTCTCATTAGGTCTGGTCGCCGCCTTCCTGGGGGCGGCCGCCATCCCAGCCACCCTGACCGGTCAGTACACAGCTGTTTCCTTTTTAGCCCTGGCCGCTCAGCAGTTTCGTGACATACGCAATATGGAACGAAAGAGCCTGGAACAGCTTGAGGAAACCGAACTGGTCCGCCGAGGGCCCGACTACATTGAGGGAATCGCCCGGGTTTTTGAGTCGCGTAACTACCTGGTCATCCTGACAGCCCTCCTCACCAGCGGCGCCATTATCTTCCGCGGTCTCACTTTCGGCCTGGGGATCGCCCTCTTGTGGATCATCGTTTCCCACTACTACATGAGCGGGAAGCGGCTGGGCGATATCGCCCTCGTCCGTCCCGGTCGGGTTCACTTTGCCAGGACCCTGCTCTACGTGGATGAAGTAATGATCATGGAAGTAGGTCTCAAAGAGTCCAGAGAGAAGTTGCTTAAGGAAGGCGTCGGGATCATTCTGGAGCCCAAAGACGACAACGGCCGGGCCACCCTCGCTCAACCTGGTCAGCGTCAGGCCATCGTCCACGATGTGGCCGCCATAGTCGGCCTGAAGAAGGACTTCGGCTATCCGGAGTTCACCCCCCTCATCCGTTTGGACATTGACACTGGCCGCGCGGCCATGATCCTTTTGCCCATCGAACCTGATCCGGAGGCCGTCATGGAGGCCATCCGGCGGGTTCCGGTGCTGGAGAGCGCCATCCGCCTACCTCTAAAGACCCTGGCCGGGCGAAAGGCAGCGGACTGAGCTGGGGTCTCAAGTTGGGAGACGCGATCGTGGAGAGAGACGAGGTAATCTATATCATCGCCGACGATAAAGACAAAGTCGTGGCCGGCGGAGCTCCCATCCTCATTGCCCCGGAGGAGGTCGAAAGGGAACGCCTGGCCCTCTATCTTTCTCGTATTCTGAATGCCATGGTCCACGACCTGGAAAATGGAGTTCTAATTCTGGTAAAGCATTGAGAAGCAATGTGAAGGATTAGCCAACGGGTCATGAAAGTATTCTATCATTGCTATGGAGCCGCTCACTCCTCGGTAGTGGCGGCTTTCCTTCACCTGGGTCGTCTTTCCTCCCCGCCCACAGCCCAACAACTACGAGACTTGCCCTATTTCGACCGGCAGGAGAAAGCCAGCCATGGCCGGATCTTTTTTCTCGGGCAGGATGGCGAGGGTAATGACATTTACATCTTTGCCCGGCGCAACGTCGCCCAGGTGGCGGTACGGGTCCTGACGGGGATGGCCTATATCTTCGGATTACCGGCTGAGGATTATCTCTTTGTGAACACCACTCTGTTTACAAACTGGCTACTGACACTGGGTGGAATCCTGTCCCGCCAGATGGGACTGGTCTGGCCGGGACGACTCTTTGTAACAAAGGGTGCCCAGAAGGCCTTTCCGGATCTCTTGGATCTGGTGACCCAGGTGAAGAAAGTCATCAAACAGGAATATCCCCCGAAGTATCCCCTGGCCTCCACCAGGGCGTCAACCGCGGCTTTATGCCTGGAGAAGCAAGCTAATAGAGCCCTGGGATCCATCCCGCCAAGGGGCAGTCAGGTTCCCCGGGGCTCGGCGGGTACGACCAGGAGGGAGGGAGCCCGGCCAGGACAGGAGAAGGAAGATCCTAGTTCCCCTGATCAACCGGAGGTGATCTTTTACCAGTGCTATGGCAGTACCCATTCCTCGGTGGTGAGCGGTGCCATCCACCTGGGACAGCTCCCGACGCGGCGGTGCCCGGCGAAAAAAGAAATCCTGGCCCTACCCCTATTTGATCAGGTAGCCAATAACCAGATCGGACGGCCCTTTTTTCTGGGAATTGATGGGGATGGGCGAAGGGTTTATGCCATAGGTCTGGCCAGCCAGCCAGCCCTACTGAAGCGGCTGGCCTCTGATTTTCTGGCGCTTCATGGCATTACCGATAAGCAGTACCGCTTTTATAATGCCCTGGCTCAGGCCCGTTTCTTGGTTCGCCTCGGAGGGTTTTTGTCCCGCCGGTTGGGTCTGGTAAGGTTGGGCCGCCCCTTAACGGTATTGGGGATTCAACAAAACTATTTCGCCTTTGTCCGCTTGGTAGAAAGGGCCCAAAGCGAGCTGACCCAGCCGGGAGGGAAAGGGGAAGGGAAGAAGTTGACGAGGAGGTCATAATAGTAGATAATAAAAGGCAGCCAAAAGAACGGGAATAGTGGTGCCAGACCGCCTGATCCTCCGCTGCTGGATGGCCTTCCCGCCTTTGGGCTGAGGCTGAGCCATGATGCGCTCGGCGTAGGTGACTGAAAGCGAGGAAGGCAACGCCCGAACGGCGGCCATGGAAGTATTTGGCTTACTTCAGGGTAGAAGAACGAGGTGATACTTTGGGCCAAGCCCAAGGAGGGGTTATCGCCAGACTTAAACCAGGTGGGATCGCCCACGAACTTGGACTGGAGGTGGGCGACCGGATTGCAGCTATTAACGGCCATCGCCTGCAGGATCTCATCGACTATCGTTTTCATCTGGCCGATGAGGTCGTGGAGGTGTCCGTGCTCAAAAAGAACGGAGAAGAATGGCTTCTCGACATCGAAAAGGACCCCGATGATGACCTCGGGGTGGGCTTTACGAGCCAGGTCTTTGATGGAATCAAGACCTGCCGGAATCGCTGCCTATTTTGTTTTGTCGAGCAAATGCCACGAGGCATGCGGCCTCCCCTCTATGTCAAGGACGATGACTACCGTCTCTCCTTTCTGCACGGCAATTTTATTTCTCTAACTAATCTTTCGCCGGAGGAAATGGAAAGGATCAAGGGCCAAAGGTTGAGCCCCCTTCATATATCTGTCCATGCCACAGATCCAGGTCTAAGAGCCACAATGATGGGGAGTCCCCAGGCCGGCCGGATCATGAAACAGCTCCAGGAGCTAATTGCCGCCGGCATTGACCTGCATGCCCAGGTGGTCTTATGTCCTGGTCTAAATGACGGGCCGCAACTGAAAAGAACGGTTACGGAACTTTCCGGTCTTTGGCCAGGCCTGCGCTCCCTGGCCGTGGTCCCCGTGGGCCTCACCCGTCACCGGCAGCGTCTTTATCCCTTGCGCACCTTCACCCGGGAGGAAGCCAGGACTATTGTC
>JAMCWA010000018.1 GCA_023475165.1 Bacillota bacterium | reverse complement strand
GGTGAGACTGCTGATAAAGAAAAGCTTTCCTGGCGAATTGCCCCACACAGATGGGGGTTTTCTCAGCGGTCTCCTATGAGACCGCTGAGAAAACCTATCTGCGGTGTGGCGCAATCTGCAAGAAAGAACCTTTTTGTTAAAGGGGCGTTACTATTGCCGATTGTCGCTCCGGCGGCTCCTCGGCCGCGGCTGCTATCTCCAGTAGCGCTCAACGTACCACCTAGTACGCCTCGCCTCGGAGCCTTGTCGCTCCTAGCATCTGGGCTGATTTGAGGTCTCGCCCTTACGATTGGGCTAAAGCCGCCAGAAGTACGATCGCCATCAAGCGCAGTACAGACTATGGCGGCTTTTCCCGGACGGGCTAACCACTCAAAACGCAGCTCGTCAGCACTCGCCTATCTTTCCGCCTCCACATAGTTTACCCGGCCCTGGGAATCCACGGCCAAACCGATATGGTCGCCCGTCTTCAGGCTGGTAAGACCCTCACTACGCTTTCCGTTCAAGAAAACCACAGGGCTCTCCGCCACGGCCATGGTGCGCAAGGCCCCGTCATCGGTCAAAAACATAATACTTCCCGGTGAGAAGAGGCCAAAAACCCCGTGATAGTCAAAACGGGTGGCATCCAGGACCCGAATCTCGCTGCGGCTTTGGTCCAGCACCAGGTAAAGTCGATCACCGGGCTGAAGTTCCTTCAGTTCGCTAGCCTGCCCATTGCGGAAGATCGGGGTATCGGCTCGTAAAGGAAGCGTCAGTTCCGTCCAGAGGGTCCCGCCCTCAGCTCCCTCCCTCTTCACCTTCAGAAGGATCTGGCCTGCTTTGGGATCAGTCCCGACCAGCTCCCCGGTCAGGTCATCGTAGCGAATTTCAACATATTGGGCCTGGCCGCCCGCCAGCACTAGATAGACCTGGTCAAGAGGACGAAGCGCCCCGTCGGAAACCCTTTCCCCGCCGCGGAAAAAAACGGCCCCGGTCGCGATGGGGATCGCAACCCGTTGTCCCTCCACGGAAAGGACCAGGTCTGGCCCGCCTACCCTTTCCGCTTCGCCCACCAGGTCAAAAGCCCGACCCAATTGCCTCATCAAACGTCCCAGGAGAGCGGCGGCTTCCCCCCTGGTGGTTGGGGCCATAGGCTTAAAGGTCCCATCCTCGTAACCTACCACCAGCCCCTTCCGCCAAACGGCCGCCACGAAACCCCTTCCCCATTCGGGAATTGTTCCGGCGTCCGAAAAGGGCAGCGAGATGGCTTTTTCCTCGCCCAGACCGAGGCCGCGCGCCAACATGGCGGCAATCTCCACTCTCTTTATGTCCTGCCCGGGAGAAAAGATCCCGGCACCGTTGCCTTGCACCAAGGACCATTCCGCTGCGGCCTCCAGGTACGGTTCCGACCAGTCATCGGCAGGGACATCAGAGAAGCGGCTTCTGACCCCGCTGAGATCCTGCACGTCGGAACCATGTCCCAGGGCCAAAAGGAGCATCTTGGTAAACTCGGCCCGGGTCACCCGGCCTTCCGGTTGAAAGGTACCATCGTCGTAGCCACGGACAATCCCTCTGGTCCGGAGGAGTTCTATATCTGCCGCAGCCCAGTGACCGGCCACGTCGGTGAAAGGGGCGGCAAGCATCGCTTCCCCCACCGCCGGGTGGTTCAGGCCCCGCACCAAAAGAAAGATCAGGAAAGCAAAAAAGACAAGCTTTGCTCCCGATTTCCCCTTCAGCCCCGTTTTCCTTAACCACTCGGCTCCGACGCGCATCACGTCTGCCTCCGCTGATCCTTAGCGTCCCGGTCTCTGCGACATGCCGAGACGCTCTATAAAAATGTCCTAGGAGACCGCATGCCGCCTCTTGGCGGCGCCATAGAGTAATGAAACAGCAGCGGCACCATGGAAGTAGCTGGTTTGTCTCAGGGTAGACCGCTGAAAAACACCCATCTGCGGTGTGGCGCAATCTGCAAGAAAGAACCCCCTTATTAAAGGGGCGTTACTATTGCAGATTGTCGCTCCGGCGGCTCCTCGCTCAACGTACCACTTAGTACGCCTCGCTTCGGAGCCTTGTCGCTCCTAGCATCTGGGCTGATTTGAGGTCTCGCCCCAACAGTATCTCGGGCGAGTTAACCACTCAAAACGCAGTTCGTCAGCAGTCTCCTAGCGTTCTCCCAGTTTCGCCCGCAAAATCTCCAGGGCCTGATCCAGTTGCGGATCAGCCTGTTTTCGCCCCTGGGCTTCGGGGCGCTGGTTCAAGGCCTCCACCGTAACCTTATCCACCAGTCCGGTGGCCGAAAATCCATGGGCCTTCTGGAAACTGGCCACTGCGGCCCTGGTCAGGGGGCCGAAGACCCCGTCCGCCGGTCCGGCGTCAAAACCCAGTTGGCGAAGACGCTCTTGTACCGCCAGGACCTCCAGCCCGATCTTTCCAGGACCCAGCTCCTTTTCCACCTTGAGGGGAGCCCACTCCGCCGGGGCAGGCCACTCCACCACCACATCCGGTTCTAAACCAACGCCCTGGATAGAACGGCCGGTCGGGGTTAAATAGCGCGCCGTGGTCAGCTTCAAGGCCCCGCCGTTTTCCAGTTGAGCCACCGATTGTACGGTGCCCTTGCCAAAGGTCCTGGTTCCTACCAGGACGGCCGCCTTACGATCCTGTAGGGCACCGGCGACGATCTCCGCGGCGCTGGCCGAGCGCTCGTTGACCAGGACCGCTATCGGCAGGCTTCGGCCCGGACCATTCCCCGACAGCACCTCTTTTTCCGCAGCACGCCCGACGATCTGCACGATCGGCCCAGCCGGTAGGAGGTCCTGCCCCATCTCCATGGCTTCGCTCAAAAGACCCCCGGGATTGTCACGCAGGTCCAAGACCAAAGCTTTGGCCCCTTTTTGAACATAGAAGTCCAGGGTGACCTTGAAATCCCGGGTGACCCCTTCGCTGAAACTGAAGACCTGAATGTAGGCGATGTTGCCGTCGATGAGTTTGCCTTCCAGATTTGGGATGCTTATTCTAGCCCGCTGCACCACCCGGGTCAAAAGGTCCTTTTCCCCCAAGCGCCGGATAGTCAAGGTCACCTGCGTCCCCGGCTCGCCTCGAATGAGGGACTGCGCCGCCTCCAAGGATTTACCTTCCAGGGATTGGCCGTCAACCGCCGTGATGACGTCGCCCGCCTGCAACCCAGCCCCTTCGGCCGGGCTGCCCTTGATCGGCGCCAGGACCGTCACCCAGCCGTCCTTCATTTCAATGTAAATCCCGATCCCGCTAAAAGACCCTGCCAGGCTAGTCTGAAAGTCGCGGTAGGTTTTGCTGTCCATGTAGATTGAATAAGGATCACCCAGTGCCCCCACCAGTCCCTTCAACGCCCCGTCCCAAAGGGACTGGAGGGAGACATCGACGAGAGCGTGGGTTTTGATCAAGTCCATTACCTTGATCAGGGAAAGCCAATTGGGGTCCTTGCCCTGGGTTTCCTCGGCCTGGTTCACCCTGGCTGGTAGGGCCAAGAAACTGACGAAAACCATTAATAGGATAATTCCGGCCACCAATCTCCGCTTCTGTGTCATCTTTACGCCCCTTCCGATGATGAACCCGCCAGACATGGCCACCGACCCCGCTTCCGGGCGCGGGCGCCGGCCTTTGGTCTCTATGTGGGCCTGCGCCCCCTCTCCTTTAGGAAATATGGCCCCTCTTTCACAGATTAGACACCAAAGATGATTTTCCTGCCTCACGGCGGCAGGATTTGCATCCTTTTCAACGAATACTTATGCTATGAGAAAAAAGGGCAAGAGAGGTAAGGGGAGGTGATCTGATCTCATTATCTCACCGTTATCGGGCCTTTCTTGATTTTAATTCGTAGGGCGAACCTTTGAGAGGAGAGTGGGGTTAAGAATGAAAAGAAGAGGCTTCTTCCTGGCCATCTTGCTCCTGATGGTAGTTTCTTTGTTGATCACCGCCTGCGGCCAGCAGCCCGTGGCGGAAAAACCTAAAGAGCCCGCCAAGGAGGCCCCGAAGACCGAGGCGCCCAAGGGTGATGGCTCTCTGACCAGGGTCAAGGCCGCCGGCAAGGTTATGGTTGGAACCGACGATACCTACCCACCCTTTGAGTTTCGAGATGACAAGAATCAACTCATCGGCTTTGACGTGGATCTCATGAACGAAATCGCCAAGCGCTTGGGAGTGAAGGCTGAGTTCGTTCCCACCGCCTGGGACGGCATTATCCCATCCCTGGAGGCCAAGAAATTTGACGCCATTATCTCAGGTATGAACATTACCGAGGAGAGGCAAAAGAGCGTCAACTTCAGCCAGCCCTATGTAGCTGCCGGGCAGGTCATCGTCGTGCGGAAGGATAACAATACCGTCAAGAAACTGGACGACCTGGCCGGGAAGGTAGTGGCCGTCCAAATTGGGACCACCAACGAGGATGAAGCCAAAAAGATCAAGGGCATCAAGCAGGTCAAGACCTTCAATACTTTTGTCGACGCCTTCACCGATGTCGCCAACAAGCGTTCCGACGCCACCATCGCCGATGAGCCCGTCGGGAAGTACTACCTGACGCAAAAGCCCGACGTCTTTAAAATCGTAGGCGATGCCTTCGCCCGGGCCCCCATGGGGATCGCCATCCGCAAGGAAGACAAGGAACTCCTGGACGCCGTCAACAAGGCCCTGGCCGACATGAAGAAAGACGGTGCCTTTGCCACAATCTCCAAGAAATGGTTCGGCGAGGTTATGTCGGACAAGTAGAGTTCCTCAGGGGCTGCCCCCGGTGCCAAAAGCAGAAGCGGGGCTCCTTCGGCCGCCCCACAAAGAATGAAAATGTCGCTTCAGCGGGGGTCTGGGTCGATGTCGTCGAAGCATCGACCCAGACCCGGTAAGCTGACAGACACTGGGCTTTTTTGTAGTAGATCCCCCTGCCGCCTTTGGCGGCGCCATAAAGTAATGAAACAGCAGCCGGGTGGCGGTGGGCGGGCGATTGCCGACGGAGCGCTTTCACCGAGCCGGGCACCGCATCCGGCGGAGCGAGACCCGAGAGGCCGGCCGGCGGTACGGATGCCGCCGAGCGCAACCGAGCCAGGGACGTCGAGTTTGCGCGGTGCGGCCGGAGGGCCGAAGCTGAGCCGTAATGCGGTCGGCGCAGGTGATCGGCGGCGAAGCCGGCATCGACCAGCTGCCGCCGTGGAGATGCTCGCCAGTCATCCTGACCCGATAAATTGCAAGCATTATTGCGACAACGGTGCTCTCCCATAGTAGTTAACCCGCGACTTACTGAAGGTTCTTCGCTTCGCGAAATCATATACTTGGTCGGCGTCATCCTGACGCCTGGGGAGTGAACCCTTTGGACCTTTCGGTGACTTTCCGTTTTTTGCCTCTTCTGTTACAGGGTGCGGTCATGACGGTGGAGATCACCGCCATCAGCATCACCGCCGGCATCTTCTTGGGGCTGATCGCCGCTTTGGGGCGGCTCTCCTCCCGGCGCCTGTTTTCCATCCCCGCCACCTTCTACGTCACTGTCATCAGGGGTACCCCCCTCTTAATACAGATCTTGCTTGTCTATAATGGCCTGGCCCAATTCGGGATTAACTTCAGCGCGATGACCTCCGGTCTCATCGCCCTCAGTATTAACTCCGGGGCCTACGTGGCAGAAATCTTCCGGGCTGCCATCCAATCCATCGACAAAGGGCAAACCGAGGCCGCTCTCTCCTTGGGCATGAATTACGGGCAAGCCATGCGCCGTATCATCCTACCCCAGGGGTCACCCGGACGAGATCTTCCCGTCGGGAATGAATTCATCGCCCTCTTGAAGGATTCCTCCCTGGTTTCGGTCATCGGCATCTACGAACTGATGCGCCAGGCCCAACAAGGGGTCAGTATCACCTTCAGGCCTCTGGAGGTTTACACCCCCGCTCTTCTGATTTACTTGATTCTCACTTCTGTTTTCTCCGTGTTCGCTCACCGCTTGGAGAAGCAGCTATCAGTTTATGACTGAGGGAGTATGGTCATGTCATCAGCCCAGCCCATGATTAGAATGAACGATCTTAACAAGTCTTTTGGACAGCTTCATGTTCTGAAGAACATTAACCTTTCCGTTTCCGCCGGGGAAGTCGTAGTCATCATCGGTCCCAGCGGTTCGGGCAAGAGCACCCTCCTGCGGACCATCAATCAACTGGAGAAGATCGATTCAGGACAGATCTACGTAGACGGAGTGCTGGTCTCACAAGGAGGGAACTTGTCTACCACCGCGGGCTCCAGGGAGATTTGCGAGTTGCGCTCCCAAATCGGGATGGTCTTTCAGCGCTTTAATCTCTTTCCCCACAAGACGGCTCTGGAGAACGTCATCGAGGCCCCCCTGGTAGTCAAGAAAATAGCCCGCTCCGAAGCCATTGCTCAGGCCGAGAGGCTGCTGGCCAAGGTCGGGCTATCCGACAAGAGAGATACCTATCCGGCCAAGCTCTCCGGTGGCCAACAACAACGGGTGGCCATCGCCCGGGCCCTGGCCATGCATCCCAAGATCATGCTCTTTGATGAACCTACCTCGGCTCTTGACCCTGAATTGGTGGGCGAAGTCCTGGAAGTGATGAAAGAGTTGGCTCGTGAGGGGATGGAAAACAGGCGCCGGGAGGAGAGCCGCCCCAAAGCGGCGATCAGCCCCAAGAAGATGCCGGCGGTGATGCTGATGGCGGTGATCTCCACCGT
>JAMCWA010000049.1:23620-29078 GCA_023475165.1 Bacillota bacterium | reverse complement strand
GCTCACCTCTTTTCCCAATACGGAGGGAACCTCCAGGGTCTTCTGGATCGGCCGACGGAGGAACTACGAGGGGAGCTTTTGGCCCTTTATGGCATTGGGCCGGAGACAGCTGACTCCATTGTCCTTTATGCCGCCGGGAAGCCCTCCTTTGTGGTCGATGCTTACACCTTGCGCATTTTCAGCCGTTTGCGGATTTTGCCCGCCGGCACAAAATATGAAGAAGCCCGGCGCTTCTTTCAGGGGCACCTCCCGCCCGACAGGGCCCTTTTCAACGAATATCATGCCTTACTGGTGGCTTTGGGTAAGGATTTCTGCTGGAAGAGTGGACCGCGGTGCGCGGGTTGCCCACTTAAAGCGGAAAGTCTCTGTGCCGCGAGTGACTTGGAGAGCGCTGACAAACTGCGTTTTGAGTGGTGAACCCGCCCGGGAAAAGGTCAGGGCGAGACCTCAGATCAGCCCAGATGCAAGGAGCGACAAGGCTCCGAAGCAAGGCGTACTAAGTGGTACGTTGAGCGAGGAGCCGTCGGAGCGACAATCGGCAATAGTAACGTCACTTTAACAAGAAAGGTTCTTTCTTGCAGATTGCGCCACACCGCAGATGGGTGTTTTTCAGCGGTCTTCTTGCATCTGTTGCCAGGGGTGGGGGCATACTAGTGGGCGTTGGTCACTAAAACGGAAATCGAGGTGAGCCTGGTGAAGAAACAAGGCCCTGGGGTCAAGGAGAAAAAACCGAAGGAGCAGAAAAAGGAAACACCTCTGGACAGGCTGAAAATGGAGGTGGCCGGCGAGTTGGGTTTGGCTGACAAGGTGGGGAAACTGGGTTGGGGAGGGTTGACGGCGGCGGAGAGCGGTCGGGTCGGTGGGGTCATGACCCGCCGCTTAAAGGAGCAGCAACAAAACGGGGGCATAGCAGAGGGTTGACGAACTGCGTTTTTTGTGGCTAACCTGATAGATAGCAAGGCCCGGGCTTTCCCGGGCCATTTTTTTTGCAGGATTTTGGTGCATGACGTGGAAACTCTTAAAGAGATAGCTTTGTAATCAGTGTCATGATGAGAAAGGAGCGGGATTCATGACCAGGTATATTGCGGCCGCCCTTCAATTCGAACCAGCTTGGGGAGAAAAGGGCAGGAACCTGGTGCATCTTTCCGCTTTGATTGAGGAGGCGGCCCGGCAGGGGGCACGGCTGGTGGTCGCCCCGGAAATGGTCACTACGGGCTATATTTTCGGCGACCCCTCCGAGGTCGCTCCGCTAGCGGAATCAATTCCTGGGCCTACCACCCTGCGCCTGGGGGAACTGGCCCGCCGGCACAGCCTTTACCTGGTGGTAGGGCTGCCGGAGGTCGACGAAGAAAGGGGTTTTTACTATAATAGTGCCGTTCTCTTGGGCCCGTCGGGAAGGGTGATCGGCCGGTACAGGAAGACCCACGCCTTTCCCCCCGACACCCGTTGGGCCGTAGACGGCGATCTTGGTTTTCCCGTCTTCCCAACCGAATTAGGCCACCTGGGGATTGTGATCTGCATGGACGCCGATTACTTTGAAACGGTGCGCCTATTGGCTTTACAAGGGGCGCAGGTGGTCGCCTTCCCCAGTAACTGGCTGGGCCAGGCCCCCAGCAACGTCTGGCGGGCCCGCGCCCTGGAAAACGGTGTGTATCTGGTGGCGGCCGACCGCTGGGGAAGCGAACGCGGTACCACATTCGCTGGGGGAAGTTGCGTCATCAACCCGCGGGGAGAGGTTCTGAACTACCGGGAGAGGGGAGATGGCCTGGTTCTGGCCGAAATCGATCTGGATCAGGTGGAGGCGCGACCCTTGGCCCGGCGCCGACCGCGGACTTACTACTGGTTAGCCTTGGACAGCTACCTTTGGAAGGGAGAAGAAACCTTCCCGCTGCCGCCCGGAGGGGCATTTCCAGTGGCGGTCTTCCAGATTCCGCCGGTGGATTCGGCTGAGACGGCCCGGTCGGTCATGGAAGGTTGGGTCAAGAGATGGCGGAGAGAACTCCTGGTGAGCCAGGAGCGAGAGTGGGAAACCGGTGAAGCGGTGAACCTGGAGGGGATGAGGGCTGGTGTCTTCGAAGACCACCCTATCAGGGAGAGGGGACAACCCCTGCTGTCGACCACGGGGGGTTCCCATGAAAACGGGGCTCCCGGCGGTGCAGTCTCTACCGTGCCGGGGAACCCTCCTTCCGCCGAAAGGGGATACCCTGCGCCTCCACCCCTTTTCCTTTTCCCAGGTGGTCTTTTCCCAGTAAGCCCAGATGGCGCAACTGAGGCCCTGGAAAAGGCCGACCTTCTGGCCAAGGAACTCGGGGCTTACCTGGCTTTTGGCATGACTGTCTCTGATGGTACAATTGATCAGTCCCAGCGAGAAACGGACATCAGTCGTACCGGGGAGTTCTTTCCGGGGACCACACTGGCCGTTCTTGTCGGACCGGCAGGAGAGAGGCTGGTGGTTGGGGCCGTCCACCGGGACGACCGGCCGGACAGCCCGGAATCCGAGAAGAAGGGAGGAGAACGAGGGGGGAATCCCAATGCCGATTCCCCCCGGAGGAGCAAAAGGGAAGCGCTTCCCCCGTCCTCAGTCTACCCGGTCATCGATCTTCCTCTGGCCAGGGTGGGTTTACTGGCGGGCCATGACCCCTTTTTCCCGGAGACGGTCAGGATTCTGGCCAAACAGGGTGCCGATCTGGTTCTGGCTCCTCTTTCTTGGGGTGAGACCGGCGAGACTTTTCTTTGGGCGGAACGGGCCGCGGCCAATGAGGTTTATATGGCTGTGGCCAACCTTCCCGCCCCCTGGGCAGCGGGCCGTTCGGCCATTTATGGCGACCAGAGCCGCCGAGAACGCCAGGTAGCCAAAGAAGGGGCGCAAGCAGTCTGGTTGACGGTTTCCACTCGGGAGGAAAGCTTTTGTCGCCGGAAGGAACTGCTCCGGAAATTGAGGACGCAGTGGTACGGGCCTTTGCTTCAGGATCGGGAATGACTGACTCAACCGGGGGCGACGCCTTCGCCCAATCGCCCCCCTCGCAACCCTAGGAGACCGCTGACGAACAGCGGTTTAGGAGGTTAACCCGCCCGGGAGGTCGCAAGGCCAAGACCTCAAATCAGCCCAGATGCCATGGTGACAAGGCTCCGAGGCGAGGCGTACTAGGTGGTACGTTGAGCGCGGAGCCGCCGGAGCGACAACCTGTAATAATAGCGCCCCTTTAATAAAAAGGTTCTTTCTTGCGGATTGCGCCAAACCGCAGATGGGGGTTTTTCAGCGGTTTCTCAGGAGACCGCTGCAGCCGCTTCAGGCAAAGGGGAAGGATGGTATGGGTGAGCAGGAAGCTTTCTTGCGAAAGGTGGCAGTTCTAGCCAGGGAGTTCCCCGGCCCCGACGGGACCCCGCGCCGGGTCCTTGCCCATGCGGACCTGGTACAACTGGCCAGGGAAGAAGGTCTGTCCCAGAAGACGGCTGAAATGTTCAGCCTGCGGGGCGGATACATTCCGTTGCGCTACCTGAGAAATATTGGTACAATAGGGATAGATGGCCAGGACAGGCTTTTGCAGGCTACGGTAGGGGTGGTAGGGGCAGGCGGGCTTGGGGGAGGGGTCATTGAGCTTCTGGCGCGCATGGGCGTCGGTCGTCTCATTGTCATCGACGGTGATAGTTTTGAGGATAATAACCTCAACCGTCAACTGCTCTCCCGGGAGGACCGGCTGGGTAGCTCCAAGGCGGGGGCGGCACAGGAACGAGTGGCTGCCATCAATTCGGCCGTGGAGGTGGTAACCAACCACCTCTGGTTGACGGGCGAAAACGGCGCTGCCCTTCTGTCCGGGGCTGAGGTAGTAGTGGATTGTCTTGATTCCCTGCCCGCTCGTTTTCTCCTGGAAGGGATCTGCCGGGATCTGGGGGTTCCCATGGTTCACGGGGCGATTGGCGGCTTCATGGGCCAGGTGATGACAATTTTTCCGGGCGACGAGGGTCTTGGGGCCATCTATGGCCCTCCCACGGGGGCACCGGAGCGGGGGGTAGAAACCCGGCTTGGTAATCCGGCCGCTACCCCAACCATGGTGGCCGCCTGGCAGGTCCATGAGGTGGTTAAAATCCTCCTTGGTAAGGGGCAAACGCTGCGCCACCGGTTGCTGATCATGGATGCGGAGAGCGGGGAAGTGCGGGTCATCGGGACCGGTGGCAACCCGCAATGACGGAGGGTCTAAGATGAGCCTTAGCGTGGTCGGCGAAGGCTAAGGAAAGCGAGGCGCGAACGACCTGATGGCAACGGGAGGAGACGACTTTACCGTGTTGCTCGCTCGGTTCTGGACTTGACATTCCGCTGGAAGGCATATACCTTTATGATGAAACAGGCTGAAGGTCTGGCCGATGGTGACCCGGTGGTTTTTGATCGGCGAGCCGATAAGGGGGAAAGGTTATGTGCGAATCCAATGTCTATGTTAAGGAAAAGGGTCAGGAAGAGTTGTTAAGTGGAAGCAGTGGATCTGATTGTTCCTGATGGGGAAGAGATTCGCCTGATCAATATCTTTGGGGAGCAGAAACGGATCCGGGCCCGGCTGAAGGAAACCAGACTTCTGGAACACAAGATCTTTCTGGAAAGGATCTAGGAAGGCGTTTACTCTTAGAGACGAGCGCAGAGGGAGGGGCGAGAATGAAACTAGCCAACAGAATCGGCAAGATCACGCCTTCCAAGACCCTGGCCATCGATACCAGAGCCAGGGAATTGGCGGCACAAGGGGTGGATGTGGTCAATTTTGGGGTGGGCGAACCAGACTTTGATACCCCGGAACACATTAAGGAGGCGGCCATTGCGGCCTTGCGCCAGGGTTTTACCAAGTACACGGAGACCAGTGGCATCCGCGAATTGAAGGAAGCTGTCGTCAGGAAACTCAAGAGGGATAACGGCCTTGATTACGCGCCCAGCCAGATCATTATCACGGTGGGCGGCAAGCAGGCTCTCTATAATGCCTTCCTGGCCCTTTGTCAAGAAGGGGATGAGGTCATAATACCCACCCCCTACTGGGTATCCTATCCGGAGCAGGTCAAGCTGGCGGGGGCCACCGCCGTCTTCCTCTCTACCGACGAAAAGACTGACTTCAAGGTTACTCCGCAGCAGCTAAGGGCGGCCATCACCCCCAGAACGAGGGTCTTTTTGCTGAACAGTCCCAACAATCCCAGCGGAGCCGTCTACCGGCGAGCGGAACTGGAAAGCTTGGCTAAGGTCTGCGTCGAGAAGAACCTTTTTGTCCTCTCCGACGAGATCTACGAGAAGCTGATCTATGATGGTCAGGAGCATGTCAGCATCGCCAGTTTGGGACCGGAGATCAAGCGGCTGACGGTTTTGGTCAACGGGATGTCCAAGGCTTACGCCATGACGGGTTGGCGAATGGGCTATGCCGCGGCGGAGCCGGACATAATCAAGGCTATGGCCTCCCTCCAGGGTCATTCCACCTCTAACCCCACC
>JAMCWA010000049.1:14974-23610 GCA_023475165.1 Bacillota bacterium | reverse complement strand
GTGCAGAAGGCCAGTGTGGCGGCCCTGGATGGTCCGCAGGAGGCCGTGGTCAAGATGATCCGCGAATACAACCAGCGACGAGACTACGTGGTCAACCGGCTCAATGGCCTGCGGGGCTTTGTCACCCCCGTCCCACCGGGGGCTTTCTACGTTTTCCCCAACGTCTCCGGCCTTTACGGGCAAAGAGTGGGTGATACCACCATTCGTGACGGGGATCATCTGGCAGAGGTCCTGTTGAATCAGGCGAAGGTGGCAGTAGTTCCTGGCTCAGCCTTCGGCGCGCCGGATAATTTGCGCTTTTCTTATGCCACCTCCCTGGAAAGAATCAAAGAGGGGCTGGATCGCATCGAGGGATGGTTGAACCGGTGAAGATCCAGAGGTCAGGAGAGAACGAAAGGCTCTGGGAATGGAACTCAAGGATAAAAGGGTCGCCGTAGTTGGATTGGGTGTCAGCAATCTGGCCCTGGTGCACTTTTTGCTTCGGGAAGGAGCCCGGGTGGCTGGTTTTGACCAGAAGACCCCACCGCAGCTAGGAAACCGTTATCGGGAGCTGGCGGCTCTGCCTCTGGAGCTCCACCTGGGCCCGGGCTATCTGAAGGACTTAGTCGGTTTTGACTTGCTGTTCCTCACCCCGGGGATGAGGAAAGACCTGCCGGAGATCCGGCGGGCCAGGGAGGAAGGAATACCGGTCTTAAGCGAGATCGCCCTCCTCTTCGCGCTTTGCCGGGCGCCCATTATTGGCATTACTGGCAGTGCCGGCAAAACCACCACCACCACCTTAACGGGGCAGATCTTGCAAGCGGAAGGCCGCTGGCCGGTGTTTGTGGGGGGTAACATTGGTGCCCCCCTCATCGAAAAGGTCCGGGAAATCCCGCCCGACGCGCTGGTAGTGCTGGAGTTATCCAGTTTTCAACTGGAGGGATTAGCCAGGAGCCCGTGGATCGGCGCCCTCTTGAACATCAGCCCCAATCACCTGGACATCCACGCCTCTATGGAGGAGTATGTGGCGGCTAAGAAAAACATCTTCCGCCATGCGGGGAAAGGGGATGTGGCTGTTCTTAACTTAGATAATTCCTGGACCAGGCAGATGGCAGATGAGGTGCCCGGAAGGGTAATCCCCTTTACTCGGCGCGGCGTGCTGGGGGAGGGCGCCTCTTGCGCGGACGGCGACCTGATTTGGGCCGGCCCCTGGGGTCGGGAAAGAATTCTCGCCCGGTCGGATATTCTGTTGCCGGGCGAGCACAACCTGGAGAACGTCTTGGCAGCCATGGCCATCACCCTGACGGTGGGTGTCTCGCCGGAAACCTTACGCAAGGTGGTGAGGGAGTTCCGGGGAGTTGAGCACCGTCTGGAATTGGTCCGGGAATTGCGAGGGGTCAAGTACTATAACGATTCTATCGCCACGGCCCCCGATCGCACCAGGGCGGCCATCGAGACCATCAAAGGCCCCCTGATCCTCATCGCCGGTGGCTATGATAAGCACATTGGGTTTGAGGAATTGGCGGCAAGGATAGTAAGAACTGTCAGTGACCTGGTCCTTTTGGGGGTGACGGCCGATAAGATTCAAGCGGCCGTTGAATCCGCAATACCCTTGGGATCAGAGGGTCCGTCCATCCACCGGGTGAAGAATATGGAAGAGGCGGTACAGGTAGCAGGGAAAATCGCTCAACCGGGACACTCAGTACTTCTTTCCCCGGCTTGTGCCAGCTATGACATGTTCACCAATTTCGAGGAGCGAGGACGGAGGTTCAAAGAGCTGGTGTGGCGGCTGGAGTAAGTAGGTGACGGCCAATTTCCCTTTTGAGGAGTGACTCTTATCCGCCTGACGCTTGAGTCGGCCAGACAAGTGGCCAGGGAATTGAACAAGCTGGGTTTGAACTCGCCCGTGCTTTTGGAGGGGGTTGGTCAGGACCCCCTGGACGTTCTCATTGCCACTCTCCTCTCCCAGGCCTCTGGAGATCAGGTTACTCAGGGCATTTTTCGGGAATTGAAGGGGCGTTACCCAGGCTGGGCGGGATTGGCCCGCGCCCCTCTCTTTGAGGTGGAGGAGATCCTCCGACGGGGAGGCCTGGCCAAGCAAAAATCTCAACGTCTCAAGGAGATCCTAAGCCAGTTAGAGTCAGAACAGGGGGCCTTGAGTCTCACCCCTCTCCTGGAAGGTACGGACGAGCAGGCCATGGCCAAGCTCCTTCAGTTGGCTGGGGTGGGACCAAAGACGGCGGCCTGCGTTCTCCTCTTTGCCCTGGGTCGCCCCGTCTTTCCCGTGGACACCCACGTCCTGCGGGTCAGCCGCCGGCTGGGCTGGGTTGGGGCAAAAGAAACGGCCCCCAGGGCCCAAGATCTTCTGAGCCGGATTATTCCTGAGGACCTCCATCTTTCCCTACATACCGACCTAATTCGGTTTGGCCGGGAGATTTGTCGAGCCAATACCCCCAGGTGCTACCATTGCCCCCTGGCTGAGGAGTGTGATTATGCCAGGGGTAGGATGCTGGCCTAGGAGACCGCTGAAAAATACCCATCTGCGTTGGCGCAAAACCCAGTTCGCAGTCTCCTGGAGCCACATCTAGTTCCAGGAGGCCTCTCGAAAAGTCCATCGGCTGTGTCGCTCCGGATCTCTCTCCCGGCATGGCTTTATTCGGGGTAATCCTCTTCCAGTTCATCAAGGGGTGAAAGGTTTTCCGGCTCTTCGGTAAGATCGTTGCCGCAGTACGGGCAAAGCCAGATTTGGTAATGAGTAGCCGCCGAATAGGATTGTTTGTTGCAGTAGGGGCAAAGCTTCCACGGCATCGATTTACCCCCCTTTGATTATATAAAATTGGAAAGATCCGCTTATGCTGATTTTACCACAATCAACCACGAAAAGCCAGGGTGAATTATGTCCGGGTCCTCTTTTGTCCATCTCCACTTGCATACGGAATACAGCCTTTTGGATGGGGCCATCAGGTTGGGGGCCCTGGCCAAGCGAGCGGCAGAGTGGGAAATGCCGGCGGTGGCCATCACCGATCATGGCAACATGTATGGGGTGGTGGACTTCTACCGCCAATGCCGTCAAGTGGGGGTAAAGCCCATCATCGGTTGTGAGGTGTATGTGGCTGAGCGGGGACGCTCTGACCGTACCCCCCACGTGGATGACGACCCCTACCACCTGGTGCTCTTGGCCGAGGACCAGGAGGGTTATGCCAATCTGATTAAGCTCGTTTCTCTCGCCTATATGGAGGGCTTTTACTACAAGCCCCGGGTAGATAAGGACCTTCTGTTCCGCTACTCCCGCGGGCTCATCGGTCTATCGGCCTGCCTGGCGGGAGAAATCCCTCGCCGGCTGAGCCAAGGAAACCTCGAGGAGGCCAGGAAGGCCGCTTTGACCTACCGGGAGATCTTCGGGGCCGGGGGTTTTTTCCTGGAGCTGCAGGACCATGGTTTGCCGGAGCAGATCCGAGTCAACCAAGGTCTGGTTAGTTTGGCCAGGGAACTGGATTTGCCGCTGGTGGCCACCAATGACGCCCATTATCTGGCCCGCGAAGATGCCCGGGCCCACGACATCCTCCTCTGCATTCAGACCAACAAAACGGTCAAGGACCCGGATCGCCTCCGTTTCCCTAATACCGAGTTTTATTTTAAGAGCCCGTTGGAGATGGAAGGTCTTTTTCGACACCTTCCAGAGGCCATCCGCAACACCGAAGAAATCGCCAAGCGCTGCCAGGTCGATTTCACCTTCGGGCGTTTCCATCTGCCCAAATTTGATCTGCCGGAAGGGGACAGCCCGAGTGCTTACCTTCGCCGCCTCTGCGATGAACGCCTTCCGCAGCGCTATCCCAATGTGGGCCCTCAGGTTCGCGAGAGACTCGAGTACGAACTCGACGTCATAGAAAGGATGGGTTATCCGGGGTATTTTCTCATTGTCTGGGACTTTATAGATTTCGCCCGGCGCCAGGGAATTCCTGTGGGACCGGGGCGGGGCTCGGCGGCCGGGAGCCTGGTCGCCTACCTTCTAGGTATCACGAACATCGACCCCTTGGCCCACGGACTCCTCTTCGAGCGGTTTCTGAACCCGGAGAGGGTTACTCTTCCCGACATGGACATTGATCTTTGCTTTGAGCGGCGGGGAGAGGTCATTGATTATGTCGTTAAGCGCTATGGGGCGGAATCGGTGGCCCAAATCATTACCTTCGGCACCATGGCTGCTCGCGCCGCAATCCGGGATGTGGGCCGGGCTTTGGCCCGCCCCTATGGGGAAGTGGACCGGCTGGCCAAGTTGGTTCCCGGCCAGCTCGGAATGACCCTGGAGCGCGCTCTGGAAGTCAATCCCGAACTGCGGCAGCTCTATGACAACAATTCCGAGGTGCAAAACCTCATCGACCTGGCTGCTTCCTTGGAAGGTATGCCCCGCCATGCTTCGGTTCATGCCGCTGGGGTGGTCATCTCGCCAGAACCCTTGCTGGAGTTTGTCCCTCTGCAAAAGACCTCGGAGGGGGTAGTTGTGACCCAATTCCCCATGAACATCCTGGAGGATCTGGGTCTTCTCAAAACCGACTTCCTGGGCCTCCGGACCCTAACGGTCCTGGCGCAGGCGGTGAAGATTGTTGAGGAGAGGACGGGACAGCACCTTGACCTTGACGCCCTGCCTCTGGACGATGCCAAGGCTTACGAGCTTTTGGCCGGCGGCGAGACCATGGGAGTTTTTCAGTTGGAGAGTGGCTGGGTCAGGGACATGCTCAAGGAGCTGAGACCAGGACGCTTTGAGGATATAGTGGCGGCCGTGGCCCTATGCCGGCCGGGACCCATGGAGAATATCCCCCTTTATGTGGCCAGCAAGAACGGTAAACCGCAATACCTGCATCCCAAACTGGAGCCAATTCTAAAAGAGACCTACGGGGTGATGATCTACCAGGAACAAATCATGCAGGTGGCGGCGGTGATGGCCGGCTTTACCTTGGGACAGGCCGACCTTTTGCGACGAGCTGTAGGCAAGAAAAAGAAGGAAATCCTGGACGAACAACGAGAGGTCTTTGTGGCCGGTTGTTTAAGACAGGGGCATGACCAGGCCCTGGCCAATGAACTTTATGAGTTGATCATGAAGTTTGCCAACTACGGGTTCAACAAAAACCATAGTGCCGCCTATGGCCTCTTGTCTTACCAGACGGCCTACATGAAAGCGAATTACCCGGCTCCCTTCCTGGCGGCCCTGTTAACCAGCGTAATGGGGAACCAGGACAAGGTGGCTGAGTATATTGGTGAAGCCAGACGGATGGGCCTGCAAATCCTGCCACCACATATCAATGAAAGCCAGGCTAGTTTCACGGTCGTGGGTGATTCCCGGATCCGTTTCGGCTTGGCCGCTATCAAGAATGTGGGCTCCAGTGCGGTTGAAATGATCCTGGCCACCAGAAAGGAGGGCCCTTTTCAGTCCCTGTTCGATTTGGTTCAACGGACAGACTCCCGGACCATTAACAAAAGAGTCCTGGAGAGTCTGATCAAGGCCGGGACATTTGACGGCTTAGGCTCCACTCGACGCGCCCTCCTGGACGACCTGGACCGGGTTTTGGAAAAGGCCCAGGTCCGGCAAAAGGCCCGGCAGGGGGGACAGTTATCCCTTTTTGAGGTTTCCGCTGACGTCTTTGGAGGAAGGGAAGAAAGTCCTCTTCCAAAAGAGGAGTATCCACAGCGGACCCTCTTGACCATGGAGAAGGAGGTCCTCGGGTTTTACGTGAGCGGCCATCCCCTGGCTGAACTGGAAGATGATCTCCGGCGGCTGACCAGTAACAGTATTTCTGGTCTCAGCGAAAGAGGGGATGGGGAAACGGTGGTCATCGGCGGACTCATTCTGAGTCAAAAACGCATCGTCACCAGGAGCGGAGGCATAATGGCCTTCGTTAGCCTGGAGGATCTGACCGGTATGGTGGAGGTCACCGTCTTCCCCCGCCTCTTGGAGAAAAACGGGGAGATCCTGGCTGATGACAAGGTCATCCTGGTACGAGGCCGCGTTTCTCGCCAGGAGGAGGGGGAGGCCAAGATCCTCGCCGATGAGGTGCAGCCCCTGACCAGGGTGCCAAAGGTTCACCTCCGGGTTGGGAGCTCCAGGAATACGGTTCTGCTGGACCGGTTGAAGAGTCTTCTAATGGACCATCAGGGAGGATCTCCGGTTTATCTGCACTTCGCAGAGGGTAAGAAGATCATCCTGGCCGATGGCAAATTTTGGGTGAAACCAAGTCAACAACTCCTGGCGGAGTTAGAGGGTCTTCTAGGCCGAGGCAGTGTTAAGATTACGGAGGTCGGAAACTAGGAGACTGCTGATCAACTGCGGTTTCAGTGGTTGACGCGCCCGAGAGACCGTTAGGGCGAGACCTCAAATCAGCCCAGATGCTAGGAGCGACAAGGCTCCGAAGCGAGGCGTACTAAGTGGTACGTTGAGCGAGGAGCCGCCGGAGCGACACAGCAGATGGGGGTTTTTCAGCGGTCTCCTAGAGCCAGCCGGGGTGGCGGCTAAAGAGGGCGCAATGAGTAAAATCCCGGAGAACTGTTGGCAGGGAAGCCGTCTTTCTTGCCGAATTTGTTCCCTTATAGCGAATACCGCGGGGCAGCAAAGGGGGACTCAGCGTGTGGGCTGTGGTCTATATCGCCTCCAACCGGATGGAGGCTGAGATGCTGAAAGACTTTCTGAGTAAAGAGGGACTCCTGGTCATGCTACGTCCTTTGGGGGTTCCTCATCAGGGGGATGCTGCCAACTTTGAGATCCTTGTTCCAGAGGGTGAGGTGGCCGAAGCCCACGAGATCCTGGCTGGACTCTTGGGTAGATAGAGTGGAGGGGAAAAGATTGAAGAAGATTGCGGTCTTGACCAGTGGGGGAGACAGCCCCGGGATGAATGCCGCCATTCGAGCGGTGGTTCGGAAGGCCATCTACGAAGGTCTGGAGATCTACGGGGTCCGCCGGGGCTACGCCGGAATGATCAACGGCGACTTTGTTCCCATGAGCCTGGGTTCGGTGGCGGATATCGTCCACCGGGGGGGAACCATTCTCCATACGGCTCGTTCGGAAGAGTTTAAGACGCCGGCGGGACAGGAGAAGGCCGTGGTCAACTTGGAAAAGCACCGGATTGAGGCACTGGTGGTCATCGGGGGTGACGGTTCCTTCCGCGGTGCGCTGGCCCTGCATCAGCGGGGTATAAAGGTAGTCGGGATTCCGGGTAGCATTGACAATGACATTGCCCTTACCGACTACTCTATCGGATTTGACACCGCGGTTAATACCGTGGTGGAGGCCCTGAATAAGATCAGAGATACGGCCACTTCCCATGAGCGTATCTTTGTCATCGAGGTCATGGGGCGTAACAGCGGCTTCATTGCCCTGACCGCTGGTCTGGCCGGTGGGGCTGAATCCATCCTTATTCCGGAGATATCCTTCAGCCTGGATGGGGTCTGCGAACGACTGAAACGGGCCCATGAACGAGGTAAGATCCATAGTCTGATCCTGGTGGCCGAAGGAGCGGGACGGGGCTTTGAGGTGGGAGAGGCCATCCAGGAGAAAACCGGGCAGGAGACCAGAGTGACCGTCCTAGGGCACATTCAGAGGGGCGGCAGCCCCACGGCCCTGGACCGCAATCTGGCCAGCCAGCTTGGGGCCAGGGCTGTCGATCTACTCCTGGGCGGGGAAAGTGGCCTGATGGTGGGGATGACGGCAGGGAAAGTGAGCCAGTATCGTTTGGAAGAGGTCATCGGCCGCAAGAAGGAGATCGACCGGGAGCTATACGAACTGGCTTTAGCCCTG
Organism: Bacillota bacterium; assembly: GCA_023475165.1. Taxonomy (GTDB): domain Bacteria; phylum Bacillota; class Sulfobacillia; order JAMCWA01; family JAMCWA01; genus JAMCWA01. The sequence continues at coordinate 15,848 of JAMCWA010000049.1, read as the reverse complement.
TCGATCTGAAAGTGGTTTGGGGAGGTAACAATGCGTCACACCAAAATTGTCTGCACCATGGGTCCGGCCAGCGAATCCGTCCAGGTCCAGAGGCGCATGATTGAAGCCGGGATGAATGTGGCCCGCTACAATTTTTCCCACGGAACCCACGAGGATCATGCCCGGCGGATAAAGAATACCCGTCAGGCCGCCAAAGAGGTTGGATCCACCATCGCCTTGATGCTGGATACCAAGGGCCCGGAGATCCGCCTGGGAACCTTCCGGCAGGGTAAGGTATTCGTGAAGGAAGGGGACCTTTTTGTCATTACTACCCGGCCCATCGAGGGAACGGAGCGGGAAGCCAGCGTCCTTTATCAGGGACTACCCCAGGATGTGGAAGCCGGCCATTTCCTCCTCTTGGATGACGGCAACATCCGGCTTGAGGTCCTGGAGGTCAAAGGTAGCGATATTATCTGCCGGGTTTTAAATGGTGGGAGCCTGAGCGACCACAAGAAGGTCAACGTACCGGAGGCACGTCTGTCCTTGCCGGCCCTTTCGGAGCAGGATGTTGCTGACCTGCGTTTCGGTGTGCAACAAGGGGTGGATTTTGTGGCCGCCTCCTTTGTGCGCAAGGCGGCTGACGTGATTGCCATTCGCCGGGTGCTGGAGGAGGCCGGTGGCGATGCCCACATCATTGCTAAGATCGAGAGCAAAGAGGGCGTTGAAAATCTCGACGAAATCCTAAAGGTGGCCGATGGCCTCATGGTGGCTCGGGGAGATCTGGGGGTGGAGATCCCCACCGAGGAAGTACCCTTGTTGCAGAAAAAGATGATCGAAAAGTGTAACCGCCTGGGCAAACCAGTGATTACCGCTACCCCTCTTGGCCAAAATCTCC
>JAMCWA010000049.1:0-14964 GCA_023475165.1 Bacillota bacterium | reverse complement strand
CCCATGGTGGAACGACCCCGGCCCACCAGGGCAGAAGCCAGCGATGTTGCCAACGCCATCTTCGACGGAACGGACGCCGTCATGCTCTCGGCCGAAACGGCCGCCGGCAAATACCCGGTGGAGGCTGTATCGATCATGGCCAGCATCGCCGAGCGAACGGAGGAGGCCCTTCCGTACCGGGAGATTTTGGCCAAGAGGGGTAGCACTTCCCTGCGGACGGTGACCGATGCCATCAGTCACGCTACTTGCAGTACCGCTCAGGACCTGGGGGCCAGAGCGATCCTCACTGCCACTCAGTCCGGCTATACCGCCAGGATGGTGGCCAAATATCGTCCGCGCTCCCCGATTCTGGCCATGACCCCCGTGGAAGCGGTACGCCGTAAATTGGCCCTGGTTTGGGGGGTTCACTCCTTGCCGGTACAAGACACCTCCAACACTGATGAGATGATTGAGACAGCGGTGCTGAGGGCCAAAGAGGCCGGAGCCATTGCCGATGGGGACCTGGTGGTGATCACCGCGGGGATTCCCGTAGGAATCGCCGGGACAACCAACCTGCTTAAGGTGCATACTGTTGGTGACATTCTGGTACGCGGGGTGGGAATAGGGAACCGGTCGGTCAGTGGCCGGGTGGCGGTGATCAGGACTACCCGAGAGACGGCCAGATTCCAACCCGGCGACATCCTGGTGACCCTGGCGACGGACAGGGACTTTGTGCCCTTGATGGAGAAGGCCGCGGCCGTGGTGGCAGAAGAAGGGGGACTTACCTCCCATGCGGCGGTGGTGGGTCTCAGTTTGGGTATTCCAGTCATCGTCGGGGCGGAAGGGGCCACGGGTATCTTAAAGAACGGCCAGCTCGTCACCATTGATGGCACCAGGGGGCTAGTATACCGGGGCGAGGCCAGGGTGCTCTAGGAGACCGCTGAAAAACCCCCCTTACTTTGTGGCGCCGCTAAAGGCGGCATGGCGATCTAGTGCAAAGCAGGTCCAGATACTCGCCTATGGGGTATCTGGACCTGTTTTCGCCCGGCCGGGCTTACCACTCAAACCGCAGTTTCCGAGCCGTCTCCTAGACTAGGACGGGAATGAATCTCATCAGGCCTCCTTGGCCTTCTCCTGCTTTACCAGCTCCGTCTTCGGGGCTCCGCAGTTGGGGCACTTGCCGGGCTTACACCTACCTTCAATGACGTGTCCGCAGGTATTGCATTTCCAAGCTGCCATGGCACAACCCCCTAATCAGTATCTATTACTGATAATATAGCACACAGCCCTACTTTTGGCAAGGGGGTGGGAAAGAAATCTCTCGACCCATCACAGGGGTAACCGCCTGTTGTGGCCGGAGGGGGCTTTTCCCGCTTTTCTTGAGCCTGCACCTCCCCAACTCCCTATGCCTTGGGCACTGGTTGGGCGATTACGGCTTCCAGAGCCAGTTTTCTTCCGGCAGCAGTAAAGAGCTTATCCTCGAGAATGATTCTTGCCTCGGCCGGGTCGCTGATGTGTCGCCGTTTTTCGTACAATTCGGCCAGGGTGATGGCATCAACTGTTACTTGGAGGTTTCTGTTCTCCGCTGGGTTGGAAGGTTCCTTCAGAGAAGCAAGGACGGACCTTATCTCGTCCTGCACGTTAGCCGCCAGGTCTACCCGCTCCATAATTCTCTCAGCGGCTCCCGGCCGAGGGCCTTCCCCCCCTGACGCGGTAGCGGAGAGGACGTGGAACAACGAAGCGGCGACTGTTATGATCATGTCGGCTCCCTCCTCCTTGACGATTCGTTCAGCCATGGAGGCGGCCTTTAGCGCTCTGTTGAGAAGCGCCCTATCTCCTTTCAACTCCTTCGACAATTCGATTTTGAGGCGATCTCGCACTACCTGAGGCTCGTGCTGTATGATGAGGGCTTCTTCCCCCAGGCAATTGGAGGCGTAAGAACACCAGGCAGCGCAACCCGGGTTGAACTTGGGGTTGGTGACAATTTGGCCGCAATTTGGGCACTTTACTTTAATATCGTCCTTCCAAAACTCGATAGGGTTACCGCAGTGAGGACATGGCTCTTCAAATATATCTCCCGCTCTCCAAAATATGGTATCTTGCCCAGGACATTTCCACATGCTGCTCATTGGGGATACCCCTCCCTTACCCGCGGCTGTCAGAAGCACGATCGGCCATCAAGCGCGGCACAGGCTATGGCGTCTTTTGGCTAAAGCCGCCAGAAGAACGTTCGTTCCCACTATGGCGGCTTTTCTCGGGCGGGTTAACCACTCAAAACGCTGTTCGTCAGTACTCTCCCAGTCCATGTTGACATTATATAGCGACATGGACAGTGATGCTGGTCACAGCAGTGTCTATTTTTGTTGCTTGGAACTGGAGCCTCCGTGGTCAGCGCCGCGGAATTCAAGTCGCGAAAAGAGCAACAAAAAAGCACCCTCTACAGGTGCAATGGAATGGTGCCGAGGGTGGGACTCGAACCCACACGAGGGTAAACCTCAGCGGTTTTTGAGACCGCCGCGAATGCCAATTCCGCCACCTCGGCAATTACAATTCGAAGCGAAAACTATTCTAACACAGGAAGGCGGTTTTTGCAAGATACCCTTTGTTTGTTACAGGATCATGTCAAAGTTCTCCATCCGTTACCGCCCGGCGGCGCGGTCTCCGGTGAGCGCTATCGGTAATACGAGCGGACCCGACAGTGACTGCCGGCCATCAGTTGCCTGTTGGCGAGATTTTCGCCTGCTTGGGAAGGAAAATTAGCAGCAGAGATCCCCATGTCCCCTTCGGCGGCGCCACAAAGGGTGAAACACCCGGGACCGGGCGACGGTCGGGCGATTGCCGTCCAAGCTCACAACGATTCCGCCTCCCTCTCCTCTTTAAACTCCCCATCCGTGCCCAAAAAACCTTGGTTGGGTGGGCCACACGTCTGCTCACCAAAGCCGCCTGCCAACCCATGGGTTCAAACGGCCGCACCATCTATGTCGCTTTGGGCAGCTGCACCGACTCCATCACGGTGGAGTTTCAGCCCTCCGTCCGGGACCGCTTTCCTGTATAGCCACCTTCCACCCGACATATAATTTCCGGGGAAGGGAGGTGCAGGGTTGGTTTCTCGTCAAGCCAGTATTACCTGGCTGCTTTTATTTTGCGTCATTGCTTCAAATTTTGTTGGGCTAAATTCTGGTATTGGTGCCGCCGCTGAGACCGGAGCCAACAGCCCATTCCGAGAAGGTCTTGGCGAATCGGCCAAAAAGGATCAGGTCTCCTCCGAGCCAGCGGCTCAACCGGTAGCGGCCCCGGCCGGGGAGAAGGTGACCAAAGGGTCAACTCTACTATGGCCGGTGCCGCCCCCAGAGGGAATCCTGATCAACATACCGGGATTTTACCTGGCCCTGTGGCACGGAGGGAGAGAGGTCAAACGATATCCCATCGGAGTAGGTCGCTCGGCCGCCGAGACGCCGGTAGGTGATTTCGCCGTAGCGGTGAAGGTGGTTGAACCCACCTGGTATCCCTTGGAGAAGGATCAACCGCCGGTACCCCCTGGGCCGGAGAATCCTCTGGGCAGCCGCTGGTTGGGGCTAACTGTAAGTCGCTACGGAATGCATGGGACCAATGTTCCGGATTCCATCGGGCATTCGGTATCCCGAGGTTGCATCAGGCTACACAACCGGGATGTTGAGGAGCTTTTCGAATTGGTCCAGGTGGGGACACTGGTACGAATTGCTTATGAACCCGTGGCCTTGGAAAGGGAGCCCGTCTCGGGGCGGACATGGCTGAGGCTTTACCCTGATATCTACCGGCGCGTCAAAGACGGGAAAGCCCTCCTGCAGGAGATATTCGCGGCCAGCGGCTACCCGGCGACGCTGTCGGAGGAGGAACTGGACGAACTTTGGCAGCGTCCCCGTCCAAGCAGTTTCCCTCTAGAGGTAGAGGTATGGCTGAATGGACGGCCCATTCGCCCCTATGGCTATGTGGAAAACGGACGGATCCTGGTACCTCTGCGGCCTTTGGCCGAGGCCACCGGGGAGAGGGTAAACTGGGATGAGATCAGGAAAGTGGCCTCGACCGCAGGGAGGGAGTTCTACGGTGCTTTACGGAATTCTAGATTATTTGTTGACAGTGAGGAATTCACAAAGACCTTCCAGGCTCGTTCCTACTGGGAACCTTCCCAGCGACACTTGGCTCTCACCGTCTTGACGGTTCGGGGAGAAGGGGGAGCTCTGACCCGGCAAGCCTTCCTGCAGCAGGGACACGCCATGGTTCCCCTGCCTTTCCTGAACCAGATTCTGGGTTTTCCCGGGAAGGCACGCTCCGACGGTAAAGTAACCTTCGGGGAGAAGGAGTTTCCGTCCCTCCTGCGAGACGGTGAGGTCTATGTCCCGCTGCGGGCGGTGGCAGAAGGGCTCGGCGCCAGGGTGGACTGGGACCCGGAGACCTGGACGGCCCGGGTGAGTCCACCAGCCAGGACCCGGCCTTGAGCTCGAGGAGACCGCTGAAGAAAACCCCATCTGCGTCAGGGGGGCTCCCGCCCGCCTCCGCCAGGGGGGCACACCTTCTTTTGGCGCCGCCTTTGGAGGCTGAGCATCCCCAGAACCCGGGGGAGTTCTTCTCCCAAAGCCCCCGTAAGGAGTTTTGATATAATGGCAAGATGAAAACCAGCTTGAAGTCGTTTTAGCGAGGTGCCTAGGGGTGCCAAACGCCGCGCGGTCGCCGTTCGGCGACATCCGTGTCGCTGTCCGGACTTCGGACCTCGCTTCACCGGAGGCGGTGCCAGGCTTGGCGGGATCGCCCGGCCGGTAATCGTCCGCCCGTCGCCAACCTTGCTGGGACTCCCTCCACGTCAGGGATACGTGGCCGGGAGTTTCTCTTTCATTTGGAAGGTGTTCCGAGCTCAATAGTATGGGAAATCAAGGCAAGGCCGGCTTGTTTTGACCTGATTGCCCCAATTTGCCCTTCCAAGGAAGGAGTTCAATAGGTTATACTTATTACCTGAAGGAACCAGGACTCTTTTCGCGAAATAACCAAATAGAAAATGTACCCTGCCGGCTGGCAACCAGGTTTTCGCCTGTAGGAAAAGAGGTGGGCGATCCTGACGGAGAGCGGATTGGTAACCGCACAACCTTTGACCGATCTGATGAATTTTGAGGAAGTGGTTCTTCGCTATGAAAAAAAGATATACAATCTGACCTACCGCATGCTCCTGAACGAAGAGGACGCCAAAGATCTGACCCAAGAAACCTTCCTGCGGGTCTATTCTTCCTTAGCCTCCTTTCGGGGCGACGCCTCCCTGGGTACCTACCTCTATCGGGTGGCCACAAACCTGTGTCTGGACCTGATCCGGCGGCGCCGGTATAGCCAGGGTCTTTCTTTGGAAGCGCCTGGGGTGGAGGGAGAAAGACCGTTGCTGGAAAGGCTGTCTGACGAAAGAAACGGGACAGACCAGGAGGTGGAGCGGCGGGAACTGCAGCGGGCCGTCGGCCAGGCTGTCGCCGCTCTGGAAGAGGACCATCGAGCCGTCATCATTCTCCGGGAGTATAATGGACTGAGTTACGAAGAGATAGCGCAGGTTCTGGAGATCTCGACGGGAACGGTGAAGTCCCGGCTGAACCGGGCCAAAGCCAGGTTAAGAAGGGAACTTTTTGACTTCCTAAACGTCAAAAATGGCAAAGGGGGTGGTGGCCGATGAACTGTAACGACGCTCGAGAATTGCTCTCATTTTATCTGGATCAAGAGCTATCGGCCAGCGCCCAACAGGAATTGACAAAACACCTCCAGGCCTGTCCCGCCTGCGCCCGAGAACTGGAAGAACTCAGGATGACCACGGTTCTTCTCGCCTCCTGGGAAGAGAAAGAACCCCCGCCGGGGCTTCATCAGGGGATTATGAGCCGACTGCGGGAGGCAGTCGGCCCGACCACCACGTCCAAATCCGCTTCCGGACTCGCCTTTGCTGTCGGGGAGCCCCCCCTCTCACGAAAACAGAGACCCCTCTCCCCGGTCATCAGCCGGAAGAGAATCAGGGTAGGGAAGGAAGGATGGGGGGCGCCAGTACAGTCTGTCAGGGAAACCGCAGGCGAAAAGGGAGAACAATCAAATAGTAGTAAGAGGCGCCCCCCTGGTTCCTGGTGGGGGAATCCCTATTGGCGAGCAGCCGCCGTCTTTCTGATCGCCCTTGGCCTCAACCTGATTAGTCTGAGACTGCAAGGTTCCAATCCCTCTTCCCCGCCAGCGGCATCGGGACTGGTGCACATCCGGAGTGCTTCACCGGCAAAGGTCGCTGACTCGTCAGCTTCTTCCCGGGCCTCCGGAGGGGCGTCTCTGGGGACGGCCAGCCCTTCTACTTCCCAAACCAGCATGCCTGGTGCCCAGCCAACCGGCAGGAATAGCTTGGCTGGTCAACCCGGGGGAGACGACGGGAAGTCCAGGCCGATGGCTCCGGCGGACGGCTCCAAGGAGATCAGGGGAACGGCGGCTCTTCCGGAAGCCGGCGGGGGCCTGGTGGCATCCTCCAGTTCACCGGAACGATCAGTCCCGGTGGCTCCGGATAAGGGCGGTTCCGTTAACATTCTGGATGCGGCGCCCGCTTTGACCCCGCCGGATGGTAAGGAGGCCAGCCCGGCATCGGCACCGGCGGTCTTGGCACCCCCGGCATCGATTAAAGAGGGTTCGGCCAGTGGAGGCGGGAAGCCGGCTGAAAAGAAGGAGCTTTTGCCCCTCGTTCCTTCCCCAGTTGAGGTGGGTCAGAGGCAGGTGGAAAAAGCCCGGGTAAATCTGGTTGTAGGCGATACGGAAACGGCCAGCAGCCAGATTGAAGAATCCTCCCGCAGTTTGGGAGGACAGGTTCTGGAAAAGACCTGGCGGGTAGCTATGGGGGTACCACCTTCGACGGAGTTGGTTTTGGCGGTACCCAGCAGCTCCTTTCCCCAGTTACTGAACCAGATCGATAATCTGGGTTCCCTGCGAATGAAGGAGGTCTCACGAGGTGATGCCTCCGACCGCTTCAATGAACTGGTCCGTCGTCTCCAGGAGCGACGGCAGGAGGCGGAAGAACTGAATGCTCGCCTCCTTAGGGCCGTCGACCGAGGGCAGGTCCCTTCTTTGGAGCAGGATCTGGCCAGGGTGCAAGGGGAGATCTGGGCCCTGCGGGAAGCCATGACTCGACTGGGCCGCGAGGTTGAATATCCGACGGTGACAGTGCTACTGGAGGCGGGAGCACCGAGCGATGCCAGAACCAGCCTCTGGCCACGGGTCAGCCAAGCTTTCGCTCAGAGCCTTCTCCGCCTCAAGCAGGTCGGGCAGGAGGGGCTGATCTTTCTGGTGGGGCTTCTGCCCTGGCTGTTGGTAGTGTCATCCATGACCGGCCTGGCGTGGGTAGCGGGTCGATGGGTTAGGCGTTGAGCCGCGAGGAACCTGGCTGTCAGGTTGATCTCACAATTTGGCAGCTCTGTGCTCAGGGTATTTTTTTATACGCTTCCGTGTCAAGCCTTGTCGCTCCACCGGAGCTGCGAAAGAGAGGTGGCGCCTTTGGCGCAAAAACTGATTCTCATTGATGGTAATAGCCTGGCCAACCGTGCCTTTTATGCCTTGCCGAATCTGTCCACAGCCGCCGGTCTTCCCACCAATGCCATCCTGGGCTTTCTCAATATTCTTTTCAAGCTGCTGGAGGAAGAAAAGCCATACTCCCTTGGGGTAGCCTTTGACTTGCCGGCCCCGACCTTTCGCCATCAGGAGTTCACCGCTTACAAGGCCCACCGGACCGGAATGCCGGAAAGTCTGGCCGCTCAATTACCGGTCTTGAAGGAAATCCTGGGACTTTTCCGTATCCCCATTTATGAACTGGAGGGTTTTGAAGCCGACGACCTCCTGGGGACCATCGCCCGTCAGGCGGAGGAGAAGGGGTTGGAGAGTATCATTGTCACCGGGGATCGGGACGCCCTGCAACTGGTCTCGGAAAAGACCCGGGTCATGTTGACCAAGAGGGGGATTACTGACATTGCCCTCTTTGACCCGCCAGCGGTAAAGGAAGCCTACGGTCTCACCCCTGGGCAACTTATCGACGTTAAGGGGTTGATGGGGGATGCCTCCGACAACATCCCGGGCGTGCCGGGGATCGGTGAGAAGACGGCTCTCAAACTGATCGCCCAATTTCAAACGCTGGAGCAGGTCTTGGAGCGTGGGGACGAGATCAAGGAAAAGAGGATCGCCGAGGCCATACAGAACTATGCTGGGCAGGCCCGGCTGAGCAAGCGGCTAGCTACCATTGAGCGCTATGTCCCTCTGGAGGTCCAGATCACCCCCTTTGACCAGCGGCAGGCCGACTGGGAGGGTCTTTATGGGCTTTTCCGCCGCCTGGAGTTTAAGAGCCTCCTGAAGAAAGTTCAATCCCAGGCCAGGACCTTGCTGGGGACTCAGTCTCCTTCTGGGAGGGAACTGGGAGCAAAGGAGGAGAGAAGGTCGGGTACCCTATCTTCCCAACCTTTGAACCAAGAGTTCAGGTCTGAGGAACATGAAGTCAAGAGCAGCCGTGACGAATCTGGGGTGGGGAGGGGGAGAGCCGCTGGGGTCGCCGGAAAGGTGCCCTGCCGGCGGCTAGGTGATTTGGCCGCAGCCAGAGAATTCCTGGAGGCGAAGCAGGGTCTGCGGCCGGTGGCCCTTTATCCCCTTTTCTCTGGGCGTGACCGCGCCAAGGTCAGGGGTCTGGCCCTGGCCTGGCCGGAGGAAGGGGCCTTCTTGGAAATGAAGGAAGATACCCTGACCGGCCTGGCGGAGATTTGGGCCAACCCTGGTTTGGCCAAGCTGGGCCATGAACTGAAGCCCTTGGCCGTTCAACTGGCGCGAAGGGGACTGGAACTGAGGGGCGTGGAGTTTGACACCTCCCTCGCGGCCTATCTTCTCGATCCCAGCAGATCTGGCTATCCCTTAGAAGATCTCTTGCGGGAACATCTTAATCTGGAGATACCGGAGACGGAGGAACCTGGAGCCGGCCGGGAGGAAGTGGATCTGCCGGCTGGTGTTGACGCCCAGGCCGTGCGGGACATACTCATGGCGGCTCACCTGCCGGGGCTCCGGGAGGCGTTGGACCGAAGCCTCGCCCGCGACGACTTGGCGGGCCTGTTTTATCAAGTGGAGATGCCTTTGCTGACCGTTCTGGCCGAGATGGAAGCCGCTGGTTTTGCCGTTAATCCGGCGATGATTGAGGACATGGCCAAAGAATTCGGAGAACGCATCGAAGCCAAGGCCCAGGAGATTTACCGCCTGGCGGGCAAGGTCTTTAACATAAACTCGACCCGGCAGTTGGGAGAGATCCTTTTTGAGAGGCTGAGGCTACCCACTGGAAAGAAGACCAAAACCGGTTATTCCACCAGTGCCGAGGTTCTGGAATCCCTCCTCGGGCGCCACGAGATTATCGAAGCGATCCTGGATTACCGTACTTTGAGCAAACTTAAGGGTACGTACCTGGATGGTCTCCTGCCCCTCATCGATCCTGCTACCGAGAGGATCCATTCCACCTTCAACCAGACCATCACGGCCACGGGCCGCATTTCCAGCACCGAGCCCAACCTCCAAAATATCCCTATTCGCATGGAAGTAGGGCGCCTGATCCGTCGGGTATTTGTAGCACCACCGGGCCGAGTCCTTTTGGCTGGGGACTACTCCCAGATCGAGTTGCGGGTCCTGGCTCACCTCTCGGGTGACCATTACCTGGTAGACTCTTTTGCTCAGCACCAGGATGTTCACGCCCGGACGGCGGCCGAGGTTTTCCGCGTGCCGCTGGCCCAGGTTACTCCGGAACAGCGCAGTCGGGCCAAGGCTGTCAACTTCGGCATCGTCTATGGTATCAGCGATTATGGTTTGGCCCGGGACATCGGGGTTAGCCGGGCGGAGGCCCGGGAATATATTGAGAATTACTTTACCCGTTATGTCGGGGTCAAAGAATACCTGGATCGAACGGTGGCTGAGGCGAGAGAAAGGGGCTATGTAACCACGCTCCTCCAGCGCCGGCGTTACCTGCCGGATATAAACAGCCGGAACCGGAACCTCCGTCAGTTTGCCGAAAGGACGGCCATGAACACCCCCATCCAGGGGAGCGCGGCCGATATCATCAAACTGGCCATGGTCAACCTGCATCGGGAGCTGAAGAGGCGGCAACTCCAGACCAGACTCATCCTTCAGGTTCACGATGAACTCATCTTTGAGGTCCCGGAGGAGGAATTGGACCTGGTCAGACCTTTGGTGCGCCAGGGCATGGAAGCGGTACTGCCTCTACGGGTACCCTTGCGGGTGGACTTAAAAGAGGGCCCGAATTGGTTTGAAATGAAAAAGTCCTAATGGGAATTTCGATAAAATCCACGGAAGCGGACATCCTGGGGTGGAGAGAACATGCCAGAGCTACCAGAAGTAGAGACTATCCGACGTACCATCGCTCCCGCCATTGTGGGCAAGAAGATCACCAGAGTGGAGGTACTCACGCCAAAGATGGTCCTCGGGGCCACACCGGCCGAACTGTGGGAAGCCCTGCGCGACCGGTGTTTTTCCAGCTTGCGACGTCGCGGGAAATATCTCGTCCTTGAGCTGGGCGAACCCTTTCCCAGGCGCGGCGACAATGAGGACCACCTCCTGGCTGAGCCCGCTTCATCCAGGTCAACCGGTCTGGCTTCGCCCCGGTCGGGCGGTCCGGATCAAGGGGAACAGCCTTGGAGGCAAAGAGATTGGGTGGTCATTCATCTGAAGATGGCCGGCCGGTTGTTAATTCACCGGGCCGACGATCTCATCGCCAAACACACTCATGTCGTCTGGGGCTTCACCGACGGGACCGAGTTACGCTACATAGATCTGAGGCATTTTGGCCGGGTGGTCTTTTGGCGAGGCAATGATCCAGCCGTGGCTGTGGGTACTGCGGCCTCGAGCAACGCCAGGGTGGATCGCCATGAAAAGGGTGGCCCCGGACGCGGACAGTCTGGGCATACAGTCAGCGGTACGACCCCGACTGGCAGACCCGGAGGACTGTCATTAGCCTGGCGGTATGGGCCGCAGGACCCACAACAGGGTCTGAACCAGGCTAATCCTTCGGAAAAGGACGCGATGGGGCGGGAAGCCTTACTTGCCGGTCTCATCCACCTCGGGCCGGAACCCCTCTCGCCCGATTTTACTGTGAATTATCTTATGGAAGAGCTGGCTCTGCACAAGGGGCGGATCAAGCCCCTGCTTTTAGATCAGACCTTCCTGGCCGGGCTCGGGAACATTTATGCCGATGAGGTTCTTTTCCAGGCTGCGATTCATCCGGAAAGGGAGGCCCGCAGCCTGGCCCAAGATGAGGCAACTCGGCTCCATGCGGCCATCCGGGAGATTCTGACACGCGCCATCGAGCTTCGGGGAACCACCTTTGCTACATATGTAGACGGAGAAGGGAAAAAGGGGGAGTTTGCCAGCCGGCTTTCTGTGTACGGCCGTGAAGGCGAGCCCTGCCCCCGTTGTGGTAACCCCATTCAACGCCGGAAGGTGGGGGGTAGGAGCGCTCATTTTTGCCCGGCCTGTCAGAGGTAACTGACAGACACCCCAGGAGAGTGCTGACGAACTGCGGTTTGCCGTGCGGCAACAGGAAGAGACGACTTTGACGTGGTCCTGCGGAGGCGAGGTTTTGTCTGGCGACCTGGGCCCAGATGTGTTATCATAGAGAAAATACCCAGGAAGGGATAGGTTCCCGATGACCGTTATCGGGCTTACCGGGGGTATCGCCAGCGGGAAAAGCACGGTCTCGCGTATCCTCAAGGAACTGGGGGCCGAGATCATCGATGCTGATATGGTGGCCAAGGAGGTCATCCGACCACAGCTTCCCGCTTGGAGGGAACTGGTCGCCACCTTCGGCAGAGCCATCTTGAACGACGACAAGACCATTAACCGGCGAAAACTGGGGCAAATGGTTTTCGGGAATCCGGAGGCCCTGGCTAAACTCAATACCATCACTCACCCGCGCATCATACAAGTGATCAAAGATCGAATCGAACAGATCAAAAGAAGGGACGAGACGGGGGTGATCGTCATCGATGCGCCCCTTCTCATCGAAGCCGGGATGGTTTCCCTCACAGACGAAGTTTGGCTGGTAATGGTCGACCCCGATATCCAGTTGAGTCGGCTTATGGCCCGCGATCACTTCACCTTTCAGGAGGCCCTGAACCGTTTGAATGCCCAGATGTCGCCCGAAGAAAAAATGAAATACGCCCGGCGTATAATAGATAACCGGGGACCAGTTGAAGAAACCACTAAAGAGGTGGTGCGGCTCTGGCAAGAGCTCAAATCGTGTCGGTGATCTGGGAGATCCCCAGGCCACCTGCGGCGACGCCACAAAGTAACAGCAGGAGGGTGGCGAAGCCCGCGCGTCGCCCTAGAGGCAGCTGGTTTATTTCAGGGTAGACTGCTGCCGGACTGTGGTTTGAGTGGTTGACGCGCCCGAGGAAAGATGCCATAGTCTGTAGAAAGCTTTGCGCCACACCGCAGACGGGGCTTTTTCAGCGGTCTCCTAGTCCCTGATAACAACCCTGGAAACGGAGAGGCTACTCCTTGTCCAATAGATTCCGGTTGGCATTGGTTGCCTTCGTTGTCTTATTCATCTGGTCTGGTCTCAGCTTTATTCGTTATCTTTACCCTTTCTCCCACCGCGAGATGATCAATCAGTATGCCGTCGACAACAATCTCTCTCCCTTCCTGTTGGCGGCTGTAGTGAGAGTGGAGAGCCGTTTCAAGGTGCGAGCCTACTCTAGCCGCGGGGCCATCGGGTTGATGCAGATCCTGCCGGATACTGGACGTTGGGCGGCGACACAAATGGGGTTAGGGGACATAGATCCCGACCTTCTCTACGATCCGGCCATCAATTTGCGCTTGGGGGCCTGGTATCTGGACTGGCTCCGTCGCGATTTTGACGGGAATATCATTCCGGCCCTGGCCGCCTACAACGGCGGTCGACGTCATGTGAAAGAATGGCTATCCAGCAGCATTTGGGATGGCAAATTGGAAACCATCCATCAGATCCCCTTCGGTGAAACCCGGGACTTTGTCCGCCGGGTGATCCGTGACTACCGGGTCTATAGTGTTTTTTACGGCGGAATCCTTTTCAGCCAATGAACTCCCTTAACTTCAAGCCAGGTAGGGGGCGGCACGTTGTCGGAGGAAGAATCACGTGAAGAAAAAGATCCACAGTTCGGGTTCAGCGATATCATTGCTTTCACCATCGCGGTCTTTGAAATAATCGCTCCTTTTCTTATCATAGCCTTCCTCGTCATCTGGGGGCTATATCTAGTTCTAAGATTTATTGTTTATTAAAAACCACTTGAATCTTGGATCCGGATGTGCTATCATATTCCTCGACGCTGTTCATGATTCCGACGCCAGCCGAAGTGGTGGAATTGGCAGACACGCGGTGTTCAGGGCGCCGTGGGTGTACGCCCGTGTGGGTTCAAATCCCACCTTCGGCACCAGAGAACAAGCAGGCGAAAGGCCTGTTTTTTTTGTAGTCTTAACAAAGAAAAGACTTTGCCAGGTGTTCTATATTTCAGGGAGTCTCCGAAAACGAGGCAGGAGATTTTAACTGGACGACGTATTCTATGAAAAGAATTCCATGAATATCAGTTCTAGCGTCGCCTGTTAGTGGACACGAAGGTAGGGGAGACTTTGTCAAAGAAGGTTATTGCTCGGGCCACCCTTCTGGTAACAGGGCTTTCCGTTGCCAGTAAGCTCCTCGGCTTCGGCCGAGATCAATTAATTGCCATGTATTTTGGAGCTTCAGCGGTGACAGACGCTTATCTGGTGGGAATGACCCTTCCTGGCCTTGTGGCCGGCGCACTGGGAGGACCTCTTGGGACGCCCCTCATCCCCGTGCTGACCGCCCTTTGGACGCAGGGTACCCGGGAAGCCAGGGAAAAAGCCTGGCGGGTGACCTCTTCCATTTTGAACCTGGTGCTGTTGTCTTCGGTAGTTATCACAGTCATCGGGATCATCTTCGCTCCCTGGGCTGTCCGCCTCCTGGCCCCGGGGTTCTCCGGCCAAACCCTGGAGCTGGCCATCCTTTCGGCTCGGATCCTCTTTCCTTCCCTTCTTTTCTTGAGCCTCGGGGCCATCGGCAAGGTCATCCTCAATTCGGCCAGAGAGTTTACCCTGCCAGCTTTGGCCCCCATTGCCCAAAACCTGCTTCTGATTGCAGCTCTGGTCTTCTTTGCCCGGTTCGGCCTCTTGGCCCTCTTGGTAGGTATGCTTCTGGCTACGACCTGGCAGGTGGTAGCACTGTTACCCTGGTTTTTCCAAAGCGGATTCCGTTATCATTGGCAGGTGGATATAAAATCCCCAGAGATCAGGCGGGTTGGCCGACTAGCCCTCCCGCTTCTGTTGGGGGCTCTGGTCGGTCAAATCTATTTGGTAGTTGACCGTGGCCTGGCCTCTCGCCTGTCCGAGGGCAGCATCGCCGCCTTAAGTTTTGCCGACAAAATCCGGCAGGTGCCTCTGGGCATATTTGTTGCTGCCCTCTCTACCGTCCTTTTCCCGGTTTTATCGGAGATGGCCGCCCGACGGGACTGGCCTCAGTTTAAGGATACCATTGCCATGGGCCTGCGTCTGGTGGCCATGATCACCGTTCCCTCAGCCGTGGGGCTAATCGTCCTGCGAGTGCCCATCGTGCGCCTGCTCTTTCAACGGGGGGCATTTGACGCCGCAGATACGGCCAGTACTGCTGCGGCTCTCCTCTATTATTCCTTAGGGATGATGGCCATGGCCGGTGGAACGGTGACCTCAGCTGCCTTCTTTTCCCTGCAGGACACCAGGACCCCGGTAATTCTCGGAATACTGGCGGGAGGCAGCAATGTCCTGCTGGATTTCCTTCTGGTGAGTCCCATGGGACACCGGGGTTTGGCCCTGGCCAATGCCTTGGCCACCTGGGGCGGTTTACTGGCATCCTACCTCTTCCTCTCCCTCCGCCTGGGGGGGGCTGCCATCACTAAAGCTTCT
>JAMCWA010000063.1 GCA_023475165.1 Bacillota bacterium | reverse complement strand
CGGCCAATTCTCATTATCCCTCCGCGTAGAGTCTCAATTATTCCTCACCGAATCAGATCATATTATATCATAGATTTCGAGATGAATAGCCATCCACTTTTAACCGTATTGAGTTTTTCCCAAAAGTGTGTTATCATCAATGTTGCTTCAGACGCGGAGAGATACCCAAGTCGGCTGAAGGGGCGGGTTTGCTAAACCTGTAGTAGGTCGATTGACCTAGCGAGGGTTCGAATCCCTCTCTCTCCGCCATTTCAGACAAAGATAGGTGCCCTGTGGCACCTTTTTCCTTGCCAGGATCTTGCCCTTGAAAAAGAACTGAACTTATGGTATCATTCATTTGCGCATGCGCCCGTAGCTCAGCCCGGATAGAGCGTCTGACTACGGATCAGAAGGCCACAGGTTCGAATCCTGTCGGGCGCACCATCTTACAGGTATAGTTGCCAACGGAGCCGGTGGACTTGTTAACGCATCTGATCGAATAGCTTTCCGGGATGATGACATCTGCGGAACGTAGCATTTTGACGGCCTGCGAGGCCAGGCTTTTGTAAGAAGCGAACCGCGCCCGTAGCTCAGGCGGACAGAGCGGGGGATTCCTAATCCCCGTCAGCCGCAGGTTCGAGTCCTGCCGGGCGCACCATTTTGGTTTTCCGAAGGACATAGCCTTGGGAAATCCCGCCAAAGACCATCGCTACTTCATGAAAGAAGCCCTTCTGGCCGCCCAGGAGGCCTTTTTCTCCGGGGAAGTCCCGGTAGGGGCTGTCGCCGTCCATAACGGTGAGATCCTGGCCCGTTCGGGAAACCTGCGCGAGACCCGACAAGACCCCACCGCCCACGCCGAGATCCTGGTCTTGCAGGAAGCGGCCAAGAAACTGGGTCGCTGGCACCTGGAGGGAGTCACCGTCTACGTCACCCTGGAGCCATGTCCCATGTGTGCCGGGGCCATGGTACAGGCCCGGGTTGAGCGGCTTGTTTTCGGGGCGCCGGATTCACGGATGGGCGCAGCAGGTTCCACGTTGAACGTAGTTGACCACCCGGCTTTCTCGCACCGCCTGGAGGTCGTGGGTGGGATCATGGAAGAGGAAGGCCGGGTTCTACTACAGAAGTTCTTTCAAGAGAGGCGGAAGGAAAAGAAGATACCGGATTAATTGGACAATGGTTAGACCGCGGAGAGATGGCTGAGGGGTCGAAAGCGCTCGCCTCGAAAGCGAGTAGGTGGGTAAGCCCTGCCTCGTGAGTTCGAATCTCACTCTCTCCGCCATAATGTAGTTCAGATACGGAGAGGTGCCGGAGCGGTCGAACGGGCTCGCCTGGAGAGCGAGTAGACGGGCTAAACCTGTCTCGCGGGTTCAAATCCCGCCCTCTCCGCCATTTTACGTCTAAAGGGATAATGAGAATTGGCCGTGCTAGATGGGGAGGTAGCGGTGCCCTGTACCCGCAATCCGCTATAGCGGGGTTGAACTCCCGGCGAAGGCCTCTTCCCTGTGGGGTCTGGCTGGAGCCAGTGGTGAGGAGGATCGGGTCCGACGCAACGTGAACCTGTGAACCCCGTCAGGTCCGGAAGGAAGCAGCGGTAAGCAGGCCCTCGCGTGTGCCGCCGGTAAGCCTGGTCGGAGCCGGCTACTCTGGTAACGCTCGGAGGGGAGGGTCGAGGTCGGGTGCACGGCCAGTAAATATTGAAGAACCGGTGTGAGTCACCGGTTCTTCATTTATATTCCTTTGACCCTTCCCTGGTCACGGCCAGGAGAAAGATCTCATCTCTCTTGCCATTTGTTAAACGCGTCGAATTCAGGGATTTTTCCACCTCTCGCAGCTGCTCGATCTCCTCTTCATCCAGTACGGCCGCCTTCAATTCCAAAGGATCCATGAGACAAACACCTCCATTGTTAATCTTCCCCAATAGTATTGCCGGCTCCCGCGGGGGAAAATACCTGACTGCTACTGTTTCCTAGGAGACTGCTGACGAACTGCGTTTTGAGCGGTTAACCCGTCCGAGAAAGCGTAAACGGAAGACCGGCGTTATGTAACAAACCGCGCACCACCCACATATCTATATAAAGGAGCCCCGGGGAGAGCGGGCCTGTTCCAGGTCGGTAGATACGGACCAAAGCCGGGTGGACCGGGTGACGAAGTCTATCGCAGGATGGTCCCGAGGAGTGACCGTCGCTTCACCTGGGGTCTCCGCCACATTGTCGATCTCTTTCGGAAAGGAGGGGTAAGAGCATGGAGATGAAGGAAAACATCTGGGATATCCTGCGGGACGTACCCGCCTGGTGCCGGGCGCCGGGCCCCTATCCTGAAATCAAGGTCAGAGAGCCCAACGCCTATTATGGGTCGCTACTCCTGGAGGCCTACTGCGGGAAGGCGGGTGAAATGACCGCCCATCTGCAGTATATCTATCACGATAACGCCACCAGGAGTCCTTATCTGGGCGAGATCTGGCGCTGCATCTCTCGGGTGGAACAGTTTCACATGCACTATTTCGGGATGACCATTCAGGAACTGGGCGTTGACCCCAGGTATTACACCCGGCAGGATAGCGTCACCACCCTCTGGACTCCTGACTACATCTTCTGGGGTAGCAGCATCTGTGATCGGTTGAAGGGAGACATCGACGCTGAACAGGGTGCCGCCGATTTGCAGACGAAGTTGATTGCTCAGATCGACGATCCCCATATCAAAGAGATTCTGGCCAGGGTCGTTCGCGATGAATATTGGCACAAAGCCATCTTCACCACGGCTTACAACCATTTCGGCTGCCAACCACCTTTGCCCATGCCAGCCCAGGTACCCACGCCGCCGGTCATTCCACCCCTACCCGGCCCGCCTCGGGGTATGCCAGGGATGGGACCAGGCCCGGGGATGCCAGGTATGGGACCGCCCTGGACTCCCCCGCGAGGATAGCTCAAGCTACTGGGTCAAGATGGCGGCCTGGTACCAGGCAAGTTGTGTTACGGTAAGGAAAGCTCAGAATAGGATAGGACAGGACAGGACCCCCTCCCTCCCCCCGGTGGAGCGTCCCCGTTAACTACCAATGGGACAAAAGCATGGCGGTAAGGACGCTCCACCTCCACTAGGAGAATGCGGGGAAACTGCGGTTTGACTGGTAATGCTGCCCAAGATACCAAGGCGATACCGCTCAAGAATGCCTAAATGCGAAGGGGACAAGGCTTCGAAGCGAGGCGCACTGAGTGGTACGTTGAGCGAGGAGCCGCCGGAGCAACGCGCGAAACCAACCGGGCGGCAACAAGAAGAGACGACTCTAACGTGGTCCTGCCACTGATGCGTTCAAGACGAGGATTCTTGCCCCAGATGTGATATAATCTTCTTTAAACCCGCAGTCTTTGTGGAGGAGAGCCGGCCTGCCGGGGCCATTTGAGCCTGACCGAACCGCGCCGTTGAATCCAGCGACGGCGCCGTCAGTCGTCGAATTCCACAACGCTGCGACCATTAAAAGTAGCTGACGGAGGCGGAGAAGGCCACAGACTATGTAACTGTGGTGATAATGATGGCTTCTATGATTGAGTTACGGCGCAGATGCTTCAAACTCGCGCTGTAGCTGGCCCTGCTGTTGAGGGACAAGCCCGCGGGGCCTGCCGTGAGTGGTCGCAGAAAGACTGTTTTGGAGGCCTAAACTATGTCTAATGTGTTCCACACCCTGGAGGAACGGGGCTTCATCCAACAAACAACGCACCGGGAAGAGCTGCTCGAGCTTTTGGGCAGGGAGAAGATCGCCTTTTATATCGGCTTTGACCCGACCGCTCATAGCCTCCATGTCGGAAGTCTGCTACCGATAATGGCCATGGCTCACATGCAGCGCGCGGGGCACCGGCCCATCGCCATTGTCGGCGGTGGGACAGCCATGATCGGGGACCCCAGTGGCAAGACGGAGATGCGGCAAATGATGTCCCGGGAGACAATTGCCCATAACATGTCTGGGATCAAGACCCAACTGGCCCGGTACCTGGATTTTTCTGAGGGACGGGCCTTACTCCTGGACAACGGGGATTGGCTCCTCCCCCTTAACTATATCGAATTCCTGCGGGAGATTGGTTCCCAGTTTTCCGTCAACCGCATGCTAACGGCGGAATGCTTCCGGACCCGTCTGGAGCGGGGACTTTCCTTCATTGAATTTAACTATATGCTGCTACAATCTTACGATTTCCTGACCCTTTACCGGCGTTACGGGTGTAAACTGCAGATGGGCGGTGATGACCAGTGGTCCAATATCCTGGCCGGCGCTGATCTCATCCGCCGGCTGGAGCAGGGCGAGGCCTACGGTCTCACCTTTCCCCTTCTGGTCACCAGCACCGGGAAGAAAATGGGAAAGACAGAGGCCGGAGCGGTCTGGCTTGATCCCGAGCTGACCACTCCCCACGATTTTTACCAATACTGGCGTAATACCGACGATGCTGATGTGGGCCGCTTCCTGGCACTTTACACCTTTTTGCCGATGAAAGAGGTGCGGCGCCTGGGGGCGCTCCGGGACCGGGAGATCAACGAAGCCAAGAAGATCCTGGCCTTTGAGGTAACAAAACTGAGCCACGGGGAAGAAGAGGCGAAAAAGGCTGAGAGGGCGGCGGAAGTCCTTTTTGCCAGAGGGAGAACCATCCCGCTCGCGGCCACGGGGCCTGATGACAGCGGGGCGAACCCGGCCATCCCGACCCGCGAAATCCCGCGGAGTGAGCTGGAAACCGGACTCTGGATCCTCGACCTTCTCGCGCGAATAGGCCTGGCCTCTTCCCGGAGCGATGCCCGCCGCTTGGTGGAACAGGGCGGGGTATACATCAACGAGGAGCGCGTGGAGGATATCGGCCGGAGGGTAACCTTGTCCGATGCTCAGGGAGAGCTGATCTCCCTGAGGAAGGGGAAGAAGGATTACCGGGTGGTAAGAATAGTGTAGGGGAATACCGGCGAACGGCATTTTAGGTGTTTAACTCGACCAAGACAAGGACGAGACCGCCCATAAAGCTCCGGAGCGCCCTCGCTCAAATAGCGATCGCGGCCTTGTTTGAAGTCAAGACGTTCGGAAGGTGAAAGCATCCCGCGTGCCGAATGCTACATAAAGAGCCCTCGGAGCTTAGCTGCGGGCTTATCAAATTCCTTTCGCGGGACGGGCGGACGTTGCCGAGAGTGGCCAGAGGTGAGAAGGATGGGCTACATCGCCCTTTACCGGGAGTGGCGACCCCAGCGATTTGCCGAGGTGGTAGGCCAGGAACACGTTAGCCGGACCCTGCTTCACGCCATCCAGCAGGGTCGCGTGGCCCACGCCTACCTTTTCACGGGACCGCGGGGTACCGGCAAGACCAGTGTGGCCAAGATCCTGGCCAAAGCGGTCAATTGCCCGGAGGGTCAGGGCGGCGAACCCTGCAATCGCTGCTCCAATTGCCGGGAGATCACCGCCGGTTCCCATGTGGATGTGCTGGAGATCGATGCCGCCTCCAACCGGGGCATCGACGAGATTCGCGACCTGCGTGAGCGGGTCCGCTATGCCCCGGCTTCTGCCCGTTTCAAGGTTTATATCATTGATGAAGTCCATATGCTTACTACGGAGGCCTTCAACGCCCTTCTGAAGACCTTGGAGGAGCCCCCCGCCCACGCCATCTTCGTCCTGGCCACCACGGAACCACACAAGGTACCAGCCACCATCATCTCCCGCTGCCAGGTCTTTGAATTCCGGCGCTTGACCGAAGGTCAGATCGCCCAGCGCCTGACAGAGGTGGCTAAAGCCGGCGGGGCCCAGGTGGAAGCGGGGGTAATCGAGCTTTTGGCCCGCGAGGCCGAAGGCGGATTGCGGGACGCCTTGAGCCTTTTTGACCAGTGCCTGGCCTTCGGGGGGCAAGAACTGAGTCTGTCCGAAGTGGCTCTGGTCTTGGGGAAAGCCAGTGACTCTTTGCTTGAGGAGATGTTGGCCGCTTTGGCCGAAAGGGACCTTCTCACGGCTTTGCGGCTTGTCCAGAGAGTGGTGGAGGAGGGAAAGGACGTCCGGCTTTTTACCCGTGACCTCATGGCCAGGGCTAGAGAACTGCTGCTGACCGGGATTGCCGGGGGGAGTCCCCCTCACCGCCAACCGGTTTTGCCTATGGGAGATCTGCTGGAGCTCCTGGAGGTCTTGTCCCAAAGCGAGACGGAGATGAAATGGAGTAGCCGGCCCAGACTATTACTGGAAACGAGCCTCATCCGCTGGGGAATGGGGAGAAGGCCTCAGGCGACGGCGAGCCAAGGGGAAGGTCTCGTCCAGGCCGAGGGAACGCCCGGCCCGGACCTGGGAGCAACCCCTGGGGGGGATAGGCCGGACATAATACCGCTCGCCGAAAGGGGAAATGTCCCTGGTTCAGGGGAATTGGCCGAAAAGAGAGGAACGCTTCTTCCCCACGACGGCAAAGACCCGAAAGCTCAGGTAAGGTTGGCCGGCCTGACGCCGGAACGCCCGGAGACCAAGCCCGTCTATGCGGGCAAGGCTCCCAGATCAGTTCCTCCCAAGGAAGGTGCTGCTGCGGGAGGAACGGCTATAGGGGAACCGGCAGAAGGTGGCGTGATTGCCGGGAAGGCCAAGGTCCCGGAAGCGGCGCCCGACATCGACCTGACTGCAAGAGGAGAATCTGTACCCGGGCAAACCGGGGACACCGGGTCCGAAAGCCATCCGGGTTTGGCGATCCTGCAGGAACGCTGGCCGGAGTTTCTCGAGAAGATAAAGAAGGCGCGACCTTCCCTTTATGCCCTCTTGAGAGAGGGGCAGCTATACGGGATGGAAGGTAATAATCTGAAGCTCCTCTTCAAATTTGCGGCACACAGAGATATTTTGGCCAAATCGGAAAACCGTCAACTGGTGGAAAAGGTCCTCCGGGAGATGATTGGTTTGGATTACCGCGTTACTGGCTTTATCACCGAGGAAATCAACG
>JAMCWA010000101.1 GCA_023475165.1 Bacillota bacterium | reverse complement strand
CATGGTGGGAGGTCGGAGGTTGAAAGTAAATCCCCAGGGCGCTCTTGGCGCGCCATAAAGTAATGAAAGAACAGCAGGGGGGCGACGGGCGGGTGAGTGCCGGCGGAGCGCTTTCACCGAGCTGGGCGCCGCGTCCGGCAGAGCTAGGCTCAAGAGGCCGGACGTCGCCATGGATGCCGCCGAGCGCGGCTCGCGCGGCGATCTGTGCCCCCGGGTACCTCGCTAACGCGACTTAAAGCCGCGCCAGGGGCGGGGGAGGAACTCCCCGGGTGTCGGGGGGGTTGCTCACGCACCGCAGGTGACGCGCCAGGGGGGGCGTAGCCCCCCCTGGCGAGGCCGAGCGCCGTTTCCGCAGATTCGGCAATTTGCAAAATCACTTAAGATGGGTGCTCGGCCCCAGGGATGGGGAATCGGCGCGGTGCCAGCCGAAGGGGCGAAGCTCTACCCCGATGCGGTCAGGGTAGGTGACCGAAAGCCAGGACGGCAACGCCCGGGCGGGGTCCTGAAGGTAGATGGTTTGGTTCAAGGTAGGAGTTCCCAGTTGCCGACTTTTCCCTTCCCCACTGGCAAGTTGTGGCTTCCAACTCCCCACTTCCGTAGGTAGCGACCCAGCAGACGGGGTTTTTCAGCGGTCTGCTGGGTTTAGGGGTTGATTCTGACAGGAAGAATCTAGGCATGGGTTACCTATCCTAGAGAAGATAGCTAAAAATGTCCATGGTTGGCAGAGCGATTTGAGATCTCTCTGCCAGAATGTCTAGGTTTTTCAGAGCGGCTGATCGAAGAGCCCTTCCACAGAAAGATAGCGCTCTCCCGTATCAGGCAGTATGACCAGGACACGTTTCCCCGGGCCCAGTTCCTGAGCGACCTGTAGGGCGGCGAAGACGGCCGCCCCGGAGGAGACCCCCGCGAGGAGCCCTTCCTCCCGGGCTAAGCGGCGGGCGGTAGAGAG
Source organism: Bacillota bacterium (assembly GCA_023475165.1). Lineage (GTDB taxonomy): Bacteria > Bacillota > Sulfobacillia > JAMCWA01 > JAMCWA01 > JAMCWA01. The sequence goes on along the minus strand of JAMCWA010000101.1, from coordinate 29,095 downwards.
GGCATCTTCGTCGGAGACGGGAATCACCTTATCCAGCACTTCCCTGTCAAGAACTTTCGGGAGGAAGTTGGCCCCAATCCCCTGGATTCGGTGGGGTCCGGCGTGGCCGAGCGTGAGGAGAGGGGAGCGAGCGGGTTCAACTCCCACTATTTTGACTCCTGGGAGAAGGGACTTCAGGACTGGCCCGACACCGGAGATGGTACCGCCGGTCCCGATGCCGGCGACGAAGGCGTCGAGCCGTCCTCCAGTTTGCTCGAGGATCTCCCGGGCGGTATTTTCGCGGTGGGTGGCTGGGTTGGCCGGGTTGTCGAATTGTTGCGGCATAAAGGCCCCTGGGGTCTCTTGCAAGAGTTCCTGGGCTTTTCGTACGGCGCCAGCCATGCCCTCCGTTCCTGGGGTGAGGACCAGTTGAGCCCCATAGGCCTGCAAGAGACGGCGTCTTTCTTGACTCATGGTTTCAGGCATGACCAGGATTAGTCGGTAACCCTCGACCGCCGCCACCATGGCGAGGCCGATACCCGTGTTGCCGCTGGTGGGTTCGATGATGGTTCCGCCCGGCGCTAAGAGCCCCTGGCGTTCGGCAGAGCGGATCATGGCCAGGGCAATGCGGTCCTTAACGCTTCCGGCGGGGTTGAAGGACTCGAGTTTTCCGAGGAGCTCAGCACTTTGGGTGCCGCCAAGGCGGTTGATGCGAACGACCGGGGTGTTTCCCACCAGGGACAGGATGTCCGGGTGGATTTGGGTTGCGGACATGAGAGTTACCTCCTTAGTGTTAGATTTAGATGTAGTACATTCCCTGAGGACCCTGAGAGAGGAGCAGGATCTTCTCGAGGGTGTAGGACTCCAGGATGACCTTAACCGTCTCGTCGATTTCCCGCCATACTGGGAGGGCGGACCATTGACTGTTCGGTAAGGGGTTGGACCTCTTCGGCGGGGAGGGTGGGTCCAGGGGGGTGACGATCTCGTATAAGGTAATTTGCCCGGGGGGACGGGCTAGGAGATAGCCACCTTCCGGTCCACGTCTGCTTTCTACCAGACCCGCCGCTTTGAGGGACAGGAGAATCTGCTGGAGGAACTTGAGAGGTATGTTATGTCGCCGAGCAATGTCTTCTATAAGGACGGGACGCCGGGAGGGATATTGCTGGGCCAGTTCGACCAGGGCCTGGCAGGCGTAGAGCGTCTTGGCTGATGGTTTCATACCTTCACTCCTTGCGGCTGAGTTTCAGGGGGCGGCTGCAGGCTCGCCGCCTCCCGCTAAGGGCCGTCGATCTATCCTGGGGAGGTTGTGGGGGCGATCTCCCCTCCATCCCCCGGAGGAACGATACTAAGAAGATAGACTAAATAGAGAATGCTTCACGGATATTCTAGCAGGTCGTTCCCGGGCTGTCAAGCGGGGGGCGGGGGTGAAAGAGTGTCATCCGATCGTCATATATCACCAGGAGACTCGCCGTCTTGCCTTACGGCTAGGGCTGAAGAGTTGGCACCGGAGTTGAGAGAGCGGGGTTGGAAGATTGCGGCCAGGGAGAGTCATTTCTTAGAAGGAAGTAAGGCGGGCATGGCGAAATTAGAGTATACTGGTGGTAGGAGGTGGGGGTTTTGGGCAGGGTCATTGCCGTGGCCAACCAGAAGGGCGGTGTCGGGAAGACAACTACTGCAGTGAATCTAGGAGCCTATCTGGCGGAAATGGGCAAGCGAATTCTCTTGATCGACATCGACCCCCAGGGCAACGCCACTACGGGGGTGGGGCTGGAGAAAAAGAAGGTGGGCAAGTCGGTCTACGACGTGTTGGTGGATGATGCTTCTTTACGGGAGGCCATCCTTCCGACGGCCATCCCTGGGCTTTTCGCCGCCGCGGCTACGATTGACTTGGCTGGTGCCGAGATAGAGCTTGTCCCCCTCATCTCCCGAGAGTATAGGCTACGCCGGGCTCTGGAGCCGGTGAAGTCCGAGTTTGATTTGACTTTGGTGGATTGTCCTCCGTCTCTGGGGCTCTTGACGATCAACGCGTTGGCTGCGGCCGACCGGGTGCTGATACCGATCCAGTGCGAGTATTATGCCTTGGAGGGGCTGACCCAGCTGATGAGCACGATTAAGCTAGTTCAGACCCATCTGAATACGGGGCTGCAACTGGAGGGAGTGGCGTTGACCATGTTCGATGGAAGGACCAATCTTTCGATACAGGTAGTCGATGAGGTGAAGCGATTCTTCCGCGGCAAGGTCTTTCGAAGTATTATCCCGCGCAACGTGCGATTGAGTGAAGCGCCCAGTCACGGGAAACCGATTTCCGTCTATGATCCGAAATCCCGAGGGGCTGAAGTATACAGGGAATTGGCCAGGGAGGTGGTGGAGAATGGCTAAGAAGGGCCTGGGGCGTGGTTTACAGGCCTTGATCCCGGAGATAGAGCTTACGGAGCACGATGAGGTCAGGGAGGTCCCTCTGGAAGAGGTGCAGGCCAATCCGGGGCAGCCGCGGAAGAGTTTTGATGAGACGAAGCTGGCGGAGCTAGCGCAATCTATTCGCGAGCATGGGTTAATTCAACCGCTGGTGGTGCGGCGGAACGGCAACGGATACCAGCTAGTGGCAGGAGAGAGGCGCTGGCGGGCCGCCCGGATGGCCGGACTGGAGAGAGTAGCTGTAGTAGTGAAGGACCTAAGTCCTGTGGAAGTTATGGAGGTAAGCCTTGTGGAGAACCTTCAGCGCGAGGACTTGAACGCTATGGAGGAGGCTCGGGCTTATCGAAGCCTAATTGACGATTTCGGTTTGACCCAAGAGGAGCTGGGGAGGCGTCTGGGGCGCAGTCGATCGGCTATCGCCAACGCGTTGCGGCTGTTGACCCTCCCCGAGGAGATCCAGGAAAGTGTTTCACGTGGAACATTGTCGGCTGGGCACGGCAGAGCTATCCTAGGGCTGTCCGACTCGGCGGAGCAGAGTAAACTTGCTCGGGAGGCTGAGGTCAGGAATCTGTCAGTGCGGGCCGTAGAGGAGCTGGTGAAACGAAAGGAGAGGCCGCCGCGAGGACGCAGGCTCGGAGGTCGCGGCGACAAGCTGGCGGCAGAGGAGAAGGACCTGGAGGAACGACTGAAGAGAGGCCTAGGGACGATGGTGAAGATAAACCGCCAAGGCGGGAAAGGGAAGATAGAAATCTTCTTCTACGGGGAGGAGGATCTGACCAGAGTAGTAGACCTCCTACTCATGGGAAAAGGGGACTTGTGAAATAGGCCGTCTCGTGTAGGCCGGCGACGCCAGGGGCGAGAGGCTAGACTCCAGGGCGAACCTTCGCCGGCCGGCCGTGGCTAGCCAATGAATCACTGCCGTTGCGGCTGAAGGCAGTGGGAATTGTCACCGCCTGAGAAAGTGCGTTTTACGTGTTAACTCACCCGCGAAAGCGCTGGGGGGAGACCGCTCAGAAAGCTCCAGATAGGAGGAGCGAGAAGGCTTGGCGGGGAAGCGGATTGAGGAGGGTGCCGCGCACGAGAGCCACTATTCTGTGCCAGGCTCGCGGCGAGGTTTCCGGGGCCCCTGGCCAAAACACCCGTGCCACCAATTGGCCCCAGTTGACACGCCTTTTGATAGGAAGCTGTTTGCGGCCGATCGGGGCCCAATCCGCCAGAGTTATCCCCCATTTGATGAGGAACTTCTTCCCGGCGGATTGGGCCCAAGGAGGGGGGTGTTCAATGGTCTCCGGGGGATGGAGTAAATACCGGGGATTGCCGCGGGGCAGGATGTCTGATGGTGCTCCCCGTCGTGAAGAAATCAAAAGACACGCATGGCACCAGCGAACCCAGTCAATCTGGGTCGGCATGCCTTTAGGGGCGGTATGGCGGCTTCATTGAGCCGCTCGCTGCTGGTTACGGGAGATACCCCCGATACGGCTCTCTTTTTGCATCAGGGGATATGCCCCTCGCGCCGGTGACCAGCAGGAGAGGTGTTCCCGCTTGGGAGAGGGGATACGGGGACCATAGCCAAGTGTTTCACGTGAAACACCGGCGGCCCAAAGGTAAACCGCTGGCGCCAGCAAGGGACATAAACGGAGGCAATAAACTTGATCGGAACAATCATCAACACACTGGCCGTCATCGTTGGAGGAGTCTTGGGTACCTACCTGATAAAGGGCATTCCCGACAGGATTAAGGCAACAGTTATACAGGGGATAGGTCTCAGTGTGATCTACATTGGAATGAAAACGACGTGGGAAACGCGGAACCCCGTTATCCTCATCGTGAGTTTAGCTCTGGGAGGTACCGCCGGCGAACTCCTCCACATCGAAGAGGGCCTAGAGGTGATGGGGAATCGCCTGGAGAAAGCCCTTGCTTTTGGCGAAGGCACCTTTTCCAAAGGCTTTATCATGGCCACGTTGGTATACTGCGTAGGAGCCATGGCCATAATGGGCTCACTGCAGGACGGCCTCACCGGGAGATACGACATTCTCCTGGCCAAGTCGGCCCTGGACGGAATCACAGCCATAATCTTTTCCTCAACCATGGGCATCGGCGTCGCCTTTTCGGCGTTGCCACTTCTCGTCTATCAGGGGGCCATCAGCCTTCTGGCCCAACAAATACGTCCCCTGCTAACCGAGGCTGTGGTAGCCGAAATGAGCGCCGCCGGAGGGCTTCTGATCCTAGGAATTGGGATCAACCTGCTCGAAGTAGCTCGAATCAGGGTGGCCGCTCTCCTGCCGGCAATAGTTGCCGCCGCCGCACTGGCCGCCCTGCTACCCAAATGAAGATCCCCAAGCCAGGCCGCCTCACATCAGAAGACCCTCAACTTATGGGCTGAGGGACCAGACGGCAGTCCGAAGATCAGCATCCGCGACAGGGCAGGCCGGGTTTGAGAGCAGATTCTTGGAGGAGAGAGCCTATGCCGGCAATAGACAGTTTTCCGGAAGTCGACACCCCATCTGTCATGGTCGACAAGGACGTACTTCTCACCAATATAGAGAAGATGTCCTCTTTCGCCAGAAACCACGGGGTACATCTGAGACCCCACGTAAAGGCGCACAAGACGGTGGAAATAGCCAAAATCCAAAGAGAGATGGGCGCCAACGGGCTATGCGTCGCCAAGCTGGATGAAGCAGAGGCCATGGCGGCAGTGGGCTTCAGCGATATCTTGGTTGCCTACGAATTGGTTGGCCAACAAAAACTCGAACGCCTCCTCTACCTTACCGAAAAGGTCAGCATAACTGTCTTAGTAGACAGCATCCCAGCAGCCAAGGCGCTGTCTCAGGCAGCCACCAGCAGGAGTAAAGTAATACCCTGCCTTATTGAGGTAGACAGCGGACTGGGTCGAACGGGAGTACCTCCAGGGAAACCGGCCCTGGAACTGGCTCTCAGCCTGCTGAAATACCCTGGCCTGAAACTGAAGGGACTCCTTACCCACGCCGGGCATGCTTACGCCGCCAGAAATCGGAGCGAACTGGAGCTCATCGGCCGAGGCGAAGCGGAGGCACTGCTATCAACCGCTGCCCTACTGCGGCAGGCCGGGATTGGGAGTGCGGTCCTTAGCGTTGGTTCCACTCCAACTGTAAGAATATCCGGAGCCGTCACGGGAATCAACGAAATAAGACCCGGTAACTACGTCTTTAATGATGCCACCCAGGTCGCTCTCGGAGTCGCCAGAAGGGAAGACTGTGCCCTGAGTGTCCTGACCACCGTAATCAGCCGGCCGACGCCTGACCGGATCGTGATCGACGCGGGGGGCAAGACCCTGGCGCTGGACCGCGGGGCTCACGGGATTTCCCAATTGCCGGGCTACGGTCTGGTCAAGAACCATCAGGGGTTTGTCATCGAGCGGCTCTCCGAGGAGCACGGAATCGTATCCCTACCGCCGGAGAGCCCAGTGACGGTAGGAGACAGGCTGGAGGTGATCCCCAACCACGCCTGCCCGGTAGTAAACCTGACCGACACACTATATGTCCATGAGAACCATAGGGTCGTAAATCAATGGCGGGTCACTGCAAGGGGGGGAGTCCGGTGAGCCGCTCACCGACCGAGCTCGAGGGCAGTCCATAATGGGCCCCCGAAAGGCGGCGCCAGGGTTGGGGTTGTGTGAGGTGTAAGGATATGTAAGCCCAGGAGACCGCTGAAAAACCCCCACCTGCGTTGGCGCAATCCGCCGAAGAACTTTTCCTAAAATGGCACCTGACTGTGGCGGATTGCGACGCAACCGCCAGGAGAAGTTCTCCGAGAATGTTGCGTAACTATAGGGGATTGTGGCGCAATTGACCACCAACAGGTGTCATGTCAAAATGGGTGCAAGCCATGGCCGATGGTTCGCTCCAGCGGTTCCCCGCTCAACGTACCACCCAGTACGCCCCACTTTGGCGCCTTGTCTTCTGACCATCCGGGCATTTCTTGAGAGACTTCTCCCTGGGGATTTGGCTAAAGCCGCCAGAAGAACGTTCGCTTTCAGGCTTTTTCCTAGACTAAAGGCGTCTTTTGGCTAAAGCCGCCAGAAGAACGTTCGCTTTCAGGCTTTTTCCTAGACTAAAGGCGTCTTTTCCCGGACGCGTTAACCACTCAAAACGCAGTTTATCAGCGGTCTATCGGAGTCAACTTCCATCTGCCACCGGCGGCATACCCAACTCTCGCCAGGCCGCCTGGAGGGCCGCCCCGTGTACCTCCTTGATCGGAATGCCCCTTTCTAGAGCGATACGACGGCAGTCGCTGTACTCCGGAGCGACGTTGACAACGGATGGTCCAAGGCGACCGACCTTGATGGTGATGGGGCCAAAATGTGTATTCAAGTTGAGGAACTCACGTACAAGTTTACGGCGAGAAACCTCATAGTAGCGCAGACCCAGGGTCGTGGTCTCCCGGAAAATGACCTTGGATAGACCATCAACCTTTTCGGGAGGGGCCAGCACGGAAAGGACCGTTCCAGGTCGGGACTTCTTCATCTGAACCGGGGTCAGGAAGACATCCAGGGCACCGGCCTCAAAAAGCCGAAAGGAGACAACCTCATAGAACTGCGGGTTCATGTCGTCAAGGTTGGCCTCGAGCATGAAGGCACGGTCGGACTCGAGGCCGGACCACCGGTCTGCCAGAGGTTCCTGCTCCTCGCCCAGCGTGATCCTCAAAAGGTTGGGGAAAGGGAGGTCCTTAGTCCCCGCCCCGTATCCCACCTTCAAGACCCGCATAAGGGGAAGAGGACCAAACCCAGCCGACAGGGTGGCCACGAAGGCCGCTCCCGTAGGAGTAACCAGTTCCGTCTCCACATCACCGGAATAGACCGGCGCACCTCGCAACAACTCCAGGGTGGCCGGGGCCGGGACGGGCAAAAACCCGTGGGCAGAACGAACGAAACCACGACCGGTATTTAAGGGAGAAAAATACGCCCGCGTAATCCCCAGGGACGTCAGACCGATGGCGGAACCCACGATGTCAACAATGGAATCCACCGCCCCCACCTCATGGAAGTGAACCGACTCCACTGGAATACCGTGCACCAGCGCCTCGGCCCCGGCCAGGCGTCTAAAGACGGCGCGGGCCAGCTCCTGGGCCATGGGAGGGACGGTCGACCCCCTGATTAGCTGCTCAATTGTAGCCAGCGAACGGTGCTCAACCCCAGCGGCGGCGGTCACCTGCACCAGGGCCCGGGTGCCACGTAAGCCGGCCTTTTTAACCTGCGAGAAGGCGAGGGAGTATCCCTCCAGCCCCAGGCTGGCCAAGCCGCGGTACAACAAGTCCGGGTCGACCCCGAGATCTATCAGCGCCCCGAGAAGCATGTCCCCACTTATACCGGCAAAGCAATCGAAATAGGCGATAGTCAAAGGTCTCTCTCCCTTGCCCAGGGCCACTGAACCACTCTCTATCGATTAATCAGGTTAGCCAAAGCAGCAGCCCCGAAGCCGTTATCAATGTTGACAACACCGACGCCAGACGAACAGCTGTTCAACATGCTGAGGAGGGCGGCAACTCCCCCAAAGCTGGCTCCGTATCCGACACTCGTAGGCACAGCGACTACCGGGACATCCACCAGGCCAGAGACGACGCTGGCCAGGGCACCGTCCATGCCAGCAACGGCAATGATCACCCGTGCCGAGCGCAGGTCTTCCACGCGGGACAACAGCCTGTGGACTCCGGCAACTCCGACATCATAGAGGCGCTCCACCTCGTTCCCCATAACCTCCAAGGCGACCGCCGCCTCCTCGGCAACCGGTAAGTCGGCAGTTCCACCCGTGGCCACGACGACTCTCCCACCATGTCTTCCGGCGCGCCTGCCCCAAAAAAAAAGCCGTGAGCTCTCAAAGTACTCGCCCTCGGGCAAAGTCAGTTCCAGGGACGCGGCGGCCGAAGGGTCAACCCTAGTGACAAGAACTGACTGCCCCATCTCTTTCAGGCCCTGAGCAATCCGGGTTATCTGATCCACAGTCTTGCCAGAGCCAAAGATTACCTCAGGAAAGCCGCGGCGCAAGGCGCGATGGTGGTCAATCCGGGCATAACCAAGGTCCTCGTAGGGAAGGATCGCCAGTTTTTCCAGCGCCTCCGTAGGCGTCACGTTGCCGTCCTTAATTTCATACAGTAAACGATAGAGACTCTCCCTATTCAAGGCCCCACCTCCAGTCACAATACAGACAACACCGGGCGCGGGGTCATAACCCAGCTCCCCAACCACAGGACGCCAGAGAAATCTGGACGAACCGCCGACCGTATGGTAATATTACCAAGAGGGAAGCCCGGTCGGGCACCGACGACTGCTCAAACACCGTGCCCGGGAGAGCCGACCCCATAGTTCTGAAAGAATACACAACCATTGTGCCCGCTCGAACCTGTGTTCCATGCCGTCATTATACTGCCAAAAAGGGCGCCGCGCAAGCCACCGCAGCCCAGGAGACTGCTCACGGACTGCTTTTTGCGTGGTCAGCGCGCCCGAGATACCGTTAGGGCGGGACCGATTAAAAATGCCCAGGTGCCAGGAGCGACAAGGCGCCAAAGCGAGGCGTACCAGGTGGTACATTGAGCGAGGAGCCGCCGGACGGCGCGTCAGCGCCGCCGGGGGGTCTGGGGGAGGGACTCCCCCAGGCATTAGGGGGTGCTCAGGCACCGTAGGTGCCACCGAACCGGGGCCTCCCCCCTAGCAGAGGCGGGCGGGAACCCGCCTGACATCCAGACAGCGGTTTTCCAGCGGTCTCCTAGACTAGCAAGGGCTGGGGAGTCGACCCGGCCTACCTTCCGTCGAAGGGGGTTTTTTGATGGGGTTAGATCTGGCAGTCAATGAGCTCACCGCCTTTCTCCTCGGCCTCATCTTCCTCACAATAGCTTTACTCGCAGCGGTAATACTCCTCGCCATAAAACTTAATCGCACCCTCAAGCGCCTGCACGCCCTGCTGGAAGTGCGGCCGGGGGCGAACCTGGAAGACCTCCTCCTGCATCTGGCGGAGAAAAGCGGCTCGCTGGAGGAAAAAATCAATACAGTGACCGCCGACCAGAAGGAGCTGAAAGAGAGATCAAAGGCTTTTCTTCAGCAAGTAGGCGTGGTCAGATTTAACGCCTTTGAAGGCGTGGGTAGCGATCTCAGCTTTGCCGTGGCCATCATGGATGGAGAGAAGAACGGGGTCGTCCTCTCCAGCCTTTACGGAAGAGACGAATCCCGGATCTACGGTAAGCCCCTCAGCCAGGGACGGTCGACCTACCTTCTGACCGATGAAGAGAAAGAGGCCATCAGTCTCGCCTGCCATAGAAAAACTTAAGGAAGAGGGAGGAAAATGGCCCCTTGGGGTCGAATATAAAAAAGCTGGCTCTCCGCCAGACGTCCTGGCAACGGAGGGTAGTGGTCAATGAAAACCTTAAGTCGTCCGAGGAAAAAGGCCAAAGGCCCGCGCCACTTCACCCTAATGGTCGTCCCGCATTCCAGAGACAAAATCTGGTCTATTCGCGTTCCCGCCAGCCTGGTCAAAGCCCTCTCCATCCTTCTCTTGTTGGCTATGGTAGCTTTGGGTTCCTTCACCTACGCCTACCATAATCTCCTGCAGAACATGGACGAACTACGCTACCTCCGGGCTACCTCCCGAGAGCAAAAAGATCAGATAGACAACCTCAAGAAGGAAACCTCCAACATTCAAGAGAAACTAATAATATTGGATCAATTGGATGCGCAAATTCGGGCCAAGCTGAACCTGCCCAAACCAGCTCCATCCCGGGGACCAGAGTCTGGGCGTGCCCAGGGCGGCGAGCAGACCTCTTCCACAACGACTCTCCCCAAACCGTCGCCAGGTTCCCAGGGGGAAGTCCGAATTGCCTCGGCCCTACTCCCTTCGGCGGTAGAACCAGCGGATAAACAAGGGCCAGGCCCGACAAATCCCAGTACTACTGCCGATGTTGATGTTGAGGTGGCCCAGCCCGGTACCTCACCAGGTGTAGCTACGACGAGCCCTCCGTTGGCAAGGAACGACTATGCGACAGCCCGACGCCTGGCACCGGTTTCCCGTAGCGACGGACGGACGGCCAGGAGCAGCCAGGAACTAGCCGCCCTCGGAGCGACAGTCGCCTCCTTGCACGAGGAAGTGAAAGAGAAGCAGGAGGTCTTGACCCAGCTCAGCCAGGCCGTGGACCAGAAGATAGCCAAAGACGCGGCCACACCCACTGGTTGGCCCGCTCGCGGCGAGATCACTTCCACCTTCGGTTATCGACGCTCTCCCTTTGGTTGGGGAAGCGATTTTCATCCGGCCATAGATATCGCCGCAGCTTGGGGAACCCCCGTTGCCGCCACGGCCAACGGAATCGTCCGTTATGTCGGCTGGAAGGGTGGTCTGGGGAGGACGGTCATCCTGGAGCATGGCTATGGTTTTACCACCCTCTACGGGCACCTGACCCAGGCCACCGTCAAGGCAGGGCAAAAGGTGCAGCGCGGACAGGTCATCGGGCTCATGGGTAGCACGGGTTTGAGCACCGGACCCCATGTTCACTACGAGGTTTGGGTGGCCGGCAAGCAGGTTGATCCCTGGCCCTATATGCAACGGAAGCTCCCCTGATGGGGGCCGCCGGTTCCAGGGGTTGACGGCCAGGGTTGATCCGAGCTGGGCCGGATGCGGTCGGCCCAGATGACCGAAAGCGAAGACGGCAATGCCCGAGCGGCGCCCTGGAAGTAACCGGTCTGTTTCAGGGCAGAACGAAAAGCTGCAACAGGATGCAGATGGGGAGGGGGCAGGGGGAATGTTCGGCGGCAAAAAAGAGGGACAAGCAGATGACAAAGTTGACACCATCATTGGTAAAGAAACCGTGATCAAGGGGGCGGTTCTGGCCCGTGCCAACCTGCGCGTTGAGGGCCTGGTCGAGGGTGACATCAAGGGACAGGGTATCGTTGTCATCGGTGAGGGAGCTCAGGTAAAGGGAAATATCGCCGCCAAAGCAGTTAGCCTCTCCGGCCAGGTCACGGGAAACATAGAGGCCCAAGGACGTCTGGAGATCACAACTAAGGGGCGCCTACAGGGTGATATCAAGGTGGAGCAGTTGATCATTGAAGAGGGCGGTATCTTTCAAGGGAAAAGCGAGATGAACGGGACCGCTGAGAAATCATCCTCCCATACCCCCCCGAAAAAGGAATGAAGTGCCGGCGAGCTTCCGCCATCATTGGACCGGGCCACAATAAAGTTAAAGGGGTAGGAGGGTCTTGAAAACCTGGACCGTTGTTAATCCAGTGGCAGGCAGAGGCCGGGCGGCCAGGGTCTGGGCGCGACTGCAGGATCAGCTGAAGAACCAGGGGATGATTTTTGAGACCCATTACACTCAGGGACCTGGACACGCCATGGAAATCGGGCGAAAGGCTGTCGAGCAGGAGGTTCAGCAGCTGGTGGTGGTGGGGGGAGACGGTACCCTCCATGAATTGGTCAACGGGGTAGGTCCAACGGGTAAGCGTTTGGGAGTGATCCCGGCAGGAACGGGCAACGATCTAGCTCGTACCCTCAAGATCCCGCACCGCCCTGAGGCAGCCCTGGGGTTGCTTTTTCACGGGCGGGAGAGAGAGATCGACCTGGGACTGGTAAATGGTCATTATTTTACTAATATTGCCGGCGTTGGATTTGACGCCGCGGTGGCGCACCATGTCAATACGGGGCGTCACCTGATCAATGGTACCGTGACCTACCTCCTGGCGGTGTTAATGCAATTATGGAAGTTCCGCTGTCTCCCGGCGGAAATAACCCTGGACGGTGAGAAGCTAAGTCGAAGAATATTCCTCCTGGCTGCAGGCAATGCTAAGTATTATGGAGGGGGTATGATGATGGTCCCGTCGGCCGAACCGGATGACGGGACCTTGGATGTAGTCTTGGGTTGGGACTTTACCCGGCTCGAGATCCTGCGGGCCTTGATGCTCATTTTTAGCGGACGCCACCTGGGTCTTCCGAAACTCCTGCAGCGTCGCGTGCGAGAGATTTACGTCACTTCGAGTCAGCCCCTGGCCCTCCACGCCGACGGAGAGGTCATCGGGACCACGCCTGCCCACTTCAGGATTGTCCCTCGAGCCCTAAAGGTCTTGGTGCCCTGATCAGTCCCCGGGGCAGGCTTTCAGGAGCGGGTGAGGACCATGCTGTTTCGCGATCGAAGGGAGGCCGGGCGAAAACTAGCCCACCGCCTGAGGATTTATAAGGATCAGAACCCGATTATCCTGGCTGTCCCTCGGGGCGGCGTTATACTGGGAGCAGAGGTAGCTCAGGAACTCCAGGCGCCGCTAGATCTTGTAATCCCGCGCAAGATTCCAGCCCCTTTCAATGAGGAACTGGCGATTGGGGCCTTAGCGCCCGACGATACTCTTATCCTGGATGAACACCTCATCCATCTCCTTGGTCTCCCCCACGAATACATCGAAAAAGCCCGACAAGCGGCCCGGCAGGAAATTCAGCGCCGTCTGAGAGAGTACCGCGGCGAAAGGCCCCTTCCCGAGCTCAAAGGAAAGACGGCCATTGTCGTGGATGACGGCATTGCCACGGGTTTGACCGTTCGGGCGGCAATTCTATCCCTGAAAAAGGCGGCCCGACGGGTGATCCTGGCAGTCCCGGTGGCACCGGCCGATGTCCGCGAGAGGATCACGGAGGCCGACGAAATATTCTCCCTGATAACCCCGGAGGAGTTTTACGCCGTAGGACAGTTTTACCAGGATTTTGCACAGGTTTCTGACGAAGAGGTCAAGGAGATTCTTCAGAGGACAAAGCCCGCCACCGTATAGGCACTTTCTCCAGAGGAAATACTAACCTCCGGAAAAGCTCCGAAAGCTCCGGAGGTGACCAACGGTGAAAAAAGTTATAGCTATTGAGGACAACCTTTCTCCCTTTGAAAGAGCCCTTCGCAAGGAAGGGTATGAGGTCAAGACAATAAAGGAGGGCTGGCGTGAGGCCGACGCCATCATCGTCAGCGGCCAGGATGACAACCTCCTGGGGATACAAGAGATCCAAACCAGAGCTCCAGTAATCTCCGCCGAGGGTCGTACCCCGGAGGAGGTACTGGTGGATCTCAAGAAACGGCTCTCCTAGGAGACCCCTTGGAAAATGCCAGGACTACTTTTAGGAGACAGCTCACCGCTGCCAGGGATGCCGCCGGCCTCCTAACTTCAGGAGGTCGACCCGCCCACCGAACTAGCTGGCAAGTTTAGCTGCAACAAGGCCTCGTTAATGGCCCGGGTCACGACCTGGGCCATTTTCATGACCAAATTGAGCCTGGTGTTTTGCAGCACCAGGTATTCCATGAATCCTCCAACGTTGACCGTACCCGTGATGTACAGGCTCCCCACGGAAGGGAGGTCCTTGTTTACTCCCGCCCCGGGCTTGAGCGGGCCCACCCCGGCAGTGATACTCCCCACCGATTCGTTGCGTCCCAGACAGGCATCGATGGCAATGGCCACCCCGGCTGAGTACTTTCCTTTCACCCTCTCCAGGACCTCGACCAAATTGCCGGCGTGGACGGGGTACTCCAGAGTTCCAAATACGGGCAGACCGGGGAGCTTCTCGGACAGAAAGGTCCCCACCAGCGGGCCCAAGGAATCACCGGTGGAACGGTCAGTTCCGATACAAATCACCAACGGAACCCCCTCCGGTGAGAGCAAGGCTCTCAGGTGGCGAGATAAGAAAGTCGACAACCTAAGTTCAGCCGTGCGGTCGTGGACGCTCACCCGTTCTACCCGGGGTCCATTCCAGGCTTCTCGCTCCACGGCCATTTTTCTCAGGCCCCTCCTTCTTTGGTGTGAGATTCCCCTGCGTCAGTATATGGCAAAACACGGCAAGTTATGCGAAGAGTCCTCTCGCCTGGCAAAGAAGCGATCTCAGGGCAGGGGGGATTGGGACAACCCATTCCGAATAGGCATGGTAAAGAAAGGTCCAGTCGAACCGGCAGAAAGGGGGAAGAAAAGGGGGATGGCCCGGAAACTTCACCCTCTGGCCCTGGGAGCCAGTTACGCCGGCGCTTTATTGGGGGCAGGGTTTCTCTCCGGGAGGGAAATCGTACAGTTCTTCACCATCTATGGGCGGGCCGGGCTCCTGGGGATTCTCTTCAGCACCATCGGGTTCAGCTATCTGGGATGGGCAATACTGGAGAAAGGGAGTGCCCACGCGACAAGCAATTACCACGCCCTGATACAGAGAACCCTCGGGGCGGGAGTGGCTAAAATGGCAGCAGGATTTATCTTTCTCCTTCTCCTCGGGGTGGCAACAGTGGCGGTGGCCGGGGGCGCCGCGGTGGTAAAAGAGATGCTGGGAATGGAAGGGTTCGGCGCGCTGGGGAGCACCCTTTTCGCCGTGGCCTTGCTCCTGATTCTCGGACCGGGGGGCTTGGCCACCCTTAACCTTTTGCTCCTACCTGCGCTGCTCCTGGCGGCAGTGTCCCTGGTCGACAGCCTGTCGAGCCAGGGATCTCCCTACGTCCTGATCACCACCTTACCGGCAGGTATGGGCGGACCCTGGTTTCTTTCGGCCCTCCTCTATCTCTCCTACAATTCCATTCTGGCCATGGGCTTTCTGGCTGCCCTGGCTGAACGGACAGGGAGTACAAGGGAGCGCGCGGCAGCAGGAATCAGCGGCGGGCTCGCCTTGGGGGCATTGCTCCTCCTGGCTGACCTGGCGTTGCTCTCCCGCTATCCCGAGACGCTCTCCCAGGAGATACCAATGCTTTGGCTAATAACCGATCTCTGGATCGGACCCGTCCCGCGACTGGCCTACTCCCTCCTGCTTTGGGGAGGACTGCTAGGTACGGCGGCGGCAGCGACTTATGCCCTAGGCAAGAACCTGGCCCATCGCCGGGAAAGCCCCCTTCTCTGGAGTCTGGCCGCGCTGTTGCTCGCGGCCCTCCTGGCCCCCATCGGCTTCACTCGTCTTATCGCCACGGTCTACCCGATAGCAGGAGCCTTGGGCCTACTCCTCCTGATCCCGCTGGCTTTGGCGCCCCATTACCGCTGAAGCGCGCAATTCTAAAGAGGGGCGAAAAGAATTTCCGACAAAAGAAGGAGAACGCCGGAGATAAGGTGAATAATAGTCGCGGGGAGCCTACTTCTAAAGAGCCCCCATGCCGCCCTTGGCGGCGCCATAAAGTAATGAAACAGCAGCGGGGCGGCGACGGGCGGGCGAATGCCGGCGGGGCGCTTTCACCGAGCCGGGTACCGCATCCGGCGAAGCGAGGCTCAAGAGGCCGGACAACGGCAGGGAGGCCGCCGAGCGCCGTTCGCGCGGCGTTCAGCACCTGTAGGCACCTCGGCGACGCGGCCTGAAGCCGCGCGAGGGGGGCAGGGGGAGGGACACCCCAGGTTTCGGGGGGTGCTCAGGCACCGTAGGTGCCGCGGAAGGGGGGCGTAGCCCACCTAGCCGAGGCCGAGCGCCATTCCTAAGAAAACTTCCGTCTGGCAAGTTGGTTCAACTGGCGCCCGGCCCCACCGATGGGGAATCGGCGCGCTGCCGGCCGGAGGGCCGAAGCTCGCCCGTGATGCGGCCGGCGCTGGTGACCGAAAGCGAGGACGGTAATGCCCGAGCGGTGCCCCGGAAATAGCTGGTTTGTTTCATGGTAGATCCGTCAAACAAATCGCTTTTTCCGCCAAGGAGGTCAGCAATTGACCAGTGACATCAACCGTCTCCACCAGGAGGCCGATCAGTTCTTCGCCCGTGGGGATTTGGCCCGCGCCCGGGAGATCTATCTGACTATACTGCACCTGGACCCCCGGAACGCCCAGGCCACCAATCGCCTTGGGGCGATTTTAGCTGAGGAGGGTGACCTGTCCGCGGCCGAGCCCCTCTTCCGCCAGGCCCTGGAACTGGACCCAGCGATGGCGGCCGCCTGGTCGAATCTCGGCAACCTTCACTACTCACGCAGCGACTGGGATGAAGCCGTCGCCTGCTATCGTAAAGCCCTGGACCTTGATCCCGATTACGCCACAGCTCATAACAACCTGGCTGCCGCTTACAAGAAGATGGGTCGTCTGGGCGACGCCGTGACTGAATTAAAAAAGGCACAGCGCCTGGGATTGAGAAGCTTAAGTCGGCCTCCGCAGGCAAAAGAGGGAACCGGAGGCGGTCTTTTTGGTTGGCGGCGAAGAAAAGGTGAGAAGGCCCCCAGGCAGTAGGGGGTGCTCAGGCACCGCAGGTGGCCCCCGAACGGGGGAGTGCCCCCCCCCCTAGCGGAGGCGGGCGGCAGCCCGCCTGACACGCAGATGGGGCTTCTCAGCGGTCTCCTAGGAGACTGTTGACGAACTGCGTTTTGAGTGGTTAACCCGTCCGAGAAGCCGTTAGGGCGAGACCTCAAATCAGCCCAGATGCTAGGAGCGACAAGACCCCGAGGCGAGGCGTACTAGGCGGTACGTTGAGCGAGGAGTCGCCGGAGCGACAATCGGCAATAGTAACGCCCCTTTAATAAAAAGGTTCTTTCTTGCAGATTGCGCCACACCGCAGTTGGGTGTTTTTCAGCGGTCTCCTAGAACGCCGCCTCGTTGCTGGTAGGCCGGATAGCAGTGAGGTTAAAATAACTCATCGAGTTGCACTCAATGGGAAAGGGGTGCCGGGGCACCCGGGCTTTGAGCGGGGGCCATCTCTTGAAGATACCAGGGATAGTTGACCATCATAAACTAAAGAGAAGGTCCAGAGCGGGCGTTTGGCTCCTTTTCTTCCTCCTGCTGGCAGTGGCCGCCCTCTTTCTGAACGCCTACCTGCAGGGGCAACCCCGGGATGACGCGCGGCTCACCCTGGTTTGGCGCCGGCCGGAAGGGACGGCTCGCAGGGGCTGGTTCCTGGAGCCGGGAGGGACGCTTCTTGGGGACGGCCAGCGGCTCCTTTTCTTGGATCAGGCCGGGCAGAAGATTCGCGAACTGACTGGGAGGCCCGAGATCCTGGCGGCCACTTCCGACGGTGTGGCTACGGCCTCCTTCGGTCAGAACCTGGTGAGCTATTTCTCCTCCCAAGGGGCTCTCCTCTGGCAGTGGACGATGGGGGAACCAGTCGAGGGCTTGCGAGCCGGTAGGGAACTGCTCCTGGTCAACACCCGTTACAATGTCACCGAGAATCAGGCCCCAGCTGCAGTCCCGGGAGGGACCCTGGCTATGCCGGCGACAAGCGGAGCTAACCCCAAGACCCCGGTCAAGGCAACGGGCCTGACCCAGGTGTCGGGAGACCTCAAGGTAGGAAATCGCGTTATTCTCCTGGATCGCCGTGGGCGCAAACTGGCTCAGATTAACCTTCCGCAAAGCCTGGTTACGGCTTTGGCCTTAGATCCGGAAGAAGGGCACCTGGCCATAGCCGCCCTCTCCAATCAGGATTACCAGACCTCCGTGGTCAGGGTTTTTGACCGTCGGGGGCAACTGCTCTGGGAAAGATCCCTCGGTCAGGGGCTGGTCCCTTATCTTGGGCTCTTTTCCCATGGTGAAGCCCTCTGGGCCCAGGTTGACCACCGCTTGATCTGGTTGGGTCGGAATGCTCCACCCAGGGAGACGGGACTCGGTGATGCTCCGCTTCTGGCAGCGGCCCCGGGGGGTTGGCTGGCCGTGGGAACCAGGGATAGTACCTTTCCCCAGAAACTCCTGGGCCAGGGTCTTATTAACGTCTTTGATCCAGGGGGGACTCTGCGGTGGCAGAGACGCCTCTCGAAAGTGGCCGCTCTGAGCTGGTCTGGAAACACCCTTTTGGTTGGGACAGAGAACTCCTTGCTGGCCTTTGCAGAAACGGGGAAGAGTAGCTGGCGAATGGAGTTGCCCGGTCAATTGGACCAACTGCTGGTGGATCCAGGTGGTCAGAAGATACTTACCATTATCCGAGGTGGCGCCGCCCTCTACCAGAGCAGGTAAAACTGCCGTAACCTTCCCGCACTGGAAGAACATCCGAGGAGGTGAAACCTGGTCAAGGAGACTGCTGACGAACCGCTTTTTGAGTGGTTAACCCGCCCGAACAAAGCCGCCCTAGTCTCTATCGCGCTTGACGGCGATCCTGCTTCTGGCGGCTTTAGCCCAATCATAAGGGCGAGGCCTCAAATCAGCCCAGATGCTAGGAGCAACAAGGCTCCGAGGCGAGGCGTACTAGGTGGTACGTTGGGTGCAGAGCCGCCGGACGGCGCGTCAGTGCCGCCAGGGGGTCTGGGGGAGGGACTCCCCCAGGCATTAGGGGGTGCTCAGGCACCGTGGGTGCCGCCGAAGGGGGGCGTGCCCTCTAGCGGAGGCGGGCGGAAGCCCGCCTGACACGCAGATCGGTGTTTTTCAGCCGTCTCCTAGGGGGGGGGGCCACCACCGGTCGGGCTTCTCCCACCAGGGGATGTATGAACTGGGTCGATTGGTTGATAGTCTTATATCTTGCTTTTCGAGTCCTGATCGGGTATCGCCGGGGCTTTCTGCTGGTCCTTTTGGATCTGCTGGCCTTCGTGGTACCCCTGGTCGTGGCCATCTCCTTTCAGGGCGCCCTGACCGGATGGCTGGAGAAGTCGTTACCCATTAAGGATTTCATAACCACCCGCCTCCAGGGCTATATACCGGCTCAGGCGCAGTCCCTGCCCTTGGATCGGATCCCTTTGGATGAAATCAAGCGGCAGTTGGCTGCCCTCGGTTTGCCGGAAAGCTTCAGCCAGGCCTTCCTGGCAGCCCTGCCGGGGGGGGCGACGGGGGCCGGTGCGGTAAACAACCTTCTGGCCGCCCTGGCTCAATCTATTACCGACCTGGTCGCCTCTCTTTTGGCCTTTCTCCTCCTCTATTGGGCGGTCAGCCTCCTTTTTGGACTGCTCAAGGCCCCTCTGGCCTCTTGGGCCAGGAAGGTCGACATTCTAGGTATTAACCGACTGGGCGGAGCCATCTTGGGCCTGGTCTGGGGGGGATTGGGACTGAGCCTGGTTCTGGGGTTCTCAAACATCGTTCTCAGCCTCGGGGGGTACTCCCAGTTGGGGATGGCGCTGCGAGCGTCCCGTCTGGCGGGGCTCTTCCTGCCGGTTTTTGACCGGCTCTTGCCCCTTCTCTTTAGGGTCTGAGGGACGGGCGGCTCCTTTTCTTTTAAGCTGGGAAGGAGGAGCTGCCGCGGCGCTGAATGATTGGAGTGACCGCCCGGGCAAAATGGAGGGTGACCAGGATATACTATTAGAACATCAACGAAAGGTTTTCTGCAAAAAAGGTGACCAGCCATGAATCTCTTGCGTATGACCCTTTGGCTCGACTGGGGTTCCCGGGGCCTCCGCTTGTTCGCGATCATCCTGGTGGCCCATCTGGTGATCCGTCTGGGGAACAAGAACATCGACTACTTCTTCCAGTCCCGGAAGGGATTGCTGCCGCGGGTGGAAACCCCTCGCGGTCGCACCCTGGCCCTCATCCTGAAAAGCGTTCTCCGCTACGGGGTTGATTTCTTCGCGGCCATGAGCGCCCTTCCGCTCTTCGACATCCAGCCTACCTCCATCTTGGCCGGGGCCGGCATTGTCGGGTTAGCGGTCGGTTTTGGTGCCCAGAACCTGGTCCGCGATATCATCACCGGCTTCTTCATTCTCTATGAGGACCAGTTCAGTGTGGGTGAATACATTACTACTGCGGGGGTTTCCGGGACCGTGGAGGAACTAGGCCTGAGGGTAACAAAGCTTAGAGATTTCGGCGGTGAAGTGCACATCATACCCAACGGTTCCATCGTTACAGTAACCAATTTCAGCCGGGGTAAAATGCGCGCTTTGGTGAAGATCGGGGTGGCCTATGAGGAGGATGTAGACCGGGTCAGGGACGTCCTCGAAGGAATAGCGCAGGAGGCGGCTAAAGACCTGGCCGACAAGATCGTGGAGGGCCCCACCGTCCTGGGCATCACTGACTTTGGACCGTCGGAGGTGGTCTTTTCCGTGCTGGCCAAGACCAAACCCATGGAGCAATGGGCGGTGGAACGGGAACTACGCCGGCGCATCAAGTTGGCGTTTGAGAAGGAAGGCATCGAAATCCCTTACCCCAAACAGGTCCTCTATCCTGGTCGGCCAAGGGGGGCGGGGGAAAAGGCTCCTGATGCTGACCAACCCTAGACCAGGCCAGGGGCCTTCGCTTTGTGGCCGCTAGTGAAGGATGGCTGGAATTGAAAGGGGCTGCCGGTCGCTGGCCCACCACTTTGACCTAAGCGTCTTGAGGAGAAACCCATGCGCGAGATAATCCGCTACGAGATTGGTGATGTCGTCAAAATGAAAAAGCCGCATCCTTGTGGGAGCTACGAATGGGAAATTACCCGGACGGGGATTGATTTTGGCCTGAAATGTCTGGGATGCGGCCGGCGCGTGATGATCCCGCGAGTCAAGTTTGAAAAAGCAATAAAATCCATCGTCAGTCGCCGGAACGAGACGGTCAAATGATTTTCCTGGCAACGCCCGACCGCCACGTCGAGGTCGCAGCGCTCCTCTCATTGACCACCCATCGGAAGGGCTCACTTACCAAATCACCCGGATCTATTCCAGGACAAGGATTTTCCTTGCCAAGCAGGCCAGCCAATGCTATAATCTCTTTGTTCAAAGGCAAATAGCCCTTACCCCTGCTCCATAGCGCGTTATGGGGCCGTTAGTCCAAAGGAGGTGAAAGAAATGAGGGCTTATGAGGCTATGTTTGTGCTCCATCCCAACCTCGACGAACAGGCGACCCTGGCCACAATCGAGAAATTCACCGGTCTGATCCAGGCCGAGGGCGGGGAAATGGAAAGCGTCGAGAAATGGGGGAAACGTCGTTTGGCCTATGAGGTTAAGGACCTCCGCGAAGGTTACTATGTTTTGGTGACCTTCAAGGGTGAGGCCAAAACGGCGCAGGAGCTAGAACGGGTCTTCAAGATCACCGACGAAGTTCTGCTCCACCTGGTGATAAGGCGGGAGAAATAGGGGGGACCAGGCCGATGCTGAATCGAATTATCCTGATAGGCCGCTTGACCAGGGATCCAGAGATGAGGTATACCCCCAGCGGGAAATCGGTGAGCAGCTTCAGTTTGGCCGTGGACCGTCCTTATATCAACCAGCAGGGCAACCGTGAGACGGACTTCATCGACGTGGTGGTTTGGGGAAAACTGGCGGAAACCGTGGTCAACCATCTGGGCAAGGGCCGGCTGGTGGCCGTGGACGGGCGTCTGCAAATACGCTCTTACGAGACCCAGGATGGCCAAAAGCGCAAAGCGGCCGAGGTTGTGGCCGAAACGGTGCGTTTTCTGGACCGGCCCAAGGCTGGCGGACCGGGTCAAGATTTAGATAGCTTGGGCAGCGAGGTCAAGTTCGGAGGGGAAGAAGAAGTTCCCTTCTAGGACATCCCCTTGCCGCCTTTTGGCGGCGCCAAAAAGTTATGAAACAGCCGCGGCTCCCTGGAAGTAGCTGGTTTGTTTCAGGGTGGAGTACTGACGAACTGCGTCTTGCGTGGTTAACCCGCGTGTCGGTGTCAGAGCGGTCCTCCAGGGACTGCGCTAAGTGAGGAGGCTTAATAATTTGAAAAAGGAGAAAGGCCGCCGGCCAAAGAGAAAAGTCTGCGCTTTCTGCGTAGATAAGGTTGAGGACATAGATTACAAAGACGGAGCCCGCCTGAAGAGGTTCATTACGGAAAGAGGCAAGATTCTGCCCCGGCGCATAACCGGCAACTGTGCTCGGCATCAGAGGCAGCTTACCGTGGCCATCAAGAGGGCTCGCAACGTAGCCCTGCTCCCCTTTACGGTGGAATGACTCCCCCCTTAGCCGGGGTGTTCTAAGCGGGTTGATGACCCTGAATTGGCACACAGGTGTGGTTGGCAGGCCCTATCGGGGCGGCGCGACGCAGCTCAGTCCCTCTCCGGCGTCTCGCCTGCCGGCCGTATCGGGATGGCTGAGGTCTAAGGCCGTGGAATGGTTCCGCGGCCTTTTCTGGCTGTTAACGCCCAGAGCCGTTGGGGCCTGGAAGAGATTTCCCGTACCCCAACGGAGGATTTAACCCCCCGGGTGGCGAATTACCCACTAAGGTTTGGCCAGGAACGGAGGGCGACCATGAGTTCTGTTGAGCCTGAAACCACCATCGCCAAGAACATCCGGGTCATTGAATGGTTGAAAACGGAGTTGGCTGCCTCGCTGGTTGCCGTTTACCGGGCGTTGCTCAAAGGGAGCGAGGAGGCCATTATCGATGGGCTGGCCGGCCTGATCATGGTCAGCTATGTCCTGGGTCGCCGGCTGGGGGTAAGCTTTGCCAAGATTGACCTGAAGGTGCAGGCCCGTATCCGCACCCTCATTGATGAGAACCACGAAGTTGAGAAGTGGTATGGGGACCTCTCCTCGCTCCTGCAGTTTCTGGAGGCCAAGAAAAGGTAACCGCGGAGCTGCCGACAAAATCAGAGAATTAAGGGTGGGAAGGATTAATGGCGACTCGACCCCTGGTGGAGGGGGCCCTTTTCGCCGCCGTATCTGTCGTTTTAGGATTGGTGGGCTATTTCGTGCCGGTTACCGCCCTGGTGCTGATGGCCTTCTGGCCGGTGCCGGTAGCCTTGGTCTATATCCGGCACGATTTCCGAACGGCTTTCCTTACCGTCCTGGTGACCGGCCTGGTGTTGGCCACGGTGATCGGGGCGGTAGAGGCCCTGCTCTTTGTCCTGGCTTCCGGCTCCATGGGGTTGGCCTTGGGGTTTTCCCTCCGGCGCCGATTAAGTGGGATCGGAACCATCACCGTCTTAGACCAAGACGGGCAGGTTTGGGTTATGGAGGACCGGCGCCGATTAAGTGGGATCGGAACCATCACCGTCATGGCTGGCGCGGCTCTCTTTTCGATGGTGGCTAGCGGCTTGCTGTCTTATTACTTATTGGGCGTTAATCTCTTGCAGATGCAGGATCAGATCTTTGAGGAGACCATCAAAGGGCTTGCCCTCTATGAAAGGCTCGGGCTGAGCCCGGAAATGGTCCAGACCATGAGAGATCGTTGGCTCGAGGCCCGGGATGCCGCCCGGCTTCTCCTGCCCTCCATGGCTGTCCTGGCCTCCTTTGTTCTATCTTACATAGATCTGGCGGCCGCCTCACCCATCATGAAGCGATTCGGTTTTGAACCGCCGGTCCTGCCTTCTTTCAAGGAATGGCGGATGCCCCGCTTCTTCGCCTACCTGTATTTGTTGGGCTTCCTTCTGATTCTGGGCAAGCATTACCTTCCGCTGCCTTGGCTGGATCCTGCCGGAACGAACCTCGTTTATTTCTTGTCCATCAGTTTCATACTGCAGGGGGTAGCAGTCGCGTATTATTTTTTATCCCGGTGGAATCTCTCGAAGCCCCTGCGGGTGGTACTACTGGTCTATGCCCTGTTCATTCCCGTCCTGGCCCAGATTCTTTCCTGGCTGGGGCTTTTCGATACCATCATTGATTACCGTCGCATGGCGGAGGAGAGGCAAAACAGGGGGTGATGGCGTGAAAGTGATCCTGCTGGAAGATGTCAAGAACGTAGGACGCAAAGGGGCAGTGGTGGAGGTTGCCGAAGGTTATGGGCGCAATTACCTTCTCCCCCGGGCCTTGGCTGTGGCGGCCACCAGTGGTCAGATGAAGGGCTGGCAGGATGTCAAGGCGCAGGAAAAGGCGCGGGAGGATCGGGAGTTGTCTGAGGCTAAAAGGCTTGCCGGCAAGATAGACGGGGCCATGCTGAAGCTGGTCGCTCGGGCCGGCGAATCCGGTAAGCTCTTCGGTTCGGTTACGTCCATGACCATCGCCGAGGCCCTCAAAGCGAATCTCAAGATTACCCTGGATAAGAGAAAGATCGCCCTGGAGGAGCCCATTAAGAGCCTGGGAACTTTTCCCGTGCCGATCAAGCTGCATCCCCAGGTTACGGCTATCCTGCAGGTGGTCGTGGCGGGAGAGTAGGAAGGAGATTTTTTCTGATGCGAGGCGGGTTGAAAAAGGTCCTCCGCGATGGCCAGATACAATTGGGCGAAAAGCTAAATGAGGAGCAGTTGTTAAAGCGCAAGGTGGTTTCCCTTTTTACGCTCCTCTCTAACCTTTTTGGGGCAGACCGCCTGGTTTTGAAGGCCGGCAAACTTGAGGTATTGGAAGCCATGCGCTCTTCTAACCTACCTGAGCGGGTTCATGCCCTCCAGAAGTTAGTCTTTGAAAACCCGGCCCTGGCTGGTCCGCCGTCTCCCCCGGATATTCCCCGCATCCTGGAGGGGGTGGAGGAGGAGATCGCCGATCTCATCGCCCGGCGTAGCATTGAAGACCAACTGGAAAAAAGGGTCGCTGAGAAGATGCAGGAGCGACACGAGGAGTATCTGAAGGAAATCAAGTCCCAGTTGGTCAAGGAGGCTACTGGCCCGGAGAACGCTCAAACCCTGAAACGGTTCGCCCTCCTGGAGAAACTGGAAAGAAGAAAGCTAACGAAAAACCCCCTGGACCTCCTGCGACCCACCAGCCTGAAGGAGGTGGTGGGGCAAGAACGAGGTATGCGAGCCCTCCTGGCCAAGATAGCCTCGCCCTTTCCCCAACACGTTCTTCTCTATGGCCCACCCGGTGTCGGGAAAACTACTGTGGCCAGGCTGGTCTTGGAGGAAGCCAGGCGTTTTCCCCGGAGCCCTTTTGGTAAAGACGCCCCTTTTGTGGAGGTGGATGGGGCCACCTTACGCTGGGATCCCCGCGAGGTGACCAATCCCCTGCTCGGTTCGGTGCATGACCCCATTTACCAGGGAGCGCGGCGGGACCTGGCGGAAGGGGGGATACCGGAACCCAAGCTGGGCTTGGTTACCGAAGCCCACGGCGGAGTCCTCTTCATTGACGAGGTCGGAGAGCTGGATCCCATGCTCCAGAACAAGCTCCTCAAGGTCTTGGAGGATAAGCGGGTCACCTTTGATTCGGCCTACTATGACCCTACCGACGCCAGAATCCCCAAATATATCAAGAAGCTCTTTGAGGAAGGTGCGCCGGCCGATTTCATCCTTATCGGAGCCACGACGCGGGAACCGGAGGAGATCAATCCCGCCCTCCGTTCCCGTTGCGCGGAGATCTTTTTTGACCCTTTGGAGCCCGATCAGATCAGGGCTATTCTCAAGACTGCTACCAGGAAGCTCCGGGTCAGGGCCCAGAAGGAGGCTTATGATCTGATCAGCGAGTATACCATGGAAGGCCGTAAGGCCGTTGGGATCCTGGCCGACGCCTTTAGCCTGGGCTACCAACGCTGGACCCAAGAACAGGACAACCCCTTGGGCGGGATCACCGGAAAGGGTACGGCACAGGAGGCGGCCGCTCAGGACACCTTTGCGCCCGCCGCCACCAAGGGCGCGCGTACTCAAGCTCATCCAGGGGAAGCGGGACGGCAGCGGACCACGGTTTGGGCCCCCTTCGTCATTACTCGAGAGGATGTTCTTGAGGTCATCCAAGCCAGCCGGCTCGCCCCCAGCGTTCTGACTCGTTCCAGTTCCATACCGGAGGTGGGGAGGGTATTCGGCCTGGGTGTCTATGGCTACCTCGGCACTGTCCTGGAGATTGAGGCCGTGGCCTTTCCTTCGCTGGAAAAAGGGAAAGGCAGCCTTCGCTTCAACGAAGCGGCTGGCAGTATGGCTCGCGACTCGGTCTTTAACGCCGCCTCAGTCATCCGGAAAACCACCGGTCTTGATCTGACCGACTATGACCTCCACGTCAATGTGGTGGGTGGGGGGCACATCGATGGTCCTTCGGCCGGTCTCGCCATTCTCATGGCCATTCTCAGTGCCGTCCAGGGCCGTCCCTTGCGGCAGGATGTGGCGGTGACCGGGGAAATCTCTATTCAGGGAAAGGTCAGGCCCGTAGGAGGTATTTTCGAAAAGATTTACGGCGCGAGACAGGCCGGGATGAAGAAGGTCATTTTGCCACGGGAAAACGAAAAGGATGTCCCGCGCGGGGTATCCGGAATCGAGGTCGTCACGGTATCCTCTGTGGAAGAGGCCTTGGGCCACCTGTCAATTGAAGAAACGGTGAGGGCTAAGGCCACAGGCAGGGTTTCGCCGGTAATCGCGGGCGAGATAGCCTTGTAAGTAAAAAGCCGCTTACTCCCGGATTGCCTGCGACGACGGTAATCGCCCGAGCGGCGCCCTGGAAGCAGGCGGTTTTTTCAGGGCAGGGCCGCATCTCTCCCGCGACGCGGCGGGCGGGGGTCATTGAGGAGCGATCACATCGTCTCAGACCCGGCAAGCTGGCAGAAGCTGGGCTGTTTCATGCTAGAGAGGATCAAACCATGAGTGCCTTGTTAGAGCGGCTCCCACCGCAAAACCTGGAAGCGGAGCAATCAGTCCTGGGCTCGATGCTCATAGAGAAGGAAGCCATCGCTCGCGTCCAGGAGACCTTACGCGCGGAGGATTTCTACCGCGACAGTCACCGGATCGTCTATGAGGTCATCTCCGGACTCTTTGACCGCGGCGAGGCCGTGGATCTCATTACCGTCACCGAAGAGCTGCGTCGCCGGGGTCACCTGGAAAGCATCGGCGGTGTCAGTTACCTCACCACGCTGGCCAATCTGGTTCCCACGGCGGCCAACGTAGAGTACTATGCCCGCATCGTGGAGGAAAAAAGCCTGCTGCGGGCCCTGATCAAGGCGGCTACAGAGATCGTCGCCCGGGGCTACGCCGCCCAGGAGGAGATTGACGATCTCCTGGATGGCGCGGAGCAGCTCATTTTTCAAATCGCCCAACGCCGGAATAACCAAAGCTTTTTCAGCTTAAAGGAACTGATGGTGGAGGCCTTTACCCGCATCGAGAAGCTCTATGGGCAAAAGGGCGGAGTGACGGGCGTGCCCACCGGTTTCCGGGAACTGGACCAATTGACTTCCGGGCTTCAACCTTCCGAACTAATCGTCATCGCCGCCCGGCCCTCCATGGGCAAGACGCAGCTTTGTTTAAACATCGCCCGTCATGCCGCCATTAAATACCGGATCCCGGTGGCCATCTTTAGCCTGGAGATGGCCAGGGAGCAACTGGCCTTACGCCTCCTCTCTTCAGAGGCTGCGGTGGACGGGCAACGGCTGCGCACCGGGTTCTTGGTGGACAGTGACTGGGGTCGGCTCGGCCAAGCCATGGGTCGTCTGGGGGATGCCCCGGTCTACATTGACGATACCCCCGGAGCCACTGTGGCCGAGGTCAGGGCCCGTTCCCGGCGGATGAAGGCGGAAAAGAACCTGGGAATGGTGGTCATTGACTATCTCCAGCTCATGCAAACGCGATCCAGAACAGAAAACCGCCAGCAGGAGATCTCGGAAATCTCCCGCTCGCTCAAGGCTCTGGCTAGGGAACTGAAGGTTCCAGTGGTGGCGGCTTCCCAATTGAGCCGAGCGGTGGAATCCAGGCCCGACAAGAGGCCCCTTCTTTCTGATCTCAGAGAGTCGGGGGCCATAGAACAGGACGCTGATTTGGTGGCCTTCATCTACCGCGACGACTATTACAACAAAGATTCGGAGAAGAGGAACATCGCCGAAATCATCGTGGCCAAACAGAGGAACGGACCGGTAGGTGATGTGGAGCTGTATTTCGAGCGGGAAACCGGGCGTTTCCACGACTTGGATCGACGTCATGCCTCAGCGTGACAGGCTGGTCCGGGCAGCGATGCCAACGGAAGGCGCCGGGGTCCTGCTTGCCTGCCACCTTTTTAACTTCCTCATCTCGTCATTCCCGCCAGCAGGGCAGCAAGGGAGCCACATCCGAACAATCCGCCGCCCTGCATCAAAAACATTCGGCCCCCGGCTTGACCTTTGGCCCCCCAGCTGATAGGATTATACCGGGTCTGCGGGACAAACTCGGTAAGAGAACCAGGCCTGATGACCTGCCTCCCCTGGGCGGAGTCAAGACCTGATCAGGATCCTCTTGGAGGAAAGAAAGTGGCCAGGACCTACGACATAGCCATAATCGGCGCTGGACCCGCGGGTATCTTCGCCGCTCTGGAATTGGCGGAAAAGGCACCCCAGCTGCGAGTGGTGCTCTTAGAGAAAGGGCCGGATATTGCCCGGCGGAACTGCCCTATGAAGGCCAAGGGCGGCCAGTGCATCAACTGTCATCCCTGTTCCATTTTGACTGGTTGGGGTGGGGCGGGAGCCTTCAGCGACGGACTCAACGTCCTGACTACGGAGTTTGGCGGCATCCTGGATCAGTACCTGGGAAGAGACGAAACCGACCGGTTGATCAGTTACATAGACGGCATTTATCTCCGTTTTGGGGCGACACCCCAGATCTTCGGGGCTGATCCCGCCGCCGCCCATCGCCTGCAGAGGCAGGCTGCGGCCGCTGGACTACAGCTTATCCCGGCCCGGATTCGCCACCTGGGAACGGAGGAGTGTTTTGAAATCCTGAGAGCCATGCGGGAATACCTCTCCGACCGGGTGGAGATCAGGACGTTGAGTCCGGCGACTCAGATTGTGATGGAGGATGCTCAGGTCCGTGGTCTACTTACGGCGCGGGGCGAGACCATCTTGGCCCGCTACGTCGTAGTGGCTCCGGGGCGGGAAGGTGCGGAGTGGTTCTCCCAGGAGTCTAAACGCCTGGGCCTGAAGCTGGCGACCAACCCCGTGGATGTGGGCGTACGGGTGGAGGTCCCTGCCACCGTCCTGGAGCATCTGACGGAGGAGATCTACGAATCTAAAATAATCTACTATACTAAGGCCTTTGATGATCAGGTCAGGACGTTCTGTATGAATCCCTACGGCGAGGTGGTCATTGAGAACAACTCTGGTCTGATCACCGTCAATGGCCATAGCTATCTCGATCCAGCTCGACGGACGGAAAACACTCCT
>JAMCWA010000072.1 GCA_023475165.1 Bacillota bacterium | reverse complement strand
GAAAGAGTATTTCTCTGACCGGGACCAGGCCCCGGTTGCCGGGGACGAGGAGGTGCGGCAGGCCGATACCCTGCAGGAAAAACTCTCTTTGGCCGAGAGGTTTGGCCTGACGATCATCTTCTTCAGCCCGGACCAGGAGGAGTATCTGACCATCGTGCGGGAACTGGCGGCCCGGCGTGGTTTGGATATCGAGGAGGGGGAACTGCGGCGCCAGGCGTTACGGTGGGTCCTCTTCCAGAATGGGACTTCCGGGCGCACCGCCAGGCAATTCGTGGACCATCTATACGGAGAGCTCAGCCTGAAGAAGGCCCAATCGGATTTGGCCATGTCCAGGCTGCCTGCCCAAAGGTAAGGAATCTGGTCGCCTTCGTAGGTCAATTGATCGATGCTCTGTAATTGCAGTTGGGCCGATCGCGAGGCGCTTTGGGCGTTCGGCCCGTGTGGAATCTCGGGCTCAAGAGTGAGAACTGGATAGCTCTGCGGCGAGTAGGGTCTCACGTCCTCGAGTTTCGTCAGGAGGAGTGCGGAACAACCAGCGTTTGGTCTCAAAGCGATGGGATTTGTCATCCTAAGCGGAAGTACAGTGGGAGGAGTTCAGCCTGGATTTCCTCAGCGGATTAGCTTTGGGTCTATCGTTGATCCTGCCTATCGGGCCGCAGAACGTTTTCGTGCTTGAACAGGGACTCATTGGCGGGCTGCAGTACGGGCTGATGGCTGCCGTCACAGCCGGCCTCTGTGACTCCGTACTCATTCTGGCGGGGGCCGGAGGGGTTTCGGGGCTTCTCACGGGGATCGCCTGGCTCCAAAAGGTTCTGCTACTCTTGGGGGTCGTCCTCCTGGGTTATCTCGGAGTCCGGTCGCTTTGGGCGGGAGGGCCTTCCGGGGCGGCGACCCCAGCGGAAGGGCGCCATACCGAGAATGATGGTCCGGTGACGAAAGGAACTCCTTCGCCCTCGCGCCTAATCCTAATGGGGATCGCCGTTTCCTGGGGGAACCCTCATGCCATCCTGGATACCGTGGCTATCCTCGGATCGGCCATAGTGGCTCACGAACCGACTTCCCAGACCGCCTTTGCCACAGGTGCGGTGATGGCTTCCTGGCTTTTCTTTCTGGCTTTAGCCCTGGTGGGGGCCCTTTTCCGGAGGCGGCTAACGTCGAAAAGCCAGGTCTGGCTTCGCCGGATATCCGGGACAATCATGCTCTTTTTTGCCATCTACTTGGGACGAGAGTTAGTCGGGTTTTGACCCGTACTCTACGATACTTGAACAAAGTTGCCGGATGCCACGAGGATGTCGAGCCAACGTTTCATCAGGAATTTGAGTTCGCCAAAGGAATGAACCAGCAGTGCCGAATCCCAGTCATGGGTAAGTGGTATTGAGCAGGGCCGGGAAACGGCCTTGCAGGCTCTCTTCCCGGCCCCGCTCAAAAGACCTCCGGTTTGCTTTTGTCGTCCCTGCCTCGGGCAGTCTCTCAGCTTCCCGGAAGCTTGAAATCTTTATAGTCTTTTGGCTCGGTCTTCTTGGAGTAGTCCATGTGCTTGTCGGCCGGCTCTTTCGGCGGAAGGATCTCAACGAATCCGTACCCCATAGCCTTGTGGCAAGCGTTGCAACCCTGGAGGGTTTTGTTGTATTGCTCCTCAAAGGCCTTGAAGTCCTTTTTCCCGACGGTTACCAGCAGGGGATCGAGATAAGTCTTATTGAAGCTGTTGATACTATCCTGGGCCAAGGGTTTTGTTACCTTGGTCCAGGTGAGGGCCTTGCGCAAATAGTGGTCGAGATAAGCGGCCAACGCCCAATTGCCGCCTTTGGCCGCAAAAAACATGTCGCTGTAGCGGTCTCCATACTCCCGCATGGTCAGGGCAAACATGGGCGTGGTGCCCAATATGGAGATGTCCTTACCGTTAAAGGGAGTCCCCTCTACATTCCCAACCTTTTTCTCAATGGCCTCGATTCTCTTGAGCACTTCTTGATCGGCCGCTGCGCTGGATGGGGTGGGGGTCGACTGCGCTACTGGCGGCTGGCTCTGGGAGCATCCCGACAAGACTATGCCTAGAACGAAGAGCAACAGAACTCCACCCAGCAAGATCGACTTTCTCATTCTTCAACCTCCCTTTGAATTAGATTGATTCCTCGCAACTGGGCGACGATGGCTTTCCGAGGGTGATTGCACCATCACCTCCCCCCGTTCGGTGTCTCCCTCCCATCCCTAGGGACTGGGGAGGGTTTTGTGACAGAAAAGGCAGCTCTCTTCCCGCGGCCAGGTCTTGGGGTCAGAGCCGGCACCGGCCGAGGGCCGCGGGTCGTGGCACCGGGAGCAAACAGTCGACATTAAATTTGGCCCAGAAGGTGCGTGCACTACCCCGGCATGGCAGGTCAGGCAGGAACTCAGACCCTCCTTGGCCAGGTGCAGTCTGTGAGAAAAGGTCATCCTTGTGGTTTCGCTGGTCTCAGGTACGTTGCCAAACTTCTCGCCTGATTGTCTGCCGGAATGACAGGAGAGACAGACGGAGTCGGTTATTCTTGCCTTTGGCTTCGGCTCGGGCTGGGTGAGGTGGACGTAGACCTCTTTGACCCCTTGGACCTTCCGGCCAATGTAGTTGAGAAGGCCCGGGGCCGCATGGCAGGTGAAACAGGCTGTCTTGTGGTGCGCTGATCGTTGCCAGGATGTGACGTAAGGCCTTATCTCATGACAGCTGGCACAAAAGCTGGGTTGCGAGGTGTAGTGCATTGCAGTTGGCAGGAAGAAAAGGAGGCCGCCCAGAAGCAACGCCGCCAGCCCCAACGTCTTTCCTTTCATGAGGTCTCCCCCAGTTTCTTCGGTCTGATTTGATTATGCCGTTAAGGGAGTGGCGGGTGACAGATCAATTTGACTCAAAAAACATAGGACATTCGTCCCTCTTGATAGATAGGACAAATGTCCCGAAGGGTCCTCAGTGGCGTCCGGTCAGCGCTGTGTCTGTCACTGAGAGCAAGCTGGAGTACTTCGAGCCGGGAGAAGCAGGCGAATCTCTGTTCCGCGGCCTGGCGCCGTCCGGAGTTCCAGTTCCGTGCCCAGATGGGTGGCCCGGGACCGCATATTGGCCAGGCCCTGATGGCCCCGGTTCTCCTCTCGCCCCGGTGAAAATCCGATTCCGTTGTCCCGCACGTAAAAGAGAATCGCTTCACCCTCTGAACGCAAGCAGATCTCGACCCGGGTGGCCAAAGCGTGCTTGCGGACGTTACTGAGGGCCTCCCGGGCGATCTGCCAAAGTTCCTGAGCCACTTCTCTCTTCATGGAATTGGCCAGGCTGGGTTGCAGGTAAAGATCTACAGTCATCCCTGCGGCGCGAAATTCGGCCGCCAGGTCATTAAGCGAGTTCTCTAGGGCATCGGGGTTATTCCAGTTATCTGGATGCAGCCCTACGATATAGTGACGCAGACTCTTGACCATACCGGCCAGATTCTTGAGGATGGAGTTGATCTCCTCTCTGGCTCTGGCCGGGCTATTCTCCAGGAGGGCCGCCACATGCTCCAAGCGTAGGGAGAGGCCATAGATATCCTGCAAGAGTCCATCGTGGAGATCCCTGCCTACTTTCACCCTTTCCAGGAGCATGGCCTGGCGTCGCTCCGTCTCTTCCAGGCGACGACGGTTTTCCAGATCGAAGATTTCCATGCCGCGGATGACGAAGAAGGCCACGGTCAACCCACAGAAGGCTCGAAAGATCTGGACGGGAACCCGAAAAAGGGCGAAAAAAGCACCGTGATTGACCAGGGAAGCTGGGAAAAAGGAAGCCTCTGGCACGACCAATCCGGAAACCACGGCATAAAGGGAGAAAACCAGGGCCGCCCAGCGAAAGTTTGCCGGGACGCGGGGGTAACCCAGGAGCTGAAACTCCTGTGCTTGCCAGTGAAGTCCCAGGGCGGTGAGGATAGAGCCGGGAAAGGCCATAAGATACCGGGACCAGATGTCGCTGGCATCAAACCACCCTTCCAGGTCGTTCCCAAAGACCAGCAGGCGGAAGGTGATGAAATTGACGTACCAGAAGAGCATCACCAGGAAGGGCAACCATTTGAAAAAGCGGGACCAGAAAGAGGTTGTTGATAGATATTGCGAAGACAGTCTTAGCCCAAACGCCAGCAAGAAGGCAAAGGACAGAGCCGTAATGACGGTGTGGGTTTCCTGAAGATACAAGAGGGCGGATCGGCCGAGGTAACCGACCTGGATAGGGACAAAAACATATCCCCATTCGGCCAACCCGTGGAGGAGGCCAAACCCGGACAGAAGCCAGAGATTTCGGGCCAGAGGAAACTGAGACTGCCCACGCCACTGCAAGGCGACGGCGAGGCCCATCGAGAAAAAAGCCAGACCGTATCCGAAGAAAACCAACGGTCGATTGACTGAGAAGAAAAGGGCCAGGGGCTCTTGCATCTTACCCCCTCCAGATCACTTCTTTAAGAGAGCGCTGACGAATGGCGGTTTTAGTGGTCAGCCCGTCTGAGACAACATTTAGATCAAGACCTCAAATTGCTCCAGAGGCGAGGAGCGACAAGGCTTTGTACAGAGGCTGGAGGTCGGAGGTTGAAACTGGAAGCTGCAACTTCTAGCATCTAACCCCCTACTTCCAACTTCCGGCTTCTGACTTCCTACTTCCGTAGTTAGCGGCAAAGCAGACGGGGGTTCTCAACGGTCACGCAGAAGATTGTCCCGTCGACTGACATAGGCAGCAACCTGGGTTCTGTTCCTGAGATCCAGTTTGTCAAGAATATTACTGACGTGGTTCCGGACGGTCTTCTCGCTCAGGAAAAGGCGCTGGGCAATGTCGCGATTGGTCAAGCCGTCGCCGATCAGGAACAGGATCTCCTCTTCCCGGTCGGTTAACTGGGTGATGGAAGGCGAAGGCTCCCTTTTTTGACCACCCTTCAGTAAGGTTCGGAGTTGGGTCAGGACTGATCTGGTAATCCCTGGGTCCAGGAGGGCCTCGCCTCGCTCCACTCGGCGGATACCCTCAAGGAGAGCCTCGCTGCCGATGTCCTTCAGGACGTAACCGGCGGCACCGGCCATGATCGAGGCCTGCACGGCTTCTTCATCGGGGTAAGAAGTGAGCATGATCACCTTAATGGCCGGGTTCTGCGATAGAATCTGGCGACAGGCCTCAATCCCGCTCAAGCCCGGCAGTCGTACATCCATCAGGATGAGATCCGGTTGGAGTTGAGCTGCCGAAGTGATGGCTTCCTCACCTGTGGCTGCCTCTCCCACCACCTGCCAGCCAGGTTGGTTCTCGAGGATTGCGGTCAGACCGATACGAACAACCTCGTGATCATCAACGATGAGGATTTTCACTGGTCCACCCCTCTTTTCTTTTTCTTTTCCATTTCATCCTATAATGTCAGGGACAAAGCTTTCTCGTGGGTTCCTACTAGATGCCAAGGCCGCTCTTGGCGGCGAGGGAATTGCCACGGTGCCGGCCAGGGGGCTGAAGCCCTACCGTGATACGGTCGGCGTAGGTGACCGAAAGCGAGGACGCAATGCCCGAGAGGCGCCCTGGAAGTGGCCGGTTTGTTTCGGGGTAGCTTCATACAAATTCGTCACTGGCACGCTGGTTCCCTTCCCGTGGGTGAAAAGGTTCCCTTGGTAACCTTGACCTTGAACTGTTGTCATAATATTATTAAGATGCCTCCCATCAAATGCATAGAATACTTTCCTATACTGGAAGAGCCTCAGCGTGGTTGGCGAGGGCTGCCGAAAGCGAGGCCTTCAAATACATAAAATACTTCCCTGTACTGGAAGGGGCGTTGCGAAATAGGATAGAAGAAGGGGGATGGGTTTGTCGAAAGGCATTGATCACGGGCTTGGGTATGTCTGAAGTTTTTATAGAGCGCTCAGAAAATGATGGGTTTGTCGAAAGGCATCACGGGCTTAGCCCCGTCGCGGAAGCCAGAATCGGTCACTTCCCGGCCGGCCCAAACGCCGGTTGGGTAAACAGCGACAAGTGATAGGATGGTAAGAAAAGGAGGAAGGTCCCTATGTTTATTGTACTGTTGCTTGGCACGCTTCTCCTATCCCTTCTCGTATCCTTCGTCGTCACCAGGATGTTTACAAAGCCCGTCTCCCAGATGCTTGGACGTATCATCCCGGAAGACATCAGCGCAGCCTGGGTTAAGTACATCATCTTTGCCATGTACATCGCCGGCATTTCAAATGGCGTGAGGGTGTGGGATTTGGAACGCTACTTGGCACCACCGGTGAAGGATACAGAAGCGATGAACCTAGTCCTGAATGCGAACCGCATCGTCCTTGAATTATATCGAACCCTCATCGGAACCCTGCAAGGGATCTCTACAATCCTCTTGCTTTTCTTTATGGTGGCCCTCATTGCCTATGTGGTGGTCCGAGCCTTCGAGACCAGGAGGGAGCGGACTGGCAAGGGTTCTTCCGAATAACAGTCTAAGCGGGGGACTTGGGGCCAGACAGAAATGTCTCTCCCTCCCCTCTGGTCGGAAAGACGAGCTGGAAGAAAGCCAGCTCTATGATATTGGCATACCGTTTTCGCTGATGACTCAAAGGAGGCTCCTCATAGCGACGGGGTTTAAAAACATTGAAGTGATTTATGAGGAGTCCGATGCGGCGATCTTGATTGTCAACAAGTAACCAAAACCCAACAGCGAATCGGAGCCCGCCCCAATCATCTTTGACACGCCCTCCGACACTGTTCTAAACGGGGAACAAAACCTCTCTCTTCCAGCTCCGGTTACCGCTGTCGCCAGAATCAACCCGACGCTGTTCTAAGCCGGGAACAAAACCTCCCTCCGAGCGTCTAAATAGGCAAAAGATACTTGGGGGGTCAATAGATATGAAAAAACCTCTCCTGCTCTTCTTTACCCTGGTGGTCATGCTTCTGACTGCGCCCTTCGCCGGGTTGAGGGCAAGAACCCAAGGACCAACGTCACCCGGTCTCGAGGGAACGGCCGCCGCTGCGGGCTTTTGGACCAGGGGCCGGGCTTCTTCAGGGGTTGTCGCCAACCTTTCGCCCCGTCGTGTCGGAACCGTCTTCGAATCTTACTTGGATCTCCCCGTAGGCAACGACGTCATCACCGACGGGACCCTGATGCCTCTGCAGAGCCTCCTGAAGACCCTCGGCGTGGAGGTTCCGGAGATTGTCCTGGGCTACCCGGATAATCCCAGCGCCCTTGAGGATGTGGGCGCTGGCTTACCCGTGTTGGGTTCCTTTGAGACGTTGAAAGACCTCCTGGCCAAGATCCCGACTCGCTATGGCATCTTGGATGAGGGGACCTTTAGGGCGGGAGTGACCATGGAGGCGAAGGCAGCACCGGCTATGGCCACCGGTGCGGCTCCACCCGGTGCCGAGGCGCCGGCCCCTGCCCCCGTTCAGGCCAAGACGGAGCCGTCAGCCGGCTATTCCCGGACCAACGTGCAGGTCCAGGGGGTTGATGAAGCCGACATCGTCAAGACGGACGGGACCTATATCTATCAGGTCAACAACCGGCGGGTGGTGGTGGCGAGGGCTTATCCCCCGGAGGACATGACGATTGTGAGCATCCTCCGATTTGGGGACCCCCAACCGAGCCAGGGCCAAGAGGTTTCTGGGTCTCCGAAGTACCCCATTCCTGCCCCGGGTTATACCTTCCAGCCCCGCGAGCTCTATGTGGACGATAGATATCTGGTGGTCATCGGTACTGACTACCATATGATCCCCGTTGTTCCCGAAGAACCAGCTGGGGGCGGGAAGGGAACTGGTCAGAGCGGTACGGGGATCCAGCCAAATGGCCAGAGCAGGACCTCTGTCCAACCAACACCCGTTGCGCCGCCCGCTATTGGGAAGGGCGCCGTTGTCCCGGTTCGACCGACCATTTATCCCCCGGCCCCACTACGGGGAACCGTTCGCGCCATTATCTATGACGTCACGGACAAGGACAACATCAAGAAGCTCCGCGAGGTGGAACTGGAAGGCGGTTATGTCTCTTCCCGCAAGATCGGTTCGGCCCTCTATCTGATTGCCAACAAGTTCCTCGACGTTTACCGAATCCTGCAGGGCGATCAGACGGGCACCATGCCCTTTTACCGGGATTCGGCCAACGCCTTCTCGACCGGTAAATCGGCCTTGGGGCAGGATGAGTTCATCAAGGTTCCATACGGGGAGATCCGTTACTTCCCTGGCTCTGTCGAACCCAACTATATCGTTGTAGCCGGTTTGAACCTGGATCGGCCTGCCGAAGCGGTGAAGGTATCCACTTACCTGGGGGCCGGGCGTAATGTCTACGCCTCTTTGCAGAACCTTTATGTGGCCGCGCCATATTATGAAGCCCCCAAAGAAACCCCGGCTTCCGGCCCTCCGTCTGCTCCGCGGTTCCGAGCGCCTGTGCCTTTGGTCGCTCCGGACACCGTCGTCTATAAGTTTGGAATGAGCCAGGGGCAAGTTACCTACAAGAGTAAAGGTATCGTACCGGGGACCATCCTCAACCAGTTCTCCATGGACGAATATGACGGGTACTTCCGCATCGCCACCACCAAGGGTAATCCCTGGAGCCAGGGCGAGGATACCTCCAAGAACAATATCTACCTCCTCGATGAGTCCCTGCAGGTAAAAGGGAAGCTGGAGAACATCGCCCCCGGGGAAAGGATTTACTCGGTCCGCTTCATGGGGAACCGGGGTTACCTGGTCACCTTCAAGACCGTGGACCCGCTCTTTGTCGTGGATCTGAAGGATCCGACGGCACCCAAGGTCCTGGGGGCCTTGAAGATACCGGGGTACAGCGATTACCTCCACCCCTATGACGAGAACCACCTTATCGGATTCGGTAAGGACACGATCGAGCTGCCGATGAAGGATGCCCAGGGAAATGTCGTCAGGACCATGGCTTTCTACCAGGGGATGAAGATGGCCCTTTTCGACGTCACCGACGTCCAAAACCCGATCGAGAAATTCAACGAAATCATCGGCGACCGGGGAACAGATTCCGAGCTGTTGCGCAACCACAAGGCCTTGCTCTTTGACCGGGAGAAGAACCTGCTGGCCTTTCCGGTGATGGTGTTGGAGGTCAAGGATAAGCCGGCTCCACCCACGGGCGGCACCTCGGCCGGGCCGGCGCCGGCCATGCCGCAATACGGCCAGTTCACCTTCCAAGGGGCTTACGTCTACAGCCTCGACCTGGCCCACGGTTTCACCCTGAAGGGCAAGATCACCCATTTAACGAAAGAGGACTATCTGAAGGCCGGTCAGTACTGGTACAACGCCGGCAAGAACGTGGAAAGGATCCTGTACATCGGGGATACCCTTTACACCCTGTCCCAGAGCCTGATTAAGGCCAACCGGCTGGATGACCTGCAAGAGCAGAACAGCTTGGTTATACCTTAGGAGATGTCCAACCCGCAGTGGCGGCACCAGCCGAGGATAAGAACATTTAAACCCCCGCACTCATACCAGAGGCGGAGGTTTTCTCTTGTTTTGGCCAATAAGACATTGTGCGCCAACGCAATATGGTCCCGCGAGTCAGACTAGCTGTAAGCCGGAAAAGTAAGCGGCGAAATGCTCCTTCTCTTGGATGGTCAGCCACTCCTGGTACCGGTAGGGGGTGGGACGACCCAGGCGCCGCAGACCCTCGCTGGGACAGTGGGCGGCGCATGTTCCACACCGCTGGCAGCGCTCCCAATCAACCGGCCCCGGCCTAATTAGGGAGGACGGTGTTGCTCCAAGAAACTCCGGGAGAGAAAGGGGGACCTCCCCGTGGGGCGAGGGAAGTGTGGGTGTTTGTTGCCCGGCATTCCGAGGAGGAGCTTGACGACCAGGGGGCGAGGGAAGGTTAACTAGCTGAGAGCCATGCCTTTGGCCCAGAGCCGGCCCATGCGACCCGGTAGTCGGGTTAAGACGCGACAGACGGCCAAGGTCTATTGCTCTCTGCGGACAAACCTCTTCACAGGCACCACAGGCCAGGCAGTCTCCAGGCGAGAACATGATCTCAGGGAAGGGACTAATGGTCTCGGGGTTTTGGCACCAGACGCAGGAGAGGGGGCATCCCTTGAAGAAAAGGACGGTACGAATCCCAGGCCCGTCATCCAGGGAGTTACATTTGATGTCAACAATTAGCGGGAGAGATGGCGACCCCATGGCGAGAACCTCCTCAGCCCGAATAATGGGGTAAGCTGCCCGATGCCGCCAGTGGCCCTCTAGGAGACCGCTGAAAAACCCCCATTTGCGGTGTGGCGCAATCTGCAAGAAAGACCCCCCTTATTAGAGGGGCGTTACTATTGCCAATTGTCGCTCCGGCGGCTCCTCGCTCAACGTACCACCTAGTACGCCTCGCCTCGGAGCCTTGTCGCTCCTAGCATCAGGGCTGATTTGATGTCTCGCCCTAACAAGTTCCTCCGGTTCTGGTAGGATGTCACCTATGACCATCTCATTTCCTTCTGTCAGGAACCGTTCCACGATGGCCCGCCCGATGCCTCTGGCTCCCCCGGTTACGACAACTACCCGGCTGGACTTGGTCCGCGGGAGGGAGGCTGCCGCAAGTTCAGCATCATCACGGCGGCCGAGGCCGGGCAGGCGCCCTGGAACTCCTGGGACGCCCGGACTGAAGGAGGTATATCTTCTCGGGTGACGGTCCGAAAGCCAAAGCGTGGGAAGAAAGAGGCAGCGGTGGTGGTGAGGAGGACAACCATCTCTTTTCCCTCGACCCGGGCCTGGTCGAGCAATCGACGGACCAGTTCCTGACCCAGCCCTTTGCCCCGCTCCCCTTCCGCCACAGCTACCGAACGCAAGAGGGCAGCATTGTCGTATCGTTCAAGTCCAGCGGTGCCGACCAGCCTTCCTTGCCGGAAAGCCAACAAAAAACCAGCGAGATGCTCTTGCGCCCCGGCTTGGGGTAAGCCGGACTCGCTGAGAAGAGTGGCAATCTGCGGCCAGTCTGTCTGGACGGGGCTTCGGAAGGTCCAGCAGGTCTTGGGTTCGGACAGGGGCATTTCCAGTTCGATCTCATCCTGCAACGGGATGCCGTCAAGACCGATCAGGGGGATCTCCGGTTTCAGGCTTCGCGCGACCTCCAGAGCATTTCGGTGAATGGCCACCAGACGAAATCCCCTCTTTTGGTAAAAGTGCAGGGCGTTGAGGTTGTCGTTGGTGGTGATGAGCCATAGCCGCCGGCATCCAGACCGACGGGCCGCTTCTTCTACGGCTTCAATTAGTCCCGTTCCCACTCCGCTAGATGGTCGAAGGCTGTCCAGGGTCACGATCTCGCAACTGTCTTTCTCAATATGGTAAGTGACCAGACCCACCTTGTCCCCATCCTGGATAGCGACAAAGCCCGGCAGTTCGTGAGGATAATAGATCACCCCATGGGCGACCACCTCCTCGGCCCCCCAACGGTCCTTCACCAATTGCTTTACCCACGCTTCGTCGCCCGGACCGAGTGGGCGAATATGAAAACTAGACACTATTGATCCCTCCTCCGGCAGAGCACCTGTCGGGCAATTCTATTTCCGCCCGGTCGGGCCATCGTCTCTGCTTTTCAGTATGATCAAATCCTTCGAGCCAGTCAACCTCATTCTTTCTGCATGAGTGTACTGTCCGAAGGCTGTCTGGCAATCGGCATCTTGGGCGTCAAACTCCCGGAAGCGGGGGCGAAGGGCTATCCGCGCCAGCCGGAAGAGGAGGAAACTACACCTTCTCTGGCGAATTAGTCCCCTGGCCTGGCGGGACGGTCGACGCGTGTTAGAAACGTACAGATAACTCTGGAGGCGGGAAAATGACAACGGAGACGCAACAAGGCTGGTCTGTGGTGGTGTTGGGTACGGCCCAGGATGGCGGGATCCCTCATGCCGGTTGCCGGTGCCCTGCCTGTATCAGGGCCCGGCGTGAGTCGAGTTTCCGGAGGTTGGTCGCATCACTGGCCCTCCTCAGCTGGGAAACTGGTGACTACTACCTCTTTGATGCCACACCGGACCTGCCGGAACAGATGACCCTCATTGCCGACTGGCACCCCAAGGCGCGGTTGGCGGGAATCTTCCTCACGCACGCTCATATCGGACACTATCCGGGACTGATGTACCTCGGGAGGGAGGCCATGTCAACGCGGGACGTGCCTGTCTACTGTACGGCGACGATGGCCGCTTTCCTGGCCGGCAACGCCCCCTGGTCGCAGCTTGTGGCCCTGGGCAACATTTCTCTTTGCGTCTTGGGGCGGGATACTCCTTTCAGTCTGGCCGCCGACCTGACAGTCACTGCCCTGCCGGTCCCTCATCGCAACGAATTCGCTGACACCGTTGGCTACATCATTGAGACCGGCAACCGGAGGGTGTTGTATATTCCTGACGTCGATTCGTGGGCAGCTTGGGATCGAGATCTTTTGTCCGTCTTGGCGAACGTGGACGTCGCCCTCCTGGATGGCACCTTTTTCTCAGACGGCGAACTGGCGGCGCGCGGTCGCGACATGGCCGAGGTTCCCCACCCGCGGGTGCAGGATACCGTGGAACGGATCCTCGCCGGTCGAGCTCGGAACGAGACGGCTTGCGCCAGGGTCTTTTTCACACACCTCAATCACACCAACCCCCTACTGGACAGCAACAGCTCCGAACACCGGTGGCTCCGCGCCTACGGTTTTGGCCTGGCGACTGACGGGGAGACCATCTGAGGACTGAACCCCTGTTAAAGGTGACCGGAACAGCTGACAGCCTTCCGTCCAAAGGGCGGCGGGCTTTTTCTTTGTCGTCTTTTTCGGCTGCTTGGTTTCTCAGGCCGTACCAGGCCTCAGGAGGTTGGGTAGGCGGAAAGAGATTTTATTATTTTGTGGCTATTGACAGAAAAAAGATCTTGCTGGTATACTGGTGCATAAGGGTAAGCCAATATACCAGTGAGCCAGTTCTGTTGTCCAGGGAGGCGAGCATGAGACTAGTTGTTAATAGGGATAGCGAGATCCCCCTTTTTCTGCAAATCGAGCAGCAAATTCGTTACCTAATCCTGTCGGGGCAATTTCCGCCCGGGACCCGGCTCCCGAGCAGCCGGCAGCTGGCGCAGTTCTTGCATGTTAACCGGCGCACCATAGATAATGCCCTGAGAGTACTGGCAAAAGATGGCTTGATAGAGATCAGGCAAGGAGCGGGTATCTTTGTTAAGACCCGCTCCAGTCAAATCGTTCAACCTAGCGAAGCCCTCCTGGAATTGGCCCGCCACGCCGTGCAGCAGGCCAGGGAAATGGGTTACGCGCCTGACGATCTTGTATCTGCCCTTTATCTTGTCCGGAATTCCAATGATGACGTCCCCCTTCCTCCCAATGGGCGTTACCTTATCTTTGTCGAGTGTAATCAACCTGTACTGGAATCCTACAAGAATGATATTGAGAAGGAGGTGGACATAAAGGTCATCCCCTACCTTCTGGATGAATTAAGGGAAGGAAACCAGGCGGTTCAATCGGTTATTGCAGGGGCCTCTTTAGTGGTTACCACCTTCACCCACTTGCACGAGGTCAAACAACTGCTGAAGGGTCAAGCGGTCGATATTGTCGGGGTTACGGCCGGGCCATATGTTGATTTGATGCTTTCGGTTTCAAAATGGCCGGCTACAGCCAGCGTGACAGTGGTAATGGTTCGCCGACAGGGTGCCCTGGAAGTGGCGCAGTCCTTGATCGACGCCGGCATCAGTTTCGAGGGATTGACCTATTTTGGTCTGGAAGAGCCGGAATGTGAGGCGCAAATCAAGAGAGCGGAGTATTTGATCGTTTCCCGCGCCGCCTACAAGAGCGTTCAACCTCTACTTAAACCACAACAGAAAGTACTAATCTATGAAAACGTCCTTGACCGAGCCAGCTTGAATATGTTGAGGAACATGCTGGCGGTCAATGAACGTAAAGCAGAGGGGGTCTGAGCAGGTGCTCGAGAATTTGGTCACCGGATTCGCTCTGGTGGCTCAATGGCAAAACGTGATAGCCATTTTAGCCGGCT
Organism: Bacillota bacterium; assembly: GCA_023475165.1. Classification (GTDB taxonomy): domain Bacteria; phylum Bacillota; class Sulfobacillia; order JAMCWA01; family JAMCWA01; genus JAMCWA01. The sequence goes on along the minus strand of JAMCWA010000072.1, from coordinate 16,507 downwards.
CCGTTCTGGGTTACCTGGTAGGGGCTTTGCCGGGGTTGAGCGCCGGCATGGCCATTGCCCTGCTCCTGCCCTTCACCTTCAATATGCCGTCTTTGACCAGCCTGGTCTTGCTGACGGCCCTTTATGGGGCCGCCGAATATGGGGGATCAATTACGGCCGTCACCATCAATGTCCCCGGTGAGGCTGGATCGACACCGACGACTTTCGATGGCTACCCCCTTACCAAGAAGGGGTTTCCCGCCAAAGCCCTGGGAGTATCAATTGTAGCTTCTGCTTACGCCGGTATCTTAAGCACGGTCGCCTTGATCTTGATTTCTGTCCCCTTGGCCAGAATAGCTCTGAGTTTTGGACCACCGGAATACTTTGCTCTCGGTATTTTTGGCCTGACCATGGTGGCCAGCCTGGGAGGAAAATCATGGATTAAGGGCTTTATCTCCGTGCTATTTGGGCTCTTGATTACAACCATTGGTATTGATCCAATCAGTGGAACGAGCCGGTTCACTTTTACCATGGACTTGTTTGAAGGTATTCCCCTGATCCCGGTCCTGGTTGGTCTCTTTGCCATCTCTGAGGTTCTAATGAACATGGAAGAAATCGGGCAAGGAGACATTGTCTATCAAAAGATATCGGGCGCTTTACCCAGCCTAAGGGAATACCTGGGTACCAATCTGGCGATGTTAAGAGGGACAATTATTGGCTTTATTATAGGAATAATTCCAGGTGCCGGCAAAGCTGTGGCCTCTTTCATTGCTTACAGTGAAGAGAAACGGGCCTCTAAACATCCGGAACTATTCGGAACCGGTGTCTTGGAGGGGGTAGCCGCTCCCGAGGCGGCCAACAACGCCGTCGTAAGCGGCGCTCTGGTTCCTCTTTTGGCCCTGGGTATACCAGGATCCGCCGCTGCCGCCATCCTAATCGGGGCCTTCACCATCCAGGGTTTGCAGCCCGGGCCATTACTGTTTGTTAAGGAACCCGATCTAGTCTATGGACTGTTTGCCAGTTTGCTCGTCGGCAATATTGCCATGCTGGCCATGGGTTTGTTCGGCACGCAACTCTGGGCGAAAGTAGTGGCAATTCCCAAGAATGTGCTAACCCCCATTGTGTTGGCGATCACCCTCTTTGCTGCCTACGCTGAATCCAATACGCTGTTTTCTGTCTGGTTGGCGTTATTCTTCGGACTGCTGGGATACTTGCTGCGCAAATACGATTTCCCTGTGGCCCCTATCGTGTTGGCGGTGGTGTTAGGGGAAATGATCGAAACCTCTTTCCGCCGGGCTTTGATTTTGTCCGATGGAAGCCTCTCCATCTTTGTGGCCAAGCCTATAGCTCTAGCTATCTTGCTTTTGGCTACGTCGTCCGTTGTCTACCAATTATATCGGGGGTTGAAAAAACGGAAGTAACCCAAAAGGCTTAGGGGTGGTGAGGGAAATGAAATGAAATGAGGCTGAACCTGGGCAATTTCGGCCGGCTAGCCAGATCAAAAAAGGGGAGGGCAAAGAAAAATGAGGAACAGGCGTCTCATTTGGATTATGGTTTCCTTGTTTCTCGTACTGAGCTTATTGGCAGGATGTTCGTCTGGCCCCAAGTCCTCGCAGGGATCTAAGGAAGCTCCCAAAGCCGTGACCAACTTTCCGAGCAAACCCATAACCATACTCAATTCTTCCACCGCGGGCTCTCCGGCCGACGTGATGGCTCGCGAGGTAGCGCGCTATGCCGAGAAATTCCTGGGCCAATCAATGGTGGTCGTCAACAAGCCCGGTGGCAGTGGGGGTGTGATGTTTGCCGCCCTTCTGTCAGAACCATCTGACGGCTATACCATAGGCTCGGTAACTGCCTCGCAAATCGCCGCTTTGCAGGCACAACTGAAGAAAGACTTCTCCTTTGACAGCTTTGAGTTCATCGCCAATGTGCAAAAGGAGCCCTATGCCATCGCCGTTAGGGCGGAGAGCCCTTTCAAATCCTTAAAGGATATGATTGAGTATGCCAAAAAGAACCCGGGTCAGCTAAAAATCGGCGGCCAGGGAACGGGCTCGGCGTTGCATCTGCTGATACTACAACTGGCTGAGAAAGCCGGTATAGAAGTGAAGTGGGTCCCCTTTGGCGGCGGATCGGAATCGGTAACGAACCTGCTGGGCAACAACGTCCAGGTAATCAGCACGGCTCCGGCCACGGTGAACCAATATGTCGAAGCTGGGAAAATAAGAGTTTTGGCCGTTAGCGGCGACCAGCGGTTGGGGCACATGAAAGATGTGCCTACCCTCAAAGAGTTGGGTTACGATATCGTCATGACCCAATACCGCGGATTCCTGGCCAAGAAGGGTTTACCTCCTGAGGTCAAAGCCAAATTGGTGGATGCCATTAAGAAGGCGGTGGTCGAACCAGGTTTCAAGGAGTACATGGCCAAAAATTATCAGCCCGATGGGTTTATGGGACCGGAAGCGTTTGCCACCATGGCTCGGCAGGATTATGAGCTGATAGGGAAGCTGCTGCAAAGAATAGAGAAGAAATAGCGACACGCGGGGCCGGCAGCTCAAAGGCTGCCGGCCCGAAAGGCGGGTGTAGATAGGAATGCGGTATGGGGAAATCGGCATCAGCGCGGGTATGGCCAGCCTTGCGGTATTCTTCTACAGCCTGGCGACTTTCCAACAGGAAATGAACCCTGCGGATCCCGGGCCGGCCTTCTATCCACGCCTGATTTCTCTCTTGCTTGTTGTCTTTGCTGTAGCTCAAATGGCCATATCCTGGCGGCAAAATGGGCTGGCAGGCGAAAAGCAGGGGAAGGAAGGAGCAGGCAGGCTACCTTACATTTATGTTGGGGGTACTCTGGTCATTAGCCTCATTTACCTGCTGCTTTTTAAGGGAGCCGGCTATTTCTGGACCACTGCTGGCTTTCTGCTGGCCCTGATGCTTTTGGGTGGTGTACGGAATTGGCTGGTCTTGTCCAGCGTGGCCCTTGGTTACTCCCTGGTAACCTATTATCTGTTCGGTCAAGTCTTAATGGTTCCCCTACCCTGAGGAGGTGAAGTGATGGCCCACCGGGTAACACTGATTACCGGTGATGGTATAGGTCGGGAAGTAGTTCCAGCGGCGCAGAAAGTTGTCGAAGCTACGGGGGTAGCTGTCCAGTGGGAAGAGATGCCCGCTGGTGAAATGGCGGCGGAAAAGCTGGGAGAAGCGGTACCGGAAGAAACCATTGCTTCCATTATACGCAACAAAGTGGCCCTCAAAGGACCGTTGACCAATTTGGTGGCCCGGGGATGGGCAAGTCCCAACGTGACCTTGCGCAGCAAGTTGGGACTATTCGCTCAGGTGAGGCGTGTGCGTCATTTTGACGGGGTACCCTCCCCCTACCGGGGTGTGGATCTGATCGTCGTCAGGGAAGCCGTCGAGGATACCTACGCCGGCGTCGAACAGAAGGTAGGTCCCGATGCGGCTGTGGCCATAAAGTTCGCTACCAGGGCTGCCTCGGAACAGGTCGCCCGTTTTACCATGGAATACGCCCGCCGCCTGGGCCGTCGCAAGGTAACCGTAGCCCATAAGGCCAATATCCTCAAGCTTACCGATGGTCTTTTTCTGGAAAGTGCGCGTAAGGTGGCGGCGGAATTCCCCGACCTGGAATTCAACGATCGGATGATCGATAACATGTGCTTTCAACTGGTCAGGGCGCCACTGGATTACGATTTGATCCTGACCACCAATGTTTACGGAGATATCCTGGCCGATTTGACCGCCGGGCTGGTTGGCAGCTTGGGCCTGGGTTTTGGTGGTAATTTTGGCCATGCTGTGGCCCTCTTCGAGCCCGTCCACGGTACGGCTCCCAACAAAGCCGGTCGGGGCATCTCCAACCCTATCGGAGAGATTCTTACCGCCTCTATGATGCTGGCGCACCTGGGCGAGACTGCCGCCGCCATGGCTATCGAAAGGGCCGTGGAAAGGGTGTTGAAAGAAGGAAAGGTTCTGACCGCGGATCTGGGTGGCCGGGCCACGACGGCAGAAATGACCGGGGCGATAATTGCGGCGTTAAATCAACCTTAGCTGTAAGGGGGCGCTGACGCAATGAAGTTGGTCATGTACAAGTTTGGCGAACGCGATTACCGGTTGGGAGCCATGACCGGCGAGGAACGAATAGTCGATCTGAACTATGCCTATGAGACTCATCTGGCGCGTAAGGGAAGACCTCGTTTCAAAGAACTGGCCCAGGCCATTGTCCCTCCCGATACCAGGGAGTTCTTAGGGGGTGGTTCTGATTCCTGGGAAGCAGCGCAAGTTGCCCTTGACGAGGTACGAGATTTCGCTCCGGAGAAGTTGGGTTCCTCCGGTAAGCGTCTGGTCTTTCGGCGTGGGGAAGTGAAGCTGGGGGCCCCGGTCCAGAATCCCCTGCGCATCGTCTGTTTGAGCCACAACTATCATGATTTCATCAAGGAGACAGGTGTCCCCGTTCCTCCCGAGCCGCGGATTTTTGCCAAATACAATAACGCCCTTTGTGGTCCGGATGATCCGATCATCTATCCAAAGATGACCAGGCAGCTGGGTTATGAAGCGGAGTTGGCTTTTGTTATCGGCAAGAGGGGACGCAACGTGCCTCTGGAAAAGGCCTTGGAATATGTGGCCGGTTATATGATCTTCAACGATGTTAGCGCCAGCGATTTGACGGCCCTGGACAAACAGGTTATCAGGGGCAAGACCTTTGACAATTTTGCCCCCTGTGGTCCCTGTCTTGTTTCTAGCGATGCAATCCCTGACCCGGGCCAGCTGGATGTCAAACTCTGGGTTAACGGGCACCTGCTTCAGGATTCAAACACCCGGGAACTGGTTTATGATGTTCCCACGCTGGTATCTTTCCTGTCCCGGATCTTTACGCTCGAACCCGGTGACATCGTCGCTACAGGCACGCCGGGTGGTTTGGCCAAAGACCGGAAACCCCCAACCTTCATGCAAGCCGGGGACATCTGTACCATTGAAATCACAGGGTTGGGAGTATTGAGCAACAAGATCGTGGCCGAGGGAGGAGTTTCCTTTTAGAGCAGGACTAAAGTCAGGAGGCAACCATAATGAAAAGAGTTGAGAGATTCGTTCGCTTTGCCGCCGGGAAGGAAGTTCTCTATGGTAAGCTGGGAGGAGAGGGGATCCAGGCCCTGGAAGGCGATATTTTCGGCGACTACCGGGAAACAGGGCGGCAATACGAGTTAAAGGACGTCCGTCTTTTGGCCCCCTGCCAGCCCAGCAAGGCGGTTTGTGTAGGCTTAAATTATCGGCGCCATGCCGCCGAACTGACAATGGCTGTGCCCGAGGAACCGGTGATCTTTATCAAGCCGTCCACCAGCGTTATTGCCCCCGGTGATGAGATAGTTTACTGGCCCATGGTCCGGCAGCTTGATTACGAAGCAGAACTGGTGGTGGTCATCGGGCGGGAGGCCCACAACGTCGCGGAGGGAGATGCTGAGCAGTATATCTTTGGCTACACCGTAGGCAACGATGTTACCGCCCGGGACCTTCAGCGCAAGGATGGCCAGTGGACCCGAGCCAAGGGTTTTGACACCTTCTTGCCATTTGGTCCTCACATCGCCAGGGGGATCGACGTGACCGATCTGCGGGTCCAGTCTTTCCTGAATGGTGAGCTAAGGCAGAACGGACGGACTTCCGACTTGATTTTTCCAGTGCCCTACCTGGTGAGTTTTATATCGAAGGTGATGACTCTGCTGCCGGGGGATCTGATCATGACTGGCACTCCCGAAGGAGTGGGGCCCATGCAGGTCGGTGATACCATTGAGATCAAGGTGGAACAAATAGGGAGTCTGATCAATAAGATCGTTGCTCCCAGGTCATAACGGAAGCAAAAGCGGGAGGGGTGCAACCTTCCCGCTTTCTTAAATACGGGGTCCATGGCCGGGCTGGTCGCCCCATCAGAAGCGGCCAGCCAGATTTCTTTATTGGAAAGAAGGGGGGCCTCCTCGGGGAAGGCCAGGGCCCCCAACTTAGGCCGTCTTCTTCAGGCCTTTTTACCGGCCGCCTCTTTGGCCTCGATCTCCTCCTGCGCCTTGAGGATATCTTTGGCGGTCAGGTAGACGGGGGTGTCCACCATTTTGCCTTTGTAAGAGATGGCGGCGGTACCCTTGGCGATGGCGTCTTCCTCAAAGGCTTTCACCACGCCGCGTGCCCACTCCACGTCCGCCGGATCGGGGGAGTAGATCCGGTTGCAGGGTTCGACCTGAGAGGGATGAATGATCATACGGCCTTCGTAACCCATTTGCCGGCCTTCCCGGGTATTCCTCTCAAAGGCCTCTGTATTCTGAAAATCGACAAACGGGGCGTCGATGGCGATGACGCCGGCGGCCCGGGCCGCCACAGCCACGTGACGACGAGCGTATTTTTGCTCATCGCCCTCGTTGGTTAACTTCACCCGCATGTCTTTGGTAAAGTCCACGGCCCCAAAAATGGCACTGACTACCCGGGGGCTAGCTACGCAGGAATCGTAGGCAAAGATGACACCCTTCGCGGTCTCCAGAAGTAAGGAGACCTTAATGCTGCCCACCGGGAGACCACGACGCCGCTCCAACTCCTCCAGTTTCCAGTCCAGACGCTTGACGTTGTCAGGATGACCGCATTTGGCGAGGGTGACACCCTGGAGACCCTCGTAGACCACGGCTTCCAGGTCATCGTTGGTCATCTCGGTTTCCCAGTTGTTGATGCGAACGTAGACCTGGGAACCGTTTGCACCGGCGGTCTTGAGGTTTTGTCGGACCAACTCCCGGGCCCTGGCCTTTTCAGCCGGCGGGACGGAGTCTTCCAGGTCCAACGTGATGATGTCGGCGGGGAACGAGGGGGCTTTCGCGAGCATCTTTTCATTGTTGCCGGGAACGTACAGGATCGATCTCATTATCGCCACTGTTCATACCTCCTGGTTCTAATTACATTGTCACCCAATCAGACGGCCGTCTCAGACCTAGGCCCGGTCTGGGCTGATTTGAGGTCTCGCCCTTACGATTTCCCAGGCGGATTTCCCACTCAAAACGCACTTCGTCAGCACTCTCCTAGTCTTTGAGCACTTCTCTCAGGATGCGTGGTATCTCGTTGGGATTGGTGGCCACGTAGCCCCCAGCCTTCCTGATGGCTTCCATCTTGCTTTTGGCCGAGCCGCGGCCCCGTTCCACAATGCTAGAAGCGTGGGAGAAGCGCTGGCCCTCGGGGGCCCAGGCTCCCGCCACGTAGATGACGAAGGGCTTGGTAAAGCCGCCAGAGGCGATGACTTCCGCACACTCTTCTTCCTGCGAGCCCCCGATTTCGGAGAATACCGCGACGCCCTTGGTCGCCGGGTCAGCCTCGAAAAGCGGGAGCAAATCGGCGAAGGAGGTCCCCAAGACCGGTTCCGTGCCCGTATGCACGACGGTACTCACCCCGTAACCGGCCTCCTTCAGGATCCAGGGAATGGTCCCGGACTGGCCGCCGCTGCGCGAGAAAACACCGATGGGCCCGGGTGTAAAGAAGGTGTTGGCCCAGGTCACATTCCCGCCAAGCCACCCTACAACGGCCTGTTTGGGAGTGAGAATGCCGATGGATCCAGGGCCGATTAGTCTGGTACCTTTGATTTTGCAGTATTCGACCATGTCCATGATGTCGTGGATGGGTACCGACTCCACACAAGGGACGATATTCTTGACACCGGCGTCGGCGGCCTCTTTTACCGCCGTCTTTAAGGCGCGGCCGGGGACGAAGATGACGCTGAAATCGATGGGGCCTTGTGCCTCCACCGCCTGTTTGACAGTGTTGTAAACCGGGATCCCGGCTTCCACCTCTCCACCCTTGCCTGGGCTGGTGCCGGCCACGACCTTCGTGCCATAGGCCTTCATATAGGCTGCCCGGAGAGACCCTTCCCTGCCGGTGATCCCCTGCACGACGACTGTTGTGCTTTTATCAACCAAAATGCCCATGCTTATCCCTCTTTATCCCTTTCCTGAGTATATTGCTATGCCGACAAACCACGCTTTCTCAGGTATTCATCCAACCCTTCGATGGGGACGTCAATCTTGATAACGCTTTTTCCCCTGAACCAGCATTCGTACTCGCAGGCCAGGCACTCGGTGCCGAGCCGCTTAACCTCCTCTTTGGGAAGATGCTCCACCGAAGGCGCACCATCCTTCAACTGCAAAATCCCGCGGCCGAACTGCTTGCAGGCGGCAATGCAGGCCTTGGTTTCGCATTCCTGGCATTCCTTGGTATCTATTGAGACCTTCATGGTTCTTTCCCAGAATTCAATCACCGTTTTTCCCCTGCCTTCGTTTCTCCTCTTGATATTCTTGGACCAAGGCCAGCATGCGTTGGCCGATGAAGTGGGTGTCAGTGACGTGCTCCCTTCCGTAGATCTCCACCCGGGTGGCGCCCGCAAGGTTACCCAAACCTTCGCGGAGAATGGCCAGCGATTCTTCTTCTTTATTCCCGCATAAGAGGAGGACGCAGGGAAGCCCGGGTTTCTTGGGAAGGACCTCTCGAAGCGCTTTCACCACGGCGTGAGCATGGTGCCATTGTTCCTGGTTGGCCATCATGAAGCCGCCCAGCAGGTACCCCTCGATATTGGGCTGGGATAGCACGACCCTCGCCACACGGTACACCTTGGAAGCCACCGGGTTACCACTGGTGTCGGCATAGTTGGCCGGTTTGAGGCCAACGGCATTCAGGGCGTCCATGCCCATCATGGCGGAGCCCCCACCGATGGGATGGTAACCGATATAACCGGAGCTTTTTTCATCAAATCCCATGCTCATGACGAAGCCGGATCCACGCAGATCAGCCTTCTCGATGCCCCACCCAATGAGATCCAGTTGTGTTGGCTCATGACCGAAATCCCGCGCCACCTCAATGCCCATTTCGGGGTGCCGGTAGACGCTGCTGTTGTCGACATCCATTTTGCAGTCGGTTGCCACTAGCTCGCCGCCTTTGGTCAAAACCAGAGGGTTTATCTCCAGGGTGAAGCAATCATATTTCTTGTTGGCGGCGGCCAGATTCACCAGAAAGGTGGCAAACTTCAAGAGCTGGTCGTTGGGGAGGCCGGCCTTGGAGAGCATGTCAATGGCATCGTAGACCTCCAGACCATGGAGAGAAGAGTAACTGATCCGGAAAATCTTCTCCTCGGGAACACTTTCGATGTCCATGCCACCCTCAGGGCTGAACATGAGCATTGGGCTTCTGGCCTGGCGACCGGAGTTAACCGTAATGGAGGCATAGAACTCCTGCGCGATATCCAGTTTCTCCTCCACCAGGACGTGCCGGACGGGATACCCCTTAATCTCGGTGCCGAGAATCGATGCCGCCGCTGCCTGGGCCTCCTCAGGGGTATCGACCAACCTTACTGCTCCTGACTTACCCCGGCCTCCGGCCAGGACCTGGGCTTTGACGGCGACGGGCTTGCCTATCTCAGCGGCAATTTGTTTGGCCTCCTCCGGCGTAGCGGCAGCACGCCCTGCCGGGACCGGCAGCCCGGCCTTTCTTAGCCATCCCTTTCCTTGAAATTCTAACAACTTAGCCATTCTTTACTCCACAACCTTCCCTTCTGCAAAGATCCTTGGCCACAGGTTTAGCACCTCGTCTAAAATACCTGGCAAGCCCCCCTTCGTCCTACCCTCCCTTCCCAAAGCGCACCGGCTTCTTCGGTCAGTATGACGAAGTTTCACCCTGCAAAATACGATTCCAAAAGGTCACCTATTGATGATTATTCGACGTGACCCCACAAAATCCTGTTTCAAGATAAGAAATGTTTAGGTTAGTCACCACTTCACTATCTCAGTCCTTTCCTTGGACGGGACGGTTGGTTCTGGTATAATGTCCCTGGACATGAATCTCAAAAAGCCTCGACGGAACTGGGGATGGTCCTTTGCTGAGGTCAGGCATAGATATAGTGGAAGTTAAGCGCATTAAGGGGGCGGTGGACCGGCACGGGGAAAGATTTCTGCGACGGGTCTTCCGCCCAGCGGAGTTGAGCCTTTGCCGGGAACGTTCCAATCCTTGGCCCTGTCTGGCGGTCCGTTGGGCGGCCAAGGAGGCCGTCCTGAAGGCTCTGGGGGTGGGCCTGGGGAAGGCCCCCTTGACGGATATTGAAATAGGAAAGGATTCCCGGGGACGGCCCCACGTGGAACTTTCGGGGGTGCTCCTTCGTCTAATGGAGGAGGAAGGGATTACCGGTATCGAAATCAGTCTTTCCCATGAGAAGGAACTGGCGGTGGCATTGGCCGTGGCCTTCTTACCTTAGAGGCCCCAGGCGAGGCAATGTCCCTCCCGAAAGATATGTAGACCAGGGCCATGGGGCTGGCAGGCGGGCCCAGGGTGATGGGGGGTTGGACTAAGGTGACCGCAGGAAGTGTGGCATGGCCGGCGGGAGCGAAGCGGGGTCTGATATTGATATGGCTGGCCGGGAAGGGATGCGGCAAAACCATCGTATTGGGCGAGACGAGGGAAGCTAATCTCCCCGCGGGATTTTAAGAGAATAATTTGCAACCCTATGAAGCAGGTGATTCAGTGCAAGCAACACCCAGCAGGTTGGTTACCGCGGCACAAATGCGGGCGTTGGATCGGCGCGCCCAGGAATATGGTCTTCCCGGAATTGTCCTTATGGAAAACGCCGCGCGCGTTTTTGTGCGAGTGCTTCTGGACCGGGTGGGTGACCTGGGAAGAAAGCGGGTGGCCGTCTTCTGCGGTAAGGGGAACAACGGCGGTGACGGTTTGGCCATCGCCCGCTACCTGCTCTTGGCTGGGGCGAGGGTGCAGGTTTTCCTCCTGGCCAGGGTCGACGACGTTCAGGGGGACGCCCGGGCGAACCTGGAGATCTGGCGGCGGTGGGGACAGTCTATGGAGGAGATCACCACTTCTGAGCCCGCACCGGCTGCCGGCGATCAGCTGCAGGGGGATCACCTGGTGACAACCCTAAAGGACAGGCTGGAGGGTGTCGACGTAATCATTGATGCCATCTTTGGAACAGGATTCCGGGGCGTGGCCAGACCGCCGGCCGGCTGGGTCATCCCGGTGATCAATGAACTTTCTGGGGCGGTTTGGCCCAAGCCGGGGAATGCCGTCGGACGGGGCGAGGTCTTAAAGACTGCTGATGATGGGAGAAGGTTTTCTCAAGGACCGCGGATCTTTGCCGTCGATGTCCCTTCCGGACTGGATGCTGATACCGGTCAGGTAGCCGGTCCCTGTGTTCGGGCTGAGGCCACCGTAACCTTCGGCTTAGCTAAGCCCGGGCTACTGGTTTACCCAGGGGCCGGATACGTCGGAAGCCTGTACGTGGGAAACATCTCTCTGCCACCTGGAGGGCTGCCGGGGAAGGCCATGGTCAGCGCTGCCTCCAGCAGCGAAAGCCTGCCTGTTGAAAAGCCGTCATCACCTCCACCGGAGGAGCATAATTTTGCCCACGGGATCACTACTGCTCTTAATAAACGCGACCCGTTGGTCGAGGGAAGTCAGGGACAGGACGACTGGTATGAAGCTATCACTGTTGACGCGGTCCGTCCTTTGCGACCAGCCAGACCCTTTGATTCCCACAAAGGCACCTTTGGACACCTGCTGGTGGTGGCCGGTTCCAGGGGTTTGACGGGGGCGGCAGCCCTGGCCAGTGAGGCGGCCCTGCGGGTAGGGGCCGGTCTGGTAACCCTGGGCCTACCGGCTTCCCTCCAGGAAATGATGGCGAGCAAACTGACTGAAGTGATGACGCTGGATTTGCCTGATGCCGGAGACGGGTCTTTATCCCGGGAAGCCGGGGGAAAGGTTCTGGAGGCCCTAAGCAAAAGGGACGGCCTGGTTTTAGGACCGGGAATCTCTACACGGCCTGGAACGGCCGAGAGCGTGAACACGATCCTATCCGCCCAGGGCCAGGGAGGGGATAATCTTTCCCCCCTGGTTTTGGACGCCGATGCCTTAAACCTCCTGGCCGGCGTCGGGGGATTAGCCCGCCTGCGAGAATGGCCGGGCCCAGTTGTGCTAACTCCCCATCCCGGTGAACTGGCTCGGCTCCTGGGGATAGCCCGGGATGTCATCCAGGAAAACCGCTTGCGTTGGGCCAAAGAGGCGGCCATTCAGAGCGGAGCCGTGGTGGTACTGAAAGGGGCGCGAACGCTGGTCGCCCTCCCCACGGGCGAGATTTATATCAACCTGACGGGTAATCCCGGTCTGGCCACCGCGGGAACGGGCGATGTCCTGGCCGGGGTCATCGGCGGTCTTCTGGTGCAGGGGCTGGCCGCCGCGGCTGCAGCCCGGCTTGGGGTTTTCTTGCATGGCCTGGCCGGCGATCTGGCCGCGGCCAGGTTCGGCCAGCCGGGACTGCTGGCTGGTGATGTCCGGGCGGCCCTTCCCGAGGCCATCCTGGCTCTGGAGCAGGGGGTAGGACCCCGGATCGAGTATATCTTTGTCTAGGAGACCGCTGAAGAACACCCATCGACGTTGGCGTAATTGGCCGGGAAAGATTTTCTTGTTAAATGAGGCGTAACTCTCCATGACTACTTTACGGCTATCATTGTCCAGACACCAGACCCAGCCTACCGCGGTCAAACTCTTCCCCAATCCTTTTGGGCTGTTCCTCTTCCTGCTTGGTCTCATGTTGCTGACGCTGGCCGGTTGTGGACGAAGTGCCGGACGTGATGTTCGTCGCGAAATAGAAGAAAAGGGCAAAAAGGTACGCGACTATCAGGTTATGGTGGAGATGCGTCTTAACCACGGCGGCCTGTCCGCCTCTCAGACAACCAAACAATGGTATCTTAAGCCTAACTCCTACCGGGTGGAGGTCTTGTCTCCCGCCGAGGCCCGGGGCCAGCTTTCGCTTTTTGACGGGAAAACCTTCTGGTTCTATAATGAACGGGAAAAGGTGGCGACGGTCCTGGAGAACCAGAAGGCCAGGGGCCTTCTCCCTGGACAGGAGTACTTAATGGATAGCCTCCAGGAGGAGGTGCTCACCGGTTCCAAGAGCGAGTATCAGGGTGAGACGGTGTTGGAAGGAAAGCCGGCCTACCTCTTCAAATTACCCGGATTGGGTGACAGCAATGAGGGAGGGAAGGCCGCACCGCTCAGCGGCTCCTTCCGTAAAATCTGGATCAGCCGTGACTCGGGCTTGCCCCTGCACCTGGAAGGTTACCAATCCCAGGGTGCTCTGGTCTTCACAGTGAACTACAGCCAGCTGCGGGTGAATCAGGGGCTTTCCTCAGATCTCTTCACCTTCCGGCCCCCGCCAGGGGTACGGGTAATCGAGGGGGAGCTGGGGACAGAGCTGATTACCCTGGAAGAGGCACGGAAACTGGCCTCCTTTTCCCTCTTGTTTCCCAGCTATCTCCCGGCAGGATTCCGGCAGACAGAAGTAGGGCGGACGGGCAGCGCGGAAGGTCTGACCATCATCCTCTTTTATGATAAGGAAGGGAGTTCGCTTTCCCTATCCCAGCGCAAGCTGGTGGGGGAATTCACTCCTATCCCCGGGGCCAGGCGAGTCATCTATGAGGGTCTGGAGTTATCCATCCTGGAAGGCGAAGGTTTTGTTCTCTTGAACTGGGTCTCTCGGGGAATCGATCTGAGCTTGATGGGTAATCTGCCAGTCCTGGAGATGATCAAGATTGCCCTCTCCGTTCGGCCGTAATGGGGTACGGCCCACCTTGCACCCGGAAAAGGGCACGTCACTTCCAGGCATTCTTGCTAGGAGAGTGCCGACGAACTGCGTTTTGAGTGGTTAACCCGCCCGAGCAAAGCCGCCGCAGTCTGTGCTGCGCTTGACGGCGATCGTGCTTCTGGCGGCTTTAGCCCAATCGTTAGGCCAGGACCTCAAATCGGCCCAGATGCTAGGAGCGACCAGGCTCCGAGGCGAGGCGTACTGGGCGGTACGTTGCGCGAGGAGCCGCCGGAGCGACAATCTGCAATAGTAAACGCCCCTTTAATAAAAAGGTTCTTTCTTGCAGATTGCGCCACACCGCAGATGGGGGTTTTTCAGCGGTCTCCTAGGACATGAGGTTTGCGTTTAGTCCGGTTGTGCGCCAGCACATTGACCAGGGGGGGTAGTTCCTTGCCACCATTCTCCGATCTCCGGCCCACCTGGGCGGAGATAAATCTCGACAATATCGCTTTTAACCTGAGGGGCGTCCGGCAGTTGACGGGGCGTCCGGTCATGGCGGTGGTCAAGGCCAACGCCTACGGCCACGGGGCAAGAGAGGTGGCCCGGACGGTCTTGGAGGAAGGGGCCTCCTTTTTGGGGGTAGCGGTGGTGGAGGAGGGTATTGAGCTCAGGCGAGCGGGGATCAGCGCCCCGATCCTCATCCTGGGCGCGACCCTACCGCAGCAGGCGGCTTTGGTCGTCCAGCACGATCTCAGAGCTACCGTCTTCTCCTTCCCCCTGGCTGAGGCCCTCTCGCGGGCGTCCATCGCCCTTGGTAAACCGGCCTTGGTCCATGTCAAGGTTGACACCGGCATGGGGCGGATAGGCTTGATTCCGCTCGAGGTGCCGGAATTCATCATGCAAATGTCCAGACTGCCAGGTCTCATTTTTGAAGGGCTCTTTACCCACTTTTCCAGCGCCGACGAAGCGGACAAGTCCTACACCCAAAAACAACTTTTCCTTTTGGAGGGAGTGCTGAAGGAACTGAGGACCAGAGGCATCAGGCCGCCTTTAGTCCATGCCGCCAATAGCGCCGCCCTTTTGGATTTCCCGCCCTCTTATCTGGATCTGGTCCGCCTGGGGATTTCCCTCTACGGTTATTATCCCTCTCGGGAAGTCCGACGGGAGATCCCATTGAAACCGGCTCTGACCTGGAAAAGCACCATCGTTCACTTGAAGAAAGTACCAGTAGGGACCCCCATTAGTTACGGGCGAACCTACCAGACTGCGGGGATGGAGGTTATCGCCAGTCTGCCGGTTGGTTATGCCGACGGCTATTCTCGCGCCCTCTCCAACCGCGGTCAAGTCCTGGTACGGGGCTGCCGCGCCCGGGTGGTCGGGCGGGTTTGCATGGATCAGACCATGGTCCGTTTAGATCACCTTCCGGATGCAGCCGTGGGGGATGAGGTGGTCCTTTTGGGAACGCAAGGTCAAGAAACTATTGAGGCTGATGAGATGGCCGCCTGGCAGGATACCATAAGCTATGAGATTCTTTGTGGGATTGGCCGGCGGGTCCCGCGCATATACATTAAGAAAGGAAAACCGGAACCGGCCAAAAGGTACCAGGATGACGAGACTTTGACACTTATGTAAGTTTGATTGATATAGAAGTAATGATCGTATATAATGATTGATGCTTAATGGCCAAGCCGCCACACCGGAGCGTTTTTCCGGATCCGACAATGCATCTTTGGCCCCAGGAGACTGCTGATGAACTGCGTTTTGAGTGGTTGACGCACGCGAGAAACCGCCAGAGCGAGACCTCAAATCAGCCCAGATACTAGGAGCGACAAGGCTTCGAAGCGAGGCGTAATAAGTGGTACGTTGAGCGAGAGCCGCAGGAGTAACGCAATCGGCCTCATAGCCGACGCCCCAGTTGATGCAAGCTGTTATGGGCCGATTGCGCCACAATCCGCTACAGTTACGTCCCATTCTTAAGAAAAGTTCTTCGACGGATTGCGCCAACGCAGACGGGGGTTTTTCAGCGGTCTCCCAGAAGACTGCTGACGAAGGTGGGGGTTTCTCAGCTGGGAGGTGTGCCCAATGCCTGAGTCCAAGCGAATTATGATCAGCTTGCCCAGTAACCTTCTGCAAGAGGTGGATGGCATCGTCGCTTTGGAAAAAGGCAACCGGAGTGAGTTCATCCGTGAGGCCATGCGCCTCTATCTGGAGGAAAGAAAACGCCGGGAACTGCGGGAAAGATTGAAGCGTGGTTACCAGGAGATGGCCAGCCTGAATCTGGCCCTGGCTGAAGAGGGTTTGATCTGGGAAGCCAATGAGGGCGCCGACTATCCCTCCGGAACGGGCGGTGAAGACCCTTGAATGTCAGGCGGGGGGATATCTTCTATGCCGACTTGAGCCCGGTGGTGGGATCGGAACAGGGGGGGATCCGCCCGGTTTTGGTCCTGCAGAATGACATTGGTAATAAGTATAGCCCGACCACCATTGTCTCAGCCATTACCTCCCAGATCGAGAAGGCCCGCCTGCCGACCCATGTGGAGCTGGATGCAAGCACGTCAGGCCTGGATCGGGATTCGGTAATCCTTCTCGAGCAGATCCGCACCATCGACAAACGGCGTCTGCGAGAAAAGGTGGCCCATCTTGAGCCGGATTTTTTGGAGAGGGTCAACGAGGCCATTATGATCAGCCTGGGGCTAAAGGAGATATGAGGTTACCCGGGCGGCCAATGTTACCCAGTCAGGGACCCCTGGCTGGGAGACTCCTTGGAGACTGGGTTTGGAGTGGTTGACCCGCCCAAGAAAAGACGCCATAGTCTATATGAAGCTTGATAACGAACGTTCCCCTGGCGGCTTTAGCCAAAAGACGCCATAGTCTATATAAAGCTTGATAACGAACGTTCCCCTGGCGGCTTTAGCCAAAAGACGCCATGGTTTG
>JAMCWA010000082.1 GCA_023475165.1 Bacillota bacterium | reverse complement strand
CAGGGCTTTTACTACCGGTTCGTTCCTGTCCCGATACCGGTCGCTTCTTGGCGGCTCTAAAGAAACTGGAGCTAGTGGTGGCCATCGATATTCAAATGAGCGACACCGCCTATCATGCCCATTATATCCTGCCCGAGTCGGCCTATCTGGAACGATCTGATCCCTTTGAGGTGGCCGGACCGACCATCGCCTTGCGTCAACCGGTAGTAAAAGCCCTGGGCGATACCAAGGGTGAGGATGACATCATCAGCGAACTGGCCCGGGCGGTAGGAACCGGAGAATACTTCAATTACAGTTTGGAAGAGTACAATGATACCTTGCTGGCCCCCCTGGGGATCAGTCATCGTCAACTGATGCAGGAGGGTGTCATCAAGGTGGAAACCCAGGCCCCCAATTACGACAAACTGCCCACCCCCTCCGGGAAGGTGGAACTGGCTTCCGAGACCATGAAGAAAGCCGGTGCTTCCCCGGTGCCCGTCTGGGAGCCGCCGTTGGTGGAGCCTGACAAAAGCAACTTCCGGCTTTTGCACGGCCACGTAGCCATGCACACCCACACTTCCACCCAGAACAATGGCTGGCTCCATGGCCTTATGCCCGAGAACGACCTCTGGATCCATCCTATGCGGGCCAAGGACCTGGGCATCAAAAACGGTGACCTGGTTGAGGTTGAGTCGGGTGTGGGTAAGGTAACCATCAAGGCCCGGGTGACAGAGGGGATTCAACCCGAAGCCGTCTTTATGGCACACGGCTTCGGTTCCACGGTTCCCAATCAACACCTGGCCTACAAGCGTGGAGCCAATCACAGCCAGCTGGTGCCCATCATTACGGCCAGTCTCTCCGGGGCTGCGGCCCAATGTGAGGTTCTGGTTAAGGTCAGGAAGGTGGGGTGAAAGAAATGGCCAGATTCGCGATGCTGGTAGACTTAAGAAGATGTGTCGGCTGCCAGGCGTGTACCGTGGCCTGCCAGCAACAGTGGGGGCTGGAACCGGAACAACGTTTCACCAAGGTTGAGAGCGTGGAGTATGGCCAGTTCCCCCAGGTTAGCCGCCGGTTCGTTACAACCCAGTGTATGCATTGCGACAATCCCCCCTGCCAGGAGGTTTGCCCCACCGGGGCCACCTACAAACGCCAGGACGGGATCGTCGTGATCGACGAGGATAAGTGCGTCGGGTGCCAATACTGCCTGACGGCCTGCCCTTATGGGGCCAGGACCTACAACGAAAAACGGAGCATCGTGCAGAAATGCTCCTTCTGCGCCGTACGCCTCGGCGCCGGTCAAGAACCTGCCTGCGTCAACACCTGCCTGGGTCAAGCCAGGATCTTCGGCGATCTGGACGATCCCAAGAGCGCCATCGCCAAGGCCTCCAGCCAACCGGGCGTCCTCAAGGTTAAAGGTACCGCAATGCTTTATATCCCGCCCAAAGGGTTGGCACGCAACGCCCTGCCAGCTGATGCCAGCTTCCCGGGATATGTCTCCGCCTGGAAGGAAGTAGTCCAGCCCGTGGGCAAGACCCTCCTGGGACTGACCACGGGGGCCGTTCTCCTGAGTCTGATGATGAATACAGTATCGCCTGGTCCCAAAGAAGAAAGCTCTGATGAGGAGAATTAAACAGCAGTTTAGGTTAAGGGGGAATGGTTATGCAAAACGAAGGGCGGGTGGAACGTTTTAACCTGGGTGAGCGGATGGCGCACTGGAACCACGCCATCAGCTTCTGTCTCCTCTTTGTCACCGGGGCCGCCCTGATTTTCCGGTCTTGGGGCGGCCTCCTGGGACCTCACGGAGTAAAGCTGGCGCAGGATCTCCATCACGTGATGGCCGTCCCTTTTACTTTCTTCACACTGCTCATCCTCCTGGTGGGAACGAGGAAAACCTTTTTCGCCTGGCTCAAGGAGATCTTCACCTGGGGTAACGAGGACATGAAGTTCCTCGGGCGTTTCCCGCGAGAGTTCTTCGGTCTGAAGGTCGAGCTGCCGGAACAAGGAAAATTCAATGCCGGCGAAAAGGTAAATTCCATCCTGACCATTGCCGGCTCAGCGGTTATGGCGGTGACCGGCTGGATCCTCCTCTTTCGAGCCCACTTCTCGCGCGAGGTTCTGGCCTGGGCCTATCCCATTCACGACGCCGGCGCCCTCGTGATGGGAGCGGTCATCATTGGCCATGTCTACCTGTCCCTGTTGCACCCCCGCTCCCGGGAAGCCATTAACGGCATGCTCTGGGGGACAGTGACAGCCAAGTTCGCCCGGGAACATCACGCTCGCTGGTACCGGCAGGTAAGGCAGAACCAGGCGACGCCCCGTCCTGGCCGGAAGTTGACATCCATGCCGGCTGATTAGGAGAGAACCCTGAAACAAGCCGGCTACTTCCAGGGCGTCGCTCGGGCGTTGCCGTCCTCGCTTTCGGTCACCTGCGCCGACCTCCAGGTGCCAGAAACGACAAGGCTTTGAGCGGAAGCGTGTTAAAATGGGCGCCGCAAGTTGGGGATAGGGGGACCAAAGATGACATTCTCAGTAGATAACCTTCCCGACCGTTCCGTCAACGCCCCAGAGCGAGGAAAACCACCTGCCGAAGGAAGTCTCGGGCTGAGGACCTTGCGGTCTTCCCTTTACCATGTCTTCGCTCGACTCCTGGCTTTTCCTGATGACACCCTGGCCGAGGATTTACAGTCCGGGGAGATCCTTCGCCCGCTCTCCGACGCCGTCACGGCCCTCAGCCTGGCTGGAGAAGACGCTCCGGCGAGCGCCCTGATCGACCTGGTCCGGCGCCTAGGTAAGACGATGCAATTAATGACGGAAAAAGACGACCTGACCAACCGTTACTGGGAGTCCTTTGAAAGCCCCTTGGGTCGGCGGGTATATCTGATCGAATCCTACTACCGGACCTGGACCGCCGACCCTACCAGCGAGTCGCCCATCGCCGGGCGGCAGGGTTTCCTCATGAGCGATCATGCCCTCCACATGCAAGGGCTCCTGGCGTTGGCCGGCATGACTGTACCTCCCGGTTTCGAGGGTAGGCCGGACCACCTTTCCCTGGAACTGGAGTTCATGTCCCTCTTGTGTCGCGACGCGGCGCGCGAGGCGCAGGCGCAGTTTTTTGGCGATCACCTGACCTGGGTGAAAGAGGCCGGGGCAGCTGTCGAAGAGACCGCCATCGATGACCTCTACCTCATGGTAATCCGGACCCTAATGAGCTTTTTGGAAACTGAGAGGAAGGGACTGGGGCTGAGCCACTAGGAGAAGAAGGGAAATGCATCACGTTTCCCACAAAATGAAGCGGGCAACCTTTCGACAAATGAAGAAAAGAGAGTTATAATATCGATGTGGTTGGTAGCTCGCCTGAATGGCTCGGCCACGTACTCGACGATTTGGGAGGTTGTCCGAAATGCGTATTGGCATCCCCGAGCTGATCTTGATCTTGATTATCGCCCTGGTCATTTTTGGGCCCAGCAAGTTGCCGGAGGTCGGACGGGCCTTGGGTAAGGGAATCAAGGAGTTTCGAACGGCCACCCGGGAGCTTACCGAGGAAATAGATAAGGCCCAGGAAGAGAAGCCGGCGGAAAAAAAGGTGGCCAACTCGACGACAGAAGAGAAGAAGAGCTGAAAGGCAGCGGTAAGAAGCAATCAGCTTTTGGGGTTGACCGGGGGCTCGCCACGATTGCCGGCGAAGCCCCTTGGTAGGCGCAAGTCACTGAGGAGCTTCGATCATGTCGACGCAGACCCGGTGAGCTGGCGGAAATGGGGCTTTCTCATACTGGCTTATTTTCAAGGTAGGGTGTAGCTTGGTTAAGGTAGACGTTGGTATCGCCAGGGTCCTGGAGAGCTGTAAACTGACGGAGAAGGTCGCGAGAGATCTTCTGGTAGCCCTGGGCCTGGTCGCCGCTGAGGATGTGATCTCCCCCGAGGATTTGCCGCCATTCGAGCGGGCGGCCATGGACGGATTTGCCCTGCGAGCCGAAGATACCCGGGGGGCGTGCCCCGAGTCGCCGCGGACTCTATCCGTGGTCGGCGAGGTCAGGGCCGGTCACTACTTCTCGGGTCGGCTCAACCCGGGAGAGGCCATCGCCATAACTACCGGTTCGCCGGTCCCCGCCGGGGGCGACGCCGTCTTAATGGTAGAAGATACCCGCCGCGCCGGGAGCCAGGTGCAAGTCCGCCGGGAGATCGTCCCGGGGGCCAACATCTTCCCAGTGGCCGGCGATGTCCGGTCCGGTTCCCGACTTCTTTCCCGTGGGCAGGAACTCAGCCCGGCAGCGGTAGGACTGTTGGCCGCCGTGGGGATCCAGCGACTGCTGGTTTACCGGCCGCCCCAGGTGGGGATTATATCTACCGGCGATGAATTAGTAGCCGTTGACGAAAGGCCCGGGCCCGGCCAGATCAGAAACAGTAACAGCCTAGCTCTCGCCGCCTCCGTCATCAAGGCCGGTGGGCAGCCGGACCTGTACGGCATCTTCCCCGATGACCCGGAAAGGATTGCGGATGGTGTCAGGAGGGCCCTCGAGCGCTCTGACGTCTTACTCACTACCGGTGGGGCCTCCTTCGGTCAATACGACTTGATGATGGAGGTTTGCCAGCGTCTTGGAGCCAACGTTCTTTTTTGGCGCGTTGACATGCAGCCGGGCAAGTCTATAGTTGTGGCGACCTGGCAGGGAAAACTCCTCTTTGCCCTATCCGGTAACCCAGCCGCGGCCATGACTTCCTTTGAGCTCTTCGTCCGCCCGGCTCTGCGCAAGATGGCAGGGCACCGCCGTCTCCTGCGACCCAGGGTTAAGGTCATCCTGACCGATGGATATCGCAAACCGTCACCGCGACCGCGCTATTTACGGGGTCTGGTTTATCGCGAATCAGGACGCTACTACGCAAGATTGGGCTTTGCGCAAAGCTCGGATGTCTTAAGTTCCATGGTTTTGACCAATGCTTTGATCATTGTCCCGGCACAAAGCGGCCCCCTGGCCGCCGGGCAGGAGCTGGAGGCCCTGCTGCTGGATCAGCCAGAGGCAGAAAATGAAAAGGATCGGGGGACAGAAGCTTGATTCCGGTGATTTCTGTGGTTGGAAAGTCGGACAGTGGTAAGACCACCCTCCTGGAGAAGATAATTCCAGAACTCAGGAGCCGCGGATACCGGGTAGCCACAGTTAAACACGACGTACACGGGTTTTCCCTGGACATCCCCGGCAAGGATACCTGGCGCCACAGCCAGGCGGGGGCCGATGTGGTTATAATCTCCTCACCCGCGAAGATGGCCACCATAAGAAAGGTGGAAAGGGAAAGAACTTTGGAGGAGATCACCCGGGAGGTGACGGGGGTAGATATTATCATTACCGAGGGCTACAAACGACAAGACCGCCCGAAACTGGAGGTTTTTCGCTCCGAAAAATACGACAGCCCCCTTTGTCAACTAGAAGACCAACTTTTTGCCATCGCTACTGACAATCCGGATTTCTCCGGACTCCCGGCAGTACCAGTTATTCACTGGGATGACGCCGCCGCTCTCTGCGACCTCATTGAGGAGAGATTCCTGCAAAGGACCGGTGGAGAATGACTGGTATCGTCCTGGCCGGGGGCAAGAGTTCCCGGATGAAAACCAACAAAGCCCTTTTATCTCTGGGCCAAAGGACCATTATCGAAGGGGTCATTGAAACCTTGCGAGAACTTTTCCCGGAGATCATCCTGGTTACCAATACGCCGGAGGAATATCGTTTTCTCGGTCTGCCTATGGTCCGTGATATCTATCAGGGTGTCGGTCCCCTAGCCGGCCTCCACGCCGGCTTGCAGGCAGCTTCTCATGCCTACTCTTTTGCCGTAGCCTGCGATATGCCCTTCCTGAATCGGAGTTTAATTAAGTTCATGCGGGAGCAAAGGGACAATTACGCCGCCGTCGTTCCTCGGATTGGGGAACTTCTGGAGCCCATGCACGCCATCTATTCCAAGGATTGCTTGGGCCCCATTGAGGCCGGATTGCGGTCGGGCCAACATAAAATTATATCTTTCTATGACCTGGTGCCGGTGCGTTACATAGAGCAAGAGGAGATCGCCCGCTTCGGGCCCGTGGAAGAGACCTTCTTCAACGTCAATACCCCTGAGGAGTATCAATTGGCTTGCCAGAGAAGGCTGTGGTCAGGACCTCCGTCCAACGGACCGGGTGCTTAAAGGGATCCGGGCATCTCATTTGGAGGGGGGGATACCTTTGAAGTCGACCAGAAGCGAAATGACCATCATTGAGCACCTCGAGGAGCTGCGCCGGCGGATTGTAGTCGCCGTCGCCGCTCTGGTTCTTTTTTCGGTGGCGGGCTATTTTTTTAGCCCTAAGATCCTCGCCGCCATTCATGCCTCTCTCCCTGGGGTGGACTTTCTCATTTTTACCTCGCTATCCGAGGCCTTTTTTGTCACCATAAAGATTGCCCTTTACGTCGGGTTGGTTTTGGCCTTGCCGGTGGTCTTCTGGCAGATTTGGTCCTTCGTGGCGCCGGCCCTGGAACCCAGGGAAAAACTGCTGGTTGGAACACTGTTGCCGTTCATCTATCTCCTTTTCGTGGGAGGATTGGCCTTCGCCTTTTTTGTGGCCCTACCCTGGACGGTTCGCTTCTTTATGTCTTACGCCGGACCGGGACTGAAACCCTTCCTGAGTATCGATGATTACCTTTCTTTCCTTTTTTCCATGGGACTGGCCTTCGGTTTGGTCTTTCAGCTGCCCCTGGTGATCCTGGCCCTGACGAAGATCGGCCTGGTTAAGGTGGAGTTTCTTCGCCGGAACCGCAAATACGCCATCCTGGTTATTTTCGTAGCAGCAGCCATCATTACCCCAGGAACGGATATGGTCAGCCAGATCATCATGGCCCTTCCCCTGATGGTCCTTTACGAATTGAGCATAATTCTCGCGGTAATCTTCAAGTAAAGAGGTTTCGCCTTGTCCCTACCCGAAAGGGGGCCATTTCCGGCGACGCTCTTCGTACCGGCTCCTGCCGCTTGCGCCGGTAGAAAGCCAAGGCGTATCGTACCTACCCTGATCTGAGAAAGGAGAAACACGATGTATCTCACCCATCTTGAATGCCCCAAATGTGGACGCACCCACGATGCCAACCAGGTGCAAAATCTCTGCCAGTGCGGTGCCCCCCTTTTGGCCCGCTATGATCTGGAGAAGATTAAGTCCACCGTTAAGAAGGAAGACCTGACCGGACGTGCCAAGAGCCTGTGGCGTTACCGGGAGTTCTTGCCCGTGCAAAAGGACGAAAATATTGTCACCCTGGGCGAAGGTTGCACCCCTCTGTTGAGAGCCGACACTCTGGGCCGAACCCTGGGACTCAGCCAACTCTACATAAAGGATGAGGGGTTAAACCCGACCGGCACCTTCAAGGCACGGGGGGCGGCCGTCGGAGTATCCCGCGCCAAGGAACTGGGGATCGAGACAGTGGCCATGCCGACCGCTGGCAATGCCGGGGGAGCCTGGTCGGCCTATACCGCACGAGCCGGGCTCAGGAGCGTCGTGGTTATGCCCGTGGATGCGCCGGATATGGCCAAGAAGGAGACCTTCTTGAACGGCGCCCGGACCTACCTGGTGCAAGGTCTCATCTCCGATGCCGGTAAGATCGTTGGCCGCGGGGTCAAGCGCTACGGCTGGTTTGACGCCTCCACCCTCAAAGAACCCTATCGCATCGAAGGCAAGAAGACCATGGGGCTGGAGATCGCTGAACAATTCCACTGGGACGTCCCGGACGTCATCCTTTATCCGGCCGGAGGAGGAGTTGGTCTTATCGGCATCTGGAAGGCCCTGGAGGAGATGGCCGCCATCGGCTGGATTTCCGGAAAGAGGCCACGAATGGTGGCGGTTCAGGCCGAAGGATGCTCCCCGCTGGTCAAGGCCTTCCGGGAAGGTCGCCAGGAGTCGGAGTTCCACCAAAATGCCCAGACCCTGGCGGGCGGCATCCGGGTACCCAAGGCCCTGGGAGACTTTTTGGTCCTGGAGGCCATCTATAAAAGCGGGGGAGCGGCCATCGACGTAAGCGACGCCGAGATCCTGGAGGCCCTACGCCTCACCGCCAGGTCGGAGGGTATGTTTATCTGTCCGGAGGGAGCGGCTACGATAGCCGCCATCCAAAAGATGAAGGCCGCCAGCCTGGTGGATAAGGACGAACGGATCCTCCTCCTGAACACCGGTACCGGGCTGAAGTATCCGGAAACAGTGGAGATTGATCTGCCCGTTCTCGGGGCGGCTGATGACATCGTCCTTTAATCGCCCCCACTCAAAAGCCTCCTAGTCGCTTAAAGTAAAGTATAGGTTTTCCCTGGGGTCACCCTGTTCCTTCCCGGGCTGGGGTGATCTCTTTTTTCCCGCGGGATTCCGGACCTGAAAGGGGAGACGAACCCGCCGGGTGACCTCCCCAAAATTGGCCTCCAAGACGGCCGTCTTCTCTCCTTCTCCCCAATCCTCCGGGATCTGTAAAGTGGTCTCCCAAGAATTGACCTCGTCGGTCGTCGGGCCTCTCGGAACCAGGGACCTTTCCAGGTCACCTGACAGGTAGGCCTTGACACGGGAAGCCCGGCCCGAGGTGATAGCTTGCAGGTGCAAGTTACCTCCCGGGGAAACCGAGCTCGGGGACAAACTGGCCCAGAGGCGATACTCCCTGATCTGCAGGGGTTTTCGGACCGAGTAAAAAACCTGCCCGTTCCGATCCCTGATCCAGCCATAATAGTAGTAGGTTCCGGGCAAGAGAAGGATACCTGAATCGTTGCGGCCGTTCCATTCCAAGAAAGAGGGCAAGGTCTCGACCCAACCACTCCACGGAGACATGTCATTCAGCACCTTCACCCAACCCCCGCTGTAGTCAGTTATGTAAAGATTCCAGCCAGAGAGGTTGCGGTTTTTCAGGGCCCGGAAGGTGAAAACCGTTCGGTCCTGATAACCATCGTCATCAGGCGAAAAGACCTCCGGATTGGCGTTGACAACGAACAAGGCCGATCGGTAAAGGATAGCAGCGGCCTCAGCGTGGGTCAGGCCGCTCTTGGGGCGGATGGTGCCATCCGGGTAGCCGTCGACTATCTTCAGTTTAATGGCCAAGGCCAGTTCTTTCTGCAAGGAAGGATCAACGGAATACCGATCCCAGAAACGACCGAGGTATTGCTCAGTTTCATCGTCGCTTAAGCCGGCGGCATGTCCCCCCAATCCCAGAGCTCGAAGAAGGAGACTGAAAGCCTGTTCGCGGGTAACGACCTGACTCGGGTGGAAATAACCATTGCCATCGCCGTGAACCAACCCCTCCGCGGCGGCAGCTTCAATGAAAGGATAGGCCTGTTTATGCTCATAGGCCAACAGGTCGCGTGGGACATCTCGGAAGGTCGGTCCGGCCTCATGCATGGGGGCCAAGCGAAAGGCTTTCGTCATCATAATGACAAACTCGGCGCGCGTCGAACTATTATCGGGACGAAAGTTGTAGCGGCGCACCCAATCCCAATAGCCGTTTACATAAGACCAAAGGTAGACTGGAAAACCTTCCGTTACCTCCTCCTCCCAAAGCACCCGGATGAAATTCTCGGCCCAATGACCGGCCACATCCGGATAGAAGGCTTCGCTGGCGCAACCTATTGCCGGAAAGAGGACCAGCAAGATCAGGAACAGCAGGACCAGAGGGGCAAAGCACCTTCTCCCGCGCAGGAATAACATCTTTGACACTGGTGTTTGAGTAGACATCCTCACACCCCCAACAACCTCTGCCTGAAAACAAACCACTGCTTCCCGGGCACCAGACCAAGTGCCAACTCGCCTGCCGCTCGGGTATTACCGTCCTCGCTTTCAGTCACCTGCAGCAACCGCAGCGCAGCTCGGTGAAATCGCTCGTCCGGCAATCGCCTGCCCGTCGCCACCCTGCCGCTCTTTCATTCCTTTGCGGCGCCGCCAGAGGCATCCTGGCCATGTCATATAAGAGGTTCGACGTTCTGGAGGAAAATCCTTCTTTTTTTGTCAAATACATCTTGACGGCCGCCCCTAACTACCATATACTGGAGGCACAGTCCACCGCAGGAGGGCGGGGAGGAAATGCGTGAAAAGAGTTTTCTTTGGTTGGCCTTGGGGATATCCCTTTTGACCGGCCTGTACCTTTACAACTACCTGCTTCATTTGAACCGGCGTTTGGAGGTCCTGGTGGCGGTGCGAGACATACCGCAATTTGCCATCGTTGAACCAGGGATGCTGCGCGGCGTTGCCCTTCCGGCCGAGGCCGTCCACCCGGCCGCCGTCAAGAGAAAGGAGGAAGTGGTAGGGCGGCCAGCCCTACATCCTATAAGTGCCGGGGAGCAGATCATAAGCCACCGCTTTTCTTCCGAAGCAGGGGAAGCTGGTCTTCTTCAAAGCCTCGGACCAGAGGAGAGGGCCCTCTTGATCCCGGTGAATGTCAGCCGTGCGGTAGGAGGCATGATCCGGCCGGGAAATCGCGTGGACGTTATCCTGGTGGCTGATCCCCAAAAGACCGGGACCGTCCTGGCTCAAACCATCCTGCAAAGCCTTCTCGTCTTGGATGTGCGAGGAGAGAGGGGCACCTCGGTGGGGACGGCCAGGGATAACCTGCTCATTGGGGTAGTCGTCTCCGCCACGGCGGAAGAGGCGGAAAAGCTGGCCTTTGCCAACGAGCAAGGCCACCTCTACCTGACTCTGCAAGGAAACCAGGGGAGGGTGACTATGACGCCAGGGGTTTCCTTGGGCACACTCCTGGAAAAAGCGAAGTTGGAGGCCAGACACTAGGTCATTTGCCGACGAATTGCGGTTTCAGAGGTCAGCCTACGTTCATCCATAAGGAAGGGAAAGCTTGCATGGCAGCTGGTGACGACTTCAGACGCTTTCGTTATGAGGAGCAGGGTCCCGCTAGCCCAGCAGAACCGCCGCAAGGACGCCTGATTGCTATCGTTAGTCCCAAGGGCGGAGTGGGAAAGACCTTCCTGGCGGTAAACCTGGCCGTCCTCTTTTCAGAAAGATCTAGACGAGTGGCCTTGTTGGATTTGGACCTGGCGGCCGGTGACATTGGACTCCAGCTAGACCTTCTCCAGGGCCCAACTATCGTTGACTTGCTACCATATCTTGAAGGAATGGAACCGGAAACCCTTGACCGTTTCGTTACTCATTACAAAACGGGGCTGAAGGTGCTCCTGGCCCCACCCAGGCCGGAACTGGCGGACATGGTTTCGCCCGCTGATGTGGCCAAGGTTCTCGATTTGGCCCCCAGTCACTATTCCTTTGTTTTTATCGATACCCCTTCCAATCCAGCCAATGAGGTCCTTCTGGAAACACTGGAGCGTTCCCATCGGATGGTCCTGGGCTAACCCAGGATGTAGGTGCCCTCCGGAGAACCCGGCTGTTCCTCAACGTCTTGGAACGTTTAGGCCTGGCGCCTGGGGAAAAGATCATTCCGGTCCTGAACATGGCCTCACGTGAGAGTCCGGCCAGTACCTCCCAAGTTATGGCCTTCCTGGGTCTGAAAGGTCTGGTGCTCCTCGCTGATGACCGACCCCTGGTAGATAGAACCGTCTTCAATGGCCAGCCCCTGGTCACAGCCGCCCGAGAGGCACAGTTGGCCAAGGGAGTCCTGGAGGTGGCGCAGCTTTTGTCACCCGATCTTTTCGCAGTCCAACCACCAGCTGTCCCGAAAGGAGTGTTTCTGTGGCCACCCTGGCGTAAGAAAGCCTCAAGCCAACTCTAACCCCGCTCAAGGGAGGAACAGGCATGACCGGACTATTAAGTCGCCTTGAAAGAAATGAGCCCGAAAGGGGCAGGACGCCGCGGGAAGAGCACTGGTTTACGCAGGCGGAGGTTAGTCAGCGCCTCCAGGAGCTCCTGCTGGGCGAGTATAGTCAACTCGTGGAGGCGTCTCGAATCGATCCGGCACGGAAAGGGCAGCTCCGGGGGGTAGTTTCCACCCTCCTGGTTCGGGAGGAACTGGCGGTTAAGAACAAGACCCGCGAAGAGCTAGCCGAGGAACTGACCAACGAGATCGTAGGCTACGGCCCTTTGGAGACCCTGCTGGCAGATGAGAGCATTACCGAAATCATGGTCAACGGCCCCACCCATATCTATGTAGAACGACTGGGGCAAATGGAGGAGACCAAACTCAGCTTCAGAGATCGGGCCCATCTGGAGGGAACAATTCAAAAGATGATTGCCCCCCTGGGCCGGCGGCTCGATCAGAATTCTCCCTTTGTTGATGCCCGACTGCCTGACGGTTCTCGCATCAACGCAATCATCCCACCTCTGGCCCTGGATGGGCCGGTTCTGACCATCAGGCGTTTTACAATGAAGACCCTGGAAACTGAAGAAATGGTCCGCTCCGGAACCTTCAGTCAGGAGATGGCCGATTTCTTGGCCTTTGCGGTACGCATCCGTCTAAACGTCCTTGTCTCGGGCGGTACCGGTACGGGAAAGACCACCCTGTTGAACTTTCTTTCCCATTTCATTCCCGCTGGCCGAGAAAGAATCATCACCATTGAAGATTCGGCTGAACTCCAATTAAGGCAAAGTCACGTAGTTAGACTGGAGACCAGGGCCTCCAGCCTGGAAGGAAAAGGGGAAGTCACCATTCGGTCCCTTCTGCGAAACGCCTTGCGCATGCGGCCCGACCGGATCATCATCGGAGAGGTACGCGGCCCGGAAGCCCTGGATCTGCTCTGGGCCATGAACAGTGGCCACGAAGGAAGCCTGAGTACCATTCATGCTAACAGTCCGCAAGACGCCCTCTACCGGCTGGAGAACATGGTGCTGATGGCTAAAGAAGAACTGCCCCAGCCCGTGGTCCGGGAGCAGATCCGATCAGCCATCGATGTCATCGTCCATCTGGCCAGGTTTCGTGGGAACCGCCGAGTGATGTTGATATCGCTGGTGGATAAGAACGCAAACTCGCCCCAAATCAAAATCAGGGATTTGTTTCGCTATCAGCCACAGGAGGATGCCTCCTCAGCCGGTGGTCACCGCCGCGCAGCCGACATCGAGCCGCCGGAGAATCTTCTCGCCAGAGCTCGTCTCGCCGGCATCCTGCCCCCCGTCTGGTTACCAGGGAGGTAGTGATATGGATCTCGAAATGAACCTCTCCCTGAAGATGGTGAGCGTGGGTATCTTCGTTAGCCTTTACCTCTTCCTACTTTACCTGAAAGAAAGAATAGCCCCGGAGAAGTGGCGACATCTCGCCAAGGAGGATGACCCGGCCAGGGGTAGACCAACGGTTAGAACGGGCCCCGCCGGGCACAGAACCGGGATCAGGTCTAACCCGGGCCTGTTGCCGTCATTGGGTGCGATCCCAACCGCCAGGAAGGGCAGTCCTAGTACCGGCGGACGCCCCTCGACCTGGCTCTTCTTCCTCACCTGGGATAAGATTCTCCTCCTCGGTCTGAGTTTGCAGGTCTTTTGCTTCTGGCCGGCCGCCGGCAGGGATATGGTTCTGGCAAGCGGAGGAGCCTTCATCATCTGGAAGGTCCGCCGGGCCCGACAAGAAAGGGATCTGGCCCGTCAAGTGGAAGGGCAATTGGGAGAGAGTTCCCTCTTCCTCCTCAATGCCTTGCGGGGTGGAGGTAACCTGGTTCAAGCCCTCTACTCCCTGGTCCAGGAGAAGAAAGGCCGGCTAACGGAGGAAGTAGCCCAAGCCCTGAAGGAATACGAATTTGGGACGCCACTCTTTTCGGCCTTGCGGAACATGGTGCGGCGTCACCAGTCCAGGGACCTTTCTTTCTTCGTTGACGCCCTGGAAGCCTTTTCCCAGGGTGGGGGAAATCCGGAAGTCATTTTGACCTCCCTGGCCACAACCTTGGAGGAAAGGCGGGAACTATGGAGGGAGTTGCAGGCAAAGGCCGCCGAGAGCATGATTAGTGGGGTCTTCCTGGCCCTGCTACCCGCTTTCCTGGCCCTGGTGTTTTATCACCTTCAGGGGGAGATCTGGTTGAACCTCTTCCAGGACCCCCTAGGACAGGTAGGTTTGATCTATGGCGGTCTGTCCTGGGCCATTGGGATCTTCCTGATCCTCTCTCTGACCAGGTTCCAGTTTGAGGAATGAAACCAAAGAGAGATGAGGCACGGCTATGTTGGAACTTGTCGGCGCAGTTCTCGCGTCTCTCAGCCTTTTTCTCAGCATCCTGGTCCTGGGGAGCAAGGGGTTTCGGAGGGCCGACCGGCTCAAGCGTCTGGAATCAGTG
Organism: Bacillota bacterium; assembly: GCA_023475165.1. Taxonomy (GTDB): domain Bacteria; phylum Bacillota; class Sulfobacillia; order JAMCWA01; family JAMCWA01; genus JAMCWA01. The sequence goes on along the minus strand of JAMCWA010000082.1, from coordinate 16,968 downwards.
GGAAGCTGGTTTAATTCGGGAAGGAAGAGTCCGCTCTGGTGGGAGGAACGGTTAGCCAGCTTTCCTCCTTTACAGGCTTACCATTCCTTCCGCCGGAATTCCCTGGCGGTGCTCCGAGTTGAGGCAGGAGCCGATCTCCTGACCAGACTGGCGATCTGGGAGCCCCTTTCTGAAAACGCCCGGTTGGTTCTCCAACTACTGGTTTTTCTGGTAGCCAGCCTAATCAGCCCTTTGCTAGCCCTGAGCCTTTTGGGAGTGTGGTTACTGCCCGATCTCTGGCTCTGGCGGACAAGCCAGATCAGACGGAGGGAAATGATCGGTGAGCTGATCAGAATCATTGATCACCTGACAATTTCCCTGGTTAATGGACCCAATCTGCGACAGGCTCTGGATGAGGTAGCCCGACGGGAAGGCCGGCTAAATCTGGCCATTGCCCAAGTCCTACGCCAAGACGTTTCCGGAGGAAAGGTGGGAACGCTACTGCAGGGGCTGGGGCGCGAATTGGGTTTGCCCCAACTGGAAAGCTTCGCCGTCTCCCTCCTCCAGGCCGAGACCCTCGGTACCCCCCTGGCGGAAATCCTGCAGAGGCAGGCCCGCGCTATGCGGCGCGAGAGAAGACAGAGCCTGGAAAAGAGAATCAACCTGCTCCCCCTGGGGTTGACGTTGATCACTGTGGTCTTCCTGTTACCGCCCATCCTGGTGGTGGTTCTCTTGCCGAATGTGATCGGCTTTCTCCGTAGTTCCTGGTAAAAGCCATTTAGAAAAGGGCTGATGAACTGCGTTTTGAGTGGTCTAGGCCCCTGCTTTACTTTGAGCCGAGCTCCCCGGTCCTGTCGAGAGATTTTCCGGAAAGGAGGTGAAAAGATGATGTACCTTTTGGCTTATCTCTTCAACCTCAGTCGCGGCCTTCTTCGGGATGGCCGTGGGGCGACGACGGCGGAGTACGCCCTCGTTCTGGCCCTGGTGGTGGTGATCCTGATCTCCAGCCTGACCGCCCTGGGGAACGCCCTGAACCAGAAGATCAAGATGATTATTGACCAGATCACAAATGCTAAGTAGGCGTCCCCCCTCAAGGCACTTTCATCCCGGCGCCAAACACTCAACGGTTTTATGAAGAGGGTACGGGAAAATGGCGTCAGGGCGGTATGGTCTTCTCGGGATAGTCAGTGGGGTGATCGGAAATGCCTTTCCGCAAGTCAGATCAAGGGGGAGCGGCGGCGGTAGAGTTTGTCCTAATCTTCCCCCTGCTCCTCTTGATCCTCTGGTCCATAGTGGACTTCGGTTTGCTACTTAACGCCCGGCTGGTGGTGACCACGGCCGCGAGAGAGGGGGCACGGCGGGCAGCCGTGGAAGGAGGTGCTTCTCCAGCCGTCCTGAGCCGGATCAAGGAACTCTTGCAGGCCGGGGGCCTGGAGCCCGATCGCACCGAGGTTGAAATTGGGCCGGAGCGGGCCGCCTACGGCTCTAATATCACCCTGAGGGTCACCTATCCATACCCCCTCAAGACCGCCCTTGGTCAGGTCCTTGGCTACCGTGCGGTCAAGCTTACCGCGCAAGTCACTACCCGGAGTGAAAAACTCCGCTGACCAGGGTCTATCGGCTTTGAGGATACCCGGGCTTCGAGTCAGTAGGGGGCCACTGCCATGAACCCTGGCCCCTGAGTTCTCTCAGCAACTCCTATGGCCGCGTGTTGTCGCGGTACGAGAGATTAGGATGAAAGGAGCGAGAATCTGGTCAGTGGAACTGGGGCGACTACTTGATGGTTCGAAAACCCGCCGGCGAGTATTTTGGTTCCTTCCCTTCCAGTTAGCCAACCAATCCCCCGCAGCCACACCTCATGAACCACGCCGGCGGGTGTCTTCGCCCCTTCCCTTCTGCGCCGCGAGGAACTTCGGAGAAGTCACCGCTCTGAAAAGGCGCCGGCAGTTCTGGCACGGGCAATACGGACAGATCCTGCCCCTGGTGGCCCTTTTTCTTCCTGTAGCCATCTTACTCTTTGGGCTGGTCGTTGATATCGGTCTCCTTTTTGCCACTCGTCAGGTCATGATTGCCGCCGCCGATCTGGGTGCCCTGGGTGGCGTGCAAGATGTTGACCTGGATCGCCTGTCGCGGGGAGAGATATGGTTGGACGGGGAGAGGGCTCGACGAGACGCCTATGGCCTGACGGAAGTTAACCTGACCCAAAACCAGGTCCTGGGCCAAATCAAGGAGATCAGAGTGGAGGTCCTCAATGCCTCGCTCGAACATCCCCTTTCTCACCCCTTCACTGGACGAACAGTAACGGATCCAACAGTAGCGGTGCGGATAACCGCAGTTGTACGCCTACCCTTCCTGAACCCTTTTCTCGGAGAAACCCCTTTGGTCGTTCATGCCGACGCCAGCGTCCTAGAAAAGAGGTAATGGGTCTCTTATTCGGGTTACGAAATTTTCCCCCACCCGGCAGGAATCATGTTACTGATGTAGAATAAATTACTCTATCTGAACTTTCAAGCGGAGGGTAACCACCGGCTCAGGGATATGGGTCGGAATCGTCCGAGGGTGCAAAAGGGGGGCTGCAGGTTCAGCCGATTTTTCTTGACGCGAAGGCCGCCTTGACCCCGGTGGGTCAGGCGTTGAAGTTGCTTGGAAGGGGGTGGGACGTTGCCAGAGACCCCAAGAGTATTCTTGTGGTGTTCGCGTTGCCAAAAAGACACCTGGTTTGAATTGAGGGGTGTACGGGTTCCCTCCGCCTTGAAGGAGCCCCGTGGTAGCGAAGTGGAAAAGGACTACATCTTCCGCTGTCTAGAGTGTGATAATAAGCTCTACCTACCTACCCTACCGGCAGGTAAAGAGAGGGAGCTCACAGCACCTTCTGGTGCCGGAACCCAGGGCAAGCAACAACAGGGCAGGTAACTCCTGCCCTGCTCCATTGTTAATAAAAGTGAAGTCCAGAACGACCTTATCGCCGGCCTGGAAGGATAGCTCCACAGCGTTGGGTAACCCTTTTCGCCACCGAAGGCCGTTACGCCACCCCGCCAGACCTTTGTCCGACCAGGGCAGATCCTTGCGGAGCCGGTAGCGACCTTTCAGCCAGTAGCGACCCCGGGCAGCACCCGCAATGGTCTTGGCCCAACCTGAAGGAATCTTGAGGGGATTCAGGGAAAGCCGACCGGGCCTAGCCTGGATCCCGGAAAGGGGAGAAGGAATCTCCTGGACAAAAGACCCCGACAGATCTTGGCTCCGGCGCGATGGGCGCCTTTGCTCGACCGCAACTAGCGATCTTCGCTCGGCCGTCTGGACTTCACCAGTAGTTTATGTTTTTAGCCTTCTATTATACACGATTCTTGGCCCACCACCTGTAGACAAAAACTATTTCCCGTTCTATAATTGACTTGTCTGCTCCTCATCAATGATGAGTAGACACCTCTGGAGAAGTCTGCCACCCACAAGAGTTCTTGCCCTCCTGACTCGAACAAAGAAACGCTTGGCCGCCTTTTTCGTTCTGGTTATCGAGTACCCCCAGGGAAGGGAATGATAGGAATTGGTCGATCCCTATTCCGCCAGGCTTTTCGACAAGAACCCCTTCGCTAAGAGGCGCGAAATCAGAGGCCAGCTGGTGGTAGTTCTGGATGGAAGACTGGAGGGACGAAATCTCCAGCTTATCGTGCCCCTTTCCCGTGCCCTCTTGCAGGGTGATATCCACGAACTCATCAGCACCGACCAGGTAGCTGGACCGGGGCAAGAGGTGGCTCGGGTCTCCTATTTGGGCTTCTTTGAAGTCTCCCAGGGTGGGGTGGTCGTGGTCGGGGATAAGTTGGCTGTAGCCGGACAGATGTTGGGAACAGTGGCTGGTTTTGACATTACCCACCTTCCTAACCACCTCAATATCGTCATTAACCGGGACGACAGGGCAACGGGCTTGGAACTGGGCCTGGGGTTAGGCGACGAGCTCAGGTTCGTCCCCCCACCGCGTAGGAGCGAAGCACCTATAGACGGTAAGTTAGACAGTGAGCCAAACCAGTGCTGAGCAGGGACCCTTTTCTCAGATACAAGTGAGTTACCGCCGCAAAGCGACTTAATCAAAGGAGGAATCGTCAAATGAGAGTGGAAGAGAAGCTGGAACAGATGGGAATCAAGTTGCCTGAAGCCCCCAAACCGGTAGCCGCTTACATACCGGCCCTGCAGGTGGGTGGATTGGTTTACACCTCTGGACAGATTCCCATGTCCGCCGGTGAGCTGAAGTACAAGGGTAAAGTCGGCCAGGACCTGTCTTTGGAGGAAGGGTATAAGGCGGCACAGCTCTGCGCCATAAACGCCCTGGCCGCTGCCAAAGGAGTGGTAGGTGACCTGGATCGGATTCAACGGGTGGTGAAAGTAGTGGTCTATGTCAACAGCGCCCTGGGCTTTGATCAGCAGCCCAAAGTGGCCAATGGTGCTTCCGAGTTCTTGAAGGAAGTCTTCGGCGAGGCCGGCCAGCACGTGCGCTCCGCCGTGGGGGTCGCGGAACTGCCTCTGGGGTCGGCTACCGAGGTGGAACTGCTTCTGCAACTGAAGGGTTGAGGAATCCCGCATCCCCCCCGGAATGGCCATCTGCACTGCCGTGCCCAGCTCTTCAGCGCTGGAGAACCGACGGGGGACCGGTTGGGCCACGGGAAGTCCGAGTTCCTAAAACTGGGCTTTCGCCACGAAATCGAAGGAGGGATCGCTTTGCCAGAATTCGCCCATCGTTTCCAGTTATACCGTCACCTACAACAAAACATCCCCAGCATCTTCGCCGAAGCCAAAAAGGCCGCCGACGAGATCGGGATTCCCAAAGAGCTCAGAGGTCGCTTTGGCCTGACGGGAGCCATTTCCGGGGCTCCAGCTCCGCTGCGGGAAGACATTTTGCAGGCCAGCGAGGCCGGGGCCACCGAGGTCATGCCCTTGTCCCGCCTGGTGGAAGAGATCAGGGAGATCGTCAAAGATGTCTACGGCGACGAGTTTGACGCCGCCCCGGTCAATACCTGCGAGGCCGGCATTTGGGTGACCTATGATAACCTGTTTACGCCACCCCTGATGGGCCGCGGCGATAACTACCGAACCCGCTATCTCATACCCTACGAGAAACACCTCCACCACCATGGTGGCTATGGACGCCCTTTCCCCCCAAAATACAAGGACCTCTATGCCGACCGGGGAACCACCGCGGGCGAGATGGGCTTTTACGGCAAGCGGCAGAACAACCTGGACACGGTCATCGTTCCCCTGGTGGGCGCGCACTATGATAATCATGGGATCAAATACTGGCCGACCCCCCTCTTAAGTGAGGTTGATCCAGAGGGGTCCCGGGACCGCTTCGCCGAGGTGGCAAAAGAGCAAGGACCGCTCCTCAGCGGCATAGCCTCCTTGGGTTATGACACCCCCGGTTACGGTTACGGTGCCAAAGACTCCGATGGAGTGCCTCGCTTCCAGAAATACCTCGGTCAGCTCGCCAGAAAGCACAATGTGCCTTACGTCATCGACAACGCCTGGGGGCTCCCCTTCGTGGGAACTGATCCACGTAAGGTGGGTGCCGACGTCATCATCTACAGCATGGACAAAGCCACCGGTGCTGCCACCAGCGGGTTAGTCATCGGGCGCGAAGAGGTGATGACCCCCATCCGCCGCTCCCTGGGCATGCACGGCGACCGCTGGGGTACCTTGAGCTCCTACGGCAAGGCCGCCTACGTCACCCAGGACCCCGGCAAAGAGGCCCTCTTGACCCAAGTCCGGGCCCTGAAGGTCCTCCGGGATCAACCAGAGGTTCTGACCAAACCGGTGGACGACCTTTATGACCTGGTTAACGATGAGCTTTCCCATTTACCAGAAAAGCTGCGACGGGGGTTGCTGGTCACCAAGTCCTACAACTCGGCCGCGGTGGAGATCAACTACGAAAAAACCTGGGCCGATGGTAAGATGGGCTTGCCAATTTTCCCCATCGAGGACATGTATGCCGGTTCCCATCTCATTCAGGCCGGACTTTCCCAGATGGGGATCATCCCCACTATCGCCTATGACGCCAATATCTTCATTTCCCCCGGCATGGGTACCAGCGACGCCAAAGGGCAGCTAATTGAGGACAGGATGCGACTGGCGCTAAAGGGTTTGGTCAGCCTACTGGAGATCATCGCCCGGTACAGCGCTTACCTTGATTAATCACAGTCTGCCGGCTGAAGCACTAACGTGCCGGATAAGGGTGTTCACCAAATCTTTTCGGTGACCAAATGGCCTGTTATTGGGGGTAGGATTATGTCCCTACGCTGGGAGGAAGAGGAGTTACAGGCCCTCAGAATCATCTCTACCTCCAACGAGCCCGTCGGTTCCTGGCGCCTGGCGGAGGCCCTGACCAAGGCTGGCTTCCCCACCAGTGAAGCCACGGCCGGCCGGATTTTGAAAGACCTGGACTACAAAGGCCTAACGCAAAAGATGGGTTACAAAGGGAGGCTCCTCAGCGAAAAGGGTTGGGGGCGATTGCGCTCCCTGGAAAGGGAGAAACAGCGGAGGAGTACTGGAGAGGAGTTTCTGCACCTCCTGCGAGCGCATGGTCCGGAGGAATTGGTAGAACTCTTGGTGGCCAGGCGGGCTATCGAAAGGGAGACGGCCCGCCTGGCGGCCGGTCGCATCAGTCCGGCCGAGGTGGCCTCCCTGGCGGAGATCGTGGCCCGGCATGAAAGGCACCTCCGGGACGGAGTCCTCTCCGCCAGCGACGACGCCGATTTTCACCGTCGCATCGCTGAAGGTTCCCGAAACCGGGTTTTGGCGGCAGCACTGGATCTGATCCGCCATGATGATGAACTGACGCCGGCCCTGGAATACATCCGCCGGGAGATGAAAGGGACGGTCGCGTCTGACCATGCCCGCATCCTGGCCGCCATCTCCGCCGGTGATCCGGTGGGAGCCGAAGAAGCCATGGTCAACCACATCGATAATGTAATCCGGGACGTCCGGCGTTTCTGGAACAAGAACCCCGGGGAGGCAGAGACTCCCCCTGCTGGCACCACTCCAGCCACAAAATGACAACTCCAAAGGACATCCGGAGCAGGCGACTAAGGCGTGACTGACGCCGCGGTATTGCGCCGCAGTCTCCTAGCGGGAGCAACCACTAGATCAGGGCCGTGAGAGGGAAGAAAAAATGTCGGAGATCAAGAAAAAAATCCTGGACGCTCTGGACGTAGAAACGTTTTTTGTTTGCGAGAATGAAGAGGAGGCCCGGGGATTGGCCCTGGGGCTCATGGCGGAAATGGGCTTCAGCCAGGCCGATGTGGTCTTCCTGGAAACGAAAGGTCCCGGGGCCAGGGTTCGGGTGAGAACCTACGTCCACCGGCCGGGTAATAGATACGGGTGGCTCTGAAGGACAGATCCACCTAGGAGACCGCTGAAAAACACCCATCTGCGGTGTGGCGCAATCGGCAAGAAAGAACCTTTTTATTAAAGGGGCGTTACTATTGCCGATTGTCGCTCCGGCGGCTCCTCGCTCAACGTACCACCTAGTACGCCTCGCCTCGGAGCCTTGTCGCTCCTAGCATCTGGGCTGATTTGAGGTCTTGGCCTGACCATTTCCTGGCCGGGCTGACCGCTGAAAACGCAGTTTCCAGGCCATCTCCTAGGGGGGGAACCCGTGAGCATACCGAGCATGACAAAGAAGAAGGTTCTTCTGGCACCGGTGGACCCGGTTCACGATGTGGGTTTAAAAATGATCCGCCGGGCCCTGCAGGAGCGCGGTCATGAAGCCATCCTTCTGGCGCCGGATTTGCCTGTGGAGGAGATCCTCCGGGAGATTGCTCGCAGCCAACCGGACTTTGTTTTCCTGAGCCGTACCCTTGGCTATGGTGTCACGGAAACCCTGGCTCGGATCATCGATCTGGCGGACTTCGCTGGCCTGCGGGAGAAAACTCGTTTTGCCGTAGGCGGTATGGCCATTCGTCCTCAGTTGGCCGCCGAACTGGGCTTTGATCGGGGTTTCGGCCCAAAGACCACCGTGGAAGAAGCGGTGGCCTACGTCGAAGGACGCAAACTTACGGAGAGAGAGTCCGGACCATCCCGGGCGAAGCGTAATCTCTCGTCTAACTACAGTTACCAGTTCAAGCACCCTGTCATCTCCCAGGTTTTGACGGAACTAGTTGCACGAACCAGTGGCTGGGCCGCCGTCCGGACCAGTCCCGGCGTCAAGCGCGCCCTCCTGCGACAAAAGATCCTCCAGGTGACCCAAAGAGATGAGACCTCTCCCATCCCTGAGCCTGTATCTCTAATGGCCCAGACCCCTCTTACCCCGGAAGCCCCCTTTTCTCAACGACGGGAGCTACATGAGCTTCGTCGCCAGTACGCCCAGCTGGCGGGGGGAGCCATCCGCGCTTACTATGATCAAGGCGACTTGCCTCCAAAAACCAGGTCTCTTTCCAAGGAGGAACTGGCATTCCTGACAAACCTGGCGAACAAGGGGAAGGGTGAAGAGCGTCAACTTCACCTCCCAGACCAGAGACCCCTAATCTTTGTTCAGTATGGCACCGGTTGCCCCTTCATGGATATCGCCCACATCAAGTTGGCTGAAGCCTGGGGGGCTGACGGGGTGATTCACTTTGACCCTTCCTGGGGGGCCCGGGCGGAGGGTCTTTTGGAAGGCAACCTTTCCCACGAGGAAGATGGGTCAATTCTCACCCCGCAGAACCTGGCCATCATCCAATCCTCGCTGACCCGGGGAACCCTGTGGCAGGTTCGCGCCCATCGTGGCCTGAATACTCCGGAAACGGTGGTTTTGGCCGGCGAGCTGGGCGCCGACCTCACCAAGATCAATATCGCCTACGGTTCCCTGGGGGGTGGCACCGATCCGGACCGCCTAGTGGTGGACGGCTACCAGTCCATGAAACTGGCGGCAGCCTATGGCCTACCGTATGACGTCGTCACCAATGAGGAGCTGGCTGGCGTTCCGGCTCATAAGGCCCTGGCTGGCATGCTGATTTCTGCCGCCTTGGGGATTACTCTGGGGGGAAGACCTATCCTCCAGCCCCTCTTTGCTTATTCCCCTGAGGTAATGATCGGCGGCCAAATGGACGATAACTACGTTGACTTCAACGCGGCTAAGATTTTGGCTCTGCGGGAAATTATCGACGCTCCCCTCTGGCCGGGGGCCCCGGTGGGTTTCTTGACCCAAAGTGAAGACCGCGTCCAATCCTCCCTGGCCACCAGCCTGCATGCCATGCTGGCCGCGTCTATGGGGGTGGAGGCCATAACCATCGCCTCTTCTGACGAGGCCTATTCAGGAGGGCCTATTTCTGCGGCTTCCCGGGTTGACACCCTCCGGGCCGTGGCGGAAGGCTTCCGCTTTCTTGGAGCAGCCCGGATCCAGCACACTGATAGAGCACGGGAATGGGCCGACAAGATGGTTCATGACATCGAGGAGGTATTGGAGAAGGCCTTGGAGGCGGGATCACTCCGCGACGCTCTCTATCAAGGAGTCCTGGGGAGCCAGGAGGACGGGGCCTACCCGGGTCGGGCCGGCCGGGGAACGGTCCGGGAGATCTCCTGAGGGGGAAAATAGGTGGGGGCCATGGATGTCAAAGCCATTGGAATAGCTGGTACGGCCAAAAACACCGGCAAGACCACCACCCTCTCCTGGCTGCTACAAAGCGCCCTGGAGGATGGATTCCTGCCAGCGGTAACCAGCATCGGTTATGACGGTGAGGCGGTGGATAACGTCACCGGACTGCCAAAACCGCGGCTGGCCGTAGCCCCCGGGATGCTGGTGGCCACCGCCGAAAGATGTCTCAGTTTGGGCTCGGCCCAACTGAAAATCCTGGAACGCTCTTCTCTAGATACGCCCCTGGGGCCGGTGTTCTTGGCTTTGGTACATAGTCCTGGTCTGGTGGTGCTGGCCGGTCCCAACAAGACCAGCGATCTAAAGGTACTGCTCCAAAGAATCAGGGAGGAAAAGGCATCCGTCATCCTGGTGGACGGAGCTTTTGGACGGCTGGCTCCCATGCAGGCGACCGATGGGTTAATCATGGCGCAGGGAGCGGCTCGTTTTTCGGAAGTTTCACGGCTGGTAGCACAAACGGTGGCCCTGGCCGGCCTTTTCTCCCTGACCGGGCCGGCTGTTTCTGAGAATGCGGAAGGGAATCGGCGGGTAATCTCCGCAGCATCCCTCCTTGAAGTGGGGGTGACTCCGGATCGGGGAATGCCCTCCGAAAAGGGGGAAGACGCCCTGGTTCCGGGGCCAGACAACCGGTCATCCGACTTCCTGGTCAACGGGATGCTAACCCTTGCCGCCCTGCAAAGTTTGGTCCTTCAGATCAAGGCGCCCGCCCGTATTATCCTGGAGAATACTATCCAACTGCTCCTTAGCGGTGACGTGGAGGCAGTCTGGAGGTTGGTCAGCTCCCTGGCGGAAAAAGGTATTGAAATCTGGGCACAGCACCCCCTTCCGCTTCTGGCCTTCACCATTAATCCCTTTTATCCGGAATGGATAGAAGGCAGCCGAATCTTTCGGGAAAGATATCTGCAGGCCGAAGCCCTGGAGGCTGCCCTGGCTACCACTGTACCCTTTCCCGTTTTCGATGTAAAGAGAAATGGAACTGGCCTATGGCAATTGGTGAAGGCGTTCCTTCTCAAAACCCAAGGAATGGGGCAATATTAATGGAGAAACGGCCCACACCCAGCCAGTTAATCTCCAGGCGGGGTCTGTTCAGTGGAAATTCCACCTGGGTTCTTCCCTCGGCCCCAATAATGCGAACAGCCAATCGATTCCTCAATTCACCCAGGTCTTTGATAATATTGGTCTTCACGTGGAGATGAACCTGATCGTCCCTTTGGCGGGTGAGATAGATCGGCCAGGTTGGGCGGACCTGGAGAGGGGCAAGACCTCGATCAGAAAAAGTGAACTGGGAAACATTCAAGCGGCCCGTGGCCGCCATCCTCTTCCCAGGGGCCAGGAAGGTGCTGACAAGGAATTCGTCCCGCCCCGAAGACTTCTCTAGGGTCTTATCATTTAACGAGAGCCATGTTTCCAGGTAAGACCCAGGGGGGAGGGATTGGGCGCGTTGGGCAATTAGTTCTACACCAATTTTCACGGCCAAAGACACCCCCGGCGGTTCTGGCTGGCGTTGATTCCACCCGGGAAGCTCACCGCTTTTCAGGGTTATCATATTCCGGCTCAGCATAGGAAGCTACTGTCCGACCAAGCCTGTTAGGAGACCGCCGAAAACACCCATCTGCGGTGTCGCCAGCTACGGAAGCAGGAGGTTAGAAGCCGGAAGCTACAAAATTCGTCTTTTGGGAGGGTTCGTACTGCTGAAAAGGCTGCAAAAGGTCCTGGCCGAGGCCGGCGTGGCCTCGCGACGCGCCGCCGAGGAGATTATCCGGGCCGGGCGGGTAAAGGTAGATGGGAGGGTGGTATCGGAAATGGGGGCAAAGGCTGATCCCGATACCAGTCGGATCGAGGTGGACGGCCACTTGATCAGAGCAGAAAGGAAGGTCTACTTCTTGCTCTACAAGCCCGTCGGCTATGTTACCACCAAGCGGGACCCGCTGGGCCGCCGGACAGTGCTGGACCTCCTCCCAGGGATCAAGGAAAGGATCTTTCCGGTGGGTCGTCTTGACTATGACACCGCCGGAGTACTTCTTCTGACTAATGACGGTGACTTAGCCCACGCTCTGCTCCACCCCCGCCATGGTATTGAAAAGACCTATCGCGCCCGGGTAAAAGGCATCCCTTCCGCCGAGACCCTGCAGGCCCTGAGGCGTGGCATAATCCTCTCCGACGGTCCCACCGCCCCGGCCCACCTAAGTTTGCTGGCCGTGGATGCCGATTCGGCGTGGTTGGAGATCACCATTCGCGAGGGACGGAATCGCCAGATCCGCCGGATGGGTGAAGCCGTTGGCCACCCGGTTTTCGAGTTGATCAGGACCCATTTGGCCTTTTTAACCCTCAAGGGCCTGGTGCCAGGCCGATACCGCCCCCTACAACCAGCCGAAGTGACCAGATTAAAGGCTATGGCCCACTGGCGCCGGAAGCCCATTCCCTGCAAAAAACGAATCTAACTATCGTTGTTGAGCAGGAATTCTCGCTCCAGGCGCGAATATTTGAAAGAGCATTGGGTCACAGCCTGGATTTGCAGGAAAATCTCTAGGGCGAGGAAGGGAACAGAATGGCTAGGGTTAATTTAGAACGCGTCAGCAAGAGTTTTGGAGAGGTGGCAGCAGTCAAGGATTTTAACCTGGAGATTCAAGACAAGGAATTCTTGGTCTTAGTCGGACCATCGGGCTGTGGGAAGTCCACCACCTTGCGGATGGTGGCCGGCCTGGAGGAGATCACCGAAGGAAGCATTTACATCGGCGATCGTTTGGTGAATGATGTGGCTCCTAAAGACCGCGACATTGCCATGGTCTTTCAAAACTACGCCCTTTATCCTCATATGAACGTCTATGAGAATATGGCATTTGGTTTGAAGTTGCGACGTTTTCCTCGTTCGGAGATCGATCGGCGGGTAAAGGAAGCGGCCGAAATCTTGGGCATTGGCGAGCTCTTGAGGCGGAAACCCAAGGAGCTATCAGGCGGCCAGCGCCAGCGAGTAGCTCTGGGGCGGGCCATCGTCCGAGAGCCCAAGGTCTTCCTGATGGACGAGCCTTTGAGTAACCTGGATGCCAAGCTCAGGGTGCAGATGAGGACAGAGCTCAGCAAGCTCCACCAACGGCTGCAAACTACCGTCATTTACGTCACCCACGATCAGACTGAGGCCATGACCATGGGCGATCGGATCGTGGTCATGAAGGACGGATACATTCAGCAAGTCGCAACGCCCCAAGAACTCTACCAGAATCCCGTAAACATGTTCGTGGCCGGCTTCATCGGTTCGCCTCCCATGAACTTTAGCTCCTGCCGGATCACCGTGGATGGGTCGACGGTTTTGCTGGACGGCGGGAGCTACAAGGTGACGCTCCCCTCGGAGAAAGCCAGGTATCTTCAGGATTCTGGCGGGCGGGAGGTAGTTTTAGGTATTCGTCCCGAGGACATTCACGTGGAAGGTGATTTCCTGGGGGTACACCCGGATTGGTCCGTACCAACCACGGTGGAGGTAGTAGAACCGCTGGGGGCGGAAACCTATCTCTACCTTAGCAGCGGCAAGCATAGTTTCATGGCGCGGGTTGACGCCTACCTGGCTCTCCACAGTGGTCAACCACTGAAGGTGGCCTTAGACTTGAGCCATGCCCACGTCTTTGAAAAAGAGACGGAGAAAGCCATTTTCTAGGAGTTGATCAACTGCGTTTTTGAGTGGTTGACTGCCCGAGAAAAGCCGTCATAGTTGTGTCGCGCTTGATGGCATCGTGCTTCTGGCGGCTTTAGCCAAAAGCCGTCATAGTTGTGTCGCGCTTGATGGCATCGTGCTTCTGGCGGCTTTAGCCAAACCCTAGGGCGGGACCGCTCTGGCTCTCTACAAAAGAAAGCAGGTAGCAGATCATGGATAGGAAGATCACCCGGGAGATGACCATCGCCCAAGTTCTGAAGCTCAATCCCCGTTCTTACCACGTCCTGTTGCGCTTCGGCATGTTCTGTATGGGCTGTGAAATCGCCCACGGCGAACGTTTGGACCAAGCGGCCATCGCCCACGGGGTGGAGATAGGCCGGCTTCTGGAAGAACTGAACCGCGCCCAATAGGGGCCAAGGTTCGAGCTGGAGAAACCTCCTCATGTTAAAAGCCGTCCTTTTTGATCTCGATGGGACCTTGCTCGATACCCGCGAGCTGATTCTGGAGTCCTTTCGCTATGCCTATCGCCTCCACCTCAAACGCGAAGTCACCACCGAGGAAATCATGGCCTTTTGGGGACAGCCTTTGATGGCCCAGTTCCAGCAGGTGGCTCCAGAAAAGGCCGACTTCCTGCGGGAAGCTTATCAAGACTTCAACATAAAGAATCACCAGCGACTCGTCACCCTTTTCCCAGGGGTACAGGAAGTTTTGGACGCCCTGCGCCAGCGGCCCATTCCCATGGCCATCGTTACCTCCAAGGCCAGGCGTACAGTCTGTCACGGTCTGCAACTCTTTGGCCTGAAAGATTACTTCCAGACCCTGGTGACCACCGATGACATCATTCATCCCAAACCCCACCCGGAGCCCGTCCAAGTCGCCCTGCAGCGGTTAGGGATAAAGGCGGCGGAAAGCCTGATGGTCGGCGATAACGATACGGATGTCCTGGCCGGAAAAGCCGCTGGTACCCAAACCGCCGCGGCCCTTTGGGGGGCCTGGAAGAAAGAGGCCCTTCTGGCGGCCGGGGCCGACTATCACCTGGAATCCGTGGTCGACTTACTGAAGTTACTGGAATAGGCAACCCTTCGTTCCAGAACAATAGATTCCCCCTTTCCTGGCTAAACTAAGAAAAACCAGCAGAGGGGGAAGGGAATTGCTCGGTATCGTCCTCGGACTGGGTATCCTGGCCCTAGGGCTTTTCAATTTGGGGATATGGATTATACAAGGAAATGTTGGACGGGCCCTGATCAGTGTAGGACTGGTAGCAATGACTCACTACAGCCTGATCCTTCGCTGGCGGTCGTATTCTCAACCAAAAAAGCCCTGAAGGCAGCCGGGTTGGGGGGGAAAGCCGTGCCGCAGCGGAAGGGCTTTTTTCAACAGCCTCCAAAATATCTTGCCAGGCTTCCCCCAGAAGAGTTATAATTAGCCCAGTCAATAGAATACTTTCGGCTGGATAGGTGTCTCCCTTCCTCGTCTCACCCTTGCAAGGCGGATGGTGATTACGGGTGGAGGGAGGAGAATAGGGAATCGGGTGAGAATCCCGAGCGGTCCCGCCACTGTGAACCGGATGTAAATCTCGCGCGACCACTGCCCAGGAACGGGCGGGAAGGTCGAGATTTTAACTGCCGGAAGCCAGGAGACCTGCCTGTCTGGTCCGTACCGACCTTCGAAGGAAAGGGGGAGTACGGTATGCCCGTTCTCAGTCTTCCTGGCATAGCCACCTGAACCCCGGTCCTGGCTGACCGGGGTTTCCTATTCCAAGAACAGAAGTCAGCGCCGCCGACTGATTGGCATTGGACGCAAGGTGCCCGGAATCTAAAGGAGGAGCACGAAGTGAGAGCTACAAGGCACTATTCGACTCGAATATTAATCCTGGGACTGGCTTTATTGTTGGTCGTCCTGGCCGGTTGTGGAAAGCAGAACCAGGCCGCTCCCGTGGAGAAAAAGGATATCTATCCCTTAACAGTTACGGATTCCTTTAACCGGCAGGTCAGGATCGAGAAGGCCCCCCAGAGGATTGTTTCCCTGGCTCCCAGCAATACCGAGATCCTCTTTGCCCTAGGTTTGGGAGACAAGGTCGTAGGCGTTACCAGCTATTGTGATTATCCGGTGGAAGCCAAGTCAAAGGAAAAGATCGGCGGCTTCTCCGACCCCAGCGTTGAGAAGATCGTGGCCTTGAAACCGGATCTGGTCGTAGCGACGGGGATGCACGAGAAAGTAGTAAAACAGTTGGATAGCTTGAAGATCCCTGTGGTTGCCATCAATCCCACCCGCTTTGCTGAGGTTTACGGGACCTTCGAGCTTCTGGGCCAGGTCACGGGCAGTCAGAAAAAGGCCGGCGAGGTAATCGGGGAGATGAAGAAAAAGGTGGACGAGATCACCAAGAAGGTGGGGAACAGCCCTAAGCCCAGGGTCTTTTATGAGGTCTGGGATGAACCTTTGATGACGGCTGGACCCGGCACTTTCATCAATGACTTGATCATCCTGGCGGGGGGGAATAACATCGCCGCCGACGCCCAAAAAGCCTACCCCCAATACAGTCTGGAGCTACTCCTGCAGCGTGACCCGGAGGTCATGATCTTCCCCAGCGGGAAAAACACCCCCGAAAAGATCATGAGCCGACCGGGCTGGCAAAGCCTTGCGGCCATCAAGAACAAAAGGGTGGTGGCAGTTGATCCAAACCTGGTGTCCCGGCCCGGCCCCCGCCTGGTCCAGGGCTTGGAGCTCTTTGCCCGGGGTATTCATCCGGAGGTCTTTAAGTGAGTGATGGGGGAGCACGGCCGCTCGGCGGGGCTGTCTGCGCTCCAGGAGACCGCTGAAAAACCCCCATCTGCGGTGTGGCGCAATCTGCAAGAAAGCACCTTTTTATTAAAGGGGCGTTACTATTGCCGATTGTCGCTCCGGCGGCTCCTCGCTCAACGTACCACCTGGTACGCCTCGCTTCGGAGCCTGGTCGCTCCTAGCATCTGGGCTGATTTGAGGTCTCGCCCTTACGATTGGGCTAAAGCCGCCAGGAGTACGATCACCATCAAGCGCAGTACAGACTATGGCGGCTTTTGGCTAAAGCCGCCAGGGGTGCGGCCGCCATAAAAATCTCACAGACTAAGACGGCTTTCCCCGGGCGGGTTAACCACTCAAAACGCAGTTTGTCAGCAGTCTCCTGGGGACCTGCGCCGGTCACATCTTAACCCGGCGCAACGGATATCCTGAGGTGAGAGGAACGGTGTCCAGTGACGATCCGTCCCAAGGTAACAGATCACGGTTCCCCGGGGATAAAGAGTGCCCGCCAGCCCCGCCAGCACAGGCAACAGGGGATCCTGGTTCTTCTTACCCTGCTCCTCTTGGCGGCCTCTCTTTATGCCCTCACCCTGGGGCCGGCCACGATTCCCCCCGGGGAGGCTGTCCAGATCCTGCTGGGACGCCTCCCCGGGGTTGGCCGATTATTTTCCGGAAACTGGCCGGCCAACCACCAGATTATTATTCTAGAGCTTCGCTTGCCGCGAGTAATCCTGGCCATACTGGTGGGCACCTCACTGGCCACAGCCGGTGCGGCCATGCAGGGCCTTTTCCGTAATCCCCTAGCCGATCCATACGTCCTAGGGGTATCGGCGGGAGCGGCCCTGGGGGCGGCGGCGGCCATCGCCTTTAAGCTTAACCTGGTGTTTTTGGGGCTTAGCACCGTCCCCCTGGCCGCGTTGCTAGGCTCCCTGGCCAGTTGATAGACCAGGAAAAC
>JAMCWA010000051.1 GCA_023475165.1 Bacillota bacterium | reverse complement strand
GGGGGATTTTTCGTGGGAAAGTCGGTGGAGATTCGCTGGCACGCCCGGGGCGGCCAGGGGGCCAAGACAGCCGCCCTCCTTCTGGCTGAGGCGGCAGCAGCAGCGGGGTTACAGATTCAGGGTTTCCCTGAGTACGGCCCGGAACGGATGGGCGCGCCGATGCTGGCTTTCAATCGCATCAGCCACGAGAAGATTTCGATCCATTCCGGGGTGGAGAACCCGGATATCGTGATGGTTCTCGATCCGAGCCTGATCGGTAAGACCGGGATCACCGACGGTGTTTCCGAGGAGGGCGTGGTGATCATTAATACCCCGAAGACACCCCGGGAGATGCGGCAGCGCCTGGGGATAACATACGGGCGGGTTTATACCCTCGATGCCAACCAGATCGCCCTGGAGACTATCGGGCGGGCCATTCCCAACACCCCTATGATGGGGGCGTTGATTAAAGTGGCTGGAATTATGGATTTTCCACGCTTCCTGGAAGTGATGAAAGAACAGCTACAGGAGAAGTTCCGCTCTAAGCGGGAGGTCATCGAAGGTAACGTGAAGGCCATCGAGCGGGCCTATCAGGAGGTGCAGGGGGAATGACCAGGGCGAACCTTCCAGGATGGAAGACCATGCCACGCGGGGGCTTGCTCTTGGAGCCAGGCAGTGCCAGGGAGTACCAGACGGGCGATTGGCGGACCATACGGCCCGAGTGGCATCCGGAGAACTGCATCCATTGTCTGTTTTGCTGGGTTTTTTGCCCCGATTCCGCCGTTTCAGTGAAGGGCGGCAAAATGATCGGCATTGACTATGACCATTGCAAGGGTTGCGGGATCTGCGCTCATGAATGCCCATCCAAACCCAAGGCCCTGACCATGATACCTGAGGAATAGGGGGGACAAGCATGAACAAGTCAGTGGCTTTGACCGGGAATGAAGCTGTGGCCACAGCCATGAAGCAGATCGAACCCGATGTCGTAGCGGCCTATCCCATTACCCCGCAGACGGATATCGTGCAGTATTTTTCCACCTTTGTGGCTGACGGTCAGGTGAAAACGGAATTTGTCACCGTGGAAAGCGAGCACTCGGCCATGAGCGCCACCATCGGGGCTTCGGCTGCTGGGGCCAGGGCGATGACGGCCACCTCCTCCCAGGGTCTGGCCTTGATGTGGGAGGTAGTTTACATCGCCTCTTCCTTCCGGCTGCCCATCGTCATGCCGGTGGTAAACCGGGCGCTTTCCGGCCCGATCAACATTCACTGCGATCACAGCGACTCTATGGGTGCCCGGGATTCCGGCTGGATCCAGCTCTATTCCGAGGACGCCCAGGAGGCTTACGATAACGTCATTCAGGCCATCCGAATCGCCGAGCATCCCGATGTCTTGTTGCCCGTCATGGTCATGCAGGATGGCTTTGTCATCAGTCATGCCATGCAGAACCTGGAGATACTGGATGACGAGAGCGTCAAGAAGTTTGTCGGTACCTACAAGCCAGATCATCATTTGCTGGATGTCAAACATCCCATGACGGTAGGGTCGCTGTTCCTGCCCAACTTCTATTTTGAAGCCAAGAAGCAGGAGGCGGAGGCCCTGGAACGGGCCAAGAAGGTCATCCAAGAGGTGGCCAAAGAATATGCCGCTATCAGCGGGCGGCAATATGGATTTTTCGAAACCTATCGTCTGGAGGATGCGGAGGTAGCAGTGATCGCCCTGAACTCCACCGCCGGTACTGTCAGGGGTCTGGTGGATGAGTACCGGGCCAAAGGCCTGCGGGTGGGAGCCCTGAAACCCCGTGTTTTCCGGCCTCTTCCCCATGAGGAACTGGTGGTTGCTTTGCAGCATCTCAAAGCCATCGCCGTCATGGACCGGGCCGAGAGTTTTTCCACCCATGGGGGCCCCTTGTTCAATGACCTGCGATCGGTTCTTTACGAATCAAAGGAACGTCCCGTTGTGACTAACTACATCTACGGGCTGGGTGGCCGTGACCTGACCCTGGACGAGCTCCGCCGGGTCTTCGACGAGACTCTGGAAGCGGCTCGAGCTGGGTACTATCGTAATCGGGTCACCCACCTGGGCGTCCGGGAATAGGAGGGAGATAGAGTGGCCAATCTGAGGGAGCTAAGCAAAGGACCTGAGATCTTCACCCCCGGTCACCGGCTCTGTGCCGGTTGTGGAGCTGGGCCGGTGGTTCGCCAGGTGCTTCATGCCCTGGAAGGAGCCCCAGTGGTTATCGGCAATGCCACAGGGTGTCTGGAGGTAGCCTCCACCATCTACCCCTTCACTTCCTGGGATGCCTCCTGGATCCATAATGCCTTCGAAAATGCCGCCGCCACTTTGAGCGGCGTTGAGGCGGCTTACCAATCCTTGAAGCGGCAGGGGAAGATCAACGATGAGATCAAGTTTGTCGCCTTCGGTGGTGACGGAGGCACCTACGACATTGGCCTGCAGTCTTTATCCGGGGCCATGGAACGGGGACATGACCTGCTTTATGTCTGCTATGACAACGGTGCTTACATGAACACCGGGATCCAGCGTTCCAGTGCCACCCCCTTTGCCGCCGATACCACCACCAGCCCGGTGGGACAGGCCATTCCAGGCAAGACCCAGGGGCGCAAGGACCTGACGGCCATCATTGCCGATCACCGCATCGCCTATGTGGCCCAAGCCTCCCCGGCTTATTGGAATGACCTGGTGACCAAAGCCAAGAAGGCCTTCGCCGCCAAGGGGTCGGCCTTTATGAACACGATTGCGCCTTGCCCCCGGGGCTGGCGATCCGATCCGGCTTTGACCGTCGAACTGAGCAAACTGGCTGTGGAGACCTGCTTCTGGCCCCTTTATGAAGTGGAAAACGGCAAGTGGCGTCTCACCTTCAAACCGAGGGAGAAGAAGCCCATTACCGAATGGCTCAAACCCCAGGGCCGTTTCAAGCACCTCTTCCGGGCAGAAAACAAGGGCCTCCTCGAGCAATTCCAGGCCGACGTCGATCAGCGGTGGGAGGATCTGCTGGTCCGCTGCGGTGAGAAATAGCATTGCGGTAGCGCCGCACAGATGGGGGTTTTTCAGCGGTCTCCCAGGAGGGACGCCACAGGCGTCTAACCGTGAACGGAAGCAGCCCCACCTCCGGGTGGGGCTTGCCTTTTCCAACAGGGTCACGCCAAAGTCGCCTTTTCCTATTAACCCCGGGTAGTTTCACGCCTCGCTTTCGGCAGCCTGCGCGGACGACGCCAGGCTCAGATTTAGCCCTCCGTCCGGCTCTGCGGCGAATTCTCCATCCATGGGGCCGAGCGCCTGTTGAAGGAAATTGTCAGACTCACCGTACTTCAAAGGTGACTTTGACGGAACCTTGCTTTTATATGGAGAAGAATTGTAGGTTGTGTTCCAGGTTCGTCAGGATGGGTCTCCCGATGAACGGAACCTTGCTTTTATGTAGGAGAAGAATTGTAGGCGAGGGCAAAATCAGGTAAAATAATAACCCAGGCTCCCTTCTTGGAGCGCCCGAGTGGGGGCACCCCCCAATACCTGTGAGGAGTGACGGCTAATGAGTCAGATGCGGTTGCGCTTTGCGCCCAGCCCAACTGGGCCCATTCACGTGGGGAACATGCATACCACGCTCTTTAACTGGCTCTGGGCCAGGAACCGGGGAGGTGCCTTTGTCCTGCGCCTGGAGGATACGGACCGCGAACGATCGACGAAAGAATGGGAAGAGGTCATCTACCAGGAGATCAAATGGTTGGGACTGGATTGGGATGAGGGTCCCGATGTGGGCGGACCATACGGGCCATATCGCCAAATGGAGCGTCTTGACCTCTACCGGGAGTATGCCCAGAGGTTGCTGGACAGCGGGCACGCCTATTATTGCTACTGCACCCCTGAGGAGCTGGAGGCGGAGCGGAAAGAGGCCGAGGCCCGGCGTGTGGCTTACAAATACAGCCGGAAATGCCGGAATTTGACGTCTGAGGAGCGCCGGCGCCTGGAGGCGGAGGGTCGCCGTCCCGTCATCCGCTTCAAGGTGCCAGACGGAGAGACGGTGATCTTTGATGACCTCATCCGGGGGCGGATAGAGACTCCCGCTGACAGTATTGGCGACTTCGTCATCATGCGGGCTAACGGGATTCCCCTTTACAATTTCGCGGTGGTCATCGACGACGTGACGATGAAGATTACCCATGTGATCCGGGGAGAAGGCCACATTCCGAATACGCCGGTGCAAATCCTGATTTATCAGGCTCTCGGCTTGCCCACGCCAAAGTTTGGGCATGTGGGGCACGTGGTGAATCCAGACCACAGCAAACTGTCCAAGCGGAAAGGGGAAGCCTTCGTCGGGGATTTTCGGGATAAGGGCTATCTGCCGGAGGCGCTCCTTAACTTTTTGGCGCTGCTCGGGTGGACCCCACCAGACGGACGGGAATTCATCAGCAAAGAGGAAATGATCCGGGAGTTTTCCATCGAACGAGTGGGCAAGACTTCGCCGGTCTTTGATATTAAAAAACTGGATTGGATGAACGGACATTACATTCGCAAGACCGATCTAGACCGTTTGGCGCGGCTCTGCCTACCTTTTTTGCAAAAAGCCGGGCTGGTCGCGGAAATACCACCGGAAAAGTGGGAATGGTATAAAGGGGTCATTTCAACGGTGCAAGATCGCTTAGTCGTTCTCAGCGAGGTGGCCCCTCTTACCGATTTCTTCTTCCTGGAGGAGATTAGCTATGATCTCCCGGCCGTGAAAAAGTTCCTCGGCGAAGAAAACTGGCCCATCTTACGCGAGATTCGGCAACGCCTGGCGGAAGTGGAAGATTTTACGCCGGCGGGCCTGGAGCCTGTGGTGCGGGGTCTAGTCGAGGAAAAAGGGTTGAAGACAAAAGACGTCTTCCATCCGCTGCGGGTGGCCGTGACTGGTCGGGCCGTAAGTCCGGGGCTTTTTGAGACCCTGACCTGTATTGGGAAAGAAAGGGTCTTAAAGCGTTTGGACGATGTCTTGGCCGGGAAAGTACGGGCGGAATGAGGCGCTGGCATTCTTGTCTTTCATCAATCAGACCAAATAATCCCTTTACCGGGTTATTGCGGCGAGGTTGGCTCGATGACGCGAGAAATTTCGCTCTAAGCTCCCATTTCGTCCATTTGCGGTACCACCAGACGGATCTTGCACTTGTTATGCTCTTGTATTATAATATGAGTTGCTGACGTCGCTGGGGGATTGTGTAGCGGTAGCACCCATGACTCTGGATCATGTTGCCCAGGTTCGAATCCTGGTCCCCCAGCCAAAGAGATCAACGCCTTCGGGGTTTCTCCGGAGGCGTTTTTGTGTGCGCCTGGCATGGGCGCTGTCTATGCAGTGAAAGTCCCAAGCGGTGAAGGTAACTGTAACCGTAGCCCAATGCAAGGGTGTCCACCTTGAGGGGGAATTTGAAGGAAGCTAGCGGCAATGCTCCGGGCAGTAGGTGATGTTAGATGTCCAAGGCGGTCGAAAGGGAATCATGCCCCTGGAGACGCTGGACATCTTCCATCCGAGCCCGGATCGAATCCCTCCTGATTACCCCCTTACAGCTTAAAGCGGCTGATCTGGCTCCGCTTTTTCGGCCAGCTTTCGCCCTTCGTCGGCCACCACCGCGGACCCCCTACCATGTTCTCCGGCCGGGCGGCTTCGATGGCAGCCTTGAGGGCCAAGGTGTTACAGGCCTTGAGACCTCCGAGCGAATGACCGCAGGTACCTGTCCAAGCCGGCTTCATTATGGTACAATCCAGAGATAAAGCAGCCTGAAAAGTGTTAACAGTAGGTGGACGGGATGCAATTTGAAGACATCAGAAGGATCGCGACCCTGGGTACGGGCACTATGGGCCACGGGGTGGCTCTGCTTTGCGCTCTAGCCGGTTATGAGGTGCGCCTGTATGGCCGCAGCGAGGCCAGCTTAGACCGCGGCTTCAACGGCATCCAAGCTGGTCTGGATCTATTGCTGGAAAACGAACTGATCAGACCAGAGGAGATAGGGGAAAGCTTGCGGCGAATCAGGGGAGTGACAGCGATAGCTGCCGCGGCAGATGGGGCGGATTGGGTGATCGAGTCTTTGGCCGAGGATTTGGCGCTAAAGAAAGCCATTTTTGAGGAACTCGATCAGGTGGCCCCTCCGAGGACCATTTTGTCCAGCAATACGTCCGGCCTGAGTCCCACCTTGCTGGGAGCAGCCACTGAGCGTCCCGACAGGGTATTGGTAACCCATTTTTGGAATCCACCCCATCTCTTACCCCTGGTGGAAATCGTCCGGGGGGAGAAGACTTCCGAGGAAGCTGTGGGTCTGGCTAAGGCCTTGGTCAAGAAGCTGGGCAAAAAGCCGGTTGAAGTAAAGAAGGATATCCCCGGGTTTGTCGGTAATCGCCTGCAGTTTGCCTTGCTGCGCGAAGCTCTGCACATTGTGGAAGAAGGTTGGGCGAGGCCGGAAGATGTCGATGCGGCCGTAAAATACGGCTTCGGCCGGCGCCTGGCTGTCACTGGCCCGCTGGAAAGTGCCGATTTGGGAGGGTTGGATGTTTTTCATAGCATTCAATCCTACCTGAACCGTGACCTCGCCGCTTCCTCTGAGCCCTCACCGCTTTTAGAGAGAAAAGTCGCTGTCGGAGACCTGGGTGCCAAGACAGGCCAGGGGTTTTACGATTGGTCAACAGAGCGGTTCGAACGTTTGCGTAAATATAGGGAGCGGATATTGCTCAGTTTTTTACAGGAAGACAGAAGCAAAGGCTCATGATGCTTGCAGCAACAGCCTCCGAAGAACATTCTTCATGGCGCCGCCAGAGGACGGCATTGGAGGGAGAGCGTGCCAAAGTTTGCCGCCAACCTTACCACCCTGTTTACGGAGTTGCCCTTGGAAGATCGCTTTGCCGCCTCCCGGGAAGCCGGTTTTGCGGCGGTAGAGTTCCTGTTCCCCTATCCTTATGATCTACGGACTATCGCCAGGGCTTTGGCGACCAATAAATTGGAAATGGTCCTGTTTGATTTGCCACCTGGGGATTGGGAAAGAGGGGATCGTGGGATTGCCTCCGACCCGCGCCGGGTGGAAGAATTCCGGGCCGGGGTGGACGAGGCGGTTCGCTGGGCCCGGGGGCTTGGCGTCCGCCGGCTCAATTGTCTGGCCGGGAAACGAATCCCTGAGTTGCCGGAGGAGGTCCAGTGGGGCACTCTCCTATCCAACATCCGCTATGCCGCTGAAGAGTTGGCCAGGCATGGTTTGAGGCTGACCATAGAGCCGCTGAATAGTTACGATGTACCCGGTTTTTTGCTGACCAGTAGCGCCATAACCCTCAGGCTGCTAGATGAGGCCGGCTCGCCCAACGCTTTCCTGCAATATGACGTCTACCACATGCAGCGGATGGAAGGGGAACTCACAACTACCCTGAGGCGAAACCTACCGCGCATCGGACATATTCAGATTGCCGATAACCCCGGTCGCCACCAGCCCGGCACAGGAGAGATTAACTACCGTTTCTTGCTGGCCGAACTGGACCGGCTGGGTTACGATGGGTATGTGGCCCTGGAGTATATTCCGGTCCCTGATACCCCTGGTTCTCTGAGATGGCTTGAAGAATACGGTTTTAAACTGTGAAGGCTTGGCAGGGGATGATCTCCTCAAAATAGGCGAAGAAGGCCAAGAAACTCTGGCGGTTTCAAACAAGAGCCCGACCCAGATTATGGACCGCAAGCGGGCAAGGTTAGACAAATGTACTTCCAAAGAGGATAAACAAATCTTGTTCTCCGGTAGAAGGACTTTGAGGAAAAGCGGCGAATATTTATTCAAAATCAAGATAAAGGGGAGGTTTAGCAAAGTGAAACGGTAAAGCCTACAACGAAAGCTGCCGGCGACTTTCGGCCGACCTGCGCTACCGGCCCGTGCGACACAACCCGTTTGATATCATCTTAAAAGGGGGATTTGATTTTGGCCAAAATTGCCAAAAGCATCATCGATCTCATTGGAAATACGCCTTTGCTCCGCCTGAACAAGGTGACGCAGGGCCTGGATGTCGAAGTCCTGGTCAAGTTGGAGATTTTTAACCCGGGGTTGAGCATAAAGGACCGCGGTGCCCTGGGGATGATTGAGGGCGCTGAGCGGCGTGGTTTGCTGAAACCCGGTTCGGTTGTGGTCAGCCAGACTTCGGGCAATCTGGGTACCGGGCTGGCCATCGCTTGTGCCGCGAAGGGCTACCGCATGGTGGCGGTCATGTCGGAGACCATGAGTGAGGAGCGCCGACAGATGCTGCGCGCCCTGGGGGCTGAGGTGGTCTTAATTCCCGCCGGTTCGCCGGTCCGGGGCGTTGTGACCACAGAAGACTACACCAGGGCCAAGGCTAAGGCGGAGGAAATCGCCAGGGAACGCCAGGGGTTTTGGGTCGATCAGTTTGAAAATGAAGACAACGTCTTGACACACCGGCGAACGACGGGACCGGAGATCATTGAACAAACCGATGGCCGATTGGATGCCTTCGTGGCTGCCGTCGGGTCGGCCGGTACGGCCATGGGTGTGGCCTATGCCCTGAAGAATTTTAACCCAAAAATCAGGGTGGTGGTCGTGGAGCCGGCCACCTCTGCCCCCATCTCCGGCGGACCTGTCATCGGCCATCATATCCAGGGCATCGCCACGGGAACGATACCCAAGTTCTATGATCCCAGTCTTACCGATGAGGTCATCACCGTCACGGACGAGGAAGCGGCTGAAACTGCCCGGAGGATGGCGGCCGAGGAGGGGCTTTTCGCCGGGTACTCTTCCGGGGCCAACGTGGCTGCCGCGCTAAAGGTGGCCAGGACCATGCCGGCCGGCCAACGAGTGCTAACTATCATCAACGACACCGGGCTGAAGTACCTCAGCACAGATCTTTACCGGTAGGGTCGGCCTGGGTGCCGGCATCGCTCGCTCACAGGACCGTTGCGACACCTAGAATTTTACCAGGTGAGATTAGTTTGGGAGGTTTATTAAGATGAGGATCGTTCTACGAGGCGCCCGGCTAATTGATGGGACTGGCCGACCACCCCAGGATGAGACGGCGGTGGTGCTGGAAGGCAGCCGGATAGTGGCCGTTGCTCCGCAAGGGGAGGTTGGCGTACCGCAAGGAGCGCAGGTCTACGATCTGGGGGGCAAGACCCTTCTGCCCGGCCTCATCGATTGTCACGTGCACATTTCTACGGAACCCGATGCTGATCCCGCGCGGCGTTTCCGGGATGAAAGCGACCTGCTGCTGACGCTAAGGGGGGCGAAAAATGCCTGGCGCTGCTTGCAGGCGGGATATACAACCCTCCGCAGCCTGGGGGCGCGGGGTCTGGTGGACATTGAGATCAAGAGGGCCATTGAAATGGGCATCGTGGAGGGTTCGCGCTTGCTGGTAGCAGGGCGACTCTTAACCATGACCGGCGGGCACGGGCACTATATGGGGTATGAGGTTGATGGACCCGATCAGCTGCGCCAGGCTGCCCGCGAGGAGATAAAGAGGGGGGCGGATGTGGTCAAGTTGATGGCCACCGGCGGGATCCTGACACCGGGGGTGGAACCTGGCTCAGCCCAACTTACCCTTGAGGAGATGCGGGCGGCCATCGAAGAGGCGCATAAAGCGGGCAAGAAGACGTCGGCCCACGCCCAGGGGAGCGAGGGGATCAAGAACGCTATCCTGGCCGGAATCGATTCTATCGAACATGGGATCTTCCTTACCGACGAGATCATTGATCTCATGCTAGAAAGGAAGGTCTTCTTAGTTCCAACGCTGCCACCGAGCCATTACTTCCTTTTGGAGGGGCGTAAGCGCGGGATTCCCGAGTATATTATCCAAAAAGCCGAGCGTGTGGACGAGGCCCGCTATCAGAGCCTGGAAAAAGCTCGCCGGGCGGGGGTATTGATCGCCGCAGGGAGCGATGCCGGCACCCCTCTTAACGCCCACGGTGAAAACGCCTTGGAACTGGAGCTGCTGGTGAGGTCCGGCTTTACCCCCATGGAGGTAATTCAAGCGGCGACCAGCCGGGCCGCTGAGCTCCTGGGTCGTCAGGACCTGGGGAGGATTGAGGTCGGGAAGACAGCCGATCTGGTGGTGGTGGACGGTGATCCCCTGTTGGATATGTCTGTTTTGCGGAGGAAGGTCAATCTGGTTTTCAAGGACGGGCAACTGGTGTCTGGAAAGTCATTACTTTAAAATGAGATGGAGGGAAAATCAGATGCGCCGGAGCTTCTCTTTGCTGCTAATGGTTCTGCTCCTGTCAAGTATTCTTGCCGGCTGTGCGGCCGGACAACCCGCCAACCCGACCAAGCCTGCCACCCCTGCAAAGATCCTGGTATTCGGCCGTGGCGCCGATTCCGATC
Organism: Bacillota bacterium; assembly: GCA_023475165.1. GTDB lineage: Bacteria > Bacillota > Sulfobacillia > JAMCWA01 > JAMCWA01 > JAMCWA01. The sequence goes on along the minus strand of JAMCWA010000051.1, from coordinate 20,829 downwards.
GTCTTGACCCGGCGCGCACCATGAGTGCCGAGAGCACAAAGATCATTACCAACGTTTTTGACACGCTGGTCCAGTTCAAACAAGGGACAACGGAGATCGAACCCGGCTTAGCGGAACGCTATGAGCCCTCACCTGACGGCACAGAATATATATTTTACCTGAGACGTGGGGTGAAGTTCCACGATGGTACTCCTTGCAACGCCGATGCTGTTCTGTTTAGTTTCAAGCGGCAGATGGATCCCAAGAATGAATACCATCGCGACGATATGGCGAATGCGGTGATGACCCTGGGAGCCGTTAAGGATGTTGTAAGAGTTGATGATTATACCGTAAAGTTCATCCTCAAAAATCCCTTTGCGCCTTTCCTACGGAACATCGCCTCTTTCTCCAATGCCATCGTTTCACCGACTGCCGTGAAGAAATATGGAGACGATTTCTTCAAGAATCCTGTAGGAACGGGGCCCTTCAAGTTTGTGAAATGGGATCGGGATAGCGAGATAGTCCTTGCCGCAAACAAAGAGTACTGGGGCGGTTCTCCCAAGGTCGACCAGGTAGTGTTTAGAGTCATCCCGGAGAACTCCGTGCGCCTAGCCGAGCTTGAAACCGGCAACATCCAGATGATGGATGGACTGGACCCCAACGACATCGAGAGAGTTAAGAAAAACAGCGAGTTGAAACTATCGTCACAGCCGGGCCTAAACATTAACTACATGGGCTTCCCGCTGCAAGTGAAGCTCTTTTCGGATATTCGGGTTCGCCAGGCCATCAGTTACGCCATCAACAAGGAAAACCTCGTCAAGTATCTTTACAAGGGGGCCGCTTTGGTCGCCACGGGTCCGGTACCCAAGAGTATCCTGGAGTATAACGTAGCCGGTTATCCCTATGATCCTGATAAGGCTAAGACCCTCCTTAAAGAGGCTGGTTTCGAAAACGGCCTGAAGATCAATCTTTGGTGTTACCCCAATCCTCGTCCCTACAACACAGCGGGTGCCAAGCTGGCTGAGGCCGTGGCCGCAGATTTACAGAAAGTCGGCATCACGGCAACAATTCAGACGATGGAGTGGACTGCTTATGCGGCCCGGAGCAAACAGAAGGATAACTTTGATGGGCCATTTTTCCTGGGTTGGATGGGCGACAACGGCGATGTCGACAACTTCCTATATGCCTTGTTCAGTACCGACAATATTCCTGGCGCCAATCGGGCCCATTATTCCAATGCGAAAGTCGATGAGCTTTTGCTCAAGGCGCAAAAGACCATCGATGAAAAAGCCCGAACCGAGTTATATCGTCAAGCCGTTGACCTCATTGTAAAGGATGCCCCCTGGGTCTTCCTTACTCACAGCCAGGATATGGTGGTGTCACGCAAGACTGTAACCGGGTTTGTTCAAAGCCCTCTTGGCCGTATTATCTTAAGAGAGGTAGTTGCGGGCCGATAGCCTGTGCTGTTCTTGCTCCGGGAGTTTCTACACCAGTCCAACAGTCTCCGTAACGCGTTGCCTTTGAACTTCCTTCACCGGCATGACTCATGGGTGCTTGCTTTCCGGGGGGGGGGGGGGGGGACTAACCTCGCCCCCCCCCCTGTCAATCCTTCGCAAGAGCAAGTAGGGGTGTTTTCATGGCCGCCTATGTAGCCCGCCGTCTCCTCGCGATAGTCCCTGTATTACTGGGGATTTCAGTTGTGGTCTTTCTGGTGATGCATCTGATCCCCGGCGATCCCATCGTGGTAATGCTGGGTGAGAAAGCGCCGCCTGAGAAGGTGGAAGAGATGCGCCGGGAACTGGGCCTCAACGATCCCCTCTATGTCCAATATGGACGTTTCTTATTGCGGGCCTTGCAAGGCGACTTGGGTCGTTCGATTCGTACCCAAGAAAGGGTGGCCAAAGAGATAGCCGGCCGGCTACCGGCAACGCTGGAATTGACCTTCAGCGCCTTGCTGCTGGCGACGTTCTTCGGTGTCCTTCTGGGGGTGATCGCTTCCACCAAACAACACTCTTTATGGGACAACCTCAGTATGGTCTTGGCTGTAGCCGGGGTTTCCATGCCTGTGTTTTGGTTGGGTCTCATGCTGATTTTTCTGTTCGGAGTGGACCTGAGATGGCTACCCTTTTCCGGAAGACTCTCCACCGGCGTTTTCTTAGAGAGCGTTACTGGGCTTAACCTCTTTGACGCTCTATTGACGGGTAATGCCGCCGCTTTTTGGGATGCCCTTAGGCACTTAGTCCTGCCCAGTTTTACACTGGGGGTGGTTCAGATGGCCATCATCGCCCGCATGACGCGGTCTAGTATGCTGGAGGTAGTGAGGCAAGACTATGTTCGCACCGCCCGCGCGAAAGGTTTGTCTCAAAAAACCGTTATCTACAAGCATGCGCTCAAGAATGCCCTCATCCCAGTTGTGACGGTGATTGGTCTGACCGTTGGACGGCTCTTAGGCGGAGCGGTCCTCGTAGAAACCGTTTTTTCCTGGCCGGGCTTAGGCAAGCTGGCCATCGACGCCATTTATGCCCGCGATTATCCTCAGATACAGGGTGTAGTTCTTCTAATAGCCAGCGGGTTTGTGCTGGTAAACCTGGTGGTTGACCTCAGCTATGCTCTCCTCGATCCACGGATACGGTACCAGTGAAATCAGGGGGTGAAGTGTTTGGACCACCCTTATTTAACCCGATCGCCGGGCGAGCAGACCGACAATGCTACGGGCACTATGTTCTGGCTTCGTTTACGAAGGAACCGGGCGGCCATGGTCGGGCTTACAATTACAGCTTCGTTAATATTGGTGGCCGTTTTCGCCCCTCAGATTGCCCCATACTCTCCCACTGTGGGCAGCATTTCTGAGCAACTGCAGGGTCCTAGTAGGGTACACTTTTTGGGAACAGATGATCTGGGCCGAGACATCTTTAGCCGCATTGTTTATGGTAGTCGCATCACCTTGCAGGTAGGGATCCTCGCCGTCGGTATCGGGCTAAGTATAGGAGTTATCCTCGGTGCTCTGGCTGGATTTTTTGGTGGAAAACTAGACTCTTTCATCATGCGCATCATGGATGTCATGCTATCCTTCCCCAGTATACTCCTGGCCATCGCCATGATGGCCATGCTGGGACCTGGGTTGGTAAACGCGATGATTGCCATAGGCGTGATAGCTATTCCTAACTATGCCAGGCTGGTCCGAGGCCCAATACTAGCAGTCAAGGAGACTGAATATGTGGAGGCGGCCAAGGCGCTGGGAAATCCGCCAGGACGTATATTATTCCGTCATGTACTACCTAACGTTTTCTCGCCTGTCATTGTCCAGGCTACACTGGGTGTTGGGAGTGCTATCTTGGAGGCGGCGGCGCTAGGCTTCCTGGGATTGGGCGCCCAACGTCCACAACCAGAATGGGGCTTAATGCTGGCCGACGGTCGCGCTTTTCTGATTGCCTACCCCTATGTCTGCACCTTTCCCGGCTTAGCCATCATGCTGGTTGTGCTTGGCTTTAATCTTTTCGGTGATGGTCTGCGCGATGCACTTGATCCACGATTGAAACTTTAATCATTAGCTTGAACGGGGGAGCTATGCCGCTTTTTGGGAAGATGAATTCCGGAACATGGGCGTAACGGGCTGAAGTATCTGAGTACCGACCTTTACCGCTAAGCTGAGGGCGGCCGGACCACCAGGGGGGATCATACCTGTTGCCCCGCCTTCCTGGCTTTGCCTGGGAATAGATTCGCTGTGTTTCCCCACCGGGGCGAGGTCGGTTAGGCACCGGAACGGGAGGGCAACGCGCGGGGTGGCCCTGCCTAAAGCCCCTACCCAAAGTTTCAGGGCGTTCTCCAGTCGGCTTTTTTCCGATGGCGCTGTACCTGGGCCTAAGGCTCAAAGCCTTCTCACGTTAGGCTTCCCTATGGGTTATACCTGGGCCAAGTCTCAAAGGGTGCTTCAGTTAGCCTTTTTCCGATGGCGGCGTACCTGGGCCAAGTCTCAAACTGTTTTCCCGTCGCCCTTTTTCCCGTGCTGTACATTGGCCTAAGGCTTAAGGCGTTCTCCTGTTGGCCTTCTTCCTGTGGCGCTCATGGGGTTATTTGTGGACATAGCCAGGGCCTCCGCCACGCGGCACCTTTGGCAGTGGGCACATTGGGGAGGGAGGACGGCCTGGCCCGAGGCAGCGGTAAAGTTCCCCGTCTGCCCCGGGCAGGTATTGCCTTGCGCCGATTTGACGAGCTGGCTGAATAAAGCCAGGGCAGCGATAAGGCCGACGATGGACAAGAAGAGGGTTTCCATGTCTTATCTCCTTTTCAAGCGTAGCTTAGGAGGCACCTCAAGCGTACCCCAGGAGGTATCTCAAGCGTAGCCGAGGAGGCGACCTACCTGGTAAATCAGGACTCCCACCAGCCAGCCCAGGGCCAGGCTATAACCCACGGCCAGGCCGGTCCAGGCCCAAGAGTTGGTTTCGCGCTTGATGGTGGCGATGGTGGCGATACACGGGATGTAGATCAGGCTCATAGCCATAAAGGCATAGGCCGAGAGGGGCGTCCAATGTTGCTGAATGACCTCGGTTAGCCCAGCCTCTTGTACCCCGTAGATGACCCCGAAGGTGCCCACGACGACCTCTTTGGCTAAAATCCCCAGAACTAAGGCTACCGCGGCTTCCCAGCTGCCAAAACCGGCGGGCTTAAAGAGGGGAGCGAGGAAAGTCCCGATTCGCCCCAGCCAACTCTCCTGACTGGCGTATTCGACGCCCCAGGGCAGATTGGAGAGGACCCAGATTAGGACAACGGCGGAGAAGATGATGGTTCCGGCCTTACGGAGGAAAGAACCACCTCGGTCCCACATGTGCAGGAGGGTCCCCCGAAAAGTGGGAACCCGGTACGGGGGGAGCTCCATAACGAAATGGGAGGTAGTTCCCCGGAAGAACAAGGCTTTAAAAACAACTCCCATTAAAATGGCCAAGATCAGACCCAGCAGGTAAAGGGAGAAGATGACTAGGCCCTGATTGGCGCTAAAGAAAGCTCCGGCGAAAAGGACGTAAATGGGGAGCCGGGCGGTGCAGGACATTAACGGGGCGATGAGGATGGTCAGGAGACGATCTTGCTTGTTCTCCAGCGTCCGGGTGGCCATGACGGCGGGGACATTGCAGCCAACTCCGATGAGAAGAGGGATGAAGGATTTACCGTGCAGCCCCAAGGTGTGCATGAAGCGGTCCATGATGTAAGCCGCCCGGGCCATGTAGCCGCTGCCTTCCAGAAGGGAAAGGGCAAAGAAAAGCAGGAAGATGGGAGGCAAAAAGACCAGGACGGAACCGACCCCACCGATGATGCCGTCGACAAAAAGCGAGCGCACGATCTCTGGCGCCCCTGCTCCTTCTAACCCGGACCCAACGATGCCACCGAACCATTCAAAAAAGGCCTCCACCCAGCCCACCAGGGGGTCGCCCAGTTTAAAGGTAAACTGGAACACACCCCACATGGCCAATAAAAAGAGGGGAATACCCAGGAAACGGTTGGTGACCACCTGATCGATTTTGTCGGACAAAGATAGGCGCTCTTCGGCGGAGGGGCGTCGCTTGACCACCTCGCGGACCAGCCCGCCGATGAAGCCATAGCGGCGGTCAGCGAACTGGGCATCGAGGTCCTCTCCGAAGACCCTTTCTAAACGTTTAATGGCTTCTGCTCGTTGAGCCAAAAGAGCCTCCCAGGCCGGGGGAAGGCGCCGCGGGTTTGGGGCCAGAGCCGTCAGTAGGGCGGTGTCGCCTTCCAAAAGTTTGACGGCCAGCCAACGGTGGGCCCAAGAGCCTTTAAGCTCGGGGATCCCTTCCATCATTTTGGTGAGGGCCGTTATCTCGGCCTCTATCTCCGGCCCGTAGTTAATGACCAGGGGTTCCTTCTTCTGCCCGCCGGCGGCCCAAGCTGCCCGGATGAGTTCCGGCAGGCCCTGTCCCCGGGTCGCCACCGTGGGGATGACCGGGATACCCAGAAGCTGGGAGAGACGGTCCACCGCGACGCTGATCTGACGCGCCTGCAGTTCGTCGTACATATTCAAGGCCAAAAGCACGTTGGCCCCCATCTCCAGAAGCTGAACCGTCAGGTACAGGTTCCGTTCCAGATTAGTGCCGTCAACAATATTGATCACCAGCGCGGGCTTTTCGGTTAGCAGGTAGCGCCGGGTGATGGCCTCATCTTCCGAATAGGCGCCCAGGCTATAGGTTCCGGGCAAGTCAACGACCCTGACCAATTTGCCGTCGCTCAAAAGGTGTCCCTCTTTTCGTTCGACGGTCACGCCGGGCCAGTTGCCCACTTGTTGGCGGGCACCAGTCAAATTGTTGAAGATAGTCGACTTGCCCGAATTGGGGTTACCCACCAGGGCCACCACCAGTTCGGCCGGACCTTCTTTGTTTGAGCGCCGTTCATGGGGCGATGTCTCCCTGGGCAATGGTTCCATAGAGCTCCTCTCCTCCTTTGCTTTCAGTTCGGGTACAGAGGGCGGGTTAGCCGGCGTTCTGGCTACATTTAACCGGCGACATTGGGCAGGGACAGGCTCGACGGTTACTAATTGAGCTACATTAAAGCGGTTTGTCTTCGCGCATGAGCTCTTTTAATCACCGCCCGAACGCAGTTACGCCTCTTCTACCAGGATCTTGGAAGCCATCCCGCGCCCGAGGGCCAGACGTCCTTCCCCTACGGAGACGATCAATGGGCCGACGTGATCGTTTTTCACGATGCCCAGGCGGATTCCCCGCACCACACCGAGTTCGGCCATCCGCTCGCGGAAACTCCCCCCGCCGGTTAAACCTTTCACCGTCGCTGTTCGCCCGGCTGCAAGAAAACTTAAGGGTACCAGGACTCCGCTGATGGTTAAGTCACCTCCACCTGGACTCCGGCCGCTTCGGTTTTGCGAAGGGTCAGCCGGTAACCCTTCACGAGAACCTCGACGGGATCACCCAAGGGGGCGACGCCCTTGACGGCGATTTCGGTCCCGGGGGTGAGACCCATGGCGGCCAAACGACTGCGCAGTGGTCCTTCGCCGCTAATACGGACCACCTTTCCTTGCTGACCGGGGACCATTGTACTTAGAGGTTTAGTTTGGGCAGGAAATTGCCCTTTTCCCTCCACCTTTGTTCCCCCTCCTTTTCCCAGATAAAGATTGAAAATCATTCTCAACAATCATTATAAGGGGAGGGGCCCAGGAGGTCAAGTCTTTCGGCCTAATTTCTTAAAGGCATTTTTGACCGGTGAAGGGAGGTCGCCTCGCTTTAGACGGGGGTAACAGAAATTGCACTTATCCACGTGGGGTGCTGGATGTTGGTTGGTCGATCCGTAGAGGTCTTTGGCCTGGCGGACTTCGCTTTCGTCATAAAAGTAACGGGCGCCGTAGGGACAGGCGATTTCACAGGCGCGGCAACCGGCGCATTTTGCGTAATCGATGAGCACGACACCTTCTTCCGAGCGGTACGTGGCCCCCGTCGGGCAGGCCTCCTCACAAGGCGGGTTCTCACAGTGCATACAGAGCTGGCTGTAAAAGACCTTCCGGAGGGTAGGGTAATTTCCCCAGGAGAGTTCGCGGACGGTGGTACGAAAATCGTTGTTCCAGAAAGGGGTCTCGTTTTCCTGAGTACAGGCGGCCACGCAAGCCTGACATCCTAAACAGGTCCTCAGGTCAATGACCATGGCATAGCGGGGCATATCTTCATACCTCCTGCTTTCGAGTCGTTCGGCGATGGACCACGGCCGTTCGCTTCCCGCCGCTGATGTTGGTAGACAGGGGGCGGGGAAACAGGCAAACGTGAAACTGCTTATATGGATCGACTAACCGAAACATAGAACGCGGCGCTTACCGCTACTTCCATAGTTAAACCTTGCGCAGCTTCACCGTAAACTCTCCGGTGCGGAAAGCCCCCACCAGCGGCTCGGGGCGGTTAGCGACCAGATTGCTCAAGGCCGTACCCTTGCCATAGGCAAAGGTGAGTAACGGATTTTCCACGCCAAAGGCGGCCGAAACAAAGAGGGTATCTGGTCGCGTCATCTGCGTTACAAAGAGGCGGCCTTTGGCCCTTTGCCCGGAGACCTGGTTGATGATTTCCACCTCATCGTTGGTTTTAAGGCCCAGGCGCTGGGCGCTCTCTGGATGAATCCAGATGCCGAAGTAAGGGCCTTTGAATCTCTCGGAAAGGGCTAACAAAAGGTCATTGTTGGCCGTCGACGTATGCGACTGGGTGGGGATTTTTCCGTAGGTGAAATAGAATTCGTCTTGGGCCAGTTCCGCAGTCGGGCCCGCTTTCGGCTGAGACGGGATGTAGGCCAAAAGCGGATCCCAGTTGGGTCGGTAACCATAACGTCGGGTGAAGTCAGCCAAAAGCAGGCTGTAGAACTCCAAACGGCCCGTAGGGGTGGGAGCGGGGATCCGGTGCGGGATACCGTATTTGGCCAAAAGTTCTTCGGCTTTTTCCTCCAGCCAGAGGCCGTGCTCCTTTAAGTGGCGTTCCAATTCGGTGACGGAAAGGCCGGCTTTTTGGGCCAGGGACGCAGCCATATAATTGCGTAAGGTTTTCACTGGCGATTGGCCAGTCTGCAGAGCTTTCTGGATGCGCTGACGAAAGTCGTCGGGATTCCAACCCCACAGCTTGGCCAGAGTTCCCGAGAAATCCAGGCCAAACCCGGCCGCCATTTCAAAGAAGATGTCCAGGACATGTTTGGTCTGGCCAGGAGCCGGGATGGCCGGGAAGCGGGTGTGTTCGGCCAGGTCATGGGACATCCCAGTTTCAAAGAAGGGATCCTCTTTTTCCAGATAGGCCTGGTCCGGCAGAATGACGTCAGCATAGGGGGTGGTATCGTTGGGGGCGATGTCGATGGCCACCACCAATTTGACGTTAGGACTGGCCAGCATCTCTCTCCAGTCGGCGGCGCTGAAGAAACCTCCCCAACTCGACCGGCCCCAATACGGCCAACCCGGCCCCCGTCAAGGCGCTGGCCTTTATGAAAGTCCGGCGCGAAATTTTCCTGCTCAGCACTTGACCGACCTCCCTGCTCGAGTCTTACTTAGATTGAGCGAAATACTTAGTGAAATCGAAAGCCATTATCAGAGCGAAGCACCAAAAAAGCCCGGCGTAAAAGCCGGGCTCCTTAGGTTCTTTATTAGGCCTCAAAAAAACCATATAAAGTTTTCTCCAGTGCTTTTTATTTTAGCATGGGGTTCCCAGATTTGCAACGGGAATTTGTGCTTTTTATAACGATTGGTGGATGTGCGGCGGGGGCGGCCTAGCAGAGGCGGCCTCTATTTAAAGGCCAGCGGCGAGGGGGAAGCGGGCACCCTGTCAGCGCGACCCAAAAGGGTATTCACTTCTGATGAAAAGGTGGGCGGGGAGGATCGGGGCTGGAGGCGACCTTTTTCCACGTAAAGGATGGGCCGGGCCGCATAACGAGCCAAACCAGGGTCGTGGGTGACAAACAGGACGGCCAGCCCGTGCTCCGCATGCAGTTTCAGGAGGAGATCGAGCAATTGCCGGCGCAAGTTGAAATCGAGCATGGATAGGGGCTCATCAGCTAACAACAAGCGGGGGTTGGTGATCAGGGCCCGAGCCAAAGCCACCCGCTGGCGCTGGCCGCCACTTAATTCTGAGGGGAGGCGGTCCAGGAACGAGCGGACGGGCGTCAAGCCCACCTGTTCGAGGACGGCCAGGACCTGCTCCATTCGGGCCTGGTCCAAGCGGGGGGAACTTGCGTCCTGGCTCAGAGAAGGAGAAAGAGAGGAATGGCCTAGCGCTAATAGGGGTTCGACGACCAACCGTTTTACCGGCCAGCGGGGGTTAAGGGATTGGTATGGATCTTGCTGAATGTACTGGACCTGGGCCAGGAATTGTCGGCTCCGGGTGTTTCCGAGGGGCTCTCCCCGAAACAGGATGGTCCCGGTATCAGCCCGACCGAGTCCGAGGATGAGCCGGAGGAGGGTAGTCTTACCGCTGCCGCTTGGGCCCATCAGGGTCACGAAGTCGCCCTCCGCCAGGCGCAAATTGATGTTGTCCAGGACGCATCGTTTTTCGCCCGGCCAAGAAAAAGACTTGGACACATTCTCCAAAACGAGGAGCTGGTGGCCGTTGCCGGCCGAAGCGGACGGGAGTGAGGTCCGGGACGAAGATTGGTCCAGAGACTTGGGCTCAAGCTGAGACGCCGGCGCAAGCCGGAATTGGGACTGGGAATGGGGCTGGACCCAGGGCGACGGCGCGAGTCGAAGTTTGTCCCCAAGAAGTTGGGACTCCTACAATTGGTCACCTGGAAGGGGCGTTCCCAGTTGGGATTGCTCCTGCACCCCGGACTGAGGCTGGGGATGAGGCGAAGACCCGGGCTTAAATTGAGGCCTGGGTTCAAGCTCAGGCCCGGGTTCAAGCTCAGATCCAAGTTCAAGCTGCGACCCTGGTTTAAGCTGCCACCCGGGCGTCGACTGTGGCCGGTGGCGAAGAAACTCGTCCCATGGGGTCGGGCCGTAAAAGGCCGCAAAGGTTTGCAGCAAAGAGCGGGTGAAAGGATGCGCTGCCTTCTGGAAGAGGTCGCTTACCGCCCCCTCTTCCACGATTTGCCGCCGGAAAGGACGAGCAAACGCTGGCTCAGGCGGGCGACGACGGGGAGCTCGTGGGAGACAATGAGCAGAGCAAAGCCGCGCCTTTTTTGCAGGTCTTCAATTAAACTCAAAATGACTTCTTGGGTCGGCCAGTCGAGGGCCGAAGTGGGCTCATCCAAAAGGACAAGGGCCGGGTTGAGACAGAGGGCCAGGGCCAGCATCGCCCGCTGCTTCATACCGCCGCTCAATTGGTGGGGATAGCGGGTAGCCCAGCGGGGGTCCAGCCCCACCTGGGCTAAGAGTTCCCGGGTTCTTACTCTTGCGGCCTCCCGCGTAACCTTTTCGTGGATCAGGATGGTCTCCATGATTTGGGCTTCAATGGTGAGGACCGGATTAAAACCGTTCATGGCCGCCTGCGGGACGAGGGCGATTTTGCGCCAGCGCAAAGAAAGCCATTCGGGAGAAATCCTCATCGGCGAAGAATGGGGGTTTCCTCCAAGGGCGCTATCGGACCAGACTTTTGGCGAAGTTCCCGGGTTATAGGCACCTGTAGCGGTGGCGGCATTTCCACGGCCACTATCGGACCAGACATTCGGTGAAGTTCCCGGGTTATAGGCACCTGTAGCGGTGACTGGACTTTTATGGACATGATCGGGCGAGATCGGTGAAATTCCCAGGTTATGGTCATTTGCAGCACTGACTGCGCTTCCATGGCTACGATATAACCAAACATTCGGTGAAGAGCGGGTGTCTTTTCCTCGGTCATGGTCACCCCAAAGCAGTTTATCTTCCCAGTAGATTCGACCAAAGAGCTCACTCCCGGCCGGAAGGCCGCCCAGCAGGGACGAAAGGAGGCTGGTTTTCCCTGAGCCTGATCCCCCGACAATCCCGACTCTTTCTCCCGGGAAGAGGGTCAAGTTGATTCCGCTCAGAGCCGGGACCGGGCTATTCGGATAATAAAGGGTAAGATCCTCCAAACGCAAAAGGGTCCCATCACCTGGGGCGGCAACGAGGGACGCTGGAGCTGACTGCCCTCGCGTTTGGACCACGCGCTCAAGTCCGCGGGACGTTGAGACAGCCCCAACGGCAAGGTCTTTGACCTCGACCCGGGTCTCGCCAGGAAGACCGGCAGATAGCGGTCTAGCTGCCGGCTTTTCCGGCGCGTTGCGGGGGACCGCGGCTTCCGATCGTTCCGGCGCCCTGCGGGGGACCCGCGCTTCCGCTCGCCGGAGGTGGGGATGGGCCCATTTCTCCAGGCTTTGCCCGATGAGGCTAAAAGCCAGGACCAGCAGGGCGATGCTGAAGCCAGGAGGCAAAAGCCACCAGAGCCAGGTTCTGGTCAGGTAGATACCACGATAACTCAAGGCGTGGCGAATCATCATCCCCCAACTCTTGGCCGTGGGGTCGCCCAGTCCCAGGAAGGCCAGTCCAGCCTCGGTGGTGAGCCCGTGGGCAGCCTGGAGCGCAACCAGGCTGATGAAGAGGGGCAGAAGTTCCGGCAAGAGGTGCCGGGAGATGAGATAAAAGGGGCCGAAACCAAACAGGCGGGCGGCTTCCACGTGCGGGCGCTTTTTCAAGACGGCCGTTTGCGCCCGCAGGATACGGGTCCCCATCGGCCAGGAGAGGAAAATCAAGACCAGGACGACGTTGGTAATGCGAGGACGCAAAAAAACGGCGAGGAGGATGATCAGGGGGAGGTCAGGGATGACCAGAAAAAAGTCGACCAGACGCGAGATAAAGCGATCCAGAGCGCCCTCTTGATAACCAGCCGCGACTCCCAAAAACAACCCAATGGCGGCGGCACCAAAGCCGGTGGCCAGGGCGATGAAGAGGGAAAGGCGCGCTCCGTAAAGCCATTCGCTCAAGATGTCTTGGCCGATGTCATTGGTTCCCAACAAGTGATACCGGCTGGGTGGTTCCAGGGGAGCGCCAACGAGGGCGTTGGGATCATACGGAGCGAGAAAGGGTGCACTGAGAGCCAGGATCAGGAATAAGGAGAACAGGGCCAAACCGCCGGTTAGCGCTCCGTTTCCCTTCCAGCGCCACCAACCTATACCGGCCTGTTCGGTCCAGTGCCGGCCAAGGGGACTGACACGGGACGTGGACGAGCCCCTAACCGCCGTCGGCCGGGGATCATTCGCCCCTTCACGAGAAGGTCGCTCTGCCCTTATTCTCTTGCGAAAGGGGAAGTGTTCGCGCATTCAGTGCACCACCCAAAAATGTGATTAGTTACCAAATCAACCTGGCCGCGGTGAGTTTACCGGGCCGTGGGTATACTGGCCTTAGAATTGTCCCGGGTTTCCCAGTGAAATGGCAGGCGGCAGCCAGACCGATGGAGGCAGCGGTCGTCCACGCCAGCGACCAGCTGCCCGAAACCGACCTGCCAGTCTGGGTTTGCCTTCTCATAGACGCATTTCTTTCGACGTTACGCCGTCCGCTACTGTCAAAGATCATTGAGCCGCCAAGCGTGGATCCAAACGGGGATAAAGGAGATCCATGACCAGGTTGGCCAGGAGAATGCCGACGGTTACCAAGAGGAAAATGCCCTGCAAGACCGGGTAGTCCCGCATGGCTAGGGCTTCCTGCAACAGCTTGCCCATGCCGGGATAACTAAAGACGTTCTCGACCAAGATGGCGCCGCCCAGGGAGTGGCCCAAGCGCATCGCGGCCTGGGTCAGGACCGGCAGAAGGGCGTTGCGTAAGGCGTAACGAAATTTTAGGACGCCTTCCGGCAAGCCTCTTAAACGGGCTACCTGCAAGAAGTCCTCGCCCAAAACGCCGAGGACACTGGAGCGTACCGTGAGAAAAAGCCCCGGGGTCAAGAACAAAGTCAGCGTGAGATAGGGCAAAAAGAAGTGTTCTAGATAATCGAGGGCCAGCTCCCAGGGGTGACGGTAGATTTGTCCAGGGCTGAGGGCGCCGGAAAGCGGAAAAAGGTTGAGATGGTAACCGAAAAGCAAAAGAAGGATGACGCCCAAGAAAAAGGATGGAATTGTCCGTAGGCTTATAAAGACGGTCAAAAGGCGCCGGTCCAAATTGTGGCCTTGCTGCCAGGCCGCCTGGACCCCGAAGTACATGGCCAAAAGGAGGGCGGTAAAAAGGGAAGCGACGGCCAGGGCCAGGGTCCAGGGAATCCGCCGCGCCAGGAGAGCCAATACGGGGACCTGATAGTAATAGGAAAGACCCAGGTCCCCGCGGGCCAGGTTTAACCAGTAAAGAGCATACTGCTGGAGAAGGGGGCGATTCAAGCCATAGTAGTCCTCGAGGTAAGCCCGGTAAGCGGCGTCCCCCGGCAAGGGTAAATCAGCCTGGGCTTCTCCCGAGAGATAGGAAAAAGGAGAACCCGGCAAAAGCCGGGGCAAAAGGAAGTTGAAAGAGATGACCACGAAAAGGGTCAACCCATATTCCAGAAAGCGCCGCCACAAGACCCGGCGGTGAGGTGAGAAAACCACGCTACTCATCCCTTCATTTTCCACCCGACTCGAAGTATGTCAGGGGCCGGACTCTCCAGAAAGGGGGGAGAGCGACCGAATGAACCAGAACCCGGCTGCACGCGACCCCACCCCCTCTTGGGCCTGAACCCCTTCGAGCAGCTTGTCGAGGGTCGTCCCTGGACTATCACAGAGTAGACCCGCATGCCACCAGCGGTACCAGCAGCTGATGAACATGAGCGGGCACGGTGATTGTCCTGCACGAGTGACTTGCGGAGCGCCGGAACGAGCCGGGACAACACTCGGCCAAGAAACCTTATTTTCAGGGTAATTTCCCTTTAACCTCTGGGCAGGCGGCGGCGACCTAGAAAATAAAAGACGGTCAGGATGACCAAACCGACCAGCCACCACCAACCGCTGGCCCTAACCCCAGCCGCGGCCGGCTTCCCGCTGGATCCCTGCAAAAAGATCAGTTTGTTCATCTCGGTCGGAATTCCGATGGCGATGCCGTCCGGAGTGTAGTACCAGCCGCTCAAAACCTGAGGATTAAAGGCAAAGTACATCTTTGGGTAATATAAAGGTAAAGTCGGGAGTTCTTCGGCCAAAAGGCCTTGCAGCCGGCCCACCAACTCTTTGCGCTTGGTGGCGTCCATTTCGCGTATCTGTTGTTGGAAGAGGTCGTCAAATGGACGGGAGCCCCAGGTGTTGCTCCATTGGGCGGGCGCCTGGCTGCCAACAGAAGAGGTGAAACGCGAGAGGTGGGCCGGGTCACCGCCGACACCTCCATGGCCGTTCAAAGCCAGCTGGTACTGGTTCTTTTCCATGATCCCGTCGAGGGCTTTGGTATCGAGGGCCTTCAATTCCACTTTGAGCCCCACGGCTTTGAAATAACCCTGAACCAACTCGGCCACCCGGGCATAGGGCGAAGCGAAAAGGAGCTGGTAAGAGATCTTTTCGCCCTTTGGTCCTTCGCGATAACCATCCCCATCTCGGTCCTTCAGGCCAAGACCATCTAGAAGCTGGCGCGCCCGGTCGGGGTTAAAGGGGTAATCAGTGGTCGGGCTGTACCAGGGCGAGGAAGGCGGGATATACCCCGCCACTCCTGGCGTTGCCCCACCGTGGAGGGCGCGGTCGACGATTTCCTGGCGGTTAATGGCATAAGCCACGGCCTGGCGGAATTCTTTCTGGCCCAACAGCGGATCTTGCAAATTGAAGTAGAGACGATAGACCCAAAGGGCTGGCCCTTCGATCACCTGGAGTTGGGGATCGCCCTTAAGCAAGGCGGCCTCATCGACCTTGAGGGAAGCGCCATCGATCTCTCCTTTACGCAGGGCCAAGACGGGTTCGGCCTGAGGCCGCAGAATGAGGCGGTCGATGACCGGGCGGCCCAGGAAGTAGTCGGGATTGGCCGTATAGATATAGAGGGCCTGTTCCCGATCGTATTTTTCTAAACGGAACGGTCCGGAACCAATGGCCGCAGCCGGCGAGAGGAACTTTTTGGGGTCCTGGACTTTTTCCCAAATATGTTTGGGTAAAATGGGTAAGGAACCGGCCAGGTTAGTGAGAAACGGGGCGTATGGCTCCTTAAGGGAAATCTCGACCCGGTGGGCGTCAAGTTCCCGGACCTCCTTCACGGCGGACAGGTCAAACCAGGGGTGGCGATTCTCCTGGAAGTAACGGAAGGTAAAGACCACGTCGGCGGCCGTAACCGCTTGTCCGTCGTGCCAGCGGGCTTTAGGATTGAGCTCAAAGGTCCAGACCCGTCCGCCGTCCTTTTCCTCCCAGCGGCTGGCTAAGAGCGGGACCAGGCCTTTTTGGTCTTTCCACACCAACGTATCAAAAAGTAGACTCATCCGGAGATAACCTGGCCCGCGGGGATAAAAGCCGTAAGGAGAGGGGAAGCCATAATCGTCCCCGGCGAGACGCAGGACCCGTTCGGAAGAGGCGGCAGCCACGGTGCCAGCAGGTAAGCTGCCCAGGGCAATCAAGACCAAGAAGGTAGCCAAAAGGAGAAAAGGAATCCCAAAAACCTCCGGCCGGAGAGAGTGCCAACTGTGGGTGTTGGAGTGGCGAGAAAAGAATGAGGAGCCACGGGGACTTTTCGTCATGTGGGGTAGCCTCCTTGCCTGGGTTTTAAATTGCCAGATTTTAAATCTCCAGAGTTGTCCAACATGGCCCATTTGACCTCAGTTTTATCCTGCAGAGGTAGGCAGCGGCTAATCAGGGACTCTTCAAGCAACTCCCTCCGTGGGCTGAATAGTAGGTGATCGAAAAGCGCCAAAAACTTTCCGAGAACTTCGGCTTCTCCTACTCTACCTCACCCCGAAAAGAAGGTCATCCTCATCGGGTTACCCGTTAATCTCCCAACCGCGCCCGTACTTCTCCGCGCAGGGGATGCAGACGAACTTCCCATCCTTTACCCGCGCGCGGGGCTCCATTACGTTTTCACCGCAGACGGAACATTGGACAGAGGGGAAAATGCGCGCTTTGGGGATGGGCGGTAGTTCGACCTGGCGGATATCGGCGAAGACCTCATCCGGGAGATCCAGGATGGCCAAGGCCCGGGCCAGGTGGGCTTGTTGGAAGAGCTGCCGTTCCTCTGGAGTTGCCTTCCCTTGGGCCACTTTTTGGAGCAAGGTTTGGTGCTGGGGGTTAGCGGAGAGGACACCACCGCGCATGGCTACCCGCCAGCCGATCCCCTGGGCGCGACTGTAGACAGTGAAGACCTGCTTCCCGTAATCCTTAAAGACGAAATTGCCGCGCCCGAAGGTACAACCGGTGATTACCTGGATGGCATCAGCGCCGCAGGCGTCGGTTTCCACGATGGCCAGGAGTTCCTCATCGGTACCTTTGGTGACGCCTAGCCGGTTCAAGGCGATGGTGGCGGCCCGGTACCCAATGGTTAGGCCGGGGCAAAGGTGGCCGTGGAACTCAATCGCTTGTTGCAAATCCAAAGGTAAGCGGGCGCGGATGGCGGGGTCCAGGCGCGCCACGACACTTGGGCCAATATTAGCCGGTGGCGCGGCCAGCCGTTCTGTCGGAGAGGTGGCGGGCAGAACCGAAGAGGCGTGGGAGCGGGTAGTCGTCTCTCCTGCGCGTTCAACGACGTTGGCCATGCTTTCATCTCCTTTAAAATTCTCATAGAAACTTTTTCAAGGAACCTGGCAGCCCGGGGTTTGCCGCTGAAAATTCCCTGGCCAAGCCAATTCAGTTTTTCATCAATAATCATGCGGAATGCCTCGGATATGCAGGGTTAAGTGTTCCCGGTCCTCCAGGTCTTCGACCCAACCGTAATTGGCGTCGGCCTTGCTGTCTAAATCCTTTACGTAGGGCTTTATGTCCAAGAGCGGGGTTCCGTCGAAGGCATCTAACCCCGAAGTGATGACTTCGTTGCCTTGGACTCCTAAGACCCGCACTATGCTTAGGCCGATGGGATTGGGACGGCGGGGGGAACGGCTGGCAAAGACCCCTACCGTCAAGCCTCCGGCCCAAGGAGGTGTGGCCAGGAGCTCCTGCCCATTTTCCGGGACCGACCTTCCTGAGTCTTCCAGAGGGAGGCTTTTTCCCAAGGGTGCCTCTTCTTGCGCGGACAGCGTCTTCGCCGCCCCTTTTTTGGTCAGGGCGCGGGGCCGGTGGAGGTAATAAAGGACGTAGATGTAGCGAAACTTCTCTAGATCCTTAAGGCCGGCCGCGTACTCCGGTTCTAAAACCAGACGGAAGTCGCCGCTATCTTGTTCCAGGGGCTGGTAGGGGGCGTCGGCCAGATAAGGCGAACGGATGACACCGATGGGACGGAAAACGATGGGTTCCGGCACAAGCTCACCTCCAAAGGAGATTGGGTGAAAAACGTTTGTGGTTAGCGCGAAGAACACGGCGGTACAGGGGTACATTCCTGGTTCGAAAAAGTTCACAATTCCTAAACAACCGTCAGTTCTTGTGCAGCCGGCCCTCTCCCTGACCAGGCTCTCCCTCCTTTCGGATTGGATTTGCTTATCCCTGGGCAGGCGGCGCGACGGGAAGACCTCGGCCCCGCCCTCCAGTAGCCGGTTGGAGGCCCAACGTTGAAAAAAGGGAGGCTGACCTCTTGCTGAGGTCAAAACCTCCCTGGTTTCTCCAGAAATCAATTTAAAAGATGGCTCAAGCTCCTTGCTGGGAAAACTACCCGGCGTTGCCAGCCCTCGACCTCGGCCAAGAAATTTCCCGGGCCTTGCTAGTGCTAATCCTCTGACTGACGGGAATTTCTCGGCGCTGAGGGTTTAAATTCTCCGTGGCTTTTCTAGCGGCGAACCCTCAACGAAAAATTCTCCATCGCTTGGGGCTGAAAATTGGCCACATCCGCTTGGCCGCATCAGGCTTTGAGCTTCTCCAGAAGCTCATCTTCCTCTAACCATTTTACGGGTATAGAGAATCCTTGTCAAGAAGCTTCAGCCTCGGATCTCCAACCAGTTTCCCGGAGGATCGGGAATCAGTTTAAAATCCCCTTACAACGTAAGCCCAAGCTCTCTTCCCTCGGCCACGGCGGGGAGGATTTTGCGCGCTTCTTTCGCGTCGCCCACCAGGTACAGTTTCTCCGCGGGGAGGGCGGGACTAACCTTTTCGTAGAGGGTACGGTCTGCCTTGGGAAACGTCAAGGGCGGCCACGCCACTGGCCTCAAGTTGCTTGGCCAGACGGATGGCTTCGGGCAAGACGGCGCAGATTGTCGTTCCTGCCATTCCGAAGCCTGAGCTACTGGAGGGGGGCGGTGGCCTCGCAACAAAAGGGAGTGGCCATCGGGGAAGGAAATTGCGAAGAGATGTTGAAACTAATCAATACAGGTCCGCCCCACAAATAGGCAGTTTTAAGAGGGTCACATTATGAAACGTTAATGTCGCCAGGAGTAGGAATTAAAACATTTCCTTGCCTACCAAGAAAGGAGGTGGTAATGATGCACGTTCCGTTATTAGTGATGACTGCTCTGCTGATTGTCGGCGGAGCAATTGTCAAATGGTATGGAAAAGCTATGCATTGGGACATTTCCTTAATGTGGCTGGATCTCGTCAGCTCCGGTCTACTTGGCTTCGGAATAACTCTAATTCTGCTACCCTTCTTCCTCTTTACGTGGCTGATGGGGTCGTATGAGAGATACATATGGATTATCTCTGGGCCAAAACCTTTTAGTATGTTTGGAAGCGGCCCTTTTCAGTTGGCGGCAACTACACTATTGGTCTTGACTGGCTACGGCCTCATCGCTTTAGGGTTGGCGATTCGCCTGAGGATATTACGCCCGCCCCACTCTTGAGGGGGTCAGGTGCAGGTCACAAGCAGTGAGCGGTGTTCAGGAGGGTTGCCGCCCTACAACGAGTCGGGTGAGACTATAGACAAAGGTGGTCAGCGTAACAGTAACGTTACACTTCAAGAGGCTTTCTTGTCTAATAGCCGCGGTAGCATCTGTGGCTTCCTCAACGAATTTATGATTCAGGTGTTTTTTCCTTACGTTCTCAGTGAAATTTTCAATCTTCAGTGAAGATGAGCTCTACGACAAAGAAACGTTAGTGGCCACACACAGGAGGGTTTACGGGCGCGGCTTTCTGAAAGAGTCAGCGACCCGCGACCCTACGTCAGTTGCACGAATCATATCCACATGGGATCTAGACCGCTCTATGGTCTGGTCTGCCGTGTCGCATTAAAAACGAACAGAAGATTATTGAGTAAATCGAACGAAATGTATATAATATAATTGAACACACCGCTAGAGAAAGGAGTGAACGATATGCGCGTGTCAGCTACCGAATTCAAAATGAACATGGGAAAGTATATCGAGCGCGCCGCGTTCGAGGACATCATCATCACCCGCAACGGCAAGGACGTCGCGCTCCTCACAAACGTCGAGGCCAAAAAGAAAGACGCCCTCAAATCCCTGCGAGGCATTTTAAAGGGAGTCGATGTCACCCGGCAGGAGATACGCGAGGAAAGGCTGGCAAGGTACAATGAAGATCCTAATTGACACCAACGTCATCATAGACTACCTTGTCGACCGAACGCCTTTCGCGGATCATGCCGAACAGGTGCTGGAGCTCTGTAGAAGCGGCGAGGTCGAGGGCTTTCTGACCGCCAGCGCCGTCACCGACATCTATTATGTGGTCAGGAAAGCGGTCGGGAGAGAGAAAGCGCTGGAGGCTATCCGGACGCTGTGCTCCGTTCTGGATATAGCCGACGTCGGGAGGGCGGACGTCCTCGGCGCGATGGAGCTTGACATGACGGACTACGAGGACGCGCTCGCCGCGCAGTGCGCCAGACGTATCAGGGCGGACTGCATCGTCACGCGCAACACCGCCGACTTTGTGGCCTCGCCGGTTCCCGCAAAAGAGCCCGCCGCATTTCTCAGACAGTTTGATTGAAAGCGCCGCCGCAAGAATGAAATGCTCTTCAAGGTAGCAAAAGCGTTCGACCTTCCCCTTCGTCCTGGGCCGTCTAACCCAGCAGGCTACCGGCTGGACCCGATAGTGGCCGCAGAACTCCAGGAAGCGGCGATTCCATTGAAAAGATTGGGAGTTCCTTGACGTTTTAGAACAAATCTCCCAATCTCCGAGGTGCCGGGCCGAGACGCTAGTCATCCCTCCTTCCGGGATTCCGCTCAGGCCGCGCGCACCATGGTTCAAGTTCTCGCCCAGGTCAATCAGCCCTAAGATTCAACCCAGCGAATCACACCGCTGTAGCCAAACTGCGGGCAAAGCCCGTGACAGGGACGGTTGTCCCTCGCTAACCTTCTATCCGATTAACTGACGGATTCCTTTGGTACCAGCCACCTGACTGCCGGGTGAGGAATTAATTCACCCTCGCCGATCCAGGTGCCCGTGAAGAACAGGCCTGGCTGTAAAGGCGTGACCATCGCCGCTGCC
>JAMCWA010000096.1 GCA_023475165.1 Bacillota bacterium | reverse complement strand
CTAGAAGACTCCTCAACCGCAATACAAAGGGGCCCGAGGTACCGACCTCCCGCCGATACGGGCGCCCGCTCAGAAGAATCGGGCAAAACGCACGGTACCCCAGCCACGGCGTCCAGAGGGGTAAGCTGATCTTAAGCAGTATCTTCAAAGGGGGGGGGGAATAGCGCGCAAGAACTAAGGGGGGTATTTAGACAATGATTCAAGAAAAGGAGGTATGGCCATGGCTGTTTTGACTGCGCCCACTAATGAGATCCTCCGCCTGCAAGAGGATCTCAAGCGGGCACTGAAAAAGCCGGTGGAGAAGCGACACTGGGGCATGGTAATCGATATGAGGAAGTGTACGGGATGTCATTCTTGTACCGTGGCCTGCATCGCCGAAAACAAGCTGCCGCCGGGGGTGGTTTACCGGCCGGTCATTGACCAGGAAAAAGGAATCTATCCCCATGTCGGGCGAAGCTTCCTGCCGCGTCCCTGCCAGCACTGCGGCGATGCCCCCTGCGTCCGGGCCTGCCCGGTAGGGGCAAGCTACAAGCGGCCCGATGGGATAGTAGGACTGGACTACGACAAATGCGTCGGTTGCCGCTACTGTATCGCCGCCTGCCCTTATGGCGCCAGGACCTTCGACTTCGGCGAATACTACACCGCCGCCACCCCGGCCCTTCAGGATTATGAGAAGCTGTCCAGTTTTGAGTATGGGAAGAAACGCCCCCGCGATGGTAAGTCTTCGCCCGTCGGCAATGTGAGGAAATGTACCTTCTGCCTCCATCGTCTGGATGCCGGCATGCTCCCGGCCTGCGTCACCACCTGCATCGGCCACGCCACCTACTTCGGCGATCTCAATGATCCCAACAGCCTGGTCGCAGAACTGGCGGCTCGTCCCAATGCCACGGTGCTCAAGCCGGAGATGGGAACAAAGCCAAGTGTATACTACTTGATCTGATGGAGGTGATAAAAAGTGAAGAGTTTACCGAAACTCATTTTGGGACTGGGGGTTATCCTTGGTCTTTATGGCTTTTGGAGCTTTACCAGTCAAGGACACACCGGACTCGGCTATACCAGTTACGTTCCCTGGGGACTCTGGGTGGTTTTTTATACCTCCCTGGTGGGAATGTCTGTCGGAGCCTTCCTGGTGACCTTTCTCGCCTATGGGTTGGGGATATCAACCATGAAACCAGCAGCCCGGGTGGCTCCGGTGATCTCCCTGGTTAGCTTGTTCGCGGGACTCCTCTTTATCGTGCTCGATCTGGGTCATTGGGAGAGGGTATTCAATCTCCTTTTCTCTCTGAATCCCCGTTCGCCCATGGCCTACCTGGGCTGGCTTTACCTTCTCTACACCCTCCTCCTCCTGTTTCTGCTGGGCGCGCTACGGGGCGGCAAAGAAGACAGCCTGACAAGACTCGCCCTGGCCGGACTGGTCATCTCCTTCTTTGTTGCCCTGGGAGAAGGTTCCCTCTTCAGTGTCTTGCGCGCCAGGATCTACTGGAATAACGGCCTGACCCTGCTGCGCTACCTAGCTGGGGCCTACATGGCCGGCGTCGCTTTGACCTTGCTCCTGGCCTCTTCTTGGAAAGGTCTGCAGGATTCGCTGCGACCGCTATCGCGCTTAAGTCTCGGCCTGGTGCTCATAAGCTTTTTCCTGGAGCTCATTGACCTCGGAGTAGCCTTCAACAGTGGTAACGCCCATGAACTGGAAGCCCACCGGATGGTCCTCTTTGGCTCGGGAGCCTGGCTCTTTTGGCTGATCCAACTTGGCCTGGGGGTAGTCCTGGCCGCGGCTCTCCTCTGGAATGGGCAGAAGACGGGCCGGACCGGCACCCTGGGCCTGGCAGCCAGCGCCGTCCTTCTCGGTTATCTGGCGGCCAAGTTTAATCTGGTCCTCCCCGGGCAACAGACGTCCCTCCTACCGGGGTTGGTCGAGGCCTTCAGCCATCCTAAGCTGGTCTTGAGTTACGCACCAACCTCAGCTGAGGTGCTCGTGGTCATTGGTCTATTGTCTCTGGCGGGGCTGGCCACGATCTACTTGACGGAGATCTTCACAACGCCAGGAAGCACAAGCGCGGTCAAGGGGAGGGTACAAGCATGAAAGAAGAGAAGTACTCGCTGGAAAACGTGGGTGAAGCCATAACCCAGTTCCGGACCACGCGGCGCCAATTCATCAAGACCTCGGCCCTGCTCGGAGGAAGCGCCTTGGCAGCCGGGCAGATCCATTGGGCCCTGGGGCAAAGTGAACCGGCCGTGGCCGGGGCCGGCGACCCCTATGAGCTGGTCCAGCCCAAGAACATCCTTTATTCGGCCTGTTTGCAGTGTAACACCGGTTGCCCGATTAAGGTCAAGATCCAGGATGGTAGAGCCGTCAAGATTGACGGCAATCCCCTGGCCCCGTGGACCATGGTCCCCCATCTGCCTTATAAGACCGCGCTGGCAGATCTGGCCACCATTGACGGGGCCATCTGTCCCAAGGGTCAGGCCGGTGTGCAGACCGCTTACGATCCCTACCGCATCCGTAAGGTTTTAAAGCGGGCCGGAAAACGCGGGGAAAACAAATGGGTGGCTATTCCTTTTGAGCAAGCCATTAAGGAGGTCGTGGAAGGCGGGAAACTCTTTGCCGGCGTCGCCGGGGAGGAGACCCGCCACGTTGAGGGATTGAAGGACATTTACGCCCTGCGCGATCCCAAGGTGGCCAAGGACATGGCCGATGATGTGAAGAACATCTGGTCCAAGAAGATGACGGTAGCCGAATTCAAGGAAAAGTATAAGGATCACCTAGCGAGCCTCATCGACCCCGACCACCCGGACCTGGGGCCAAAGAACAACCAGTTCATCTTCATGTTCGGCCGGCTGAAGGGAGGACGCAGCGAACTAATCAAGCGGGTGGTGAACGGAGGGCTCGGTTCCACTAATATCCACGGTCACACCACCGTCTGCCAGGGCTCCCTTTACTTCACCAGCAAGGCGATGACCGAGCAGTTCATCGAAGGTAAGTGGACCGGGGGGCAGAAGTTCTACTGGCAGGCCGATACCGGTTTCTCGGAGTTCCTCCTTTTTGTTGGGGCTTCCCCCTTTGAGGCCAACTACGGGCCGCCCCTGCGGGCCGGTCGCGTCTCCGACGGTCTCGCCCGCGGCGATCTGAAAATCGCCGTCGTCGACCCGCGTTTCTCCAAGACGGCCTCCAAGGCCTGGAAATGGGTCCCGATCAAGCCCGGAACCGAGGCGGCCATGGCCATGGCCATGATCCGGTGGATCATCGATAATAAGCGCTTTGACGCCCGCTACCTGGCTAACGCCAACAAAGCTGCCGCAAAAGCCGACCGGGAGCCCACCTGGTGCAATGCCTCCTGGTTGGTCAAGATCGTCGATGGTAAACCCGGGCCCTTCCTGCATGCCTCAGAGATTGACCTGACCAAGAAGGAGAAACGGAAAACAGCCGACGGCAAGGGCGAATACGAATTTGATCCTTTCGTCGTCCTCAAGGGCGGTAAGCCGGTGGCCTTCGATTCCTATGATGACAAGAATGCCGTTGAGGGTGACCTCCTCGTGGACACGGAGATTAAAGGGGTCAAGGTCAAATCGGCCCTCCAGGTTTTATACGAGACGGCGGCGGCCAAAACCATTGACGAGTGGTGCACCATTTCAGGAATCAACCCCCAGGACCTGGCCGAGCTCGCCAATGAGTTCACCAGCCACGGTAAACGAGCCGCGGCCGACCTGCACCGGGGCGTTTCCCAGCACACCAACGGCTTCTACAACGTCTTTGCCTGGATGTCAGTAAACCTCCTTATCGGGAATCTGGACTGGAAGGGCGGCATGATTAAGGCCTCCACCTACAATTACATGGGTGGGAAAGAGGGTCAACCTTTCAACCTGGATAAGATGCACCCCAACAAGATGACGCCATTTGGTATTGATCTGTTACGGCACAACGTCAAGTACGAGGACACCACCCTCTTCGCCGGCTACCCGGCCAAGAGACACTGGTTCACCCTCTCCAGCGACGTCTACCAGGAGATCATCCCCTCGGCCGGGGACGCCTATCCCTATCAGGGCAAGATCCTCTTTATTTATATGGGATCTCCGGTCTATTCCGCGCCGGGCGGGCATGCCTACATCGAGATCCTGTCGGATCTCAAGAAGATCCCTCTCATCATCGCCAACGACATCGTCGTGGGCGAGACCAGCATGTACGCCGACTACATCTTCCCCGATATCTCTTACCTCGAACGCTGGGAATTCCACGGCTCCCATCCCTCGGTGGCCCAGAAGGTCCAGCCCCTGCGCCAGCCCGTCATCAGTCCTCTGACCGAGACGGTGAAGGTCTTCGGGGAAGAGATGCCCATTTGCCTGGAGGCCTTCCTCCTGGCCATCGCCGAGAAGCTGGCTCTGCCTGGCTTCGGCAAGGATGGCTTCGGCCCGGGCCTGGACCTCAAGCGACCGGAAGACTACTACCTCAAAATGGTAGCCAACCTGGGGGCCGGAGAGAAACCCGGGAATGAGGTGCCCGATGCCTCCGATGACGAGGTTAAACTGTTCCTGGAAGCCCGGCGACACCTCCCGCCGACGGTCTTTGACCCAGCCAGATGGGAGAAAGCCGCCGGAGCCCTCTGGCGCAAGGCCATCTGCGTCATGAACCGGGGCGGGCGTTTTGACGAGTTTGAAAAGGGTTACGATGGTGACCAGATGAAGAACAAGTACGGCACATTCGTCAACCTCTACCAGGAAAAGACCTACAAGACCAAAAACTCCATGACCGGTAAGGCCTTCTCCGGGGTGGCCTACTACTCCCCCCCTTATGCTGACAGCCTGGGGCGTCCCATCGAAGACGAGAGGGCCGGCTACGACCTGAAACTCATCACTTTCAAGGAGATCCTCCAGACCAAATCCCGGACGGTGGCTGACTACTGGCTCCTCTCCATCCTCCCGGAGAAC
This sequence comes from Bacillota bacterium, assembly GCA_023475165.1. GTDB lineage: Bacteria > Bacillota > Sulfobacillia > JAMCWA01 > JAMCWA01 > JAMCWA01. The sequence goes on along the minus strand of JAMCWA010000096.1, from coordinate 2,477 downwards.
ACCATCCTTCTCAATAGTAAGGATGCGGCTCGTCTGGGATTACAGCCGGGGGATATGGCCAGGATCGTCTCCGCCTCCAATCCCGAAGGCGTCTGGAAGATCAGTAAGGACCTGGTGAAGCCCATCACCGGTAAGGTGAAGGTGGTGGAAGGTCTGCGACCAGGAGTGGCGGCCTTCGCCTTGGGCTTCGGGCACTGGGCCGTCGGCGCCGGCGACTTGACCATTGACGGACAGAAGATCCTGGGGGATCCCCGGAGGGCGCGCGGTCTGCATGGCAACGCCGCCATGCGCCTGGATCCGCACCTGAAAAACGTCGGTCTCTCCGACCTCACCGGTGGGAGTGCCGTGTTTTACGACAGCCTGGTGAAGGTGGTCAAGGCGTAGCTTGGCGCGTGGAACACGGCGGGGGCTTGACATTCTGTCCTGGCGATTTTGGGTGAAGGTGGTAAGGCGTGTGGCGCAAAACTATGTCCAGCAGCTGCGAACTCACGTGACCGACCTCCGGGTGAAGGTGGTAAGGCGTGGCCAAGGGCATAACTATGACCGCCCCAGCGTCGGCGGATACCGTCCCGAGATCGAGCGCGCCATGCCACCCAGGGAGACCACCGCGAGCGTTTGGCCATAGGCCGGGAAAATGGCGAAACCCCGGGGATAAGTCAAGTGACCTGTCCCCGGGTTTTCTCTCAGTCCTCTTAGGACTTGCGACCTAACAACTTGCTGTCTGGCGTAGGTAAAGTGAGCAGCTGCAAGAGAGGTTACGACGTCGTGAACCTAAGAATAATTCATGCCAGAAATTGCCGGAACCCGCCAAGAGCGAAGCAACCTTTCCGCCGCGGGGCAAGGCGTCCCGCAATGTGTGTGACAGGCATGACTGATAAACTGGGGACCAAAAGGAAGCATACCGCAGTGTTCCAGGCTTTAACGAGATTGCCGATGACAGCAATGCTAGTCCCCATCCTTTCAGCGGTCTCCCAGGTATGCCCCCCTGACCCGGCTGTCCGCCAGTAGCTCCTCCCCCGTACCCTGCAGGACCACCTGACCCGCCTCCAGGACATAGGCTCGCTGGGCGAACTCCAAAGCCAGGTTCACGTTCTGTTCCACCAGGAGGATGGCCGTCCCGGTCTGATTAATGGCCTCCAGGGCGGAAAAGAGATCCTGGGTCAAGGCAGGGGAAAGCCCCATGGAGGGTTCGTCCAAGCAGAGCAGGACCGGTCGAGCCATGAGGGCCCGGCCCACCGCCAGCATCTGCTGTTCGCCACCGCTCAAGGTGGCGGCCACCTGCTCTTTCCTCTCCCCCAGCCGTGGGAAAAGCTCAAAGACCCTCTTTAAGGTTTCCTGGAAAACATGATCTTCAGGGTAAAGATAGGCCCCCAGCCGGAGGTTTTCCAGGACCGTCAAGCGGCGAAAGATGCGACGCCCTTCCGGGACCACGGCTATTCCTCGCCTGACGATTTCGGCTGTCTCCAGTCCGTCTAGGCGTCTTCCCTGGAATGAGACCTCTCCTCCGGCTACCCTGACCGAGCCCAGCAAGGCCCGCAGGGTGGTGGTCTTGCCGGCCCCGTTGGCCCCAAGGAGACCGACCTTTTCCCCGGCGTTGACCTCTAAACTGAGGCCACGAAGAGCCTGAGCCTGGCCGTAAAAGGCAGCCAGATTCCGAATCTTCAAGAGAGGGGCAGCAGGGAGAGGGGCTGCCGCAAGGCCCCCTGCTCGCCCATCTTCGGCTTGGGCGAAGCCCGCAACTGCGGTTGCGGGGGCGCGGACGGGGTCTTTTGCCGCCGAGTTTCCGGCCTTAGAGGGGAGGGGTCTGCCTGCCCGGCGTGGGCCTGCGACATGTTTTCCCAGATAGGCCGCCACCACCGCCGGGTTTCCCCTTATCTCCCGGGGGCTCCCCCCGGCAATAACCCGACCTCGGTCTAAGACGATGATCCGGTCTGAGATCTCCATAACCATGGCCATCCGGTGCTCCACCAGAAGGATGGTCAGCCCCATCCGGCGAAGTTCAATGAGCTGCTGAGAAAGGAGCCTGGCTTCCGCCGGGTTCATCCCCGCCGCCGGTTCATCCAGGAGAAGTAACTCCGGCTCCAGGGCCAGGGCCCGGGCTATCTCCAGACGGCGCCGGTCAGCATAGCTCAGGGTGTCGCCAGGGCGATTGCCCAGCGCGGCCGCATTAAGCCCTACCAGTGCAAGGCGCTGCCGGGCCTTCTCCCGCGCCGCTGCCTCCTGACGCTTCTGGCCGCCCACAGAAACGAGAACACCCGGAAGACCACCTTGGAAATGGAGATGGCCGCCGAGAATGGCATTATCAAATACCGATGACCGCGCAAGAAGACGTGGGTTCTGGAAGGTTCGCGCTATCCCCAGACCCGCAATCCGGTAAGGCGGCTGCCCGGTGATATCGCGGCCCTGGAAAAAAACTCGGCCGGTCTCGGGACGGTAGAGCCCCGTCACGAGGTTGAAAAGGCTGGTTTTCCGGGTGT
>JAMCWA010000003.1 GCA_023475165.1 Bacillota bacterium | reverse complement strand
TGACCAAGTACGTCTCTTTGGGTTCCATTGTGGGGGCGGGCTCGGCCTGGCTCATCACCCTGGGCACCCGTGAGCCGGCGGCCTACAAGATCTATGTCACCGTAGCCGCCTTGCTCATCATTTACCGCCATCGTTCCAACATCCAGCGTCTGTTGGCGGGAACGGAAAACAGGCTGATCTTGAAGAGAAGATGAAGCCGACGGGCAATGGCCTTTGGGCTTGAGGAAGAATGGATTGGTGTTAAAGCAAAAATGAGTTTACTTAAGAAGGACCAGCCGGCTCGGATCGCCGTCCTCTCCGCCGGGGCCTGGGGAACTGCTTTGGCCATTATGCTGTCCCGCAAGGGGAATCCGGTAAAGCTTTGGTCCCGCCGGAGGGAAGTGGCCAAGGCCATGCAGAGGGAGCGGGAAAGCCGGCCGCATTTTCCAGGGGTGCCGTTCCCGGCCACTCTCCAGGCGACGGACAACCTGGAGGAAGCCCTCGATCAAACACCAGTAATGGTACTGGTGCCAGCCTCCCACGGGATGCGCGATCTGGCCCGTCAGACGGCGCCCTATTATCAGGGGCAGATCGTCGTCAGCGCCACCAAGGGATTGGAGGTGGCAACCTTGAAGCGAATGTCCGAGGTGATTAGAGAGGAGATTCCCGTTCTTCCGACCGATCATCTGGGCACCCTCTCTGGGCCCAACTTTTCCATCGAAGTGATAAGGGAGCTCCCTACCGCCTCGGTGGTAGCATCACCCTCCAGTTGGACCTCCACCCAGATCCAAGAGCTTTTTATGACCCCTTCTTTCCGGGTTTATACCAGTGGCGACCAGGTGGGGGTAGAGCTGGGGGGATCTTTGAAGAATATCTATGCCATTGGGGTAGGGATCATCGAAGGTCTGGGGCTGGGCCAAAACGCCAGGGCCGCTTTCATCACCCGCGGCCTGGCCGAAATGATCCGCCTGGGAAAGGCTATGGGAGCCAACCCTTTAACCTTCTCCGGGCTTTCTGGTCTGGGAGACCTGGTCTTGACCTGTACCGGCGACTACAGTCGCAACCGTCAGGCCGGTCTGGCGTTAGGTGGGGGAAAAGGGATACAGGAGATCCTCGGTGAAGCCCGAGCGGTGATTGAAGGAATCGCTACCACTGAAGCCGCCCATCATCTGGCGCACAAGTACGGGATAACCATGCCCATCGTTGACGAGATGTACCAAATCCTTTTTCAGGGTAAAGAGCCCCGGCGCTCGGTGCCCGCGCTGATGTCCAGACTAAAAACAGAGGAGGTCGAAACCCTTTCATAATTGAACGTTCCCGCCGGCTGAATGACCAAGACGCACCTGGACGCTCATTGAAGCACCGGAACAAAAAGAGGCCGGTGCCTCTTATTTTCCAGTATAAATGTAGTCAAGTTGCCGGGCAGCCGTCATATAAATGTACTACCCCGGCATATCATATAGCAGACTTTGACTGCCCGGCCTATTATGTTCCGGGTGGGTCCTGACGGGGCCCGACGTGGGTGACGAGGGAAAAAGGAGGGGAAGGGTTTGGAGAAGTTTGACATCTTCAAGGATATCGCCGAGAGGACGGGCGGGGATATCTATATCGGCGTCGTCGGACCCGTCCGAACTGGGAAGTCAACCTTCATCAAGCGTTTCATGGATCTCTTGGTCGTGCCCAACATTTCTGATCCCCACGAGCGACAGCGGGCCATTGACGCCTTGCCCCAGGCCGCGGCCGGCAAAACCATCATGACCACCGAGCCCAAGTTCATCCCAGATGACGGCATCGAGATAACCGTCCGGGATAACCTTAAACTCCGGGTCAGGATGGTAGATTGCGTAGGCTACGGCGTGGAGGGGGCCCTGGGTTACCAGGAAGAAAGTGGCCCCAGGATGGTCATGACCCCCTGGTTTCCCAATGAGATCCCCTTCCAAGAGGCTGCCGAAGTGGGGACCCGTAAGGTCATCTCAGAGCATTCCACCCTGGGGTTGGTCGTGACTACCGACGGCACCATCACTGATATCCCCAGGGAAAGCTATGTCAAGGCCGAGGAAAGGGTGGTCGCCGAGCTCAGAGATCTGGGGAAGCCCTTTATCGTCATCCTCAACAGTACCGAACCGATGTCACAGCAGGTCCTCGCCCTGGCCGCCAACCTGGAGGAAAAGTACGATGTCTCGGTGGTTCCTCTGGACTGCGCCACAATGACGGCGGAGGACGTCAACCTGGTGCTGGAACAGGTACTCTACGAATTCCCCGTCAAGGAGGTCAACATCAATCTCCCCAAATGGATCGAAGAGGTGGAGCCTCGTCACTGGCTCAGACTCAAATTTGAGCAAGCCATCAATGAGGCGGCCGCCAATGTTCGCCGTTTACGGGATGTCGATCGCATCATCCAGCGACTTTCTACCCATGAGCTCATTGATAGAGTAATCTTGACCAGCATGGACATGGGTAGTGGTGTGGCCAAGATCGACATGACGGCCAAGGAAAACCTCTTCTATGATCTCCTGGAGGAGATGAGCGGCTATACCTTGGAGGACAAGAGGGACGTCATTCGGATGATGAAGGAACTGATCGTCGCCAAGCGAGAATATGACCGATTTGCGTCCGCTCTCCAGGACGTCAGCGAGAGCGGTTATGGAATGGTTGCTCCCGGGCTGAACGATCTGGTCTTCGAGGAACCGGAGCTGATCCGACAGGGTGGCCGCTTTGGAGTCAGACTGAAGGCTAAAGCACCGTCCTTCCATCTGCTGAAAGCGGATGTGGAGACGGAGGTCACCCCCATTATCGGCACGGAGAAGCAAACGGAAGAACTGGTAAAATACATGATGGAACAGTTTGAGGACGACCCCAACAAGATCTGGCAGTCCAATCTCTTTGGAAAACCCCTGAGCGACCTCATGCGCGAGGGGATTTCCAACAAACTCTACCGAATGCCGCCAAACGCTCAAACTAAACTTCAGGAGACGGTGCAGCGTATCGTCAACGAAGGCAGCGGTGGTCTCATTTGCATCATTATCTGATCCCGGGAGACGTCCGGGCGGTCTTGCCAGCGACGGCGTGTGAGGCGCTCCTGCTGCAGCAGGCCGAGGAACGCCCCGTCAGGACCCGCATGCGCCTGTCCCACAAGAAAGCGCCCGTCCGGTTTTCAAACTTTCCACCAACGGACTTTCCAAGACCCTAGCCAATTCCCACCCCCTTGTCCATCCAATGGAGCCCTCGTCCCACCCCATGCCGCTCTTTCCCCCGGTTCGTCCAACCGGGGCTTTTTTTGTCGATGACCGCTGGCAATAAATTGTTTGTCACTTCGCCTCAGGGAGAAAGTTGCCGATTTCTCAAAAGGAGGCGTCCTCAAGACCGTTTTCGAAGGAAAACAGGCTTTGCCAGACGGCAGAACAATCGCTATAATGTCTTCATTATGCGGATTGTTGTATTTAAGGAGTGAACAGGATGCTGCGTTCCTTCGAAAACAAAGGGATGACCTTTTTCTTGGTGCAAAGCTCCGTCTTGCCTGAGGTCTTTAAAAAGACGGTCAAGGCCAAGGAACTCCTGCGACGCGGCCAGGCCCGGACGGTGCAGGAGGCGGCAGAACAGGTCGGGATCAGCCGGAGCGCTTTTTACAAGTATAAAGATGCCGTTTTCCCCTTTTCAGAAGGAAGCAAAGGAAAGATCATCACGATCAACCTTCTCCTGGAACACAAGACGGGGGTGCTTTCGCGCGTTCTCTCGACTTTGGCCCAAGTGGAAGGAAACGTCTTAACCATCAACCAGGGGCTCCCCTTACAGGGGGTGGCCAACGCCTCCATATCCTTTGAGACCGGGTCCATGTCGGTGGGATTGGAGGATTTCATCGAACGCCTGCGCGGGCTGGACGGGGTGGCAAAAGTAGAATTGGTCAGTCAGGCCTGACCTGCTCTCGGAAAAACCCGCCGTGATAAGCAGCGGTAAGGCGCTCTGACCCATTGGTTTGGACGCCGACTTGGAAAGGTAGGACCCTATGCATCAAGAAATCGGAGTGGGCCTTTTGGGCCTGGGTAACGTGGGCGGGAGCTTTCTCTTCCTCCTCGAAAAGAACCGTGTCCTGGCGGAAGGAAAGGCGGGAGCCCGTTTTACCATCAAGAAAATACTGGTAAGAGACTTGGCCAAACCCCGACCCGTCCGGCTCTCCAGTAACCTCCTCACCACCAAGGCTGAAGAAGTTCTCCGGAACCGGGAAATAGATGTGGTCATTGAAACTATGGGCGGGACAAGCCCAGCGAAAGAATACATCCTGGAGGCACTGGGGCAGGGAAAGGATGTAGTCACAGCCAACAAAGAGGTTTTGGCCCTCCATGGTCGCGAGATCTTTCAGAAGGCCGCGGCCTTCGGTCGTCAAGTCTTATTTGAGGCCTCGGTGGGCGGAGCCATTCCCATCATTCGTCCCCTGGCCGAATCCCTGGCCGGGAACCAGATCTGTCGCATCAGTGGGATTCTCAATGGAACCACCAACTACATCCTCACTAGGATGGGTGAGGAGGGTCTGGAACTGGAGACGGCCCTGCGTCTGGCTCAGGAAAAGGGGTTTAGTGAGACCGATCCCTCGGATGATCTCGAGGGCCGAGACGCCGCCCGAAAGCTTGCCATCCTGGCTTCTCTGGCCTATAATACCGTTATTACCCCCGAAGATATCCATACGGAAGGCATCGGTCACCTGGAGCACCGAGATCTGGCCTTAACCAGGCGATTGGGCTATTCTCTGAAGCTCTTGGCCCAGGTCATCCGGAGGGACGATGCCCTGGAGCTCTCCGTGCAACCCACCCTCTTGGGGCGGCGTAACCCCCTGGCTCAGGTCAACGACTCCTTCAATGCCATCCTGGTGGAAGGCGACGCCTCCGGGGAGACGATGTTTTATGGCCAGGGGGCCGGGGGTTTGGCCACCGCCAGCTCCCTCCTGGGTGACCTGATCGAGGTGGCCAGACTGCGACCACTGCGACAACCTCGTCTGACCTTCGGCAGGAACGGTACCTACCGGATTCTGCCGTCAGGAAGCCTGCCGAACCCTCTCTTTCTGAGAATTGGCGTGCCGGCCGGGCATGGGCCCGGAGATATGGGAGCCCTCTTCTACCGGCGGGGAATTGAAGTACGGACCTTCTTTCTGGACGCAGATGAAGCCGTAGTAATCACCGGAGCGGCGCTGGCGGCTGAGGGACGCGCCGCTCTTTCGGAGGAAAAGGCTGCCGTCCTGCGTCAAATCCTGAGGGTGGAAGAAGAAGGCTCGGCCGGGACAGGCCTCACCGGGGAAGGAAAGGAGCGAGACTTGCCCAGCGGGGTGCCTAGGGGCGCCGAAGGTCGCGCGAGCGACGCTCGGCGGCATTAGCACCGCCGTGGACTTTAGGCCTCGCTTCGCCAGATGCGGTGCCCGGCTGGGTGAAATCGCTCGGCCGGCAATCGCCGGCCCGTCGCCACCCTGTTGTTTCATTCCTTTATGGAGCTGGCATGGAACTTTACGAAACTGCTGACGAACTGCGTTTTGAGTGGTTAACCCGCCCGAGCAAAGCCGCCGCAGTCTGTGCTGCGCTTGACGGCGATCGTGCTTCTGGTGGCTTTAGCCCAATCGTTAGGGCGAGACCTCAAATCAGCCCAGATGCTAGGAGCGACAAGGCTCGGAAGCGAGGCGTACTAAGTGGTACGTTGAGCGAGGAGCCGCCGGAGCGACAATCTGCAATGGTAACGCCACTTTTATACAAAGGTTCTTTCTTGCAGATTGCGCCACACCGCAGATGGGTGTTTTTCAGTGGTCTCCAATGAAAGGAATGATTGAAATTGGCTTGGTCCGGTGTCATTGCCGCCTATCGCGATTTCATGCCTGTAAGTGACTTGGCTCAACCAGTTACTTTGAATGAGGGTAACACACCTCTAATACCCTCGGCTCGTCTGGGGGAAAGGATGGGGATAAGGCTATACTTTAAGTACGAGGGGGCCAACCCTACCGGCTCTTTCAAGGACCGTGGGATGACGGTGGCCGTTTCCCGGGCCAGGGCCCGCGGGGCCAAACTGGTTGTCTGCGCCTCCACCGGCAATACCTCGGCTTCGGCCGCTGCCTATGCCGCCCGGGCCGGTTTGAAAGCTGCCGTTCTCATTCCCGAGGGAGCGGTGGCCTTGGGGAAATTGGCCCAGGCCGTGAGCTTCGGGGCTACGGTGATAACCATCCGTGGCAATTTCGACCGCGCCCTGGAACTGGCTCGGGAGGTGGCCGCCACCAACCCAACCCTTGAGATCGTCAATTCCATCAACCCCTATCGCCTGGAGGGGCAAAAATCGGCGGCCTTCGAGATTGTAGACCAGTTGGGCGACGCCCCTGACTACCTGGCCATTCCCGTGGGGAATGCCGGGAACATCTCGGCCTACTGGCAGGGCTTTAAGGAGTATTACGCCGCCGGACGTTCCCGTCAGAAACCGATCCTCTTGGGGTTTCAGGCCAGCGGCGCCGCCCCCATCGTCTTGGGAAGACCGATCCAGCACCCGGAGACGGTAGCCACGGCCATCCGAATCGGTAACCCGGCCAGTTGGCAAAAGGCCCTGGCCGCCCAGGAGGAATCCGGGGGAACGATTGCCGCCGTTAGCGACGAAGAAATCCTGGCTGCCTACCGTCTCCTGGGAAAAGAGGAAGGGATCTTCGCCGAACCGGCCTCTGCCGCCTCGGTGGCCGGTCTGCTGAAGCTGGCCAAAGAGGGAGCCCTCCGACGCGGCGCCCGGGTCGTGGCCGTCCTTACTGGAAACGGGTTGAAAGACCCGGACACGGCCAGACGGCAAACCTCGGAAGGAGTAGTGGTGGAAGCCGAACGAGGGACGATTCAGCAGGCGATGGGCCTTTGACTAGACGCGCGCCGACGGTAGTTCCTGCTATGGAAAAGCCTGGTTGTGGCAATGTCAGTTTGGGTCCCCGAGGAATGTCCCTCTTGACATGTATGCACCCTTCACTTCCGTTTCAGGGAGGTTCTCATGCGGGTTAAGGTACGGGTACCCGCTACCAGCGCCAACCTGGGGCCTGGTTTTGATTCACTGGGCATGGCCCTGGATCTTTATAATTATGTAGAAATGGAGACTACGACAGGCGGGCTAGCCCTGGAGGTAGTGGGAGAGGGGGCGGGGGAGATCCCCCGGGATGAGTCCAACCTCGTCTTCCTGATGACCAAAAAGGTTTTCCAGGAGGCCGGGCAAGCAGTGCCTGGTCTTGCCATAAGGTTGACTAACGGCATCCCTCTGGCCCGGGGCCTGGGCAGCAGTGCTGCCGCCATCGTCGGCGGCTTGGTGGCCGCCAATGAACTGGCTGGCCGCCCTCTTGGCCGGGATGCTCTCCTCACCCTGGCCCTGCAAGAAGAAGGGCATGCCGATAATATCACGGCTGCCCTGACCGGTGGGGTAACAGCCGCCTGCATCGTCCACGGGGCGATCCGGTTTTTGCCTATCCCGGTAGCGAACTCCTTCACGGTAGTGGTGGTAATTCCCGATTACCACCTGAGCACCCGGGTCGCCCGTTCTGTTCTGCCTGATTCCATTGCCTTTTCGGACGCCGTCCATAATATCGGTCGGGTCGCTCTCCTGGTAGCCGCTCTGACCACTGGTCGGTGGCAGATCATGGATGTCGCCACTCAGGACCGGTTGCACCAGCCTTTTCGGCAACACGTCCTTCCGGGGATGGCCGCTGCCTTTGACGCTGCCCAGGAAGCCGGAGCCAAAGGAGCCGTCCTGAGCGGTTCCGGGCCAACGATCCTGGCTTTTGCTCAAGAGGCACCGGAAAGGGTCTTGCTGGAGATGAGGGCAGCCTATGCCCGGGAAGGAATTGCGACCCAGGGACGGATCTGCCGCCTCAGCCCCACGGGGGCGGAAATAATCGCCTGATAAACCCCGACCGGCTCTTTGCACCCTGGGAAAGATCATCTTCACTGTCAACCAGATGATGAAAGAGGAGCCTGGTCCAACCGTGGGCTTGACGGAAAGTTCACACGGGGAGAAGCGCAGCATGATCGTCGTTCAGAAGTACGGAGGCAGTTCGGTAGCTACGCCAGAACGGATTAAGGCCGTGGCCCGCCGAGTCGTGGAGAAGAAGAGGGAAGGCCATGACCTGGTGGTGGTAGTCTCGGCGCGAGGTGACACCACTGATGAACTCATTGATTTGGCCCAGCAAATAACCCAATACCCTCCCGAGCGTGAGATGGACCTACTTATGTCCACTGGGGAACAAATTTCCATAGCCCTCATGGCCATGGCCTTACGGGAACTGGGACAGGATGTCATTTCATTAACTGGCGCGCAAGCCGGGATCATAACCGATGAGGTGCACCGCAAAGCCAGGATCATCGATGTCCAACCACAAAGGATCTGGCAGGAACTGACGGCCGGAAAGATCGTGGTCGTGGCCGGCTTTCAAGGAATTAATGACAAGGGAGATATCACCACCCTGGGGCGAGGAGGCTCCGATACCACGGCCGTGGCTCTGGCGGCCGCCCTGTCGGCGGAGTGTGAGATTTACACCGATGTGGACGGCATTTATACCGCTGACCCCAGGGTCGTCACAGAAGCCAGGAAGCTCGCCGAGATCTCCCACGACGAGATGCTGGAGCTGGCCAGCCTCGGGGCACAGGTAATGCAATTGCGCTCTGTCGAATATGGCAAGCTGCATGGCGTTCAAATCCATGTCCGCTCTAGTTTTAATCACAACCCAGGCACAATCATCAGGGAGGGCAGCAGCATGGCTGAAGCCAGGATCGTCCGGGGAGTAGCATTTGATAGAAAGGTCGCTAAGATTAGTGTCGCGGAAGTACCCGACCGCCCGGGAATTGCGCATTGCCTTTTTTCCGCTTTGGCCGGTAACAAGATTAACGTCGACATGATCATCCAAGGCGTCAACCGTGATGGCATTAACGATATCAGTTTTATCGTAGCCCGGGATGAACTGGAGGGATCCCTGGAGATATGCCGGAGGGTGGCTGCTGAAATCGGCGCCCGGGAGATCTATCATGACAGCAATGTTGCCAAGGTCTCCATTGTCGGGGCCGGGGTGGCCAATAACTACGGCGTAGCCGCCCGGATGTTCGGAGCCCTGGCTCAGGAAGCCATCAACATCCAGATGATCAGTACCTCGGAAACGAAGATTTCCTGCATCATTGAAGATAGACAGGTTGAAAAGGCCGTGCGGTCAATTCATCAGGCCTTTGAACTCGATAACTGAGTTTCGGGCGACTTGGGCAGCGGCGGCCTTACTAGTTTTTGCCCTTGCAATCGCGCCAGGATTCTGCTATATTAATGATGCTGTCTTCAAACTCTGTGAATTCGATAATGCCAATCTCGGGCTGTAGCGCAGTTTGGTAGCGCGCTTGAATGGGGTTCAAGAGGCCCCCGGTTCGAATCCGGGCAGCCCGACCAGGAACATTAAGAGCCGCAAGGGTTTGCGGCTCTTTTTATCGGCGTGGGTGAGGGCGGCTGTCAGTCTCTTATTCATCTTTAGTCTGTTATAGGAGCCGCAAGAAGCTGCGACTCCTTTTTTGCTTTCGTTAGGCCGAGCTTGCGGGGCGATCCCGGGGATTCCTGGGTATCTTCCGTCTGGGAAAGCATCTCTTCCCGCTCGAGTGCACTTGTCAATCTGTTATCTATCTTTAAAGTCATTATCCACGACGTCGTAATATTTCCATTCCGTCGGGACATCCTAATAACAAGTTCGATCTTAACTCAGCCAGGATGGGAGGATGGGTAGTGTCGATCTTGCGTGAACTTCCGGACAATGAAAGTACTAGCCGCGAGTGGTGTCATCAAGACAACGTCGAGCCCTCCCGGTTGCCTCCACCCCAGCATCAGGAATTGCCTGATGATCCCATCAGTCTTTATAACGATCTCCGGATGGATTACCTTTGGGACTGGGACTTTCCGCCGCCTTCCCTCCCAGATCAATCTAACTACCCTCTGCCCGACCCGGGCGACCCGCCCCAGGAAGCCTGGGAAAGGATGTATCATGAAGTAGAAATTCAGCCACCTTATTGGAATCCATCCTAGGACACTCCCGACAAACTTCGTTTTCGGTTATGAGAAGCTAAGTCGCTCCTTTCCTGCGCAACCTGAGCCACCCCAGTTGCGTTTTTCTTTTCGTGGTTGCTGTGCTCCTGGCCGCATGTTTAACCAGAATAAGGCAGAACCCGGCAGGCGCCAGGTGACACAAACCAGGCGGGCCGTATTCGGGTCTGGATAGCGCGATGGGGCCGCTGAGTCATTGGCAAGAGATTTTTTTCTGTTCGCCTTGACAGGGACATACGTTCGTATTATGATTAAAGGCAAGTGGTGCGAACATGTGTTCAGGAGGTGGCGACGATGCAGGCTTGGCCGAACCCCAGGAGGCCTCAGAAGAGGTGGCGCCTTGGGATGGGCTCACCCCAGCAGGTTATTTTGGTGTCTCTTCTGGCTGCTCTCCTAATAGTTGCCCTGGTTGGCCTTTTTGCGACTTGGCCGGCTTTGGCCAGCAGCCAGGCGGGCGCCCCATATAAAGAAATAGTGGTTGAACCGGGGGATACCCTTTGGGAGATGGCGATCAGCTTCGGCCGGCCCGACCTCGATCCTCGTCGCATCGTTTGGGAGATTCAACAATTCAATCACCTTACCGGCAACTGTCTGTATCCCGGTCAGGTGCTGAGGATACCTAGACGCATACTGCCGGAAAGGTAGTTCTGTTTTTGGTCACGACCACGAGCAGCGGTTTATGATACTGTTTGTGGATTCCCGTGGATTTGGTATAATGGAGGTGGCGGAGGTGAGCAAGGTGGCAACTTTGGTCATGCTTCCGAAAGCCCTCCAATGAGACTAAGACTCCTCAAGTTACAATTGTGTTGGTTTGACAAATCCAAGAGACGGCTGTTGTTCCCGTAACGGCGCGACGCAAATACGCGGAAGCCAAGGTCCAATAGCCAGGCAATGGGGCCTGCCCTACGCCTTTGCGCTGATGGCTCCTACCGATGGAAATGTCGGTAGGAGCCTTTTTGACTTGATAACAAACGGAGATGGCGCTGCCAACTACCACAAAGTGAAGCACGACCGACGGTGGGGAGTTGAAACCGGCTGAATAGGATGTGATCTTAGGTGACATCGGCCAGTCACTATCTTCCTCCTCCTGGCAGAATCGAATCACCTCCTCAGAAACGCTATCGTGCCACGGTCTCTGACCTTTCGGTATCGACCCGCCGTCCTGATTGTAGTACGTCTGACTCGCTTGAGGTTTCGGAGGTGACAATGCCTACTATGCCCGAGACCCAGGATAGACCATCCTTGGAGATGGTCCTGCAGGAAATGAAGGTAGCTGCCAGCACCTCGGGCAGCGACGAATTAAGGAGAGCCCTGGCGGCTCTAATAGTGCGCCTAGCCGCCAAACGCTTTAACTTGGCCGTAGTCGGGGAATTCAAGCGGGGGAAATCGACGCTCATTAATGCCCTCCTCGGAGAAGAACTTTTGCCCAGCGCCGTAGTCCCCCTGACCTCGGTGATCACTTCTATCCGGTACGGCGAAAGGCGGCAAGCCCGGGTCATTTTTTTGGACGGGAGCACGGCGGAGATCCCCCTGGCTCATCTCGAGTTATATGCAACGGAAAAACACAACCCGAGCAACATTCGCCAGGTAAAGCAAATCGACGTCCTGCATCCGGCTCCTCTTCTGCAGGAAGGCGTTCATATTGTGGACACGCCCGGTATCGGCTCCGTTTACGATCATAATACCCAGGTGGCCGAATCCTTCTTGCCCCAAGCTGACGCGGCCATTCTCGTTTTCTCCGTCGACCAACCGGTAAGTCAGAACGAAATGGATTTCCTGCGCCGGGTCAGGGAATACGCGCCGAAAATCCTTTTTGTCCTCAATAAAATCGATCACCTGAGAGAGGCGGAACGCTTGGAAGCCCTGGAGTTTTCCCAGGCCACCATTAAAAAGATCATCGGAAAAGAGGTCCGCCTCCATGCCCTCTCGGCGCGGCTGGCCCTGGAGGGCAAGAAGGAGGGGGATCCCGCAAAGATAAAACTTAGTCATTTCGAGGAGTTCACGGAAGAGCTGCGCACCTTCCTGCGCCTGGACCGGGAAAAAGCCCGGCAGGCCGCCGTGGCCCGCGCTGCCCGGCGGCTCGCCCTTGAACTCGATTTCGCCTTAGAATTGCAGGAAAAAGCCATTCTAACCCCGCGGGAGGAACTGCGTCGCCTCGAGGCCCTCCTGGGAGAAAGATTGGAAAAGGGCCATCAGGAAAGAGACGACATCGTTGAATTATTACTGGCTGAGACCAAACCCTTACTGGCCCTCCTCGATGAGGATTTGGCCCTTTTTCGGGAAAGGGCCAGCGGCGCAGTCCTGGCTCGACTGGCCGATCAGCTGGAGAAACTAGATCCACCCGCAGGCGAACTCCGCCGCCTGGGGGAAGATCTCCTCCGCCAGGCCGTCGAGGAGAGTTTTGACCGCTGGCTACCGGGCGAAACCGACAAGATAAATCTAGCTTTACTGCGCACCTTGGAGCGCTTTACCCTAAAAGCTGACGCCGTTATCCAGGAAGTTCGCCAAGAAGCGGCCCGTCTCTTTGGCCTCTCTTTTGGGTCTTTACCACCTCCGGAAGGTCTGACCGAGGAAAGCCAGTTGACGTACCTGGTAGGTGAGCCGGCGGTCTTTTTACCGACCCCGGATCGGTTCTGGTTACTTCGTTTTTTGCCGCGAAAAGCGGCCCGGCGCTATTGGCTGACCGGGATAAAGGAAAGGATCTGGCAAGAGGTGGATAGAAACTGCGGTCGGGTGCGTTACGATTTTCTGGAAAGGATTAAAAAGAAGTTGGGGGAGGCCGCCCAAAAGCTTAAAGCCCAAATCGACGGATCCTTCGCCGAGCTAACCCGGGCGGTGGAAGAGGCCAGGGTCACCCAACAATCCCAGGAGGACGTGCAAAAGGAACGTCTCCACGCTCTCGCCCAGCAACGCCGGCAGCTGGCCGAGCTCAGCGAGCTCCTGGAGAGTATGGTGGATTGAACGGTGGGAACGGGACCACTTCTGGAGAGTACGGCGGATGGAGATAGCGGACTGAGAAAGAAAAGAAATCGGCCACGCCCCCCTTGCCTTGCTGGATGGCTTTTGTTATAATTCTTCTCAGTTACGAAAGGCAATGGAGCCTGCCTCTAACGCTCTGGAAAGCTGATGGCTCCTACCGATCATAGTCATTATGGTTGGTAGGGGCTTTTTCTTTGTCCGTTCCTCGGCACCCGGGTGTTAAAACTTAGATACTTAACTTAGATGTGGTGCAGAAGGCGTAGACCAGTATAGCACACCGGCCAACGCCCAGCCCAAACAGGAACCGGTTTCAGAGAAAAAGCCCCGCCGCAAAAAAGAAAGGGGTTCCGTCGATGACAAATCTCTGGTTAACGGCGTCGTTGTGGATGGGTTTAGCTCTCGTCAGCGGTCTTTTGGCTAGTTGGACCGGGATCTCCATTTCCTTGCTGGAAATCTTCATTGGGGTTTTAGCCGGTAATCTCCTCGGCTTGCATACGGCCCCTTGGGTCGATTACCTGGCCGGTTTCGGCAGCATCCTTTTGACCTTCTTGGCCGGGGCGGAAGTGGATCCAGTGGTCTTGCGGACCAAATTCAAGGAGAGTTTTTCCATCGGGCTGGCCGCTTTTCTGCTCCCCTTTGCCGGAGTATACCTCTTCACCCGCTACGTCGTGGGCTGGAGCGTTCCCGCCGCCCAAATCGGCGGTATAGCCCTTTCAACTACTTCTGTGGCCGTCGTTTATGCCGTCATGGTGGAAACCGGCCTCAATGAAACCGAATTGGGGAAGCTCCTCCTGGCGGCCTGTTTCGTCAATGACTTGGGAACAGTAGTGGCCCTGGGAGTCCTCTTTGCCGATTTCAACGCCTGGTTGCTCCTTTTCGTTGCGGTGTCCGCCTTCGTCCTCAGCCTCACCCCCTGGCTCACCCGCTGGTTTTTCCGGAAATACGGCAACCGGGTCGGTCAGCTAGAGGTCAAGTATCTCTTCTTTCTCCTCTTTTTCTTGGGAGGACTGGCCAGTCAGGCCAAAAGCGAAGCCGTTTTGCCGGCCTACCTGTTGGGTTTAGCTGTGGCCGGCTTCTTCCTGAAGGAAAGAGACCTCCTCCACCGGATGCGGGCCATGGCCTTTGCTTTACTCACGCCCTTCTACTTTTTGAAAGCCGGTCTTTTGGTTTCCCTGCCGGCAGTCTGGGCCAGCCTCGGCTTTATTGCCCTGGCTCTTTTGCTGAAGGTCTTCACCAAGTTTCTTGGGGTTTGGCCTTTGACGCGGGTCTTTCGCTTTGACCCCCGGGAGGGCATGTACTCCACACTCCTCATGTCCACGGGCCTGACTTTCGGTACCATTTCCGCCTTATTCGGTCTAACCCATGGCATAGTGACCCGCTTGCAATATACGGCCCTGGTGACAGTGGTCATCTTGAGCGCGGTCGTGCCCACCATTGTCGCCCAGCGGTTCTTCTTACCGTTAGCCGCTTTCGGAAACCGCGGCGCCGAACTGTCTCCAACGGCCGTCAGACCGGAGGGCAAAAAACGGGTCAAAGCCGACGAACTGGCCTTCGAAGTGAAACTTGGAAATGAAAAAGGGGATGACTAAAGATGTTTGAAAGAATCTTGGTCGCCATCGACGGGTCGGAGCATGCTCGCCGGGCGCTGACGGTGGCGGTAGATCTGGCCCAAAAATACGGAGCCAGCCTATGCGCCGTTTCCGTGGCCCACCTTCCGGAATTCTCTGATCTACGCGATGAAGTGAACGGCGCTTTGGAAGACGCGACGAAGTTCTTTAGTCGGGCCTTAGAGGAAGCGAAAGGATTCGCCCAAGAAGAAGGGGTGGAAATAGAAACTTCGGTCATCCCCGGTCATCCGGCCGATGCCCTGGTTCGTTTCGCCGAAGCCAGGGGCTGCGATTTAATCGTGATGGGGGCCCGGGGTTTGAGCACGATCCAGCGTTACCTGATGGGGAGTGTATCGGAAGCCACCGTCCGCCATGCGCACTGCCCGGTGTTGGTGGTCAAGGGCAAGTGACCTCGCTCCAGGACACGTAACTTGACCGGTCACCTAACTTGAGGAAATTAACCGGGCCGGCTCGGCCAGCTGGAGAGGTTCCCTTATACTCCGACCAAAATCCGACCATTGCCCCCGGCCTCCTTTATTCACTAGTCCAAAAAGGAGAGGATAAGCATGGGATCCGAAACCCGCAGCTTGGAAACCCGGTCGCCACTGAAGAGATCAACCGAGGAGAAGAAAGAGATCTCCCGAGAGGCCGCCCTCCGCTTTGTCCTTTTGTTGGGCGTGGTCAGCTTGTTGGCCGACATGACCTACGAAGGGGCCCGGAGCATCACCGGCCCCTTTTTAGGAGAATTGGGGGCCAGCGCGGCTGTGGTCGGGCTAGTGGCCGGCTTTGGCGAGCTGGTCGGGTATGGCCTGCGTCTTGTCTCCGGCTATATTAGCGACCGAACCGGCAGGTATTGGGCGGTCACCTTCATCGGCTATGTGGTCAACCTCTTGGCCGTACCCCTCTTAGCCCTGGCTGGGCGCTGGGAAATCGCGGCTGCCCTCATGATAGCGGAAAGAATGGGCAAAGCGATCCGCAACCCGGCCCGCGACGCCATGTTATCCCATGCCACCAAGAGAATGGGCCGCGGCTGGGGTTTCGGTTTACACGAAGCCATGGATCAGATCGGGGCCATTCTGGGGCCAACCATAGTGGCTGCTGTTCTTTATTTTCGCGGCGGTTACCGTTTTGGCTTCGGCGTGTTGCTCTTCCCGGCTCTCTTAGCTTTGGGCGTGCTTTTCCTGGCCCGCCTTCTTTACCCTCGCCCCCGGGATTTCGAATTGGATCCCGGAAAACTGGAAACTACCGGTTTTGGACCCCGGTTCTGGTTTTATCTGGCCGCGGTGGCTTTTATTGCGGCTGGTTATGTCGATTTCCCCCTCATCGCCTATCATCTAAAAAAAGTAGCCATCGTTAAAGATGACTGGATTCCAATGCTTTATGCCTTGGCCATGGGTGTCGATGCCCTGGCCGCCCTTCTGTTTGGCCGTTTGTTCGATAAGTTCGGCTTCACCGTCCTCGCCTTGGTTACCCTGGTCACCTCTCTTTTTGCCCCTTTGGTTTTCTTTGGTAATTTTCATAACGCCCTCCTCGGGATGTCCTTATGGGGGGCAGGGATGGGGGCACAAGAGTCCATCATGCGGGCCGCCATCGCCGAGATGATCCCGGCGAACAGACGTGGTGCTGCTTACGGACTTTTCAATACCGGTTACGGGGTTTTTTGGTTCTTGGGCAGCGCCCTGATGGGCATTCTCTATGATTCCTCGCTGGTGTCCGTTGTCATTCTCTCCTGGGCCCTGCAGCTGATCTCCGTCCCTCTGCTCCTCATAGTGAAAAAGGTGCCCCGCCAGTAGTCCATTTCCCCCGGACCCGTTGTTGGGGTAGGATACCGGCGGGGGAGGAGAAAGAGGATGTTCAAAAAACAGCTCCTGTTTTATCTAGAACGAGGGGAATGTCCGGCCTGTCGCTTTGCCGAAGAGAGCACGGAGGTATTTTATCGGTGGTTCCTCCTCGAGTATTATTACTCCGGGCCCATGCTTTCGTCCTTGGTTGAAGGTGGTTTTTGTCACCGGCACGCGTGGGAGTTGGAGAAGCGTCAGGCCATTCAAGTCAGTTCCACCTTTGAATGGCTGGCTCGCGATCTTAGCCAGAAGCTGAACAGGCTTCTTTCGGAAACGAAAGGGCGGCCGGCTCAACGGCCCCCTGAGCTCTGCCTCAACCCAATTTCCCGGATCTGGCCCTTCTCCTGGCTCTGCCGCATTTTTCACCGGAAAAGATCTTCATTGCGGGCCCTGGCCTTTTTACAAAGAAAAGAGCCCTGTCCAGTCTGTGAAACTATCCGGGCTTCCTCCGCCGAGGCGGTGACCTTGTTAATCAAATGGCTCCACGATCCGGAAGTCAAGGCCGCCTACGACCAATCTGGGTACCTCTGCCATGAACATTTCTTGCTAGCGCTGAAAAAGGCTCCACCTGATCTCAGCGCTTACCTGACCGAGAGACAGCTAAGGAACCTGGCTGGACTTATCGCGGGACTAACGGAGTATTCGCGAAAAAGGGATTACCGTTTCGCCCACGAGCCAAGAGGTGTGGAACAGCTGGCTTGGCAACAGGCCATCCGTTTTTTTGCTGGGGAAAAAGTACGGTCAGACGGTACCAGTGCTAAAAACCCAGGACAGGATGGGTATGATGGACAAGATGGGTAAGAGGGAAACCCCGGATGGGCAAGAAGGATACTCTAAGATGTTGACGTAGAGGTGGTTTCAGCCGGTATGGAAACAGGAAAAGAGCCCGCCTACCAAGAAAATACCGATTACGTCGACAAATTAATGGCCGCCCTAGACCACCCAGACTCCACGGTGCGGTTGAACGCCGCCCACATCCTGGGGGAGAAAAGGGCGGTTCGCGCGGTCTCGCGACTAATCGAAGCTTACCGGGGAAACGAGAACGATCCGTACATTTTGAAAGAGATAGTCTGGGCCCTGGGGGAAATCGGAGAACCTGCTTCTCTTGCCCTAATCAGTGCTGCTTCGCAGCGTTCTTTCCTGTTGGTCAGGGTGGAAGCGATCAGGGCTATTGCCAAGATAGGTGGGCCACAGACCCGGCTGGCCCTGGAAGAAGCCACGGCCGACCCAAATTCTGCCGTACGAGAGGAGGCACTTTTGGCGCTGGAGGTCTCAGGGAAAGCAGGAAAGAGCCGTTCGATGAAGAAATGTTAAGAGCCTCCGCTAATCGAGACTTCGCGGCGCGGTGACACATTTTACCTTTTCAGTCGGAGGGGTGGGGGAAAATCCGTGCACGGATCACCTTCGGAGCCCAAATCGGAGCACTTTCGGTCAAACCGAGGATTGGCTTATTACAAACTCCTGGAAGCCCTCCGGGAACCAGGATGCCCCATCTGTCGGTTGGGCCGGAAAACTGTCTCGGCTTACCTGGAAGCCCTGCTTTACGAAAACGTTAATGATCCAGGGGTGAGAGAAAAGATCCAGGCTGCCTGGGGCTTTTGTACCTATCACGGCCATGAACTGGCCACGTTGGGAGACGCCCTTGGCCTGGGCATAATATACAGCGACCTCGTGTCAGCGGCCATCGAGCAGCTGGCACCTCTGGCGGCACGGTCGACAGCCATATCGACACGGAAGAAACGGTTACCTTGGCCGTTTCGGCCGCGTCTGACTGGTGAACCAGACCTGACCCCGCGGGCCATTTGCCCGGCCTGTGAAAACCAGAAAGAAGCGTTCGAACGCTATTGTGAGGAGTTAATGTCGGCAATCTCAGAACCGGAGATAGAAGAGGCTTTTCGCCAGAGTGATGGCCTTTGTCTGGAGCATTTGCGACAATGTCTATCATGGACCAGGATTGAGCCCAGAGAGCGTCTCGCATCGGCTCGTCGGAAACTGGCCATTCTAGAAATGGTAAAATTCCGGGATCTGGCAGGGGAGCTGGCCGAGCTCTTGCGAAAGTACGATTACCGCTATGCAAAAGAGCCACCCGGGAAAGAGAGCGATTCCTGGCGCCGGGCCATTGCCAAAATCTCCGGGACAACGAAGTCATGTGAGGAAAGGGGCTAACTGCTCCGATCCAAAGCCCGCAGTGATTATCGTGCGATTATGCCGCTGTGTTTTGAGGAGCCCTTGCCTATTGAGGAAGAGCCGGGATCGGAGGTAAACGAGGGGGAAGGGGCGAAGGGCCGGTCCTGGTCCTTTGGCGCCTGCCGTTTTTTGTCAAACGTCCGGCTACGTCTTATAATATATATTATGTTAACCGCAGAAAAGATAAGGATTGACTATGTCGATTCGTATCGGACCTCGCTCAACAGCTTCGCTCAGCGGCGAATAAACCGAAAAACTAAGCCAGGTGGGGAAAGTTTGACGAATCAACCAGGTTCCCCGGGCGGCTGGATTGTCAAGGTCATCACGTCTATCGACATCTTCCGCTCGTTGTACCGCCGGTTCATTTGGTGAACAGGCTCATTTAGTAATTGATCTCTGACCAAGAGCAGTTCGCCCTCGCCGGGCTTGCCCGTGATCGGCTTCAGGGGATGTTTGTAAGTTAGCTCCTCACCTTGAACCAGCTTCGGTCGGGTCTTACACTGAGCAGATCCAGGCTTATCTCACACGCAGTAAGGTATATGTTGTTAAGAACCCAGAGGCTTGTGCCACAAAAAGCCAATTTCCCATCTTTTCCAGAGGAAAAGTGGCCCTGCCTGCAGCGTCAGTCTTGCGCTTATATGGAAACGTTTCTTCAAGATTAAAGCTGTACGTGGCCAAAACCTCCCCTTCAGGCTGAGGTTGGCCGCCGCCCAAAAGGGTCAAGGTGAAAGAATCGCCCTGGTGGACCTCCAGTGAAGACAACGGCTGTAGCTCCAGCGGCAAGCCAGCCGGCGTTGGAGCCAGGACAATATCGTGTCCTACGGAGATGATGGTCTTGGCCAGGTACTGCCGTCCTTCCCCCCGTCTTTCACCGATCACGGTTAGGGCCCCTTCTTCCTGTGGTAAGAAACTGAAGACCAGCCAGTTCTTTTCTTTTTTCCGTAAAGAAAGCGGCGACTTCCCTCCTCTGGGATCATGGAGGTATACCTCCACTTCCTCCGGCTCCAAGAGCCGGTCCGGCCTCATCCGGGGGCCGAAGACAACCTTGATCTCAGCGGCAAAACCGGTATGGTAGTGGCTTTGAGTACCTTCCAGCCATAGTAAAGGTTGGTTGGCTAAAGTCCCTTCCTCCAATCCCATCACTCCTAACGAGAATCAGGAAGATTCGTAAACCATTCCAACAAGCGGCCATCCTTGCTAACTGGCTTTTTCCCGCCGGGCTGGTCCGTAGAACCGTTATAAACCATCATCGAATTGCACAATTGATTCCTGGTTTTGCTCATAACTGGGGGCCAGAATCTCTCACTCCAAGACAAGAAAGCAACAAGAATTATGAATGAAGCCTTTGCCAAACCAGCCGGTTCCCCTTCACCCGCATCTCGATCTCCCCGGCGTCGGCCAGGTGAGTTAGAAAGGCCTTCACCGCTGCCAGGTCCAGGTGATAAATGCTGGGGGCCTCCGCCAGCAGGCCGTAATGTTCCAGGATGTCAGAAAGGATCTCCTGCACCTGACGTGGCTCGCCCAGGCTGGAAAGAACCAGCTGCCTGATCTCCTGCAAACGCTCCAGATTATAATCGAGGCAGGGCTCCACCTTTGTCAAGACCGGCCCGTGCCCAGGGACAAATGTATGCCACTTGGTCCCGGCCAGGGCCTTCAGGGTGGCCATGGTTTGGCCCAGATCCACCAGAAAGGGAAGCTTATGCTTATCCAGAACCTCCGCCGGGAAGAAGGCATCGGCCGTAAAGAGAACCCCGTCGACCCCAAAGCCCAATTGCCCTGGGGAATGCCCCGCCAACAAAAGGACCTCCCCCTCCAGCCCGTCCATGATCTGCCGGCCGGGCTCCAGCAAGACGTCTACCGGGCTGGTCGGGGCCAGGAGGAACTTGTTTCTTAGGTTTGCCGGCGGTAGGACACCTCCGTAGAGGCCCATGGGCTCCAAGAGAGGCGCGGCCAGGGTGTGAGCTTCAAATGGCGAGGCCCAAACCTTCGCCCCCGTCCGCTTCACCAGAAAGGCATTTCCTCCAAAGTGATCGGCATGGGCGTGAGTGGTCATAATCACCTGCGGCTCCAAGTCCAGCTCCTGACAATGGCGTAATATTTTCCGGGCGGTGGATTCATCCAACCCGGTGTCGACGATTATCGCATGGCCACGGCTACTCCTAATAATGCCAATATTCGTGCTCCCCTCCAGGACAAAGACCCTTTCGGAGAGTTGCCGCAACTCCATCAAGAATCACCTGGTTCATTGAAATTATAGACATTATAAAAACATTATAAAATAAAACCATTCCACGGTTAGTGGCGGTACCTGGAACCATAGTGATCTACCGGCATCCTCCTGCCAGCGGCGAGACCAGAATAATCTCGTCCCCTTCCTGAGGGACGTACTCCTTACCCCTTCTTTTGCCATTGACCAGGACATTCATTATTAGCTCCCGCTTGACACCAAGGTCATCCAGAAACTTTCCAATGGAGGTCTGACCATCGGCCTCGAAGAAAAAGGTGTCTTTCTTCTCGGGAAAGAATTCGGCCGAGTGACCGTGGACTATTACCTTTACAGCCATAGCTGCCTCCTGTTCTGGCCGCAGAATTGGACAACCGCCGCTCTCCTAAACCTACCCTGAAACAAACCAGCTACTTCCGGGGCCGCCAAAAGGCGGATGGGGATCCAACATGAAAAAGTCCAGTTTCCGCCAGCTTACCGGGTTTGGGTTGATGTGAGCGAAGCTCTTTAGACACCTGCCCCGACCGTACCGCGGCAACTGCGGCCATCGACTAAACCGGGCTCAACGTGCAGGAGCTACTGTCCTCCCCGGCCTTCTCCTAGAACGTATACCCGAATTTCGTATTCGATACCTTCAGCCCTTTCCCCCAGTTCCTTTAAACCAAAAATGACTCCCTTTTTCTTAAGGGTCCGGTTCAAGAAGGTAATCAACTTGTAGGGAAGCTCTCGTCCAATGAAGGTAGCCTTATCCAGAAGGGGCAATGGATCATGGTCGGCCTTCAGATCCAAGGTATCACTTCCTCTCGCAGCGACGCTTGGCAGCGCTCCAGCGCCGACCCGGGGCGGCCTGGGGCTGCGCTGGCGACCGGCAGAATCTGTCATCTTCAATCACCGCCAGACCACTAACAAGAAAGTGCAGTTCGACAGTAGTCTCCTGGAGGCCATTGCGAGCGGTCCTTCAGGATATGGCCACCTTTTTCTTCCTGGTATGCGCCCGGTGTTGCTCCCTCAACAATCGCTCCAGCATTTCGATGACCTCTTCAGTGGTGCCGGGGCCCGTGTAAACAATAGGGGCAGAAGAAAGCCCATCCATAAAGCGCCAGGCCTCTTCAGCCTTCTCCAGGATAGCCTCCAAAGCCCTCTCCACCTCTTCTTCGTAGGAGGTGTCATACCCACGCCCCGCATAAGCCTGTGGCAATTGGGCCCGCTCTTCTTCGGTCATCTGGAGGAGCTTCTTGAGATACTGGCTGGCCTGGTAGACTTCTTCCAGTTGTTCCCTGAGGAATTCGGCCCCCAGAAAATTCGTCATTTCCAGCCCCCCTTTCCCCTTACCTCTTATATTTTCTACTCTTTTCCCTGCTTTCCTCCTCCCGACCAAAGAAATTGTAGGAACTTGTCGCGGTTAGGGGAATACTTGGGTAACCCTAGTCGCAAATTAATAAAGGTCCAAGTTGACTCAAAGCCATAAATTGGAGGTATTTCTATGAACCAACAAAGGCAGGACCCCGACTTCACTCTGGTAACCACCCCGCAGGCCGTTCCGCTGGCTCCTGATCAGGTAGTTAATGAAGCCAAACAGGCCTTCTCCGCCCAGGGAGCAGTCGTCCCCGCAACGCCCCTGGATCGAATCAAGCAGGCCTTGACTAAAGTACAAAATAGTATTAGACAGGAGCAGATGTCCACTGAGAAATCCCTACAGAGCACCCTGTCCCAGGCCACCACGTATGTCAACAGTTCACAGACGGTGGATCAGATCTCTCAGCTCATCAACCAGATCCAGGCCTTGAGCCAGCAGGCAACGGACATTCAGACCAACTCCCCTCAAATCTCCCAACTGGTCGACCAGCTTCTGTGCCTAGTGGTAGACCAACACACCAGCTTAGACAAACAGGTGTCCCAGTCTCTCCAACAAGCCGTCAGCAGCCTGTCTCTGGCCCAAAGCGCCATGTTCCAAAGCCAAAGCTTCGCAGAAGCCAAACAACTCCTGAGCGAATTCAAGAAAACCTTGCAAGATCTGCAAACGCCCACGCGGATAATTCAGTAAAAGAACCCGCCTGACCCCAAAGCCAAGGGTCAGGCGGTTCCCAGGCGACTGCTCGGAAACTGCGGTTTGATTAGCAAGCCGGTCACCTGGCCAGAAGCTGGCTCACCGTGACCGGTTCCAAGCCCTTCCTTTTCAAACGTTCCAGGAGGGTGGGTAAGGCCTCTGCCGTCGTCTTCATGGTCTCGTGCAGCATAATGATGGCCCCATCAAAGGCAAAATCCCCGACCTGATTGGCCAGCTCTTCCGGCTGGCGATCCGGAAAATCCCAAGAGCCCAGGTTAGACCAAAGGATAATCTTTTCCCCCTCTCCCCTCACCACCTCCTGCAGGTCGGCACTGACAAAACCGTAAGGGGGTCGGAAAACTACCGGGCGCTTACCCGCCAACCGTTCCAGAAGATCGGCTGTCTTTTTTACTTCCTGCCCCACGGCCTGCTTGTCCATATCAGCCAGATCCGGGTGAGAGTAAGTATGGTTCCCGATCTCGCACCCATCCACAGCCAGATTCCGGATCAGATCAGGATATTTTTCGGCTTCTTTCCCGATGACAAAGAAGGTGGCTCTGGCTTGGTAACGTTTCAAGACTTCCGCAATCTTCGGGCCATAGACCGGATCTGGTCCGTCGTCAAAGGTTAAAGCCACCTTGCCCCAGGCCTTGCCGCTGGGCGGGCTGCTTCCCTGGCCGGGATAGACTATGATTTCCTGATTTTCCGATATTACAGGCTTGGACGACGCCGTCGGAATAATCAAGCGCTGGCCGATCTTGATTTTGGAGGGGTCCTCCAACCTATTCTTTTGTACCAGAGCGTCCAGAGAAACACCGTAGCTCTTGGATATCCGGTAGAGGGTGTCTCCCGGTTTAACCAGATGCACCTGCTCCCCAATCCCGGCGGGACCGCCAGACGATTTGTTACCGACCCCGGTACCACTGGCCGGGACAGCCGCTTTCTTTTCCTGCAAAGCCTTGGCCAGAGCCGCGGCAGTCCCCGGGCCGGCAATACCATCCGCCGCCAGCTTCAAGCTGGCTTGAAAGCCCTTGACGGCCGCCATTGTTTTTGGACCAAAGATCCCATCCACTACCCCAGGGCTATGTCCCAAGGCCAGGAGGTCACGTTGCAGTTCCTTGACCGCCTCCCCCCTATCTCCCAGCTTCAATAAAGGGGGCCCCGCCCCAACCGTTGCGGTGGTAAGACTGAGTAGCAACAGGACGAGGAGCAGAAACGAAAAAGATCTCCCAGCACGCATGAACATTCCTCCCTTCCCGGGATAGGATGTCCAGGTCTGGTAGATCTTATACAATCGGGCTGCAAGAAAAGACCGGTCAAGCAAAAACGGCCGACTCGGCCACACCTAGGAGACGCTGAAAAACACCCATCTGCGTGTCAGGCGGGCTCCCGCCCGCCTCCGCTAGGGGGGCACGCCCCTCCTCGGCGCCACCTACGGTGGCCGAGCACCCCCTAACAGCCGCTCAAAACGCAGTTCGTCAGCACTCTCCTGGCCTGGCGCTGCTTATCTCATCTCCGAAGGTTCACCCCGAGCACTCCTCCGAGGGCTCCGAGTAAAAACCCGGCTCCCAACCGTTTCAGGGAGGTCACCAGGATAAAGGGCACCGAATAGAGGGCCAAGCCCAGAGTTAAGGCGATCAGGACATAGACAACCCCGGTCACACCTCCGTGTAGCCAACCGGATGTCTCCGCCCGGCGGGCGGCATACCAGCCGCCCAGAACAACGCTGATAAGTCCGGCCAGATCTTCCAGGAGTGGGAGCCGGTTATCAGACATGATCATATTGTACAGGAGCAAGGCCATTATAGTCGAGGCTACGAAGGTCAAGGCAAAGGACACTACCACCCCCGCCGCCACTGCCGTAAGATCCAGGCCCGCCAGAAAAGGCCTTCTTTC
Organism: Bacillota bacterium; assembly: GCA_023475165.1. Classification (GTDB taxonomy): domain Bacteria; phylum Bacillota; class Sulfobacillia; order JAMCWA01; family JAMCWA01; genus JAMCWA01. The sequence goes on along the minus strand of JAMCWA010000003.1, from coordinate 66,036 downwards.
CTCCCTCGGTTTGGTCGGCATGGCCGTCACCCCCTGCTAGTCTTACTAGCATACTATTCCGGACGGCCAGAATTATTCTAGGAGACCGCTGAAAAACACCCATCTGCGGTGTGGCGCAATCTGCAAGAAAGAACCTTCCTATTAAAGGGGCGTTGCTATTGCAGATTGTCGCTCCGGCGGTCCTCGCTCAACGTACCACCTAGTACGCCTCGCCTCGGAGCCTTCTCGCTCTTAGCTGGGCTGATTTGAGGTCTCGCCCTGGCCATTTCCCGGCCGAGCTGACCACTGAAATCGTAGTTCGTCAGCAGTCTCCTGGGAATGATCGCCTTTACCCTGAAAGGTCAGAAAGGTCCTCTTGTTTTAGTCGGCTGAGGGCTTCCCGGGCCGCCGCCTGTTCGGCTTCCTTTTTGCTTTTCCCTTCGCCCTGGCCGTAAAGCCGCCTTCCGATTCTTACCCCGATCTGGTAGGTCTTGTCGTGGGCGGGACCGAATTCACCCAGCAAGACATAGCGGACGGAGGAAGTTGATTGGGCCTGGACCAGCTCTTGCAATCTGGTCTTGAAGTCGGAGCTTGAAGATTCTCCTTCTAGTCCCTGGGGGAGGGTTTTGAGAACAAAACTGCGGGCCGCCTCCCAACCCTTATCCAGAAAGATGGCCCCCAGGAGGGCTTCAAAAGCATCCGCCAGTATGGAAGGCTTCTCGCGGCCCCCCGAAAGCTCCTCTCCCCTTCCCAGAATGAGATAATCACCCAGGCTAATTTCACGGGCCGCCTGAGCCAGAGACGACTCACAAACCAGTTGGGCCCGGCGTCTACTGAGATCTCCTTCGGAGGCATGGTAATAAGAGGAAAAAAGAAACTGGCTGATAGCCAGTTGCAGAACGGCATCTCCCAAGAACTCTAGGCGCTCATTAGATTCGGTTTCACCCTGAGCCTCATTGACAGAGGAACTGTGGGTCACCGCCTGTTGGAGAAGCTTGGTGCCCGACACCTCCAGAGCCAGAGACTTGGCCAAAAGGTCTATTTCTTTGGGGAGTCGCATGAGATCCAGATCCTACCTCCCATCATCGTCTCCGGCGCCCGTTCAACCCTCATAAGCCTTTATGATCAAAGTCGCATTCTGCCCTCCGAAGCCAAAGGAGTTGGTGAGGGCAACCCTTACCCGCACCCGGCGCGCCTGGTTGGGAACGTAATCAAGATCGCAGTCCGGATCGGGGAACTCATAGTTTATGGTTGGAGGAATAACACCATCCCGGATGGCAAGCACAGAGGCAATGAATTCGATAGCTCCGGCCGCTCCGAGCAGGTGCCCGGTCATAGACTTGGTTGAGCTAATGGGGATGGAATAAGCCCTCTCTCCAAAGACCTTTTTGATAGCCATGGTTTCAAATCTATCATTAGCCTCGGTGGAGGTACCGTGGGCGTTCACATAATCAACGTCGGCGGGCTTTAAATCGGCATCAGCCAAAGCCCTCTGCATGGCTCTAGCCCCGCCTTCCCCCTCCGGCGCCGGGTAGGTGATGTGATAGGCGTCGGCCGTCATACCATACCCAACTACTTCCGCATAGATCTTGGCACCGCGAGCCAGGGCATGCCCCAGGCTCTCCAGGATAACCGCCCCACCTCCCTCCCCCATAACAAACCCGTCTCTTTCCCGATCAAAGGGCCGAGAGGCCTTTTCCGGGGCATCATTGCGTGTGGAAAGGGCCCGCATGGAGCAAAAACCGGCATAGGCCAGGGGGACAAAGGCCGCCTCACTACCCCCCGCAATCATCACTTCAGCGTCCCCGCGCTGGAGGACCTTAAAGGCATCACCGATAGCGTTGGCGGAAGAAGCGCAGGCCGTAACAACCGTGGTGTTGGGGCCCTTAGCCCCAAAGGTAATGGCAATCTGTCCGGCCGCCATGTTCCCAATCATCATCGGTACGAAAAAGGGGCTGACCCGGCCAGGACCTTTGCTCTTTAACACCTCAAATTGCTCCGTGAGCGTCTGCATCCCGCCAATTCCGGTTCCAAAGGTAACACCAACCCGGTCAGCATCTATCTTTTTCGTATCCAGATGGGCCATTTGCAGGGCTTCGGCGGTGGCAGCCACGGCCAGTTGCGTAAAGCGGTCCATCCGTTTGGCTTCTTTCTTATCTATATACCGGCTTGGGTCAAAACCCTTTACTTCAGCGCCTATCTGACTGGGAAAACCCGTAGGGTCAAAACTGCTGATCCTGGCTACCCCTGACCTACCCGCCTGGAGGGATTCCCAAAATTCCCCTACGCCGATCCCCCTTCTTCCTTAAATCACCATCCCGGTAACGACGACTCTCTGCAAGGTCACCCTCTCCCGAATTTGGCATATCTCATCTAAGCAAAGGGCTGAAAAGTCCCGCAGCCAAGAGCTTACGGGACTTTTCAGTGTCAGGACCTATGTTCCCGGATGTATTCTACGGCGTCCCCGACAGTGGTGATTTTTTCGGCGTCCTCATCGGGAATCTCTAGATCAAACTCCTCTTCAAAAGCCATAATCAACTCCACTATGTCCAGTGAATCGGCCCCGAGATCATCGATAAAAGAGGCCTCGGAAGTGACCTCGTCCTCATCCACTCCTAGCTGTTCCACAATGATCTCCCGGATCTTGGCCAAAACCTCGTCATGTCCCGTCATACCCTTCACCTCCTTCCGCAGTTACAAGAAGCTGTTATAAGATTCTCCAAAGATCGCTGATCTGTGCGGATGAGACCCGCCGTCTTCTTCCTTAAATCACCATCCCACCGTCGACGGCCAGAACCTGCCCGGTTATATAATCCGCCATAGCGGAGGCCAGAAACACCACCGCCTTGGCCACATCCTCAGGTTGCCCCGCGCGGCCCAGAGGGATTCCCTTCTGCATGGCCTGCCTGGTTTCCTCGGAGAGTTCCCTCGTCATATCGGTTTCGATGAACCCGGGCGCAATGGCATTGACGGTAATCTGGCGCGAGGCCAGCTCCCTGGCCAGGGATTTGGTCAGTCCGATGAGACCGGCCTTGGCGCTGGCGTAATTAACCTGGCCCACATTTCCGGTCAACCCCACCACCGACGAGATGTTGATAATACGGCCCCCCCTCTGCTTGAGCATCGGCCTAGCCACCGCCCGGGCACAGAGAAAGGCTCCCCTTAAATTCGTACTAATAACCTGCTCCCAATCAGAATCTTTCATTCTCATGATCAGCCCGTCACGGGTCACGCCGGCGTTGTTAACCAGAATGTCAATCCGTCCAAAGCGGTCCAGGGTTTCCTTCACCATGGCCTCCACCTGCCTCGCATCAGAGACGTCGGCAGGAAGAGCCACGGCCTGGCCACCCCGTTCCTCAATCGCCTGGACCACCGCCTGGGCCGCTTGGGCCTGAGCAGCATAATTGACCGCCACCACCGCCCCCTCCTGAGCAAGAGCCAGGGCGATGGCCCGGCCAATACCCCGGGAGGCCCCCGTTACCAGCGCCACCCGGCCATCTAGTAACATATTAGCAGACCTCCTTACAGTATTCAAGCGCCCTCTCCATGGAATCCCTATCGTCGATATTAATGGCTCGGGCTTCCTTGTCAATCCGCTTGAGGAAACCGGAGAGGGTGCGTCCCGGACCCACTTCCAGAAAGAGATCAATCCCGTCGGCCAACATAGCCCGGATTGAATCTTCCCAGAGGACCGGACTGGATACCTGTTTCACCAAACCGGCAATTATCTCTTCCCGGCCCTGTACCGGTCGGGCATCGACGTTGGTATACACTGGAATCTGGGCATCCTTGACCCTGGTCCTTTCGATGGCTTCCTGCAGCTTACCGGCCGCCGGAGCCATGAGGCTGGAGTGAAAGGGTCCACTGACATTTAGGACCACCGATCGCTTCGCCCCTTTCTCCCGGGCCAACTCAACGGCTCGCTTGAGAGCCGCCATTTCACCGGAGATGACAATCTGCCCGGGGCAGTTATAATTGGCTGGTTCCACTGCCCCCGGACCACCGGCCCGTTGGCAAATCTCCTCGACGTCCGGCCGGTCAAGGCCAATGATGGCCGCCATCCCTCCTACTCCCCTGGGCACAGCCTGCTCCATGAGCTCACCACGCTTGCGCACCAAGCGGACGGCATCAGAAAAATCCATCGCCCCCGCCGCCACCAGGGCACTGTATTCGCCCAGGCTCAAGCCGCCGGCCACTTGCGGTTGCAGGCCCATTCCTGTCAAGGCGGCATGGGCGGCCAGACTCATGGTCAGGATGGCCGGTTGGGTATTGGCGGTCTGAGTAAGCAGTTCCTCTGGCCCATCAAAGCAAAGCTTTTTCATGTCCAGATGCAAGGCATCACTGGCCTCCTCAAAGACCTCCCTGGCCTGAGCAAAATTCTGGTAGAGTTCTTTACCCATTCCAACATACTGTGTCCCCTGACCGGGGTAAAGGAAGCCAATTCTGGTCAAGAGTGCTCACCTCAAAGGTACGTATTGATGGCAGTTGATGATAGTCCCAGACACCGCCAAAAGATCCCTCTCCTGTGTTGCCGCCTTGCGGCTGAGGCTCTTTGAACAGACTTGGTTAGATCTTTCACCGAACTTTCGTCGCTAGCGAAGAAGATTCCCCCGCATCCTGCCCCAGGAGACAAGCGAGAGCCCCTTACGTGGGAAAGAAGGCAAAGCCAATGGTGCCTGGACCAACATGGGTACCGATGACCGCCCCCAATTCGCTGGTGTAAAGTTCCTTCACCTCAAAAGCGGCCGCGGCGGCACGCGCCAGTTCCTGGGCCCGCTCCGGAGCATTAGCATGGATTACCGCCACCTTCACGCTGGCCCCTGCCCCTACCCTCTCCCTCGCCAATTCCACCAACCGGGGGATGACGCGCTGGCGTCCCCTGACCTTATCTAAGGGGGCAACGACCCCATCCCGGTCCACCTCCAAGATGGGCTTGACATTGAGCAGGGTGCCCATCAAATGCTGGGCCCGCCCGATCCGGCCATTGCGGTGCAGGTAGTCCAGCGTGTCCACCGTCAGGAGGGTGTTCATTTTGTTAACGGTATCAGTCACCCGTTGCTTGACAGAGTCTCGCCCCAGGCCCTGTTGAGCAGCGCGAGCCGCCTCCAGAACTACCAACCCCAGGCCCATGGAGGCGGTCTTGGAGTCCAGCACCTCAATATCCGCTCCAGGCAGCATTCCCTTGGCCAGCACCGCCGATTGATAGGTGCCACTGAGTTGGGCCGAGATATGGATGGAGAAGATAGTTGCCGCCCTCTCCAGGAGCTGCCGGTAAGCCTTCTCAAATTCGGCGGGAGAAGGTTGAGAAGTTCTGGGGTGGACGGGAGACGAAGTTAGTTTTTCAAAGAAAGCCCTTGGCCCCAAGTCTATCCAATCCTTGTAGATCTCCTCACCAAAATGTACCTCCAGGGGAACCACAGTGATGTCCAGTTCTCGCACCAGGGCCGCCGGTAGATCAGCCGTGCTATCAGTTACAATGGCAATCTTCTCCATATCATCCCCCTCCTTCGCCGCCTTGGTTAACCACTCAAGATGCAGTTCGTCAGCCGTCTCCTCGTACAAAACGCCCAGTTCCTGCCAGCTTGCCGGGTCTGCTTTGGAGCAGTCGCCTGTCTTAGGTACCCCAGCGGAGGACGGCGGCAGCCCAGGTCAGGCCGGCCCCGAAGGCCACCATGACCACCACATCCCCATCCTTGATCCGGCCCTGACTCCAGGCCTCTTCCAGGGCCACCGGTATGGAAGCCGCCGACATATTCCCGTAGCGGTCCAGATTAACCACCACCTTGTCGGGCGACAGGGCCAGGCGTTTGACGGCCGCATCGATGATCCTTAAGTTGGCCTGGTGGGGAACCAAAAAGTCCACGTCGGCGGTTCCCAGACCGGCCATTTCCAGGGCCTTGACGGAGGCCTCACCCATCACGCGCACCGCAAACTTGAAGACCTCCGTACCATTCATCTGGATAAAATGCAGGTGTTCCTGCACCGTCTCCAGGCTGGCTGGACGGCGCGACCCGCCCGCCGGCATCTTCAGCAGATCCCGTCCATTACCATCGGCTCCCAAATGCAGGGAAAGTACCCCTTTCCCGGGCGGCACCGGTCGCAGGACGGCCGCTCCGGCCCCATCGCCAAAAAGGACGCAGGTATTCCGATCGGTCCAGTCGGTGATCTTGGAAAGGGTTTCTGCGCCAATGACCAATACAGTCTCATAGACACCGGAGGCCACAAACTGGCTGCCCACCGCCAGGGCATAGATGAATCCACTGCATCCGGCCTCCAGATCCATGGCCGCCGCTCGCCCCGCTCCAATCCCGGCCTGAACCAGGTTAGCCGTGGAGGGAAAGACCATGTCGGGGGTGACAGTAGCCACCAGGATGAGGTCAACATCCTCCCCTTTTACTCCGGCCCGTTCCAGGGCCTGCCTGGCGGCAGCGACGGCCAGATCCGACGTGGCCGTCTTCTCGTCGGCGATGCGGCGCTCCTTGATCCCCGTTCGTGTCCTGATCCACTCGTCGCTGGTGTCCACCATCTTCTCCAGATCGAAGTTGGTCAGGACTTTCTCCGGTAATGCTGCCCCAACCCCCACAATTCCCACCGACCGCCCGCTCTTAGCCAACTCATTCACCGACCCCTACTTGTGTAATACCCTGCTTAATCTTGTCCACAATCTCCGTCCTGACCAATTCCCTGGCCACCCTAATCCCGTTTTTTATGGCCCGGTAATCGGAAGAACCATGGCACTTGATGGCCACCCCGTCAACACCTAGAAAAGGGGCACCGCCGTACTCGGCATAATCGATCCTTTTCTTGAGGCGGCGGAAAGCCGGCATCAGAAGGACGGCCCCCAGTCGATCCAACCAGGTCCGACCTACCTCCTCTTTCAGCAGGGAAAAGAGGGTAACCAAGGTCCCTTCCATCAACTTCACTACCACGTTGCCGACGAATCCATCACAAACCACCACATCGACCTTCCCCTCGGGAAGGTCTCTGGCCTCAATATTCCCCGTGAAATTGAGGTCACTCTTGGCCAAAAGGCGGTAGGCCGCCCGAGTCAGGTCGTTTCCTTTATTCTCTTCTGTCCCCACGTTCAAAAGACCAATCCGGGGCCGGCTCACCCCTAATACCTGCTCCACGTAAAGACTGCCCATAAAGGCATACTGGAGAAGATTCTCCGGACGTAGGCTGGTATTGGCCCCGCCATCCAGCAAGAGATATCCACGCCCGCTTCCAGTCGGAAAAAGGGCACCGAGGGCCGGCCGGTCAATCCCTGCTATCCTCCCCAGTAGGAAAAGGGAGCCAGCCATCAGGGCCCCCGTGCTTCCAGCGGAGACGAAGGCATCACCCACGCCCCGCTTCACCAGGTTCAGCCCCACCGCCATGGAGGAGTTCTTCTTGTGACGGATAGCCGCCACGGGGGGTTCCTCCGGCGCGATGACCTCTTCCGCCGGTACCGCCGTCAGACCCGCCGGCTTTCCCCAGCGCTTCAGTTCCTCCTCGATCCTTTGTTCCTGGCCCACCAGGATTATCTCTGAGCCATCTTCCCGAAGGGCAGCCACTGCCCCTTGGACGACGGCGCTTGGGGCGTTGTCGCCGCCCATGGCATCGACTACCACTCTGGCCACCACTGGCACCTCCTAGGAGACCGCTGAAAAACACCCATCTGCTAGGACCGACCACGAATGGGGAAGTTCTCCAGGGCAAATACGACAAATTTCCCCCGGAAGACGGGATCCTGGCCAACCCTGGTGGTAACCAGGACGACGTACTTGTTACCCTTCTGCCGGATGACCTCGGCTCTGGCAATCAGTCTTTCCCCCACCTGCACGGGGCGCTTAAACTTGACGTTGGCCAGGCCCGTCAGGACAATGTCGGCTTCCACCAGGGCAATGGCCAGGGAATCAGCCTGGGCAAATATATAGTGTCCCCTGACTACGCGGCTTCTTTCAAAGACCATATCCCCCGTAGTCTCCAGGATGGATACACCGCTCTTGCCCAGTTGAATATCCACCAGCTCGCCAACAATCTCCTTGGTGTTGAGGGACTTGACCACCCCGTACGTCCGCTCCGCCAAGGACTTGACCCTTTCACGAAGTTCGGGAATCCCCAGAGCCATGCGATCCAGCCGGATGGTTTGTACGCTGACACCGAAACCCTGAGCCAGCTCTTCATCGGATAAGAAGGGATTCTGCCTGACCATCTCCCGGAGTTCAGCCTGTCTTTCCCACCTGGTCAACCGTTCCATCGGCCTGCCCTCCCGGGTGATTTCCTATGACCTATTCTTAATACTAGCTCTTAACTGTTACCAACAAGTATAAGGGATCACCAGGGAAAAGGCAAGGAAAAGTTCTCATAAAAAAGTAATCCCCCAACCAAATGGGGGATTATTTTCTCAAAACAGGTTCACTTCACCGCCACCACTTCCCGCCCGTCATAATACCCACAATTGGGGCAAACGTGATGCGGTAGTTTGGGCTGGTGGCACTGGGGGCAAGGAACCAGGTTGGGAGCCGTCAATTTCCAATTGGCTCGCCTCTTATCTCGCCTCGACTTGGACATCTTCCTTTTGGGTACAGCCATCTACCATCCTTCTCCTTTCTCAATCTTTTCCCAGCTTCCAAAGCTTCTGTAACGGCAAAAGCCGGGGGTCTACCGGTTCCGGCCGGCAGTTACAGGTCTTTTCATTGAGGTTGGTGCCACAAACGGGGCAAAGTCCGCGACAGTCAGGGGAGCACAGTGGTTTCATCGGTAAAGACAGAAGAATCCGATCTCGCAAGACCTCGCCGATCTCCAGGGAAAGGCCATCAAAAGGGAGAAGGTCCTCAGACCAGGGTGACTGCTCCGCCTCGCCGGGGCGATGACCATCCCGGCGCAACGGATCACCTGACACCTCTTTTCTCCATTCCTGTTGGAAAAAAACCTCCACCGGCAGAACGAATTCCTCCAAACAGCGGCTGCAAGGCAGCCTGACCTGACCCCGGGCCTCCAGATTGCCCACCAGTCCCTTGCCCGTCGTTCGCAGATGAATCTTCAGTCGAAACTTCCCAAAAACAGCTTCTTCCGTCGCCAGATTCAGGGCGGCCGGGCTGGCTTCCATCTCGTAGGTGGCTTCCCGGCCCGCGACCCTGGCCAGGTTTTCTACATTGATCTTCATCGGCCACCTCATTTCACACAAAGTCTATTATAGAGTTTACCTGAGCTAGCTGTCAACAAATCATTTTCTCGTTAAGAAATCAAGGGCTTCTTGGAGACTGGCTACAGGAACCACTTGAATTCTCTTGGCGGCCCGTGCCGCCTGCGGAAAATTCTCCCGAGGAGCAAAAAAGAGGACCGCTCCGTCCCGTTCCGCCGTGATGACCTTCTGGGCAATGCCTCCGATAGCGCCGACTTTCCCAGTAGGATCGATGGTCCCTGTGCCGGCAATGACCCGTCCCCCGGTAATGTCAACATCTTTTCTTAGTTGTCGGACAATCTCCAGGGCAAACATCAGTCCCGCCGAGGGACCTGTGATATGGTCGGCATCAATCTTGATTTCCTTGGGAAAGACGAAACCCTCGTTCAAGGTCTCGGTCCTAACGCCGATCATAGCCTTGCCCGGACGGGTCTTATTTTCCACCGTTTTTAGGGATAAGCGCTGTTCCTGACCGCTCCGCAAGAACCTTACGTCCACCGAGGCCCCTATTGGAATCTCCGACATCGCCTTCATGAGATCGTCCACCCGCTCCACCTTTTGGGCGTCGATGGCCACTATCACGTCTCCCGGCTGAAGATTGTCCTGGGCTGGGCTATCCGGAACCACCTCCACCACTCGTACCCCGTCTCCCTTCACTTCCACCGGATACCCCAGAGCCCGCAAAGCCGCCGCCCTCGCGTAGTCCTGGCTCTGCCGCATCATTTTTTCTGTTTCCTTAATGTATTCTTCCAGAGACTTACCCTGAGGGACAAAGTCACTCTCGGGGCGAAGCTCCGAAGACGGATCGAGAGCCCCGTAAAGAAAATACCAGGCGTTGGCTTCACGGGTGGCCACCGTGGTCATAAGAAAACGGCCCGGTCCCGGACCCCGCCCCTGTCCAACGCTGATCATGCCGCTGACATCCCTGGTAATGCCGGGCGACACCACAAAGTAGCCCGTGGGAAGGAAATAGAGGACCGTCGCCAGGATCACCCCCACGGCCGGGATGATTAGTCTTCTCCGGAGACGGGGGTTTCTTAGATCAAAGGTCAAGTCTTATCACCCCGAAGAATTCTGGCCACCTCAACAAATGAACTCGAGGGGACCATTAGAAGAAATAGACCATGCCGGCCTCACTGGGTGGAACCATTTTAGCGCATCCAGGCTACGTTCCCTTTTCCGACTCGGAACGTCCTCCCGGCAGGCGCAATTCCTCGCGCCCACTCCTGATCACTTCCAGGGCTTTAGTGACATTTTCCTCCAACCTCTTCAGAATATCGTCAGCATACTCCGCCGCGCCCTGCTTCATCTCCCGGGCTAAGGCACGACCCTGTTCCACCAGGCGATCGGCCTGTTCCCTGGCCTGGCGCGTAATGGTAGCTTCATCAATGAGTCTGGTCACCTGATTCCTGGCTTCTTGCAGGATTCCCTCAGCCTCCTCCCGGGCTTGAGCCAAAATCTGTTCCCTTTCCAGCTGGATGCGTCGCGCCTGTTCCAAATCCGCGGGCATTTGACGACGGATTTCATCCAGGATGGCGAAGGCCTCGTCCTCGTCAACCAAAACCCGACTGGTGAGAGGTATCCGGTGGCTTGTCTCCAGGAGATGTTCCAGTTGCTCCATCAGTTCCAGTACTTCCATGACCGAGCCCCCTAACCCTTCCTGACTCCCGATTTTTCAATCGTTTCCATTAGCCTTTTGGCCACGTTGGGCGGTACAAGGCCTTCAATACACCCACCAAAGCCGGCCAGTTCCTTGACAATGCTCGAACTGAGGTAAGAGTACTTCTGCCCGGTCATCATGAAGAGGGTCTCCAGCTCCGGGTCAAGCTTCTTGTTCATGAGAGCCATCTGAAACTCATAATCAAAATCCGAAACCGCCCGGAGGCCCTTAACCAACACCCTGGCCCCCTGTTCTTTGGCATATTGGGTCAGGAGCCCGCCAAAGGAGTCGATGCGCACATTAGGGATGTGGGCGGTCGCTTCCCTTAAGAGCTCCACTCTTTCTTCCATAGTAAATAGGGGGTTCTTCCCTGCATTGCGGAAGACAGTTACAATCAGTTGGTCAAAGATTCGGGCCGCTCTTTCGATAATATCTAGATGGCCATTGGTAGCTGGGTCAAAGCTGCCGGGATAAACGGCGATCATCGTCTTTCTTTCCTCCCATCAAAGTCCGCTTGTAAAAGTGCACCCTTGTTCCGCCAAAATCCAAATGACGGTACCGGGATAAATCCCCAATTTCCTCGGGCAACTCCTCGCGCTTGCTGGTCTCCAACACCAGCGTTCCTCCCAGCTTCAGGAGGTCCTGTCGGGCAATTCCGGTCAGGGCGGTCAGGGCCAGACCCCGGTTATAGGGTGGATCAGCAAAGATATGGTCAAATTCCTCGGAACCCAGAGTTCTGATAACCTGCAAGGCCTCCCCTCTTATTACCTGAGCTGCGGAAAGGAGCCCGGTAAAGCTCAGGTTTTCCTTAATTATGACTACCGCTTCCGGTCTCTTCTCCACAAAAATGACCTGCCTGGCGCCTCGACTCAAGGCTTCGATTCCAAGACTGCCCGAGCCGGCAAAGAGATCCAAAGCTCGGCTCTCTGCCAGATCTGGCGCCAAGACGTTAAAGATACTTTCCTTGACCCGGTCCATGGTGGGGCGAAGGTCCAATCCCCTCAAGGTCTTTAGGCGTAGGCCACCGACCTTCCCCGCAATGACGCGCATAAACCGTCTTTTCCCCTTCTCACCAAATCCTCCCTCATTATAGCACACCACTACCCTGATGGCCAGCCAGGGTGATGCTCAGAGAGAAAGCCCTCCCTGTCGGCGCCATCTTCTTGAGTCCTTCTCTTGAGTCCTTCACCAGAAAAGATTTTTTCGGCGGATGCATATTTTGTTTGAACAAGGTTGATAATACTAAACGCAAGAGTCAATGGAGGACAACGTCCAATTTAATTTTACCCTCCCCCATAGGCTCTTCCTCCGGTTTCTCCTCTCCCATGACGGTCGTCTGACGACCGTCCTTTTTTTGTCAAGCCATAGCGCTGTTCAGCAGGAGGTTGGGTTGTGTCCAAGAAAGGCATCTTCGAACAATTCTTTGGGACTGTGGCGCCACAAGAGTATACTGATCTGGCTTTGGAGGCCCACGAAGCTTTGCGCGGTAGGGCTGGAGTAGAAATCTCGGGGGTAAGGGTGACCGAAGATCGCCGCGGGGAAATCGCCATCACCTGGGTGGAGATCTTCTCAGAGGAAGGTGAACGCCTGATGGGCAAAACCAGGGGTAATTACATAACCCTGGAGGCCCCCTCCCTGCGTCACCGGAATCGTCAACTGCAAGAGGATTTGGGTCAGGTCCTGACCCAAAACCTGGTGCAGCTACTCCATTTGAGGCCAGATTCCAACGTATTTGTTGTCGGTCTAGGCAACTGGAAGGCCACGCCCGACGCCCTGGGGCCTCGGGTGGTCAACGGCGTCCTGGTAACGCGTCATCTCAAGGGTCATATCCCATTAGATCTATCAGGCGGTTTGCGTTCCGTAGCCGCTTTGGCCCCCGGCGTTCTGGGACTTACCGGGATTGAAACCAGTGAAATCATCCGAGCCGTGGTTGACGACGTGCAACCGGATCTGGTTATTGCCATAGACGCCCTGGCCGCCCGTAACATCGAGCGAATCGCCACCTCCATCCAACTGGCCGACTCTGGCATTCATCCGGGGTCAGGGGTTGGTAACGAACGGATTGGGCTGACCCAGAAAACCCTGGGGGTTCCCGTAGTGGCCATTGGCGTCCCTACGGTAGTCCACGCTATAACCATCGCCACCAATACCATCGACATCCTCCTAGATAAACTGCGGGGGCAGGCCTCTCTCTTACAAATCATTGAAGAGATGGAGGCGCCGGACAAGCGGGGCTTGATTAATGAGATTCTCTCACCTCTGGTGGGTGACCTGGTGGTGACCCCCAAAGAGATCGATGTTCTAATTGACGACATGTCCCGACTTATCGCCGGAAGCCTGAATGCCGCTCTTCACCCGAATATTGATCAAGGCGAAATCTTTCGTTACATTAATTAACAATGCGCAGGCTGCCTTCCTGCGACACTTACAGTCAACGTTGAAAAAGATTGGCCATCGACAGTGGATTGTCATTGGGGAGAGAAGGTCCTTGTATTCAAATTGGTGCCGCTGTTCGCATCTGTGTGGCGCAGCCCTCCGGGACAGTTTTTCTGTATTCTCCTAGCCCAACGGACTTTTTCTTGCCCTTGCAGTTATTGTTAACATAATGATGCTGGCCGGGGGGAAAATAAGACTGAGAAAAGGAGGTGTCAATATGGCACAGTTTCTTCCCCGGCCTAAAGCCTTGCCGGAAGACTTTCTCGATGCCCTGAAATTCGAGGTCGCCGATGAGCTGGGGATTCCATTGCAGGATGGATACAATGGCGATATAACCGCCCGCGCCGCCGGTGCCATCGGAGGCAAGATCGGCGGTAATATGGTCCGGGTAATGGTTCGTTACGCCCAGCAGGTCCTCAGTAATCAAGGTCAGCAGAGCTAAGGGCCGTAAAACGGCCCTTTTTCTAAGGAACAGTCTTTGCTGATCTTTAACGAACTGATCTTTAACGAATTAATAAATGAGCGGTATTACCGCTCATTTACGCTTTATTGATCTATCACCTGGCAGCTCCACCCGGACCAGTAACGCGTCCAGACAGAGACTGCTCGGCGATCTGAATCATGCGACGGACCATGTGTCCACCGACAGCGCCGCAGTCGCGGGCTGGCATGTTACCCCAGTAACCGCCTTGCGGAGGGGTAATGTTCAGTTCGCGGGCCACCTCGTACTTGAAGGAGTCCATAGCCTGTTTAGCCTGCGGAACTAACAGTCTGCCACCAGTTTCCTGCCCCTGTGCCATCTCTATCACCTCCTTCGTCTGATCTTAGTATGGAACGGCCGAAACCGAATTATGCTGCCACATTCTGTTAATGGCGACAACTATTAACGGACTGTTCCGCCTCCAGCCGGGCCACCAAACCCGCCACCAGCAGGACCGGCTCCAGCGGTTAACCCGCCACCGCCGGCCAGGGATTGCTCCGCTAATTGGATCATCCGACGGACCATGTGGCCTCCGACCGCCCCGCAATCGCGAGCCGACAGATCACCCCAGTAACCACCCTGGGGAACATTGATATTCAGCGTTCGCGCTACCTCATACTTGAAGTTGTCCATAGCCTGTTCTGCACCGCGGACAAGAATCCGATTTCCGGTTTTGCTTCCTTCCGCCAAAATCTTTCACCTCCTTTAAACCTTTTCTAAGTCTATTATGTAACGACATTTTTTTCAGTATGCTAGAAGTATTTTCAGTGGACGTCTTTATTGCGCAACTCTAGATAGAGTTGGAAAGAAGTCGGGATAAGAAATGCTGACTGCTTCCGCCCCTTGCAGAATGGTTTCCTCTTGAGCCGCCAGGCCGGCCACAGCCAGGGCCATGGCGATCCGGTGATCACCAAAGGCCTCTACCCGGGCGCCTCGCAAATGCTCCACCCCCTGTATGATCAATCCATCCTCCTTTGGGCTGACCTTGGCCCCCAAGGCTGTCAAACCCTGGGCAATGGCAGAAATCCGGTCACTTTCCTTGACCCGTAGTTCCTGGGCATCCTCAATGATCGTCTCGCCCTGGGCTAAAGCAGCCGCCACCGCCAAGACCGGTAGCTCATCGATGAGACGAGGGATAAGGCTACCGCCTATCCTTATACCCCGGAGCCGGGAATGACGAATCCGGATGGTCCCCACCGGCTCCCCACTTACCAGTTCCTCTCCTCTTACCTCCAGATCTGCCCCCATCGCTGCCAAGACCTCGAGGATTCCGCTGCGGGTTGGGTTCAAGCCAAGATTTTCTACAACCAGATCGGATCCGGGGACGAGAGCCGCCGCCACCAGGAAAAAGGCGGCGGAAGAGATGTCCCCGGGAATCCAGAGAGGCCGCGCCCACAGTCTCTGTCCTCCGGCGATAAAAACCCGATTCCCTTCGCGGCGGAGACGTCCTCCCAGATAAGCCAAGAGTCTTTCCGTATGGTCCCGGGACAGGGCCGGTTCCTCTACCGAAGTCTCCCCTGCGGCCAGTAGTCCGGCCAGCAGGAGAGCCGACTTAACCTGGGCGCTGGCTACGGGCAAGACATGCTCCGCCGCCCGGAGGCTCCCGCCGGCGATGGCTAGCGGAGCCAGGGTGCCCCCTTGGCGGCCGAAAACCCGCGCCCCCATTATTTGTAACGGTTGTGTAATTCGTCCCATGGGGCGCCGTCGGATGGAGGCATCCCCCGTTAATACGGAAAAGAAGCTCTGACCGGAAAGGAGGCCAGCCACCAAACGGATGGTGGTACCGGAATTCCCCACATCCAGCACTTCGGCGGGTTCCTGTAGCCCGCGGAGCCCCACCCCGTGAACGGTCAAATCAGTCCCTTCTCCCTCGATCCTGACCCCCATTTGATGAAAGAGCCGGATGGTGCTGAGGCAGTCATCCGCCCGGAGAAATCCTTTTATCTCTGTTTCTCCCTCACTGACAGCCCCCAGGATCACCGCCCGGTGGGAGATGGATTTGTCACCCGGGACGCGTATCGTTCCGCGTATCCTTTCTGCCGGTTGAATTACGGCTTCCATCTTGCGTACCCTCTCTCTGTTCAGACTTGAGGCGATCAAACCCATTACCTTATTCTCGTTTCCGAACAGGATAACCCAGGCTTTGAAGAAGATACTGGGCCTGCTCCAGGGCCTCGCCGCTGGTGAACCCCAATCTAATGGTTCCACCTTCTCCTTCCCGCACCCGCAGGATCTCGATGTCGCTGATATTGACTCCGGAACGGCCCAGGGTCGAGGCGATTTCACCAATCACCCCGGGCCTGTCCTCCGCCCGCACCACCAATTCGTGGAGCTTGGGCAAGAGTCCCTTGGCCGTAGTCGGGATCTTCTTGCGATTCTCCCGGGCCCGGAGGAAATGACCGGCCAGTTCTGACTCATTAGCCGCCGCCAGCATCTCCTCCACCCGCTGCAAATCCCCCTTGAAGCGGTTCAATACCTCAAGCAGCGAGCGGTTGCTCAGGCTAATATCCCGCCACATCTGGGGACTACCCGAGGCCACCCGGGTCGTATCGCGAAAGCCACCAGCGGCAAAACGCCAGACGTCCCCCCTCTGTTCCTCCAACCCGGCAACGGTGTTAACCAGGGAAACAGCCAAGAGATAGGGCAAATGACTCACCGCCGCCACGACCAGGTCATGCTCCCCGGGAGTCATCAGGACGGCTCTGGCGCCGCAGGCAGTCACTATCTCCCTGGCCCTCTCCAATCCTTGCCCCTGACTTCTTACCCCCGGCGTGAGAATGAAAATACTGTTCTGGAACAAATAGGGATCAGCTCCGGCCAGGCCGGAACGCTCCGATCCAGTCATGGGGTGCCCCCCAATGTAGAAGACGTCTGGCGGAAGATGCCGGGACATGGCCTCCATTACCATTTCCTTGGTACTACCCACGTCCATAACCAGGGTACCGGGGGAGAGATTGCCTCCCAGGGTCGCCAAAAGCCCGATCGTGGTCCGCACCGGAGTGGCCAAGACCACCGCCTCGGCGCCGGCCACCCCCTCCCTCAAGTCTAGGGCACCGCGGTCAATGGCCCCTAACTCCTTGGCCTCGGTTAGGATCGGCTGGCTCAGATCAACGCCAGTCACAAGAAAGTTACCCCCCAGGAGCTTCAAAGCCATCCCCAGGGAACCACCAATGACCCCAAGACCGACTATGGTTACCCGCATGGGCTAATCCCCCTTAGAACACCGCTTAAAAAACCCCATCGGCGTTGGCGCAACCGCCAAGAGAAGTTCTCCGCAAATGTTGCGTAACTAGAGGTAATTGTGGCGTAATCCGCCGAAGACTTTCCTTTGTGACGCAAGCGGCCCGCAACAGCTTGCCATCAAGTGGGGCGTCGGCTAAGGCCGCTTGTGGCGCAATCCTCCGAAGAACTTTCCGTAAAATGGAGCGTAACTGCAGCGGATTGTGGCGCAATTCGCCAGGGGAGCTTTCCTTGTCAAATGGTGCATGACTATGGCGAATTGTGTCGCTCCGGCGCCTCCTTGCTCAACCTACAACCCAATACGCCTCGCTTCGGAGCCTTGTCTCCTTGGCATCTGGACATTCTTGAGCGGTCTTGACCTCAGGCTTTCCCGGTCGTATTTGCCGCGGAAACCGCGGTATCCAAGTAGTCTCTTAGGTCAGCTATTTCCCTCATCAGGCGTTCAAAACGGTCAAAGGTCAAAGACTGGGGGCCGTCGGACAGCGCCTCTTCCGGCTTGGGATGGACCTCTAACATCACCCCGTCAGCCCCGGCCACAATGGCGGCCTTGGTCATCGGGGCCACCAGCCGCCAACGCCCCGTCCCGTGGCTCGGGTCAACCACGATGGGCAGGTGACTGAGATGTTTGACGGCGGGAACGGCGCTCAAGTCCAGGGTGTTGCGGGTATATTTCTCGAAGGTGCGGATACCCCGTTCGCAGAGAATTACCTGATAGTTCCCGCCTGACATAACATACTCTGCGGCCATAAGCCACTCCTCCAGGGTGGCTGAAGGACCCCGCTTCAGCATCACCGGTTGCCTGAGTTTTCCTACCTCCCGCAGCAGTTGAAAATTCTGCATGTTACGCGCCCCGATCTGAAGCACGTCGGCGTATGAGGCCACCAGGCCGACGTCTCGGGGATCCATTACCTCCGTTACCACTGCCAGTCCCGTACATTCCCTGGCCTCGGCCAAGAGCCGCAAACCCTCTTCCTCCAGGCCCTGAAAGCTGTAAGGGGAGGTCCGGGGCTTGAAGGCCCCTCCCCGCAGCAATTTGCCACCGGCCCTTTTTACTACCTCGGCTGTGGATAGGATCTGCTCCCGGCTTTCCACAGCACAGGGTCCGGCAATGATCACCGGTTCTCCGTCGCCAAAGGCGGCCTCGCCCACCTTGATTACCGTATTCTCCGGCTTGAAGTCGCGACTGGCCAGCTTAAAGGGTTGGAGGATGGGAACTACCTTTTCCACCCCGTCCATGGCCTCCAGGTCCTCGGCTGACACGGCCTTCTTGTCCCCGATGGCGCCGATGATGGTTCTCTCCACCCCCCGGGAGAGGTGGATGTCAAACCCCAGGCTCTTTAACCTCTTGATGACGCTGTCGATCTCGCTTTCCCGGGCGCCGCGGCCCATGACAATGATCATTTTAGCACCTCCAGTGTCTGATACCAAAAAAATAAAGCCTTCGCCCATAGGGACGAAAGCTTTTTCCGCGGTACCACCCTTATTGGCCCAAAAGAGCCCTCTTGCCGGGTACGGAACAGGTTCTGCCACAAGGCGATTCGCCGCCCGACGCAAGACCCTTTGGCAAAAACGGACACATAATCGGGATGCTGCTCACTCCCGCGTCCCTTCCATCAGGTCCCCGTGCCAGCCAGTTCTTATACCCTCTTCCTTTTAACGGTGGAAGCTCCGTCAAGGCCTACTGGGGTGGTAAACCCTTTTGGCTTGCGCTCCCAGGGGTATTCGGTCTCGCCGCCCCAGTGGCTTACACCCGCCGCCACCTCTCTGGAGGAGCCCTCAAGACTTACTCTTCCCGGTCATCACTTTAGTTATTATTGGGGGGTATTGTACCACCAACGTCCGGTGGCTGTCAACATTTCTTGCCATGATTTTTTTGCGGACCGTAAAGGCTGTGGCTCGGCCCGGCAGAATAAACCTCAAGACCGGTCCAAGGCCCTTCGGAAACCCCTGACCAGAATGGCCAGCTTCTCCTTTACCGTCTCCAGCCCCTGTTGTGGTATGCCTTCGATCTCTTGCACAATCCGACTGCCGATGATCACCCCATCCACCAGGTCCCTGACCCGGCTTACCTGTTCCGGCCGGGACAGGCCAAAGCCCACGGCCACTGGTACCCGGGAATGCCGGCGAAGCCGCTTCAGGAAGGTTTCCAGATCAGGGGATAGTTCAACCCTGGCTCCCGTCACCCCCGTCAGGGAAACGGCATAGGTGAAGGCCGGCTCCCTTTTTCCCACCTCGGCCAGGCGCCCATCGGGGGTGGTCGGAGCCACCAAAGGGATCAGCTCAAGTCCGTTAGCCCTGGCCAGGGAGCGCATTCCCGGCCCACCGGTGGCCACCTCGCTTTCCTCCAGGGGTAGATCAGGAATGATCAACCCGTCTACTCCGGCCTGCGCCGCCGCCTCCAGAAACCTTTTTTCTCCGTAATGAAGGATGGGGTTGTAATAGCTTAGGAGCACCTGCGGCGCTGCGGTCATTTCCCGCAAACGCCCCATCAGAGCCAGGACCTTCTCCACCCTGGTCCCCGCCGCCAGGGCGCGTTGTGCCGCGGCCTGAATTACCGGTCCATCGGCTAGGGGATCGGAAAAAGGCAGGCCGATTTCCAGAAGATCGGCCCCCGCTCCCAGCAAGGTAAGGGCAATTTCCAGGCTGCTCTCAGGATCTGGATCCCCCGCCATGAGATAAAGGATGAGGGCTTTCCCCTGCCCGGCCGCCAGGCGGGAGAAGAGTTTGTGGATACGGTTCATAGGAGGTCTCCCCTTTCTTCCAGCCGAGGCCAAACCGCCTCCACATCCTTATCCCCCCGCCCCGAAAGGTTGACAATGATCGACTGGTCCGGTCTGGTCTGTGGTAACAACTTCTTCAAGTAAGCCAGGGCATGAGCACTTTCCAGAGCGGGAAGGATGCCCTCCAACCGGGCCAGTTCGGCAAAAGCCGCCAGGGCCTCACCATCAGTGACGGCGACGTAGGTGACGCGCCCGGTGTCTTTGAAGTAGGCGTGTTCTGGCCCGACGCCGGGATAGTCCAGGCCAGCCGAGAGGGAATGAGCTGGCAAAATTTGTCCGTCATCATCCTGGAGGAGGTAGCTGAGAGCACCATGCAGAACACCGGGGGATCCGGCCGTCAAACTGGCGGCGTGGCGGCCCGTCTCGATCCCCTCGCCGGCCGCTTCCACCCCGATCATCTTCACTTCACCGTCCTTTAGAAACGGATGAAAGAGCCCCATCGCATTGCTCCCACCACCGACGCAGGCCAGCAGATAGTCGGGGAGCCGCCCCTCCATTTCCTGGTGCTGCCTCCTGGCCTCCTGGCCAATGACGGACTGGAAATCACGCACCAGCGTTGGATAGGGGTGGGGTCCCACCACCGAACCGATGATATAGTGGGTCTTCCGAACATTTGTAACCCAATCGCGGATGGCCTCGTTAGTTGCATCCTTCAGAGTCCGCGAACCGCTTTTCACCGCCCTGACCTCGGCTCCCAGGAGCCGCATGCGAAAGACGTTGAGAGCCTGCCGCCGCATATCCTCCTCGCCCATGTAAACCACGGCCGAAAGACCAAACATGGCCGCCACCGTCGCCGTGGCTACACCATGTTGGCCAGCTCCCGTCTCGGCGATGATACGTTCCTTCCCCATTCGCCGCGCCAGAAGGATTTGACCGAGGGTGTTATTGATTTTGTGGGCACCGGTGTGATTGAGATCCTCCCGCTTCAGGTAGACGCGGGCTCCACCATATTTCTCCGTCAGACGCCGGGCCAGGTAGAGGGGGGTCGGACGACCGGAAAAGCGGGTCAGATAGTATTGAAAATCCTCCCAAAAGGACGGATCGCTCTTGACCGACTGGTACGTTTCCTCCAGTTCATCCAGGGCCGGGATAACTGTCTCCGGCACGTAACGTCCTCCGTAGGGGCCAAAGCGTCCCCTTCCATCAGGTTCAGTCATCTGATTATCTCCTCCCCACATTTTCGGAGAACTTCTCCTGGCGATTGCGCCAGAATCCGCTATAATCGCGTCCCATTTTAGGAAAGACTTCGGCTGGCGGATTGCGCCACACCGCAGATGGGGGTTTTCAGCGGTTTCCTAAGAGACCGCTGGAAAACTGCGTTTTGAGTGGTCAGCGCGCCCGAGATACCGTTAGGGCGAGACCTCAAGTCAGCCCAGATGCCTGGAGCGACAATTCGAGGCGAGGCGTACTAGTTGGTACATTGAGCGAGGAGCCGCCGGAGCGACAATCTGCAATAGTAACGCCCCTTTAATAAAAAGGTTCTCTCTTGCAGATTGCGCCACACCGCAGATGGGGGTTTTTCAGCGGTTTCCTAAGAGACCGCCGCGATGAAGGCCCTCATCTTCGCCGGGTCCTTTTCCCCGTCGGTCTCGACACCGCTGGAGACATCTACCCCCAAGGGTTGCACCTGCTGGACGGCCTCAGCCACCCTTTCTGGTGTCAGTCCTCCGGCCAGGATCACTGGATAAAGGCGGGCCAGTTCAGAGGCCAGATTCCAATCCAGACTCAGGCCCGTGCCGCCCGGACCTCCCTGCACCAGGGTGTCCAGGAGGAAAGCGGTCACCTGATAGCGCCCCATCCGTAGCCAGAGGAGTTCTCTTTCTTGCCGCAGTTTGTCGCCAGTCGTCTCTGGCCAGGTGGTTTTCCCATCAGCCGACCCTTTTCCCCTCTCTGCCAGGTTGCAAGCACGGGCGCAGTCCCTTTCCGCCGATATCCCCTGCCTTCCGGGGGGAGGAATGTGCCAGGCTTTAAAGACCTTTTGTTTAAAACCTTGACAGTATTCCGGTGACTCCTGTCCGTGCAACTGAATCACGTCTAAATGACATAAATCCGCCAACGCCTGGACTGTTTCTTTTTCTTCGTTGACGAAGACCCCGACCTTCCAAACCTCCTTGGGGAGCCGGAGCGTTATTTCCCGGGCCAAAGACGGCTCTATCCGCCGCCGGCTGGGGGCGAAAACAAAGCCAACCATATCGGCTCCGGCCTCCACAGCTGCCCAAGCAGCCTGGAGGGTCTTAATGCCACAGATCTTTACCAGTACCCGCTTCACTTGTCTTTCCCCCGCAAGTCCTTCTCTGTCCGCATCCTAACGGTTTGAGCGCGACCCACCCTGGACCAAAGCTGCCAACCGCTGGCCTGGGTCCCCGGTCACCAGATACTCTCCCACCAGGACGGCTTTGACTCCTACCTCAAGTAGCCCTGGCAAGTCCTCCGGCCCCTGAATTCCACTTTCGCTGACCAGGAGGCAATCGGCCGGCACCAGGGGGGCCAACCTCCTCGTTACTCCCAAATCCACCTGAAAGGTCTCCAGATCCCGGTTATTGATTCCCACGCACCGGGCACCTGACCACACGGCTTTATCCAGGTCCTCCTCGGAGTGAACCTCCACCAGCGCCTCCATTCCCAGACTCTCGGCGTAACGAAGAAGGCTCTCCAGGCTCTCCCGCGGGAGAAGCCGGGCTATCAACAGGAGGGCATCAGCCCCCAGGCAGTAGGTTTCCTCCACCTGGATGGGGTCAAGAATGAAATCCTTGCGCAAGATAGGTAAGTTTGTGACCCTTCTTACTCCAGGTATGAATGCCTTCTCCCCGTAGAAGAAGGTGCGGTCCGTCAGCACCGAAAGGGCCCTGGCGCCATTCTCCTGGTAGATCCTGGCCAGGCCCCCTGGCTCCAGGTCCGGTCGCAGCAGCCCCCGGGAAGGGGAACCCTTTTTGATCTCGGCGATAACAGCGATCCCCTTCCCGCTTCCTATGGCCCTGAGGAAGGGGTTTCCTCCGCCCTTCCTGCCAGATCCGGCCTTGGGGGGCTGGTATGATGGAAGCCGGCGATCCTTCTCATCGCGTCCCTCCCTAGGCATAGATACCTGGGCTGCTCTGCCGAGCCCTCTGGAAGGTTTGGACACCCGGTCCCCCCTCCCTAACCCCTTGGCCGACGCGAAAGCCAGGACGCCCTGGCCCTTCTCGCTTTTTCTTAATGCGGCAATTTCCTTCCTTTTCTCCGCCAGGATCCGGTCAAGGAACAAAGACCTTCCCTCCCAGGAGATTAACATCCAATCGCCGGCCGTTTTCGTTCGGATGGTTTCGCCCGACCGGTGCTCCCCCTTCCGAGTGGGATTCTGCCAGCCGGATCCCTTCATCGCCCACGAGTTCTATCCTCCTGCACGTTCCCGTATCCTCATCACCCCTCGGCGGGGCAAGAAGGTTCCTTTCGACTCGGGTCCAACCTGGCCCTTTAGCGAAGCCCTCAACGTCAATCCCTTCTGCTTTGAGATCCTTAGAATGAAGAATGGTTCCGGCAGAGGTGATATCGTTAGATCTTTCCATGGCTCTCGCCTCCCACAGCCACTGTCTGATTTGGGGAAAGCATCCCTGAGGTAAAGGCCCTGAGTTCCTCCAGTTTTTTCGCTGCCCTCCCGGAATCAATGGCCCGAGCCGCCAGGGCAACGCCCTGGCGAGGAGTCTTGGCGGCCCCGGCCACCACCAGCGCCAGGGCAGCGTTGGCTAAAGCCACCTGACGCCGGCCGTTTCGCACCCCGGCCAGGATCTCTCGGCTAATCTGGGCGTTTTCTTCCGGCCCTCCCCCTTGAATCTCGGAAAGGGCCACCGACGTCAGCCCAAAATCCTCCGGATACAGATCATAGGTCTTGAGGTTCCCCTCTTTCAATTCCGTAACCCGCGTCCAGCCGGCCAGGGATACCTCGTCCAAGCCGCCACACCCGTGTACCACCATGGCCCGGCACAGGCCCAGGTTCTGTAAAACCCCGGCGATGGTTTCCGTCAGGCTAGGGTCATAGACGCCGATGAGCTGGCTTTGTGCCCCGGCCGGGTTAGTCAAGGGTCCCAAGAGGTTAAAAATGCTTCTGATGCCCAGCTCACGGCGCGGTCCGGCCGCATGTTTCATGGCCGGGTGCAGTCTGGGGGCGAAAAGAAAGCCGATTCCCACCGCATCGATGCACTTGGCCATTTCACTGGGGGTAAGGTCAAGGTTGACCCCCAGGGCTTCCAACAGGTCGGCACTGCCACTCCGACCCGAAACTGCCCGGTTACCGTGTTTGGCAACAGGAATTCCCGCGCCGGCTACGATCAGGGCAGCCGTCGTGGAGATGTTGAAGCTCGTGCTGCCATCACCGCCGGTACCGCAGGTATCCACCACTTCCTTGGCCAGAGGGGTGACCGGCAGGGCTTTCGCGCGCATGGCCAAGGCCGAGCCGGTAATCTCTTCCACTGTCTCCCCCTTCATCTTGAGGGCTACCAGGTACCCCGCCAATTCCGTCACCGTACTTTGCCCGGTCATGATCAATTCCATGGCCTCCCTGGCCTCGGACAGGGTCAAGTTCTCCCTCAACGTTACTTTGCGGATGAAATCCCTGAGCATAATGCCTCTCCTCCTTTGCTCCTCCGGCCATAGGAGAGCGCTGATAAAACCCCATCTGTGTGGCGCAATCCAAGGGCGGCCTAAGATCTCTTTATCCTCGGGCCAGGGCCAGAAAGTTGGCCAACAACCTCCTTCCCTCCCCGGTCAAGATAGACTCGGGATGAAACTGTACCCCTTCCACCGGAAAGTTACGATGCCGGATGCCCATGATGACGCCGTCAGGGGTACGGGCGGAGACCTTCAGTACGGCCGGTAGGCTTTCCTCTTCCACCACCAGGGAGTGGTACCGGGTGGCCTGGAAATCGCCGGCAATTCCCTGGTAAATGGTTTTTCCATCGTGCCTGATCCGGGAGACCTTGCCGTGAACCGGTTCCCGACCCCGGACCACCCTTCCGCCGTAGGCCTGGGCGATAGCCTGATGGCCCAGGCAGACACCCAAAATGGGGAGATTGGCCCCAAAACGGGTGATTACCCCCAGGCTGATCCCGGCTTCCTCCGGTCGGCCCGGTCCCGGAGAGAGAACGATGCCCACCGGGGCCAGTCTCGCTATGGTTGGCAGGTCAATGGCGTCGTTTCTGAAAACCTGGACCTCGGTCCCCAGGCTCCCCAGCAGTTGCACCAGGTTGTAGGTGAAGGAATCGTAGTTATCGATGACCAGGATCACTTGGCCGTCCTCCCCTCAGCAGCCTTCCAGGACCTGCATCATACCCCTGGCTTTGTTCAGGGTTTCCTCATACTCCCGCTCGGGTACAGAATCAGCCACAATGCCGGCACCCGTCTGCAAGTAGACCTTACCGTCCGTCAGCACCATGGTTCGTATGGTGATGCATGTGTCCATCTGTCCATTGAAACCGAAGTAGCCGACAGCACCGGCATAGGGACCGCGCGGCTTACCCTCCAGTTCGGCGATTATCTCCATCGCTCTAACCTTGGGAGCACCAGACACGGTCCCGGCTGGGAAACAGGCCTGCAAAGCGTCAAATGCGCCAAGACCCTCGCGTAGCTCTCCTTTGACCTCGGACACGATATGAATAACGTGAGAGTATCGCTCCAGGCTCATGAAGTTGGTCACCTCCACACTACCAAACCTGGCAACGCGGCCCAGGTCGTTTCGCCCCAAGTCCACCAGCATCACATGTTCCGCCCTCTCCTTCTCGTCCGCCAGGAGTTCCTCTCCCAACCCCCGATCCTCTTCTTCCGTATGCCCGCGGCGACGCGTACCCGCGATGGGCCGCACCTGAACCTCTTTTCCTTCGACCCGCACCAGCATCTCCGGGGATGCCCCTACCAGCTGCAGATCTCCCAGATCAAGGTAGAACATATAGGGAGAGGGGTTTATCTGCCGGAGCCTCCGGTAGAGCCAAAAAGGATCCCCGGCAAAGTTGGCCACAAAACGCTGTGATAAGACCACCTGAAAGATGTCACCGGCTCGGATATACTCTTTGGCTCTCCTTACCTGCTCCTCAAAGACAGCGCGCGTCATCTCGGGGACAAAGGAGCTTCCGACTCCCCCTTCCTTCCCTTCCCCAGTGCGGTCCGTCTGGCTAATGGCCCGTAGAATTGTTTCGATCCTTTCCTGGGCAGCCCGATAGCTCGTCTCTGGGTCTGCGCCGGGCCGGGTATTGACCACCACCGTGATGTCCCTCCGGACGTGATCGAAGATTACCACTACCTCGGTGAGGAGGAAGACGGCATTCGGGATAGCCGGAGAAAAAGAGTTCACCTCCAGGCCTCTGATTCTCTCCAGGTGTCGGACAGTCTCATAGCCAAAGTAGCCAACCGCCCCGCCGTAAAAACGCGGCAACCCCTGGTCTCCTCTGGCCGCATATTGTTCCAACGTCTGGCGCAGGAGTCCGAAGGGTGAACCGTAGTGGACGGTAGTCTTGCCCTCCCCTTCCATCTCGTTCCGATCGGACCAATTCCGAAGGATCAAGAAGGGCTCGAAACCTAAGAAAGAATACCTGGCTACCCTTTCCCCTCCTTCTATGCTCTCCAGAAGATAGGAGTTCCTGCCACGAGCCAGCTTGCGGTATAGGGAAACAGGGGTCTCAGTATCGGCCAGGAACCGCTCATAGACCGGAATGACTCCACCTGATCCTGGCTGGGCCAAAAGAAGATACTCTTCTAAAGAAGGATGATACAAGCAATTCACCTCCCGGACCTCGACAATGAAGTCTTTCGCCAATTCGACCTTTCGTTGACGACCTGAGTTCTCAGCCCTTGCACCAGCCGCTTCTGAATAGCTTTCGCCAGAAACAAAAAGGACCCCTCGTCCAAGGGACGAAAGGCCTCCGTGGTGCCACCCTATTTAGGCGGCTTGCCGCCGCCTCCCTCATCAGGTACCAGTTGGCCGGCTCCGGCGATAACGCGGCGCAGCCTACAACAAAAAAGCCCTCCGTCCAATCGGGACGAAAGGCTCGCTTCCGTGGTGCCACCCACTTTGGATGAAATCGGTACTGGGGACCGATTCACCCCTCGCCGGGTACAGGTTCTAACCGATACCCTCTCCCTTTTCACGGTGAGAGATCCGATGAAGCCTACTCCCGGCTCGCCGATCTGCAATAACGGCGACCCTTTTCGGTTCACAGCTCACGGGCCCATTCGGGGGACCGGTACGCACCGGTCTTTCACTATCACCGGCTCGCTTTTGGCGCCTGGAATCCCCTTACTCTTCCCGGTCATCGCCTTTAACCCTGTTCACTTGCACGGAGTATATCACGTCATCTCCATCGTGTCAAGGGTATTTTCCTGATGTTTCAGGGACACGTCAAGGCCCTTCATCCGTTGCGCCAACGGTCGGGCGATTGCCGGCCGAGCATCGCCCTGGGAGACTGTCGACGCAGATGGGGATTTTTCAGCGGTCTCCTGGGAGTACCTGGTTTGTTTCAGGCTGGAATTCTGGCCTCCTCACACCCGTCCCCCTCTCGTGATCTCCTGGTAGAGTACTGGTCTTCGGTTTACCAGGACATCAGTGCCCGGCACAACCCCCTTGAAGCGGGCCTGAATCGGCTGAAGGGTGGCGGTGATAATCTGGGGACGCCCCGCCAAGGCCTCGGCCAGAGCTTGTCCCCCCGGCCCCACGATGAGGCTTCCACCTCCAGACCAAGTTCGATCAAATTCGGGGCCTAGTGAAAGGCTCTCCGCCTCGTCCTCTTTAGGAACCCGGCCTCTTCTAAGCAAGGCATTGGTCGCGACCACAAAGACCCTATTTTCCATGGCCCGAGCACGGGCAAAGAGATGCTGACGGTTGACCGAGAAACGGACCGGCCAGAGGATAATGTCAGCACCCTGCAACGTTAAGGCGCGAGGCACCTCGGGGAGCAGACCTTCATAGCCCAAAAGGAACCCCACTCGTCCGACCGGCGTCTCTATGATGTGGTATCCCTCGTCTCCGGGCAGAAAGAGGCCTTCCTCGTCCCTCTCCAGATGAACCTTGCGGTAACGACCCAAAACCCGCCCCCGATGAAGGAGCCGCGCCGTCCGGAAAAATCCGGCCTTTCCCTGGCTCTCCTCGAGCCCCTCCGCAGCAGTTCCTTCTACCCCGACCCAGCCGATGAGGAAAGGATACTGCCGGCTAAGCTCTAAAACCCTTTCCAGCTTCCCCGTCTCCTCGGCCGGCTGAATTTCCTTAACTTCCGTCTCGGGAAAAAGGACCAGGTCGGCTCCCAAGACCTGAGCCTTGCGCAGGAAGTCCTCCACCCGAGCCAGCGCTCTCTCGCCTCCTTCAAGAGAGAGCTGCACTGCGGCTGCCAGAATCGCCTTCGGACCAGCTTTGGCGGGGCTCTCGCCGTAGCCAGCAGTTGTGATAGGTGGCTCAAAAGGCTCCTGGCGAACAGAGTCAGCAGGCTCTGGGGTAACATCCCGTCTATCGGAAGAGGAGGGTTCCGGCGTAGTCAAGGAGAGGGAAGTGTAAGTCTCTGGGCGGCGCGCCTTCTTTATGTCCAGGCGCCCATCCACCAGGCCATCGGGTATTGCCACCAGCCCGGTCCCTTCCTCAAGGGGGATATCGTAGGTCAACACCTCTGGTTTCCAGTTAGAGGCTATGGCCACCACTTTTCCTTCCGGCGACGTCACCTGACTCTTGCCGCAATAAACGACGGCATCCTGTTCTATCCCTACCTTATTGGCCGAGACGATCCAGGCGTTGTTCTCCAGAGAGCGGACCCGCATCAGGTAGTCAGCCTGGGGATTAGGGAGGTTGTCCCAAGAACCGCCACTGCTCACCCAGTTTGTGCTGTTAAGAAAGATACGGCTTCCCTGCAGTGCCAGGGTCCGGGTAATCTCCGGCACCCGACCGTCAGCGCAGATGAAAAGTCCGGCCGTCCCGTAAGGTGTCGCCAGTGATTCCAAATCGTTCCCTGGGGTAAACCAGCGAGAGTCAAAATGCCAGAGGAACTGCTTCCTGGCCCGGTGGCGGACCCTGCCCCCGGCGTCCAGATAAAAAGAGGAATTGTAGGCCGGGCTGGTGGGATAAAGTTCCGCCAGGCCAACCACCATCTCCAGGGCGTGCCGGCGGGCCCTCTCGCCAAAGATGGCCAGGATCTCCTCCCAGGGGCGGAGAGAGACCTTCTCCCAACCATCCAGATAGTAGGCTGGATAAGCGCATTCCGGCAGGACCAAAAGATCTGGCTTCTCCCGGGCGGCCTGGTCTACCATAGCCAGGGCATGCCCCAAGGCCTCCTCTGAATGCAGTAAATCGAAAGCCTGCAGTTGCAGGCAGGCCACGCGCAAAAAACCCTTGCTCAAAAAGGTCACGCTCCTTGCCATTGTGATCGTGCCCAACTAGGCTCCCGTACCGCTCGGGCGATCCATTGTTGAGAGACCAGGACTAGCTCACCGAAATCAGGCCCCCCTGCCCCTGAAAAAGGCGTCCCACCCTTTCCCGGATGGCTCGGTGTTCCGGGCTGGTCAGGTTGGGGTCCCGTTCGATCAACCGGAAAGCTTCCTGTCTGGCCAGGTCCAGGAGGGGTAAGTCGCGTATGGGATCAGCCACTCTTAGATCCGGCAGACCGTGCTGTCTGGTTCCGAAGAACTCCCCGGGCCCCCGCAATTTTAGGTCCTCCTCGGCAATAGCAAACCCGTCCCCCGTTTCTTGCATGACCTCCAACCGTCGCCGTCCCTCTTCCGTCAGACCTTCAGCCAGGAGGATGCAGTAGGACTTCTCCCGCCCCCGTCCAACCCGTCCCCGGAGCTGGTGGAGTTGGGCCAATCCGAAACGGTTGGCTCCTTCGACAACCATGACGGTGGCGTTGGGGACATCCACGCCCACCTCAATGACGGTGGTGGACACCAGGACCCCAAGATGACCCTGGCGGAAGGCCTCCATGGTCTCTTCCTTTTCTTCGGTCCGCATCCGCCCGTGCAGCAGCCCAATTCTGAGGTCGGGGAATTCCGAACGTAACCTGATGGCTAAATCAGTGGCCGCCTCAGCCTGGAGACGCTCCGATTCCTCAATAAGCGGGCAAACCACATAGCCCTGTCGTCCGGCCTTCACCTGGTCATGGAGAAAACGATACGCCTTCTTTCGGGCCGAGGCCCTTCGCCAGTAAGTCTCCACTGGCCCTCGCCCCGGCGGCATTTCGTCCAATATTGATACATCGAGATCACCATATAGGGTCATGGACAGGGTACGGGGTATGGGAGTGGCCGTCATGACCAAGACATCGGGACTATACCCCTTGGCCCGCAGTAAAGCCCTTTGCTGTACACCGAAACGATGCTGTTCGTCGGTCACCACGAGGCTCAGCCGGGCAAATTCCACCCCCTCCTGAATCAGGGCCTGGGTTCCGACGACTATCTTTAACTCACCCGACCTGATCGTCTCCAAGCGTCTGATCCTCTCGGCGCGCCCCAGACTTCCAGTCAGGAACCCCACCGTTATCCCGAGGGGAGAAAGCAGACCCTTCAAGTTTAGGAAGTGCTGTTCGGCCAAAATCTCAGTGGGAGCCATGAGGGCGGCCTGAAAGCCACTCTCTGCCGCTTTAACCAGCGCCCAGGCCGCCACCACCGTTTTGCCAGAGCCCACGTCGCCCTGAATCAGACGGTTCATCGGTCGCGGGCTCTCCATGTCCTGCCTGATCTCCCCTATCACCCGCTTTTGGGCTTCCGTCAGTGAAAAGGGCAAAGATTCCACCAAGGCCTTAAGCCATGGTCCATCGGAGCGGTGCGCCGTTCCTTCTTCCTCTACCGCCTGTCTTTTCAGACGAGCCAACCCCAGTTGGAGATAGAAGAGTTCCTCAAAGGCCAAACGACGCCTGGCCGCCTCCTGGGCTTGCAGATCCCGGGGGAAATGCATGTCCCGAACGGCCTGGCTCAGTCCGGAGAAGGCGAGGCGTTGCCGGATCTCCTCCGGTAGGACCTCCCCCAGGAAAGAGGCATAACCCTCTACTACCCCCTTCATCAAAGCCCGAAACTGGCGTTGAAAAAGCCCCTCCGTCAGGGGGTAGATGGGGACAATCCTCCCCGTGTGGAGGGAATCGTCATCCAGGTCCTCATACTCAGGTTTGTTAATTTGTACCTGACCGTATCTTCTCTCAATCCGCCCGTTGAAAACCACGGCCTGTCCCAGGCGAAAACGATCCTTGATGAAGCTTTGGTTGAACCAGATCCCAAAGGCAGTACCAGAGCCGTCACTTATGGCCACCCGGGTTACGATCAGTCCGGGGCGGGGTTTGACCTCGCTGACCTCTACAACCTTTCCCTGGACGGTGGAAATCTCCCCGTCTCTAACTAGGGCCATGGCCTTAAGCTGACTCCTGTCTTCATAGCGGCGCGGAAAATAGAAAAGAAGATCCGCCACGGTGTGCAGGCCCAGTTTACCGAGGAGCCTGGCCCTAGCCGGCCCCACTCCCTTTAGGTATTGGATGTCACGGGAAAGATCGGCAACATCCCGTGCTGGCATTACTCTCCTCCCGAGGATCCTACTCCACCGACACCAGAAAATAGTAAATTGGCTGACCGCCGTAATGCATTTCAATCTCCAGTTCCGGGAAACGGGTCTTCAATCTGTCCTCCAGCTCCGCTGCGTGCTCCCGCTCAACCATCTCTCCATAGAAAACGGTGACGATGGCCACCTCTGGCTCCACCATAGTCTCCACCAGGCGAAGCAAGACATCCCCGGTGTCCTGGCCGGTAACGGCAATTTCTCCGTCAATTAAACCCAAAATATCACCTTCAGCGATTTTCCCATTCTGAAATCCGGAGTTCCTGATGGCGTAAGTCACCTCGCCGGTTTTTACGGCCTCCGCCGCCCCTCGCATCCGGTCCAGGTTAGCTTCCAGGTTCAGATCGTGCCTCCAGCTTAGGAGAGCGGCTAGACCCTGAGGAATGGAACGGGTCGGCACCACTTTGACCTTTTTGCCGGAAAGGTGCCCGGCCTGTTCGGCCGTCAAAACAATGTTCTTGTTATTGGGCAGAACGACCACCCGGTCATAGGGAAGGGCCTCCACAACCTGGAGGATCTCCTGGGTGCTGGGGTTCATGGTCTGGCCCCCAGCCACGATCCCGTGGGCCCCCAGGCTGCGGAAGGTGTCGGCGATCCCCTGGCCGGAGGCCACGGCCACCAGGCCGATCTCTTGAACCTCGTCCTGCCCCCGGTCTTCCCGGGCCGCCTGGTCTTCCCGGTTTGAGGAGATGACCAGCGTGGTCTTGGGTCTTAGGCCTGACGCTGGTTCGATCCTCCCGCCCGTCGCCCTTTCCTTGAGTTCCTCGTGCTGGTCCCGCATGTTCTTTATTTCAATTTGCGTCAGTTCCCCCGCTTTAAGGCAATAGTCCAGTACCTGTCCCGGGTTTTGGGTATGGATATGCACCTTGACGAGGTCAGGGGTACCAACTACAATCAGGCTGTCACCCATGCCCCCAAGCTTTTCCCGGACCTCTTCCACCGGGATGGCCTCACCCCTGATGAAGAATTCCGTGTCATAGGGGTTCTTGATATCAGCCAACTCCTCAGTGAATTCGAATTCCGCCACCCTGGCCTCGGCCGGTGCTACCCCCACAGCCCCTCGCAAGAAGCTGAGAAATCCCGATAAAATGTAAACCAAACCCTTGCCCCCGGCGTCCACCACCCCGTTTTTCTTCAATATGGGTAGCATTTCCGGGGTCAAGGCCAGCGTCCTTTCTGCCTCCTCATAGGCCTGGGTCAAAACCTCTCGCAAGTTCAGGCCCCGGCGGGCCCCCTCCACCGCCACCCGAGCCGCTTCCCGGGCTACCGTGAGGATGGTCCCTTCCGTCGGTTTCATCACCGCCTTGTAGGCTACATGGACCCCTTCTTGCAGCGCCCAGGCCATTTCCCTGGCCCCGGCCCGCACCAATCCGTCCAGACCTCGGGCAAAGCCACGCAGAATCTGGGACAGAATAACCCCGGAATTACCCCTGGCCCCCATGAGGGAGCCGAGTGCCGCCGCCTGAGCCAATTGCCCCACGCCGTCCCCCGGCACTTTCTCCATTTCCCGGACGGCGGAAGCCAAAGTGAGCGACATATTGGTGCCTGTGTCACCATCAGGCACTGGGAAAACGTTAAGTGCGTTAACTCCAGCTTTGTTATCCTCCAAGATGCTGGCGGCCAGAATGAACATCTGCCGCAGATCTTCGCCGGTGATCTCCTGAACCAACCCCATGCCTCCCAAAACGCCATTACTTATCCCGTCCAACCCTTACCCCCTGGACATTGATCTTAACCCCCGTGACCTTCAGGCCGGTAAAGCTCTCGACGGTATACTTAACCCTTTCCCGGATATTCCTGGCCACCTCGGAGATGCGGACCCCGTAACCGACAATGATATGCAGGGCAATCCCAACCCGGTTTCCGTCAATATCTACCTCCACACCCTTGCTCAGGCTCTCCTTACCCAAGAGCTCGGCCAGGCCATCCGTTACCTTGCGAGAAGCCATCCCGACTACGCCGTAACACTCGGTGGCCGCCACTCCGGCCAGGGTGGCCACAACCTCCTCCGAGACAACGATTTTCCCTAGATCGTTCTTGACCTCTCGCATCGCACCGTCACCTCTTTCTCAAAAATACATTCTAGGTGAAAGGGCGATTTCCTGCTGCCATCGTGATCCAGGGCGGTACAAATGCGGCAAAATCGCTTTTCCCGCAGCTAACGAAATCCCTTGCTCATTCTCTAGGTAGTATGATAAAATACACCCGTGTAAATTTTAAGGAGGGGTATTCTGTGGCTCACGTTTGCGAGATTTGCGGTAAAGGGATTGGTCATGGCAATAAGGTCAGCCATTCCAATATTAAAACCAGGAGGGTCTGGTTGCCCAATGTTCAACGGGTCAAGGCTCTGATAAGCGGTCGGCCTAAGACAATCTACGTCTGCTCCAGCTGCCTAAAGGCGGGAAAGGTGCAACGAGCCATTTGAAGGATTGCCTTGTTCCGGAGGGACTTGGATTCCAAGTCTCTTTTGGTTTTTTCTTCCTAGCAGGAAAAAGCGGCCATAATGAAGGAGGAAGACGCTTGGGAGACGTCTTCCTTCCGGCATCCATTCTGGTGGTATATGTGTAAAGTTCAACGCTCACGCCGAGAAAAGGTGTAAACCAGCGTCCTTAGAAGCCGGCCCAGGGGTCGCGGTACCTTGAAGACGTGGATACGGATAGCCACCTGCCTTCACCTCCGTTAACTGTCCATTTTGTAAAGAAACCAGCCTACCCATCCCAATAAGCCGCCCAGCATGATCATCCAGAGCCATCCCGGGATGGCCTTTACCAGGAGAATTCCCCCGACGGCCAAGAGCAGCAGGCCACCCATCCTTCTTGTCCGAACATTCCTCCAGTTCACTGGCCTCCCCTCCCGCCCGGTCATTTAATACATTATATTCCGGCTTAGGGCCTTCGTGAGCAAAAAAGGGACCTAAGGGGTCCCTTGCTTGAAGCGTCACCACTTTGTTCGCCAACTCGGCGACAAAGCGGAGGGCGACTCGCGGCTCCTCCCGGAGGCGGTCACGCTTTCTACTTATTCCCAAAAGAAACTATTGATTCGGCCTCCTCGATGGTGCAAGATTGATCTTCTGCCAGTCGCTTTTCTTTCCCAGGATGTAAGCCTCTACCCGGCGGTAAAAAAGGGCTGTAACCAGGGCGGAAAGGAAACCCTTGACCAGGTTAAAGGGGATGATAGCCCCCGTTAAGAGAGGTAAAAGCTGATTCCTGGGGACCCCCCAAAGGGGAAGAAAGACATAGTAATTGGCCAGGCTCATAACCAGGGTGGTAGCCAGGCTACCGGCGAAAAGTCCGGTCAAAGCCCCCCAGGTATCATGGCGCCACCGGTAGATAAGCCCGGCTGAAAGGACAAAGGTAGCCCCGGCCACCAGATTGGCAGAAACCCCCACCAGGCCGGCGGTAGACTTCCCCGAGAGGAAATAGAGAGCGTTCTTGATGACCTCTACGGCCAGACCGGCCATGGGACCCAAAGCAAATGCCCCCAGCAGTGCTGGGATCTCCCCCGGGTCATACTTCAGGTAGGTTGGGAATAGAGGTAAAGGAAACTCAAGGGCAAACATGAGATAGAAGGCGGCCGCCCCAAGAATGGCCGTCACCACCAGGTTCCTTACTTTGGACATTTTTGCTGCTCCTTTCGTTCGACCGGGAAGGGAGTCTCCCGGCGCGGGCAGGTTCGTCCGGCTGTGAGGGTGCCGCGGTCTACGCGGCAGCGCCGGGGGTCAAATCCC
This sequence comes from Bacillota bacterium, assembly GCA_023475165.1. GTDB lineage: Bacteria > Bacillota > Sulfobacillia > JAMCWA01 > JAMCWA01 > JAMCWA01. The sequence continues at coordinate 31,031 of JAMCWA010000003.1, read as the reverse complement.
TTAGAAGACCGCTGGAAAACCCCAACTCTCCCAGCAACACCAGCACACAAAGAAGCCCCTGGATCTCCCAGGGGCTCGGTTAGCAGGCTAAAGCAAAGCTCATCACCCACCTTCTCCCATCCAGACTGTACTGTCGGCGCCGGGATCACACCGGTCTCCTGCCCAAAGGCTCGCGGGCTCATCTCCACGAAGCGGGAGCATCACCGCCGGTCAGGAATTGAAGCCCCCGAATTTCGCCAAAAGCACCAGACTTAAAGGTCTTAGACTTTTAGGCCGTGGGCTCCTCACCTTGCCCCGAAGGAATTGTTTTGTCTTCCCAAGAAATTCTACAACCAATGCTCACAAATTACAAGAGTTTTTTGGGTCCACGCAGTTCCGAAATAGCCTGAACCAAGTCTTTTGCGCCGAAGAGGGCCGATCCGGCCACCAGGATGGTAGCCCCGGCCTGACGCACCAGCGGTGCCGTCTGCGAATTAATCCCACCGTCCACCTCCAGTTCTACGGAAAACCCGCGCGCGCCGATCCATTCCCGTAGCCTTCCCAGCTTCGGTAGGACCGTAGGTAGGAAATCCTGTCCCCCAAAACCCGGGTTGACACTCATCACCAGGACCAGATCCAGATCTGGCAAGAGGTATTCTATAGCCTGGGGAGGAGTGGCCGGATTCAGGGCTACGCCGGCCCGGCAACCGGCCGCCTTAATCTCTTGCACCAAGCGATGCAGGTGTGGGCTGGCCTCGGCGTGAACGGTGATGAGATCGGCCCCAGCCCGAGCGAAGTCCTCTATGTACCTTTCCGGCTGGGTAATCATGAGATGAGCGTCGAAAAGAAGCGATGATTTGGCCCGCAGAGCCTGGATCACGGCCGGTCCAAAGGTCAAATTGGGAACAAAATGGCCGTCCATGATGTCCAAATGCAGGAGGTCGGCTCCGGCGCCTTCCACCCGAGCCACCTCATCATAGAGACGGCCAAAGTCGGCCGCAAGAAGAGACGGTGCAATCCTGATCATCGTACAACCCCCTGGTCAAAGGATGGCGCCCGGCGAATCTCTCTGTCAAAAAGACAAGCTCTTCAGTACTTTCTCTTCTCCCAATCTTTGATTTCCTGCAGGAATTCCAGATAGTGCTCATATCTTACCGCCGGGATCATTCCCGCCTCAGAAGCCTCGCGCACCGCGCAGCGAGGTTCTTCCTGATGCAGGCAACTGGCGAAACGACACTGCCGGATGTAAGGGCGAAAGTCCGGAAAACAATAAGCCAAGGCTTCCTTGTTCAGAAAACCCAGGTCTAGCCGGCTAAACCCGGGGGAATCGGCCACCAGCCCGCCGTTATTCATGGTAAGCAGCTCCACGTGCCGGGTAGTATGACGGCCTCTTTTGGCCTTCTCGCTCACCGCCCCGGTCCGTAGGGACAGGCCCGGCTCCAGGGCGTTTAAGAGGCTGGACTTACCAACTCCACTCTGCCCAGCCAAAACGGAGGCCTTCTCCCTTAAAGCGGAACGGAGCTCATCGACCCCTCGCCCGTCCCAGGCGCTGACGGCATGGAAGGGATACCCCGTACCACGGTAGATCGACCTTATTTCGTCAATCTCCTCCGGATCCAAGAGGTCAATTTTACTCAAGACCAACAGGATGTCAAGATGATGGGCCTCGGCCAGAACCAGGAAGCGGTCAACCAAGGGCAGCTGTAACGCAGGTTCTCGGACCGTAAAAACGATCATGACCTGATCGAGGTTGGCCACCGGAGGACGGAAAAGCTCTGTCCTCCTGGGCAAAACCGTCTCGATGACGCCACGGTCATCGGCCAAGGGCGTTACCTTCACCAGATCCCCGGCAAGGATACGCAGTTGCTCCTGACGAAACCGCCCCCTGGGCTGGCATTCCAATTCCCCTTCCGAGGTGAGAACGGCAAAATAATTACCGCGGCTACGGATCACTCGACCCTCAAGCATGCCAGTCTCCCAAAGAATCAGAGTAGTCGACCAAGGCGCCGGGCGCCGCAACAAAGTCTGAAAATTGGACAGCGGTGAGCGAGGAGCCGCCAGACGGCGCGTAGCACCGCCGGGTGGTCTGGGGGAGGGGACTCCCCGAGGCATTAGGGGGTGCTCAGGCACCGCAGGTGCCACCGAAGGGGGGCGTTCCCCTTGGCGGAGGCGGGCGGGAGCCCGTCTGAGGCGCAGATCGGGGTTTTTCAGCGATATCTATACGCTTCGGAAGCGGCTAAATGGGCGGTACGCGCACCACCTACGGCCAGAGGCCGACGGCCTTCCCTACCGCCAAACATCCTTGCGATATAAGCTGCCGTTGAAGAAAACCTCCGCCGTAGCCGTCTCACCGGTCCACTCTATCGAGATGGTAAACTCCTGTCCTGGGGTTCGGTCCTCATTCAACACAGTTCTGGCACCGCGGGAGTCGGTGACCCGGACCAAGACGCGGATGGGTTGAGTTCCCTGCGGTACCTTAATGGACAGGCTGGACTGCCGGCTGGCGCCTCCCCCTTTGCTTACCGAGAAGTTAACGGCGGAGCCCTCGGCCACCATCGTCCCGGCCGCCGGATCCTGTCCCACCACGGTCCCGGCTAAAAGACTGCTGGCTACCTCCGTGATCTGTCCCTTCGTTAACTTTAGAGCCGCGAGGCGAAGTAGGACATTATCCAGTTTCTCGCCGGCAAAATTGGGCAAAGAGAGCATGATCTGTTCCGGACCCTGGCTGACTTCCAAATCCACCGCCGTCCCCTTTTTCACGCTCACGCCTTCTCTTGGGTTTTGGCTGATCACGTAATCCTCGGGGACCTCAGGGTCATGGCGCAGACGGACATTGGCGGTCAGACCCAATCCCTGGAGAATAAGGGTGGCTTCCTTGGACGATTTCCGAACTAGGGGGGGAATTTCCACCATCTCGGGTCCCTTGCTGACAGTGAGTCTGACCTCGCGCCCCTCCTTTACCAGTTCGCCTGCCCCGGGTAGCTGGGCGATGATGAAATTGAAGGGGACGGTTGGGTCATTCTGTTGGGCCACTACGATAGGAATAAGAAAGATGGCCGTTAGCTCCTTTTGCGCGTCGATCAGGCTCTTGCCCACCACAGCAGGCACCTCGACCGTGGGTACATTAAACCAATCGAAAAAGGACTTCATACCGTAAAAAGCGAGACCGATGAGCAGAAGTAGTAGAGCCGCCCAAAAGAACGCCCGCGAAGGTCCCTTTTTCTTCCGTTTGTTCTGCTTTCTGGAACGCTCCTCCGCGTCCGTAGCCTCTCCCCCCCTCCCCGCCACTGGTGGCGGTACAGCCCTCGGTCTGGATCTTTCTCCGGAAGACGGAGATAATTCAGGGTTCTTCAAGTAGGCCCCAATGTCAGCCAGCATTTCGCCGGCCGATTGGTAACGATCGCCCTGGTTCTTCTCCAGGGCCTTTAAGACAATCCTTTGCACCGCTGGAGGTATCTCTGGATTCAGGGAGGTGGGTTCCGGTGCTGGCTCCTGCAAGTGCTTCAGGGCTACGCTGATGGGTGTTTCGCCTTCAAAGGGTACCTTTCCAGTCAGCATCTCATACAGGACTACTCCCAGTGAATAAAGGTCCGATTTCTCACCGGTAAACCCCCCGCGGGCCTGTTCCGGAGAGAAGTAATGGACAGAACCAATAATAGCCCCGGTATTGGTGATGGTGGCTTCCGTAGCCGCCCTGGCAATCCCGAAGTCCGTCACCTTGACCCGGCCATCTTTAGTGATAAGGATGTTATGCGGTTTAATATCGCGATGAACCACCCGGTGCTGGTGGGCATGTTCCAAAGCCTCACAGATCTGGTGGGCGATCTTCATGGACTGTAGGACCGGTATAGGACCGCGGGTGGCGATCCTGTCCTTCAAGGTTTCGCCATCAACGTATTCCATCACCAGATAGTAAAAGTCGTCTTCTTGCCCGACATCGTAAAGGCTGACGATATTGGGATGCGAAAGGCTGGCCGCGGCCTGCCCCTCTCTCCGAAAACGTTTGACGAATTCGCTATCATTAACAAACTGGCTGCGGAGAACCTTTATGGCTACCACCCGCTGCAAAAGGGTGTCCTGGGCCCGATAGACCAGGCTCATACCACCCCGGCCTATTCGCTCCAGCATCTCATAACGATTCCCCAGCTTCCTGCCGATCATCTAGTTGCACCTCACCCAAAGGGTCGGCTTGTGAGATTTATCAAGAGGTCTTAAAGTCCCTCACTTCCAGCCGAAATACCACAACGGTAATGTTGTCATGGCCACCGTTGGTGATGGCCTCCTCAATCAGTCGGGTTGTCAGCTCTTCCAGCGGCTCACGTTGCAGAAGCGCCGCCAGGCGCGGCTCGGCCACGAGATTGGTGAGGCCATCGGTACAAAGCAAAAAGGTATCCCCTTCCCCGACCTCCACCTCCTGCAAGTCAATGCGGGCCTCCGGTTGCGTACCGAGGGCTTCAGTAAGAACATGTCGCTGGGGGTGAACCAAGGCTTCTTCCTCCGAGAGGCTTCCATTCCTGACCAGCTCCCCCACCAAAGAATGATCTTCCGTCAGCCTAGTCAAGCGGTCGCTGCGGAACAAATAGATTCGGCTGTCGCCGACATGGGCCAGGTGTAACCGACCTTGCCAAAAGAGGGCGCTGGAGAAGGTGGTCCCCATGCCATCCTTGCCCAAGACCCGAGCGGCGGCCAGAATGCGGGAATTGGCCAACCGCAGGTTTTGGACCAGGAATTCGCGAGGCGCCTCAGAAGGGCCCGCCCCGGCAGGAATCTGAACTTTTAGTCTCCAGTTCAGAAAGGCCTCCTGCAGGATCTCTATGGCCAGTTGCGCAGCCTCCTCTCCGCCGGCATGACCACCCATCCCATCGGCCACCGCGAAGAAAAAAGGAGGCTCGGGAAAGGACTCCGCAAAGAAGGCATCTTCATTCCTTTGCCGAACCGAACCAACATCGCTCTTGGCGCTAAATAACATCCCTGTCACCGCCTCGGTGGCTCGGATGGCCGGCCCCGTTCCGCAGCCAGCCTCTCCCCTTCTGAAAATGTCTCAGTCAAATGTGACCGGCCTCACTTCGGCTCCGCATCCGTGGCATCCTTGAGGTCTCCTAACCTGGCCTCGGCCAGGACCTTCCGTCTTAACTGTCCACAGGCCGCGTCGATATCCCCACCCAATTCCCTACGTATGGTCGCCGGTATCCCACCTTCGCCTAAGAGACGGGCAAAGCGGCGGACCCCTTCCGGCGACGTCGGTTGAAACTCCCTCTCTTTGACCGGGTTGAGGGGAATCAGATTGACATGGGCGAGGTGACCAGAAAGTAACCGCACCAACTCGCGCGCCTCCCGGGGTGAATCGTTGACTCCCCTGATGAGGGTGTACTCAAAGGTCACCCGGCGACCCGTCCGATCGGCATAGTCGTGGCAGGCCGGAAGTAGTTCCTCCAGCGGGTAACGACGGTTGATGGGCATCAGGTAGTCTCTGAGTTCATTGTTCGGGGCGTGTAAGGAAACGGCCAGCGTAATGGGTAGCCCTTCTCCGGCCAATCTAATTATCCCCGGAGCAACGCCGCTGGTGGAGAGGGTGATGTGACGGTAGCCGATGTTTAACCCCCTGGCCAGGTTAAGTAACCGGATGAAACGAAGCACAGCTTCATAGTTGTCCAGCGGTTCACCGGAACCCATCAATACGACCCGTCCCACCCGCTGCCCGAGGGGAGCCAGTTCGCCGTTCACCGCCAGAACCTGATCCAGCATCTCCGCCGGCTCCAGATTCCGAATGAGCCCGCCAATCGTCGAGGCACAAAAGCGGCAGGCCATCCGGCAACCCACCTGGGTAGAAACGCAAACAGCATGGCCGTACCGGTATTTCATTCGCACCGTTTCAATAGCCTGGCCGTCTTCCAGGGCAAATAGATACTTGATGGTACCATCTTCTCCCTTAGCCTCAGCCAGCTTCTTCAGACGGCTGATGAAAGCCACTTCCGCCAGACGGGAACGCAAAGCTACGGGCAGGTTGGTCATTTCCGAGAAACTTTGTATCCCACGCCCATAAAGCCATTCCACCAGTTGGGCCGCCCGGAAGCGCTCCGCTCCCAGATTGGCCAGGAAGGCTTCCAACTCATCGGAATAAAGGTTCTTGAGATTGGTCAGGCCCACTTCTTTGACCATCCTCTAAGGCTATTCTCCGTTTACCTGATAAAATCCTTTTAAAGACACCCAATGGCGGGAGGTTTCCCCCCGAGACTCCTCGCGTGGCTGGAGATCACCTGCGGGCAACGAGAGGCTCTTTGGACCCGCCGGTTTTCCCCTTCCTCAAGCGAGCCAGAAAGAACCCATCCGTTCCATGCAAGTGCGGGTAGAGCTGGATCCAGCCCTCGTCGACCTGAGGTACCTTGTGGAGGCCCTCGGGCAGGAAGGGACGCAGGTCTTCCCGGGCGAAATCCGGGTGGCGCTTCAGAAAGCCCTCCACCACCCCCTGGTTCTCTTCCGGCGTGATGGTACAGGTACTGTAAACCAGTGTCCCTTCCGGTTTCAACAATTGGGCGCCGGCTGCCAATAGTTCCATCTGGAGACGAACCAGACCCGGGATATCCTGCGGTCGCTTCCGCCAGCGGGCCTCCGGGTTGCGCCGTAACACCCCGAGACCAGAGCAAGGGGCATCCAACAGCACCCGGTCCGCCTGCCCGGCATAGAGGTCGGCCAACTGGCGTCCGTCCGCCACCATGGTTCGGATGATCCTAATCCCCAGGCGGTGAGCCCGCTCTCGGACGGAGGAAAGACGATGCTCATGGACATCGGCAGCGACAATGTTTCCAAGATTGCCCATCACCTCGGCCAGGTGAGTAGTCTTACCCCCTGGGGCACTGGCCATGTCCACCACCATCTCCCCCGGCTGCGGGTCCAAGGCGTGAGCCACCAGCATGGAACTTTCGTCCTGAAGGGAAAACCAGCCCTCGGCGTACCCCGGCAGTCGTTCCGGCGAGCCGGCTTTCCGTACCACCAGGGCCTCTGGCAAGTAGTTCCCCGTGCCCACCTCTATCCGCGCCGCAGCCAGGGCCTCCCTCGCTTCAGCCGGTGTGCTCTTCAGACGATTGACCCGTAGGGTGACGGGAGGCGGTTGGTTATTGGCCTGGCAGAGGGCGGCGGTTCCCTCCCAGCCAAGTTGGGTCAGCCAGCGTTCTACCAGCCATCTTGGATGCGAATAGTTCAAGGATAGATGAGTCAGGGGATCTTCCGCCAAGGAAGGGAAAGGGGGTAAACGCCCGTTCGCCACACGGCGCAAGACGGCATTGACAAAACCGGAAACGCCGTAAGGAGCGAATCGGCGGGCCAGTTTTACCGCTTCATCCACTGCCGCCCGCGCCGGAATGCGCTCCAGGTAGAGAAGCTGATAGGCGCCCAGCCGCAGGATGTTTCTCGTCCAGAGATCCATCTTCACGATGGGGCGCGAACTGAAGCCTTCGATGACCCAATCCAGGGTGTTGCGCCGCCGGAGGGTACCGAAGGCGATTTCCGTAGCTAAAGCTCGTTCGCGTGGCAGGAGTTGATGCCGATTCAGCCAATGGTCGAGCAGGATGTCGGCGTAGGCATCCCTTTCCTCCACGCCCTTTAAGACCTTCAGCGCCAGTTCTCGGGCCGACGGGACCGTCACGCCCGCACCTCCATTTCAGCCATCATGCCGTAAGAAGGCATTAGCTTCGGGGACCGGGGCCTACCCCAATGGTTCCTGCCAGAAGAAAGAAAAACCCCCGGCCAAGGTTAGTATTCCGAACCGGAGGTAGCAGATACTCAAGGGATGCACACCTCAGCTTTTTGAGCGGTCTCGCCTTGGCGGTGTGGCTAAAGCCGCCAGAAGAACTTTCGTTATCAAGCCTTTTCTAGACTATGGCGTCTTTCCTCGGGCGGGCTAACCACTCACAACGCAGTCCGTCAGCACTCCCCTAATACTGTCTCATCAGGATTCAGTCTCTCCGATCGCGCAGAACCAGAAGACGGAGCAACTGGGCCACCGCCATGGCCGTTGCCGCCACATAAGTAAGAGCAGCGGCATTGAGGACCTGACGAGCCGGACCCATTTCTTCCCGGGTCAAAAAACCGCCATCCTCGAGTAACGCCAGGGCCCGGCCACTGGCATTGTACTCCACCGGCAGGGTGATAATCTGAAAGACTACGGCAGCAAAGAAAACGACGATCCCAATGTCCATTAACGATGGCCAGCGGAAGAAGAACCCCAGGAAGAAAAGAGGTATGGCGGCCTGAGAGCTGAAATTGGCCACCGGAACCAGCGAGTTGCGGATCCCCAGGGCCAGGTAGCCGGTGTCATGCTGGATAGCATGGCCCACCTCGTGGGCCGCCACGCCCAGGGCTGCCACCGAGGAACTGTCATAGACCCCCGCGGAAAGACGAAGGACCTTCTCCTGAGGGTCGTAGTGATCCCCCAGGGGGGTACCGATCCGATCGACCCGAACATCGTCCAGCCCGGCCTGGTGCAGGATCTGTCGGGCCACCTGAGCGCCCGTCACGCCGGCAGCCGCCGGGTAGCGGGCGAAAGTCGCCCAAGTGCTACTGACCCTATGCTGGGCGTAAAGGGCAAAGATCAGAGCCGGGAGGACGAAAAGGATGTAGCCAGAGTCAAAAAGGAACATCTTCCGACCGACCTCCTTTTACATTTACCGGAATAGGCAGGTTTCTTATTGACGCGCCGATCCTTCCAGGATTGGACTTCTCGACTAGCGCCGGTACCCAAAAGGACCATCGCTTCATCAATAATAAATTATAGCATGATGGCGCAAGTCCACAAGACAACCGGAACTAGATTCCCGGATCACGTTCAAAAAACCGCCCCAGGAGCCGCCGGAGCGTTGGCTGCTGCTGGTTTGACCACAATCGACCACAGTTACGCAACATGTTCGGAGAACTTCTCCTGGCGATTGCGCCATAATCCGCTGCAGTTACGCCCCATTTTAGGGAAAGTCCTTCGGCCGATTGCGCCACAATCCGCCGTAGTCGCGTCGCATTTTCAAGAAAAGTTCTTCGGCGGATCGCGCCAACGAGAGATGGGTGTTTTTCAGCGGTCTCCTAGGAGGGTGCCGGCCTTGATCCGGTATCCATTGGCAAAGGCCGAAGCCTCCATCCTCCTCCCCCCCGCCGGTTGAACCTCCTCCAAGAGCAGTGTCCCGGGACCGCAAGCCACCAAGATGCCCCGACCCTTCTCCAAGCCCGTAACCCGGCCCGGTTTCTGCTCCAGCCCGCCGGCTATTGGAGTAGCGGTCCAAGGCCTGGCCCGCCAGATCTTAACCTCCATCTCCCCAAGGTGGGTATGGGCGCCAGGTTCAGGATCCAGCGCTCGGATCAAGGCAGCGATCTCTTCGGCTCCCTTGTCCCAGTGGACTTCCTCATCTTCACGTTCCAGGGCCGGCGCATAGGTGGCCAGGCTCTCCTCCTGCGGCGACCTCGGGGCTTGTCCGGTGGCCAGGAGGTCCAGAACCTCCACCGCCAGACGGGCGCCCAGTCCCGCCAACCTCCTCTCCAAAGAGCCGAAGGTCTCCTCCGGCCCGATGGGTATTCCCTCCTGCCAGATGATATCACCGGCGTCCACCCGGCGGTCCATATGCATAATGGTTACTCCGGTCCTCGCTTCAGCGGACATTATGGCCCTGCGGATGGGATCGGGCCCGCGATACTTGGGGAGGAGGGAGGCGTGGACGTTGATGGCTGCCACCGAAGGCAAGGCCAGGATTGAGCTGGTCAGGATTTGGCCGTAAGCGGCGGTTACCAGCACTTCAGGCCGTAAAGAGGTCAAAAGAGCCAGGGAATCGGGGCTCTTTATCCTCTCCGGTTGAAAAACCGCTAGCCCCAACCCTGCAGCGCCAAGCTTGACAGGAGGTCCCACCAAGCGATGCCCCCGTCCCTGCGGACGGTCCGGTTGGGTTACCACTAGCTTAACCCGATGAGGTGATTGGGCCAGAGACTGTAGGATGGGGACCGCGAAAGCCGAGGTGCCCATAAAGATCAGCGACAAACTCTTACGAGCCAGTGGAGTCATCCCTCCCCCCTGTCTCACTAGCCGACGGCTTGGTCGGCGCCTCCCCTTCGCCAATCTGCCCATCTTCCGGCTGGCCCGGCTTTTTCTCATAGATGACCGTGGCTCGATCGATGAATAGGATTCCGTTGAGATGGTCGATTTCATGCTGCAAGGCCCGGGCCAGGAGCCCGGTGGCGGCAATCCGCACCTCTTCACCTTCCCGATTCAGCCCGATAACTGTCACCGAGGCAGCTCTTTCCACCTCACCCAAGTACTGGGGAATGCTGAGGCAACCCTCCATGGCCGTCTCGCTCCCTTCCTTCTTCTCAATCTTTGGGTTTATGAGTTCAATGAGCCCCTCCCCGACATCCACAACAATAACGCGTTTGGAAACGCCCACCTGAGGGGCGGCCAGCCCCACCCCTTCCGCCGCGCGCATCGTTTGGACCATCTCGTCCAAGAGTTTCCGGACGGTGGCCGTAACCTTGGGGACAATCCTGGCTTCAGCGCGTAAGATCGGCTCCGGATAGTGCTTGATCTCTAGAATTGCCATGTTTGCTTCCTCTCCACCCGATCAAGTAGTTCTAGGCGAACAGCCAGTGTGAAACCGCAGTTTGTCCGCAATCTCCTGGGTTGGCTTTTCCGATGGCCCTATAGTAGACTCACGGGATCGACATCCACGCTGATCCGGACCCGCGCGGTCCAGTTTCGGCTACTCAGAGCCCGACGAAGGACGCCGCGCAGCAAGTCGATCTCTGCTCCCTTTAGCAGAATCTGCCAGCGGAAATTGCCCCGCAACCGGGGCAGGGGAGCAGGGACCGGTCCCAGAACCTGGGCGGAACCTATACCAAATACAAAAGCCTCGCCCACCTCAGGGTCGACTACCCCTTCGTTGGCCAAGCCAAAGCCAGTACCGGCGTCCGTCTGGGCACTCACTGCCACTTCCTCCAGGAGACCGCTGAAAAAGCCTATCTGCGCGTCAGGCGGGCTCCCGCCCGCCTCCGCTCGGGGGGCACGCCCCCCTTCGGCGGCCCCTGCGGTACCTGAGAACCCCCTAATGTCTGGGGGAGTCCCTCCCCCACACCCCCCGGCGGCGCTAACGTGCCGTCCGGCGGCTCCCCGCTCAACGCACCACTCAGTACGCCTCGCTTCGGAGCCTTGTCGCTCCTTGCCTCTGGAGCTTTTTGAGCGATCTTTCCCTAGCGGTCTCCCGGGCGGGTTTGCCGCTGAAACCGCGGTTTGTAAGCAGTCTCCTAGGGCTGGATCACCCACCACCGTGAGACTCGGCGGGGCATCTCCCGTACCGTCCGGAATCCCAGGGCAAACAACCTCTCCGCCCCGCTGGGAAAGGCCCTGCTCCTGCAGCAACCCCCGCAGAATCAAACCGAGCTGGTGGGCCGTTTCTCGAGCTGTTTCCTGCTTGGGACTGGCCACTATGACGTTAATCAGTCGGCCAAACGGCGGATAGCCGCCCGGTTTTCGGAAGGCAACCTCCCTTTCCCAGAACCGCCGGTAGTCATGGCCCGCGGCGGCCTGAATGCTGTAATGATCCGGCGCATAGGTCTGCACGATCACTTCGCCGGGCTTCTCTCCTCGTCCGGTACGACCCGCTACCTGAGTGAGGATTTGAAAGGTTTTCTCCGCTGCTCGGAAATCGGGCAGGTTCAGGGCGGTATCGGCCGTTACCACCCCCACCAGGGTCACCCGTGGGAGGTCCAGTCCCTTGGCCACCATTTGGGTGCCAATAAGGATGTCGGCCTCACCGGCAGCAAAGGCGCCAAGGATCCGCTCGTGGGACCCAAGCCTCCGGGTGGTATCCAGGTCCAACCGAAGAGTGCGGGACTCTGGGAAGAATCGCTCCACTTCCCTTTCCACCTTTTCTGTCCCCACCCCGAAATACCGGAAGAATGGACTGCGGCAGACGGGGCAGCGGTCCAGGGCAGGGACGGCGTGGCCGCAGTAGTGACAGGTCAGGCCACCTTCCTCCTGATGATAGGTCAGGGCAATGTCGCAATGGGGACACCGTGCCACAAAACCACACTCGCGGCAAAGGACGAACGTAGAATGACCCCGCCGGTTCAAAAAGAGGATAACTTGTTCCCGCCGTTCCAAACGCTCCGTAATCTTTTCTCGCAGGGGCTGGCTGAATATGGTTCGGTTCCCCGCAGCCAGCTCCCGCTTCATATCCACAACATGAACAGGGGGGAGAGGACGGTGGTCAATCCTTTCCGGTAATTCCAGCAGCCGATATTCCCCCCGATGGGCCCTGGCGTAACTTTCCAGAGAAGGGGTAGCGCTGCCGAGGATGACCGTCGCCCCCCACATTTTCGCCCGCCAGATAGCCACATCGCGGGCGTGATAGCGAGGGCTCTCTTCTTGTTTGAAGGTGGACTCATGTTCTTCGTCCAGCACTACCAATCCCAACCGGGAGACCGGGGCAAAAACCGCGGAACGCGCCCCCAAGACCACGTCCACCTGCTCCTGGCGTACCCTCTGCCACTGCTCGTACCTTTCCCCCCGCGAAAGGCGACTATGCAATAAGCCCACCCGTCCGGGAAAGCGCTCCCGGAAACGCTCCCAAAGCTGGGGGGTCAAGGCGATCTCCGGTACCAAAACGATGGACTGACGTCCTTTTTCCCGGGCGGCTTCTACAGCCCGCAGGTAAATCTCAGTCTTGCCGCTACCGGTGACACCGTGCAAGAGAAAGATCTTCTCCGGCCCGCCCCCCCCGGTCCCAGCCAACGGTTCACCGCCACGGAGAAAGGGGGGGCTCTGCTGAGACAGGGCCTCGCCGGTATCGCCCCACCTCAGCGAAGCCACCACCTCTCGGAGGACCGCTTCTTGTGCCGAGGTAAGCTTCGGAATGGAGGTCTCCGGCATCGCCAAAGGAGGGGCCGGTTCAGATGGAACCGACCCTTTCCTCCGTCTGGAACCACCCGGTGGGGGCAAAAAAAGTTCTAGCGCAGCTCCCAGGGGGGCCAGATAGCGAGATGATATCTCCCGGGCCAGACTCAGGCTTTCCCCCGGGATGGCCCAATCGGGGTCAACTACTCCCAAAATCTCCCTGGTCGGCTGGACGGGGGCCTCCTCAGCCAGGTTGAGCACTATCCCCGTTACCTTCCGACTACCCAGGGGGACCAAAACTCGCTGGCCGGGTCGGATCTGCCCCCGTAGGCCCTCTGGGATCCAGTAGTGAAAAGTCTGATCCAGATTAAGAGAGCCGAGACCCATCACGACCTCGGCGTACTCCTCAGCCATCACGTCCTCCGCTCGGACTTAGCTTGCTCGCGGCCCGGTCTTCCGTCTCCGCCCGGACGGCCTCAAGCTTCACCAGCTTCGGGGGCGGGCTCCAGCGGAAAACCTGCTACTGGGTCCAAGAGCGACCAGAGGGTGGCGCGGGGGGGGAAGACCTATGCCGGAAGCTAAGGACGTTGCCCCCTGCCACTACTTGTCTCCTGGTTCCCAGAGTCCCTGTACCGCGTCCAGAATTCTCTCGGCTACCTCTCGTTTACTCAGAAGGGGTAGCTCCACAATCCGACCGTCCCGAAACAGGATTTTTACCTGGTTGGTCTCAGCCCCAAAGCCCACTCCGGGTTGGGTAACATCATTGGCCACGATTAAATCCAGGTTTTTTCTTTCCAGTTTGAGCCTGGCCTTCTCCAGGGGTTCCCCTGTCTCCGCGGCAAAGCCCACCAGGAGGCGGCCCCCCTTTTGCCGACCCACTTCCTGAAGAATGTCCGGCGTTCGTTCCAGTTCCACGACCAGATTGCCTTCGGTCTTCTTCACCTTTTCCGGGGAGAAGTGAACCGGACGATAATCCGCCACGGCGGCAGCCTTAACCACCACCTCGGCCCAATTCAGGTTCTCCATAACCCTTTCATACATTTCCTGGGCGGTCTCCGTCGCAAAGACGCTTACCCCGGTGGGTGCCGGAAGACTGGTGGGGCCGCTGACCAGCCGGACTTCGGCTCCCCGGCGCCGGGCCGCTTCGGCCACCTCATAACCCATCTTACCGCTGGAAGGATTGGAAATAAAGCGCACTGGGTCAAAATACTCCCTGGTGGGACCGGCTGTGACCAGAACCCGCCTGCCCTTCCAGGCGGCCGTACCCGCCGGCAGCAAGAACCGCATCGCTTCGGCCACGATGGCCTCCGGCTCCGGCAGGCGCCCGCGCCCCACGGCGCCCGAGGCCAGTCGACCGTATTCTGGCTCCAGAAAGTGATATCCTAGCCCCTCCAGCCTTCTCTTGTTAATCTGGAAAATAGGGTTTTCGTACATATGGAAGTTCATGGCCGGGGCAAAGAGAACGGGGGCAACGGTGGCCATAATCGTGGTGGACAAGAAATCATCAGCAATGCCATTGGCTACCTTACCGATGATGTTAGCCGTAGCCGGGACAATGAGAAAAAGGTCAGCCCGTTCAGCCAAGGCAATGTGTTCCACATTCCAATTCTTGGGCTCCTCAAAAAGCTCGGTCACCACGGGATTATTGGAGAGGGTCCGGAAAGTGATGGGCGCCACCAGCCGGGCGGCCGATCTGGTCATGATCACATAGACCTCCGCCCCTTGCTGGCGTAGCCGGCTGACTACCTCTACCGCCTTGTAGGCGGCGATCCCCCCCGTCACCCCCACCACAACAGTCTTACCGGCCAGCATCCCTCTTCCTCCTTGGACGAGCGTACCACCCGCCTGGCTTGGAGACCGCTGAAAAACACCTGGCTGCGTGTCAGGCGGGCCCCGCCCGCCTCCGTAAGGGGGCCCGCCCCCCTTACGGGTCTGAGCACCCCTGGACCTAGGAGAGTTCCTCAGAACCACAGGTCAAATCACTTCAGACCATCTCACTTCAGACCATCCCTGGTCCGTTCGTAGAAAACCTTACCAGCGGCAATCTCCGCCAGAGCTATGGTTACCGGCTTGCTAGATCTCGAGTCTACCAGTTGGGGTTGGCCGTTCATTAATTCCCGCCCGCGTTTGGCAGCTGCCACCACCAGGGTGTACTTGCTGTCCACCCTGGTCAGCAAAACATCAAGAGAAGGTTCAATCATTCTTCCTGCCTACCTCCCTAACCACTGGAAAAAAGGGCTGGAAACGTCCATCCGGCTGATGCGACAACGTTCGGCCACAATGATGGCCCGCAAGTCCTGCACCGCCCGATCTATCTCGTCGTTTATCACCAGATAGTCATAATTCCTCAGTTCGGCCAATTCGATCTTGACCGCCGTCAGACGCCTTTGCAGGTCCCCCTGGCTCTCGGTCCCCCGTCCTTTCAATCTCTCTTCCAATGACTCCAGCCGTGGGGGCAAAATGAAAATGAAAATCCCGTCAGGGAATTTCTTCCTGAGTTCCCGCCCCCCCTGCACGTCCTTCTCCAGAAGCACATCCTCGCCCCGTTCCAGGGCCTCCCCTATCTCCAAGCCTGGGGTTCCGTAATAGTTCCCATAAACCTTGGCCCACTCCACGAAGACCTCTTCCTGGATACGCCTCTGGAATTCCTCCGGCGAGACAAAATAATAATCTACCCCTTCCTGTTCGCCGGGGCGAGGGGGACGAGAGGTTACGGACACACAAAAACGTAGGTCCGGCATCTCCCGCAGTAACTGCCGCCGCAAGACCCCCTTGCCGGTGCCGGAAGGAGCTGAAATCACCACCAGGAGCCCCCGCCGACCCATGCTTATCCCTCTTCCTCTTCCTCTTCTTCCTCGGGCTCCGCTGCTTCCTTACCAAAGAGGCGGTGGGCTACGGTCTCCGGTTGAACCGCTGACAGGATGACGTGATCGCTGTCGGTGATGATCACCGCCCGGGTACGCCGGCCGTAGGTGGCATCGATGAGCACGCCTCGATCCCTGGCCTCGGAAATGATCCTCTTAATGGGGGCGGATTCCGGACTGACGATGGCCACAATCCGGTTGGCCGAGACGATGTTGCCGAATCCCACATTGATCAACTTAATGTCCACAGAATTCCCTGCTGCTCCCCTCTAGAGCTCAGGATTTCGCTCCCTTCTCCTGATTCTCACTCTACGTTCTGAACTTGCTCTCGCATCTTCTCCAATTCAGTCTTGGCCTCAATCACCAGGGAACTGATGGTCAGATCGGTGGCCTTGGACCCAATGGTATTGATCTCGCGATTCATCTCTTGCAGCAAGAATTCCAGCTTCCTCCCTACCGGTTCGGGAGCCTGCAAGATGGCCTCCAGCTGGGCCAGGTGGCTCCTCAGACGGGTCACCTCCTCATGGATATCGGCCCGTTCTGCCATGAAAGCTACTTCTTGGGCCAAGCGCGCCGGGTCAACAGGGGCAGATCCCAATTCCTGCAAACGTTCCAGCAGCCTCTGCCGGTAATCTTGAATAACCGCGGGAGCCCTTTCCTCAATGCTGTCAGCAATACTTTTGAGGCATTCACCCCGACCATACAGGTCCTGCGCCAGACGTTCACCTTCGTGGGACCGCATTTCCAGCACAGAGGTAAGAGCTGCCTGCAACCCCTCGCGGGCTGCGGACCAGGTCTCCTCAACGTCGCTCTCCGGGGCTTGTACCTTTAGCACGTCCGGAAGGTCCAGAATTCTCCCCAAGAAGGCGTCCTCCGGCAGGTGCAATTCCCTGGATAATTCCCTCAAGGCCTTATCATAAGCCAGAACCAGGTTCTTGTCAACCTTTACCACCGGGTGGCTATCCTCTGTCTCCGTCACGGTTAGAAAAAGATCTACTCGTCCGCGGGCCATTTTCCCTTGCAGCTCTTTTCGTAAGCGCTCTTCCCAGGCGGTGAATTCCCGGGGAACCTTAAGGGCCAACTCGAGAAAGCGGTGGTTGACGGACCTGATCTCAAAGGTATACTTGCGGCCATCCACCACTGTCTCCGCCCGACCGTAGCCAGTCATGCTCTTTAACAAGGGTGCATCTCTCCTCTAATTCCCCGCCCGCTGGGAGACCGTTGAAAAACCCCCATCTCGGTGGCACACTCCTAGAGCGTGATGAAAGGTCGGATCCTATCCACGGCCTCCCGTAGACGCGCTTCGGGGACAGTCAAAGCGATTCTGACGAAGCCCTCCCCCTTCTCTCCGTAACCAGTTCCCGGAACCACAATTACCCCAGCCCGATCCAGCAACTCGGCGGTAAAGGAGGCCGATGTGTGGCCTGGTGGAACCGGTATCCAGACGTAGAAGGTGCCTTTGGTCTTGGGAAGCCTCCAACCCAGGGAATTCAACCCATCAATAACCACATCCCGGCGTCCCTGATAGAGCCGGTTCATTTGGCCAAAGAAGTTCTCCGGGTCGTGCCGGAAGGCCTCCAGGGCCGCCCATTGGACAGCGGTAAACTGACCGGAGTCGGTGTTGGTCTTGATGATCCCCAGCGCCGCGACCGCCTGGGCATTACCTAAGGCCGCAGCAATCCGCCAGCCTGTCATGTTAAAGGGCTTGGAGAAGGAGTAAAACTCGATGGCCACGTCTTTGGCCCCCGGTATCTCCAGAACGCTAGGGGCGACAAATCCATCAAAAGTCATCTCGGCGTAAGCGGCATCATGGGCCAAAAGAAGGTCGTACTTCCGAGCTAAAGCCACCGCTTCCCTGTAGAATTCTTTATCGGCTACGGCGGCGGTGGGATTGTTGGGGTAGTTCAGGAACATGATCTTGGCGCGCCGCCAGACCTCCTCCGGTATTGTCCCGAAGTCTGGGAGAAAGCCGTTCTCCGGCAAAAGGGGCATGGGATAGGGTGTCCCTCCCGCCAGCAAGGTGTGGGTTTTATATACCGGGTAGGCTGGGTCGGGAATGAGCGTATAATCCCCCGGGTCAACGAAGGCCCAGATGAGATGGGCCAACCCCTCCTTGGAGCCAATGAGGGTCATGGCCTCTTTGTTCGGATCCAGCCTCACCCCAAAGCGTTTTTCATACCATTGAGCCATGGCCTGACGGAACTCTGGAGACCCCTCATAATCTGGATAACGGTGGGTTTTGGGATTGCCGGCATGTTCGCGCAAGGCGTCTACCACGAACGCCGGTGTTGGCTGGTCCGGGTCTCCGATGCCCAGGTTGATGATATCGACGCCCCGCGCCAGCGCGTCCTTCTTCTTTTTGTCGATCTCGGCGAAGAGATAAGGTGGTACCTTGTCAATGCGCCTGGCTAACTGCATCAAACCTTCCTCCTCTTCCACTTGGTGAATACCCCTTCACAGACCTCTTCCGCTGGACCGGTCATAAAGATGCGGTTATCCTGGCCCCACTCGATGAAGAGATCCCCCCCGGGTAAATGCACTGTAACTTCGCGGTCCACCTTTCCGTTAAGGATGGAGGCCACAACAGAGGCCGAGGAGCCCGTCCCGGAAGCCAAGGTAATGCCGGAGCCCCTCTCCCAGATGCGCATGGCAATCTCCCGGCGATTTAAGACCTGGACAAATTCCGCGTTAACTCGCTGAGGAAAAGCCGGATGCTGCTCAAAAAGCGGCCCAATCCGCTCCAAATCGACCCCTTTGACATCATCCACAAAGGTGACCACATGGGGGTTACCCATGGAGACGGCCGTGACCCGGTGAACTACCCCGTCCACCGTCAGAGGCTCATCAATAACGCGTTCCCCCGGTCGTCCCATCATCGGGATCTCCTCCCGGTTCAGGCGCGGTTCCCCCAAATCCACCCGCACGGAGGTCACCTGCCCGTCCTGAATCCTGACCTCTGGGCGAATGATGCCGGCCAAAGTCTCGACGGCAAAGGCGCTTTTCTTGGTCATTCCCCGCTCGTAAACGTACTTGGCGAAGGCCCGCATCCCGTTACCGCACATCTCCCCCTCGGAGCCATCGGCATTAAACATCCTCATCCGGAAGTCGGCCTTCTGGGAAGGCAAGATCAGGATCAACCCATCGGAACCGACGCCAAAGTGCCGATCGCTGATCTGACGGGCCAATTCCGGCCAATCCTCCTCTTGTCCTTCGGTAAAGCAGTTTATGTAGATATAGTCATTACCCACACCGTGCATCTTAGTAAAACGCATGTTCCCCGGCGAAGCCGGCCCACCTCCTTATGACTTAGAGAGGGTTGCCGAAATGGCGCTCAGTACAGGAGCCACTGAGGGCCATTCTTCAGCAACTCCTGGAGTTCGTCACGAAGCATAGTATTAAAATATCATGAAAAAGGGGAGAAATCCAGTGAAAATGGGCGGCCCGCTGAAAATTACGTCCTGGAAAATAGAAAGCGCCTCAGTGACCGCCGTAACTGATGACCCCAGCAGCATGTGAAATTTCGTCCCGGAAAAGGGAAAGCCCCCGTCGCGGAGGCTCGTCCAGATGGATCAAAGCTGTTCACCACTGTGACCGGGATGACTTCCCTTCCAAACCCGCCCTCCGGGCGCCTGATAGCTACTCCTTCAAGCGCGGGTCAAGGGCATCGCGTAAGCCGTCCCCGACCAGGTAAAAACTTAGTAAGGTGACAAAGATGGCCAGCCCGGGGAAAGTGGCCGCCCACGCCGCGTTGCGCAAGAAGGCCTGGTTTTCATAGAGCATGTTCCCCCAGCTGGGCGTAGGGGGTTGGACCCCAATCCCAAGAAAGCTCAGGGAAGCCTCTGTCAGGATGGAGCCGGCCACCCGCAAGGTGGAACTGACAATAATCGGCGCCATGGCGTTGGGTAGGATGTGCCGAAAGATGATCAAGGGATCGGGGGCCCCCAAGGCCCTGGCCGCCTCGGTAAAGTCCCGTTCGCGCAAAGACAAGAATTCCGCCCGCACCAGCCGGGCCACCCCGGGCCAACTGGTGACGCCGATGATGCCCATGATGAGATAGATCCGGTCAAAACCCCCCGAGCCCAGAAAGGCCAGGACGGTGATGATGAGAAAGAGCACGGGGATGGAGAGCATCATATCCGTCAGACGCATGATAACGGTGTCAACTATCCCCCCGTAGTATCCCGAAAGGGAACCCAGGATAATCCCCAGGGAAACGGCAATGCCCACGGAGACAAAGCCTACACTTAAAGAAATGCGTGCCCCGTATATCATCCGGCTCAAAAGGTCACGACCATAGCTGTCGGTACCCAAAACATAGACCTTCCCGTCCACCCCCGGTGAGCCAGGAGGAGAGAAACGCTTGGCCAGGGTAATCCTGAGGGGATCATAGGGAGCCAATTGTGGGGCAAGAATGGCTATCGCAAACAGGATAATAAGGATACTGGCCCCCAAGACGGCCAGGCGGTTTCGCCGGAAACGCCGCCAGAAGACCCGGGCAAAACTAAAAACCGGTTCCTCTTGAGGAGAAAGGGGGGCTTGAGAGCTCAGCTGGTTTCCGCGCATGGTCGGCCTCCTAGTTATACTTGATCCTGGGATCGGCCATGGCGTAGGCCAGGTCCGCCAGTAAATTAAACATTACCGTTAAGGTGGATGCCATCAAGTTGATGCCCATGATGGTAGGATAATCGCGGGTAAAGACGGATTGAACCCCCAGACGCCCCATGCCCGGCCAGGCAAAAAGAGACTCCACTATGAAGGCCCCACTCACCAGCCCGGGCAGGGAAAGCCCGAGGATGGTAATGACCGGCAGAAGGGCGTTCTTGATGGCGTGTTTATAAATGACTACCCTTTCGGCCAACCCCTTGGCCCGGGCCGTACGGATATAGTCCTGGCGGATGACTTCCAGCAGGCTGGACCGCATGTAGCGGGAGATCCCGGCGATCCCTTCCAGACCCAAAACCAGGGCCGGCATGATCATGTGCTGGGAAGTGTCAAAGAAGTTCGGCTGGATCCCGTAGGTATGCATCCCGTGGGAAGGCAACCAGCGTAAGGTTACCGAAAAGAGCAACATCAACATGAGTCCAAACCAGAAGTTGGGCAGCGAAATCCCGATGAAGGCAAAGACTGTCGAAAGGTGATCAATCAGGGAATAGCGCCGTGTGGCACTGATGACTCCGACGACAATCCCAACCGTCAGGCTCAGGAGAAAGGCGATAAAGGTCAGTTGCAGGGTGTTGGGGATGACCTCCATGATCTTTTGCAGAACTGGCTGCCCATCTAGAAAAGAGCGTCCGAGATCACCCCGGAGCACGTGACCAAGCCACTTAACATACTGGACATAGATGGGTTGATCCAATCCCAGGGCCGCCCTTATTCTCAGGACATCCTCTGCGGAAGCTTCGGGATCGATCAAGAGGGCCGCCGGATCCCCGGGAGCCAGGTGGATGATGGTGAAAGAAATAAGGGTGATACCAAAAAGGACCGGCAGGGCCTGCAGCAACCGCCGGATGACGTATTTACGCACTTAGTGACGCTCCCCCTGGGAGACCGCAACACGAATCGAGCTATTGGCAGCTTTTCTTGAAACGGCCTCATGAGATTAGTTCTAGCTCTAGCCTGAAACACACCAGCTACTTCCAGGAGACAGCTGAAGAACCCCCATCTCCTTGTCGCCCCGGCGGCTCCGCGCTCAAAGTACCACCTAGTACGCCTCGCTTCGGAGCCTTGTCGCCCCTAGCATCTGGGCTGATTTGAGGTCTTGGCCTGACGGTATCTCAGGCGCATTAACCACTCAATACGCAGTTCTTATTAGGTATGGGCGTTCAGGTGGTGTAGGATAGCACTCTCCTAAGGCGCCGCGCAGGCGTTGCCGCCCTCGCTTTCTGTCAGCCACGCCGGCCGCATCGCGGCTCGGTGAAAGCGCTCCGCCGGAAATCGCCCGCCCGTCGCCGCCCGGCCACTGTTTCATCCCCCGGAAAGAAGGGACGTGCGGCCGAAGCCACATATCCCTTCCCCCGGGCGGACATCTGATCCCGTCAGCCAGGCCACAAAGCCGGACGGGGTCAGAACCATCTCACGACCTTACTTGGTTTTCTGAGCCTGAAGATCCTTGGGGATCCACCACTTCTCGAAGTTCCAGTGGATGCCCGCCGGGGTCCCGTTGATGGGCCCATGAAGCTTGGTGTTCAGTCCAACGATGGCGTTGCCGAAGAAGAGGAACATATAAGGCTGGTCCTCCGCCAGGAGCTCCTGGACCTTCTTGTAGATCTCGGCCCGCTTGTTCTGATCCATGGTCACCCGGCCCTCGTCCAGCAACCTGTCGACCTCGGGATTGGAGTAACCCATATCGTTAAAGGCCCCTTTGGTGTTCCAGATTACCCAGGAATCGGGGTCAAACCCCAACGACCAGCCGAGGATGTAGGCCTCGAGCTTGCCTTCATCCAGGCGCTGCAGGTAGGTGTTCCACTCTACCGATTCAGTCTTGACATCGATGCCGATGTCCTTGAGGGCCTGCTGGATAATGACGGCCGACTGTTCACGGGTCTTGTTGCCCTGGTTGAAACTCAGGGTGAAGCTGAACTTCTTGCCATCCTTGGTCCGGATGCCGTCCGGGCCGACCTTCCAACCGGCCTCATCCAGCATCTTCTTGGCCAGTTCTTTGTCGTACTTATAAGTCTTGACATTGGGGTTGAAATCCCAGCGATAGGGGGAACCGTGGCTGTTGGCGATTTGACCGTGGCCCAGTAGAATCTTGTCCACAATCTCCTGACGCGGCACGGCGTGGGCAAAAGCCTGGCGCACTGCCTTATCCTGGAAGAGCGGGTTCTTCAGGTTATAACCCATATAGGTATAGCCGAAGGTCCCGTATTCATAAAGCTTAACGCTCTTGACATCTTTCTTGAAGTGGTCAAACATTTCGGGGGTGATGCTGGCCATATCCACCTCGCCCGTCTCCAGGGCGACCATGGTGGTGTTCTGGTCCGGGATGACCTTGAAGACCACCTGATCGATGTTTGGTCGACCACCAAAATAGTCGGAGTTGGCCTCCACGACGATCAACTCGCCCTTCTTCCATTCCTTGAACTTATAGGGTCCCGTCCCGATGGGGGCGCGGTTAAAAGGAGCATCCTTCATCGCCGCTCCCTGAACATCCTTCAAGAGATGCTCAGGAATGATGCGCATACCCAGGGATTGGGTCAGGAAGGGGGCATAGGGCTCAGATAGAGTGAACTCGACTTTGTAGTCATCGATGATCTTGATGGCCCCTTTGGATTTCCACTGCTCAAAGAGCTCCAGGCTCTTTTTGTTGTACTCGTCGTCCTTAATCTTGCCGTCTTTCTTGTCTTTCTGGAGGGCAGCCAGGGCCTTTTGGTATTCAGTTGCTCCCAAGAGTTTCTGGTAGTTGCTGGCCCGGACGCCGGTGTAACCGGGATGGAGGATGCTTTCAAAAGTGAACTTAACGTCCTTGGCTGTGAAGGGCTTCCCATCCTGCCACTTCACATCCTTACGCAATTCGAAGGTCCAAACCTTGCCATCCGGCGAGGTGGTCCACTTGGTGGCCAGATCGGGAAGGACGTTTAGTTTATCGTCGAACTTGATCAGGGCACTGAACACCAGAGAAGTGACATCGCTGGAAGCGGTATCGGTGGTCAGAATTGGGTTCAGGGTTACCGCATCACCGATGGTGGAACGGATATAAGTACCACCGGTCACCGGCTTGTCTTCGGCGGGCTTGCCTTCCGCCTGGGGTTTAGCCCCACCGCCGCAACCCGAGAGAGCGATGCCCAGAACAAATAGGGTCAATACCAAAAGAGTTACCGTACGCTTTGTCTTAAACATTTCTTCATTCCCCCTCTCAAGATTTCTTAGCCCTCCAGGGTCACCTCAGGAAAAGGAGAATCGGCCCCGGAGTACCAGAAAACCGCGCAGTGTAGCGTATTTCTCCTCTGGCCTCCTCTTTAGCCCTCCCTTCCTAGGCCATGTTATACAGTTTCCCCTTGTGTATTCGCTATAAAAACACATTCTCCTGCCTAGCCACGAAATTTCCAGAAACAAAATATTTTTCGGTGGCGACAGGTCCGGCAGGAGAAAACCCTCTCTCCAAAGAATTGTACATAGTTGCGAAGGACCCCGGTCCCCGACTTGGAGCAACCAAAGGCCCTCAAAAGGACCACGCCAGGCCCGTGAGGCGCCACGGCACTTGGCTGAGGCCAAGGCCTCAGAGGGCATAGGAGAGGGCTGATGAGGTCTCCTGGAATACTAAAATAGGTGATCAACATGAAGGGTACTCTTATTCGTCTTATCCCCTGGCTCCTGGCCCTCGTCTATGTCCTGGGTCTGGGGGCAGGCTGGGAGAGCTTTCTACCCCCAGGTCTATCCGACTACCGCTTCCCCGAACATGGCCTCAGCGTCACCCTTCCCCGTTCGCTGGAGGGTTGGCGACTGATACCCACTTCGGTGCCGGATCAGGTGCTGCTGGCCACAACCCGGGGGGGCCTGGTGACCTTCTCCGCGGAGAAGACGGCGGCCCCGGCCAGCACCCCCCTGGAGGCCTACAGTGATCAACAGGAGGCCTTCTGGCGGCCCCATCTCCCCGGGTACGATTTACAGATTCGGGCTCCGGAACGCTTTGGTCGCCTGTCAGGTTACACCACCATCAAGGAATATACCGGAAGCTTCCTGGGACTGGCCATGCGACGACAGCGTCTGGATTTTTACTTTCCGCACCGCGGGTTCATCTACCACGTCCGCTACGATGTGCCGGAGAAACTGTTGACCTATTTCCGCCCCGATTATCGCTTGATTATCACTGGATTCAAGGTGGAGAAGTAACTGGTCCGCCACCGTAATGGTCCAGAAAGCGAGGCCCTGACCATGTCCTATCTGGCCTACACCCTTTTCCTCCTTTCGGCCCTGGGACTCCTGGGGCTGGCCGATGGTTACCTTAAGAAACGGCGCCTGTCCGGATTTCCCGCCTTCCATCCCCTGCTGGGTCTAGTTCTGGGACTCTTCCTCCCCGGCGCCCCGCAGATCATGAATGGCCAGATCCTGAAAGGCGGCTTCCTCTTCCTGTTCCCCTTGTTACTCTACGCCGGCGTCTTTCCCTTCCCCTGGCAGTTTTCTTCCCTCGGGGTATTGCCGGTGGTCTTTCCCGTCTGGGCCTTAAGCTTACTGGATGGGCTTTTCTGGTCCGTACTGATATCTTGGGCTCGGAGGCGGCAATAGGAACAGGCCAGTCCCCCTCAGCCAGTCGGGAAGGACCGATGGGATCCCCGGGTTCCCGTCTTGCGTCTCTCGAGTTCCCTCCCGCCTCTACCTTCTCTTCCGGCGCTGTTGGCCACGTCTGACCCTGGCCCCGGGAAAAAGAAGCATTCGCCTGAGCCCAATAACGATGGTTCCCAGACCGCCCGCCACCAGCACCACCAGCCATTCCGTCAGATCCAGGGGCCAGGTTTGAAAGACGTCCTGTAAAGCCGGGTGGTAGAGCACCAGGGCCAGCATCAAGGTGGACAAGGCCACTGCTCCCACCAGGTAGCGGTTGGAGAAAAAGCCCATGTCGTATTCCGTTCGCGTTTCTGACCGCGCCCCGAAGACGAAGATCAGTTGCGCCATCACCAGGGTGGCAAAGGCCATGGTGCGAGCCCGGACCAAGCCCTGGCCCGAGGAAAGGGCCAACCAGAAAACGGCCAGGGTACTGCCACCGATGAGGAACCCTCGGATCATGATCCTTCTACCCAGACCCCGAGCAAAGATATTCTCTCCCGGCGGGCGGGGCGCACGCCTCATCACCTCGGGATCACCCGGGTCTATCCCGAGAGCCAGTGCCGGCAGGCCGTCGGTGACCAGGTTCACCCAGAGGATTTGGATGGGCAGAAGAGGTAGCGGCATCCCCAGGACGGCAGCCACGAACATTACCATGATTTCACCCACATTGCTGGAAAGAAGATAGCGAATGAATTTCCTGATATTATCATAGATGGCCCGGCCCTCTTCCACCGCCGCTACGATCGTGGCGAAGTTGTCATCCCCCAGGACCATGGCTGAGGCTTCCTTCGTCACATCCGTACCTGTTCGACCCATGGCCACCCCGATGTCAGCCTCCTTTACGGCCGGCGCATCATTGACCCCATCGCCGGTCATCGCCACGATGTGCCCCTTCCTTTTGAGGGCCTTGACAATACGCAGCTTGTGACGCGGAGAGACACGGGCGTAGACGTAGATGTCATCGGCCTGGGCCGTCAGGACCTCGTCCGACATCCTATCCAGCTCTTCCCCGGTCTTGACCAGCCCCCCTGCCGACAGAATGCCTAGCTCCGCGGCAACGGCCGCCGCCGTGACACGGTGGTCGCCGGTAATCATGATGGTCTTCAGTCCGGCCTGGTGGCACCTGGCCACAGCCTGGCGGGCCTCGGGGCGAGGAGGATCCATCATCCCCAAAAGCCCCAGGAAGATAAGGTCCCTCTCTATCCCCTCCCCCTCAGAGGCACTGAAACTGGCCAGGGTACGATAGGCCACCGCCAGAATGCGAAGAGCACCCTGAGCCATGGCCTCATTTGCTTCCATAATTTTTCTTTTGATGTCGGTGGTGAGCAAAACCTCTTTACCCCCCCAAAGGGCACGGGAAGAAAGCTCCACCACCGTATCTGGTGCCCCTTTGGTGAAGAGGTAGTACTCCCCCCTTCCCGCCCGGCAAATCACCGACATGCGCCGCCGCTCGGCTTCAAAAGGAATTTCCCCTACCCGTCGTAACTGCCTCTCCAGGTCTTCACGCCGGAGGCCCAGTTTGGCTGCCACTACCAACAGGGCCCCCTCCGTGGGATCCCCCTCGATGGACCATTCTCCGGCGGAACGCCCCCGGAAGAGTCCGCCATCCCCTTTTTCCCTCTTTAGATGGGCGTTGCAGCAGAGAGCCGCCGCCTGAAGGGTCTGGGTCAAGGCCTGAGCCAGGGGCTTTTCCAGCGGGACTTTCCGGGTGGTCTCCCGGGCCACCGCCCCTTGGGCGGCCTTCTCCCCAGCGTAATTCTCGGAATGCGGCTGCCAGTGGTCCCCGTGGGAGCGGGTGGTCAGACCAATTCTTAAACGTTGTGGAAGGGTGTTCCCGTCTCTTGGTATCGGGTGCGGGGGGGTGAGATCCTCTGCCGCCAGATAGAACTCCCCCTTCGGGGTATACCCTTCGCCGGTAACCGCCAGGAAGGTATTGTCCAGAAAGATCCGTTTCACCGTCATCTCGTTCTTGGTCAAGGTGCCGGTTTTGTCGGAACAGATGGCGGTGGCACAGCCTAGGGTTTCCACCGCCGGGAGTTTGCGAATGATGGCGTTCTTTTTGGCCATCCGCTGCACCCCCAGGGCCAAGGCAATGGTAACGATAGCCGGCAGGCCCTCGGGGATGGCGGCCACGGCCAGGGAGACGCCGGCCAGAAACATGCGGTGGACCGGCTCCCCGTGGAGAACGCCCTCAAATACCACCAGACCGCAGAGCAGGAAACTGCCGTAAACAAGATAACGGCCCAACTGCTCCAACCGCCGCTGCAGTGGGGTCTCCTCCGTCCGGACCTCCTGGATTAGACCAGCGATCTGGCCCATCTCGGTAGCCATTCCCGTAGCCACTGCCACCCCCAAACCTCGACCGCGGGTGATGGTGGTGCCCAAAAAGGCCATGTTCTTGCGATCACCCAGGATGGCCTCTTCTCTGACGCAAATCAGTGGGCTCTTTTTCACGGGAATTGATTCTCCCGTCAGGGACGACTCCTCCGCCTCAAGGTTGTTCCCCTCCAGGAGACGCAGGTCAGCCGGGACTCGATCGCCGGCCTCCAGGATGACCAGGTCCCCAGGGACCAGTTGCCGACTGGGGATCTTCACCTCTTCCCCATCCCGCCGGACCCTGGCCGTGGGAGCCGCCAGCATTCTTAAGGCCTCGATGGACTTTTCCGCCCGGTATTCCTGCAGGAATCCCAGGATGGCGTTGAGGATGACGATGGCTACAATGGTTACGGAATCAGCCACCTCCCCCAGGAAGAAGGAAATGGCGGTAGCGGCAAGGAGGGTGAGGACCATAAAATCCTGGAATTGCCCCAGGAGCATCGTCCACGGCGACACCTTCTTGGCTTCTTTGAGAACGTTCTCCCCGTGGCGAAGGAGACGCTGCCGGGACTCGTGGCCGGTCAGGCCCTTTTCGGCATCACTTCCCAATAATGAAAGGACCTCCTCAGCCGGGAGGCAATGCCAGTTCCTTTTCCCCATTCTGGTCACCCCAAAACGGAATTTGCCGGGCCTTCTCGCCCATCTATGCTTATGCCGGGTTAAGGAGGGGTATTCGAAAGGAGGGATGGCCTGGCCGCAAATCAGGAAGGCTGTCAGGACAGTCTAGGTTGGGCAAACGCGTCGGGCGAGTGGGACAGCGGGATTTCGGCAGAAGTTGACAGCTAAACTGAAACCGCCTATTATGATTATGATAATCGCACCTGCCCCTGTCACACCGCCTGCCACAGAACCGAGTGGGCCCGATTTAGCCCACCAAGAGAGGTTTCCTATGCCCTTTGATCTATTCACGGTGGCCGCCGTGACCCAGGAATTAAAGGCAAGAATCACCGGCGCCAGGGTGGAGCGTATCCACCAGCCCCTGGCCACCGATCTCCTTTTCACCCTCTTTGGAGGAGGGAAGACCTACCTTTATCTGTCAGCCCATCCCCACCTGGCCCGCCTGCATCTGAGCAGCGAGAAAACCGAAAATCCCCTGGCTCCGCCCCCTTTCTGTCTGCTCTTGCGGCGGTACCTGGAGGGGTCCAGAATCCTGGGGATCGCCAACCCCCCCGGCGAACGGATCGTCCAGTTCACCTTTTCCGGCCTGGATGAGCTGGGTAATCCCAGCGTCAGGACCCTGCTGGTGGAGATAATGGGTAGACACAGCAACATAATCCTGCTCAGCGAAAAGGGCCTGATCCTGGACAGCATCAAACGCATCGGCCCCAACCTGAGCCGGCACCGCCAGGTCTTACCCGGGCTCCCCTATCTGCCGCCACCCTCTCTTGGCGGCCGCGACCCGGCCACGGCGCGCGTGGCCGATGTGCGTCAGGTTCTAACGACTGCCGGACCCAAAAAGGTCTGGGAGGCCCTGCGGGAGGGGTTCCGGGGCTTGAGCCCCTTCCTGGCCAAAGAGGTGACCTTCCGGGGAATGAGGCAGTTTCTCCTAACAAAGGTGGCGGGGAGCACGGAGGAGGACACAGGCGGGGATGCCGGTCTCTCGCTTCCTGCTTTGGCCACCTGGCCGGTTGCGGCCAGGGTTGAGGGAGAACATGACTCCAACGGCGTCGTGGCGCCGGGAAGGCATGGGCCCCTTCCTCACCGGAACCCAGCGACCTCCAAACCAACTCTGAGCAGCGTAAATCCTTCCGATCTGACAACAGACGATCTGCCGGCCGAGGCGGCAGACTATCTGCATGGGGCCCTGGTCCAGCTTTTCTCAGTTTTGGAAAACCGGGAGTTCCAGCCCACCCTGCTTCTGAATCCGGTCGGCCAGCCGCTGGACTTTGCTGCCGTCGATCCCCTTTCTCATTCCGGTGACAAGATCTACTATTCCGCGGTTAACGAGCTGCTGGACGTATATTACAGCCAGAAAACCAGGCGGATGACCCTGGAGGACCGGCGGTCCGGCTTGCGGTCCCTCCTTTTGTCTCACCTGAAAAAGGTGGAAAGGAAGGTCCAGCTGCAGGAAAAGGACCTGCAGGAGGCCGCCCGGGGCGAAGAATATCGTCTCTTTGGCGAACTCCTCAAAGCCAATCTTTACCGGATAGAGAAAGGACAACAGCAGGCTCGTCTGAACAACTATTACGAGTTGGGAAGCCCGGAGATCACCATACCTTTAGACCCCACCCGCTCTCCCGCGGAGAACGTCCAGTCCTATTTCCGGCAATACAGCAAGGCCAAGAAGACATTGGAAAAGACCGGGCAGCAATTGGAGGAAAGCCGGGCCGAGGCAGCTTACCTGCAGGGGGTAGTCTCTGCCCTGGAACAGAGCGAGGGCCACCAGGAGCTGGATGAGATTCAGCAGGAGTTGGTGGAGCAGGGCTACATCGCCAGAGGTAAAGAGGCAAAAAACAGGCGCCGGAAGGAGCCCGTGTCCTCCAGTGCCCCCCGACGCCTCATTTCCAGCGATGGGTTCGAAATCCTGGTTGGTAGAAATAATCGGCAAAACGATGTTCTGACCCTGAAGATGGCTGATGCCGAGGATATTTGGCTGCACACCAAAGACATCCCTGGCTCTCATGTCCTCATCCGGGTGCAAAAGGGCCCCACGCCGTCTCTTGCAACCACGGCTTTGGGTGACCCCGCCATCCAGCGACCTTCGACTCCCGGGCGGACCGCGGGCTCATCCCGCCAAACCACGGTCTTGGGGGTCCCCGAAACCACCCTCCGGGAGGCCGCGCAAGTGGCGGCCTACTTCAGTCAGGCCCGCTCCTCCAGCAACGTGGCCGTAGATTATACCCTGCGGCGCTTTGTGAAAAAGCCGGCCGGGGCGCGGCCGGGGATGGTGATTTATACCCAGCAGAGGACACTTTACGTCACACCAGCCCCCGGACCGGGAGAGCGCTAAGAAACACCGGCTGTCGCGTCGGTCTCAGACCGCTCAAAAATGCCCAGATGCTAGGAGCGACAAGGCTCCGAGGCGAGGCGTACTAGGTGGTACGTTGAGCGAGGAGCCGCCGGAGCGACAATCGGCAATAGTAACGCCCCTTTAATAAAAAGGTTCTTTCTTGCAGATTGCGCCACACCGCAGATGGGTGTTTTTCAGCGGTCTCCTATGGCGCCGCCAAAAGGCGGCATGGGGATCTCCTAGCGGCCGCCAATCGGCCTGATCTCCACCCTTCGCCGGTAGAGATCGCCGCGATACGTCATTCTGACCAAAGCCAGGGGTTCATCACCAGTAGTAAAGACGACCCTCTCCATGGTCAGGACCGGAGTGAAAGCCTTTATACCCAAAAGCTCAGCTTGCCCGGCGGTCGGCAGATCGGGCCAGGCCACTTGACTCGCCCTCAGGAAAGGCACCCCCAGGCGGTGAAATATGGTTTCATATAGTGGCCAGAGAAGGTTTTGCCTTTCCAGACCAGGCACCAACCGGAGTACCAGATGGGACTCTTCAATGGCCATAGGGATACCGTTGGCATGGCAAAGCTTTTTTACGTGAAAGACCTTCTCGCCCCGACGAAGTCGCCAGGGGACTTTGAAGTCAACCGGTACTTCCTCTCGCTTCCCTTCCAGGAGGAGGCCGGCCACCGAATAACCCTGCCGCGTCATCTCGGCGGCAAAACTAAGGACCGCTCAAAAATGCCCAG
>JAMCWA010000014.1 GCA_023475165.1 Bacillota bacterium | reverse complement strand
GACCTTATACCCACCCTTGAACTGCTTGTTGAGCGCAGACTTGATGGTTTCGTAAACGGCCACGTCCACCCGCTTCAGCATGCTGGTCAGGATGTAGGGCCGCTGCTCCGCCTTGGCCGTCAAGGACTGGTCGGAGTCGACGCCGATGGCCAGCTTCTTCTGTGCCGCGGCCGCCTCAATGACGCCGATCCCCGAGGCACCCGAAGCATGGTAGACGATATCGGCGCCGGCCTTGATCTGCTTTAGAGCCAGCTCCTTACCCTTGACCGGATCCTTGAAGGCATCTCCGGTAGTGCCGATATAGTCGGAAACCACCTTCACCTTGGGGTTGACGTACTTGGCACCGGCAATGTAACCAGCCTCAAACTTCTCTATTAGAGGAATCTTCATCCCTCCGACGAAGCCGACGGTGCTGCTCTTGGTCTTGAGACCAGCCGCCGCGCCCACCAGGAAAGATCCCTCATTCTCCTTAAAGAGGAGGCAGGAAACGTTGGAGGTGTCCTTCAAGTCGGGGACAAAGCCGTCGATGAGCCCGAACTTGGTATTGGGGAATTCTTTAGAGACCTTGGCCACGTGGTCGGTGAACATAAAGCCGACGCCGAAGATTAGATCATACTTGTCCTCGGCCAACAGACGCAGAAGTTGTTCCCGGTTCTCCCCGCCAGCCGATGGCTCTAAGTACTTGATCTCAATCTTATCCCCAAACTCCTTTTTGGCCTGTTCCAGACCGGCGTAGGCGGCGTCATTGAAGGAGAGGTCGCCGCGACCACCCACATCAAAGACCAGACCAACCTTGAAGGGTTTGGGCTTTTCGGGAGCGGGAGCTGGCGCCGGTGCAGGCTTAGCCTCTTCCTTCTTAGCGCAGCCCATCAGAAAGGCCGAGAGGACGAACATGAGCAGAAAACCAACAATTAACGCCTTTTTCCATGTCTTCATGACTTACCCCCCTCAAAAAATGGATACGTCAACGCGATGCAGCCTCGGGCCGATGCTCGTGGGCCTGCTCGATCCGGCCGGCCTGCTGGCAAGCTGAACTTAGGCCTATCCCCCCTTTCTACAGCAAACTTCCGCTTCCGGCGCCGCAAAGCGCTTCCAGAGGCCCAGACGGAAAATAACCCAGGTCAGAACGGCCTGGAGTTACAGTTAAAATTGACTCAGGGGCTCCCGGATGCCTTGCGCGGTTGGTGGAATCTCGAAACAATACCCCGCCGGTTGAAGGATCTCTGAGCCGGTTCACTTTTACCAGAGCTATCTATTCTACATTGAAGGGAAAAATCCTGCTTTCTCTTTATAATGATATAAAAGTTATTTCCATAAGGGGAACCTTAGCGACGCCCCCACCAGCGATCGATCCCTTGGCACCGCCAACTAAGCTAGCCCCTCCACAATCGCCTCGCCGGCGCTGGCCCCCAGGCGACTGGCCCCAGCCTCCACCATGGCCAGAGCGTCCTGGAGGGTGCGAATTCCTCCGGACGCCTTTACCCCCAGCCTATCACCCACTACCTGGCGCATGAGCCGGACATCCGCCACAGTGGCTCCCCCGCTCCCGAAGCCGGTGGAGGTCTTCACAAAGTCAGCGCCCACTTCCTCGGCCAGACGGCAGGCCGTTACCTTTTCTTCTTCGGTGAGGTAACAGGTCTCGATGATGACCTTCACCAAAATCCCCTCCTGCTCCGAGCCGACGACGGGAACAGCACCGTTAGTGGTAACCAGCGAACCTTTGGCCAACCTACTGGGCAATTTCCCATTACGTCTGGCCGAGGAAGCTTTGTCGGTGGGGATGCCCCTGCCCTCCCGATCTTTGCTCCCCAAGGCCGATCCCCTCGCCGCAGCCACCACAGCTCCAATATCTTCCCGTACCTGGTCCAAGCGTCCACCCTTGAGAAGACCGACGTTAATGACCATGTCGATCTCCTCGGCGCCCGCTCGGACGGCTTCCGCCGCCTCAAAGGCCTTGGCGGCCGTGGCCATGGCTCCCAAGGGGAAACCGACGACGCTGCAGACCTTGACCCGGGAACCAGCCAACTGCCGGGCCACCAGGGGCACAAACCCCGAATTGACACAGACCGAGGCAAAGTTATACCGCCTGGCACCAGCGCAAAGTTTGACGATGTCCTCTTCTGTGGCGACGGACTTGAGCAAAGTCTGGTCTATGATGGCCGCCAGGCTCTCTCTGGTGAAGGTTCTCTTTTCCATCAGTCTGCTTGCCCCCTCAACTGTTTTACCGTAAAGGCCGCCGGCAATAGCTCGCCGCTGGTCATTTCCTGTTGCTTACCCTCCAAATTGACCATAATGACGCGAATCCTGTCACCGAATTCGGCCAACACCTGCCGGCAAGCGCCGCAGGGAGAAGAAAGTTCTTCACTGTCGGCCACCACCGCCATAGCCACAAATTCACGCTCTCCCTCAGAGACAGCCTTGAAGATGGCCGTTCGCTCCGCGCAGGTGGTCAGACCGTAAGAGGCGTTTTCTATGTTGGCTCCCAGGTAGATCTTTCCCTCCCTGGTCAGGAGGGCCGCACCTACGGCGAAGCCGGAATAGGGCACATAGGCGTTTCTTCTGGCTTTCTTGGCTAATTCAATGAGTTCCTGGTCCGTCAAGTGACCACATCCTGTCTCAATGTACCATTAGGGACCGACCAACCGCCCTCAGCCCACGTCAGAGACAAGCCCCAATGACATTATTATAAAACCGGGCGTGAAGTTACAGAATCCGGGCATTTTTGTACGGTCTTGACCTAACGGTATCTCGGGCGGGTTAACCACTCAAACCGCAGTTCGTCAGCCGTCTCCCAGTCCGTTTACCTGAGGCCTCATCCCACCCCCAACTTCTCCACCCCTTCAGCGGTCACAATGGCCTGGATCAGCGGCCTGGCTGGAGGTCTCTCAGCGCCAATCCGGAAGGCCTCGGTCAGGAACGTAAAGGCTTCTTCGACCTGGGCCTCTGAATTGTAGTGGACCTGGGCCAGCACGTCCCCTTTCTCAATGGCCTCCCCCACCTTTTTCTCCAAAATGACCCCGACCGCCAGATCGATGGGCGACTCCTTGGTAGCCCGCCCAGCCCCCAGGGCCATGGCTGCCCGGCCCACCATCAGGGCGTCCAGGCTTTGGACGTAGCCGCCCCGTGCGGCCTGGAAAGGCTTCGTTCTCTTGGCCGCGGGAAGCAGGCTGAGGTTCCGCAGGGCTTGCGGCTGGCCCCCCTGGGCAGTGACCATTTCCTCAAGTTTCTGAAAGGCCTTTCCCGTGGCCAGTAGTTCCTCCAGTTGCGAGCGAGCCTGGTTGGGATCCGCCGCCAGACCCGCCAGAGAAACCATCTGGCTGCCCAGGGTCAGACAGAGCTCCGTCAAATCGGCCGGTCCTTCTCCCGTGAGGGTGGCAATGGCCTCCTTGACCTCGAGGGCATTCCCAACGGCCCGTCCCAGGGGTTGGTCCATGTCGGAGATGACGGCCCTGGTTCCCCGACCAACCCTTTCCCCGATGCTGACCATGACCTGGGCCAAGGAGAGGGAATCGGCGAAGCTCTTCATGAAGGCCCCGCTCCCGGTCTTGACATCCAAAACAATGGCCTGCGCCCCCCCGGCGATCTTTTTGCTCATGATGCTGGAGGCGATCAGGGGCAGACTGTCGACCGTAGCCGTCACATCCCGCAAGGCATACAGCTTGCCGTCCGCCGGTACCAATCGCCCGGTCTGACCTACGACCGCCAGGCCGATGCGGCGGACATTGTCCAGGAACTCTTGCGGGCTTAAGCCCACCCGAAACCCGGGGATGGACTCCAGCTTATCCAGTGTACCCCCGGTGTGGCCCAGGCCCCGCCCCGACATCTTGGCCACCGGGATACCCGCCGCCGCCACCAGGGGGGCCAAAACCAGTGTGGTCTTGTCCCCCACCCCGCCGGTGCTGTGCTTATCAACCTTTACTCCGGGTACGGAGCTCAGGTCCACCCTTTCCCCGGAATCCACCATGGCCATGGTCAGGTCGGAGACCTCCCGGGGTTCCATCCCGCGAAAATAGATGGCCATGAGCAGGGCCGCCATCTGATAGTCGGGGATCTCGCCGCGGACAAATCCATGCACCGTGGAATAAATCTCTTCGCGACTCAGGGCACCGCCGTTTCTCTTTTTCAAGATAATGTCATAGGGTCGCGTTGTAGGCCACCCCCCAAGAAGGCTCGTCTAGCTCGTCAAACCCGATCGAGATTGGTCGATGATATAATTCGACGCGATTTGTGAAAATCCTTTCCCTGGAACCATTCCCCGAGGAATTTTCCCGCCGGTCTTCGCGACCTGGATCTCCTGGACTCAGGTCCGGTATTGTCGCGGGTCAGAGGTAGCGGCTGAGGACTTTGGGCGTACTGCTTTCTAAAGCAGCAATTATGGGTTAGAATTGACTGGGATGAGCATCCCGTCCCAACATCATAAGCAAAGAAAGGTGAACTCGATGCTGAAAGAGCTAAACCAAACCTGGAATCTGGACGCCCTTTTCCCCGGCGGCAGCGAATCGTCGGAGTATGCTGCCTACCTTGAAGCCCTGGAGAGAGACATTGGCGCCTTGACCCAAGACGTGAGCACCCCGTCCGGCGAGGCCGGTATACCCCTCTGGTCTCGTCGCCTGGCCATTGTTCAAGACTTGGTCATCCGCCTGCGACAAGCCGCTGCCTTCGTCACCTGCCTCAATGCCCAAAATGTCAAGGACTACAAGGCGCGGCTTCTGGGGAGCAGGGTAAAACAGATCCAGGCCAACTATGCTTCGGCCCTGACCATTATGGACGAACAACTCCTGAAGATTCCGGAAGCGGAGTGGGAGGGGCTTCTGGCCGGCGGTGAGCTCCGGCCCCTGGCCTTCAACCTCCAAGAGCGTCGTCGCCGCGCCAGGGAAAAGCTCTCCCCCGACCTGGAAACCCTGGCCAATGACCTGGCCGTCGACGGTTACCACGGTTGGTCGGAGCTTTACGACACGGTGGTGGGGCGAATGAGCATTCCGGTACCGGAAAACGGCAAGACCGTCCAGGTCTCGCCGGGACAGGCGGCCAACCGCATGTCCAGCCCCGACCCGGCGGTCCGCCAACAGGTCATGGCCAACTGGGAAGCCGCCTGGGGCGACGTGGCCGAGTTTTGTGCCAGCGCCCTCAACCACCTGGCTGGCTTCCGGCTCAATCTCTACCACCGGCGGGGTTGGGATTCTCCCCTAAAAGAGCCCCTGGAGATCAACCGCATGTCCCGGGAGACCCTGGAGGCCATGTGGAACGCCGTCAATCAGAATAAAGAGCGCCTGGTGACCTACCTGAAACGGAAGCAGAAGCTGCTCGGCCTTGACCAACTGAGTTGGCCGGACGTTTCCGCCCCTATCGGCCGGTCGGAAACCAAATTCACCTATGACGAGGCCGCTAATTTCATCGTGGAGCAGTTCGGTCGTTTTGATCCCAGGCTGGCCCAGTTTGCCGCCAAGGCCTTTGCCCAGCGCTGGATCGAGGCGGAGGACCGCCCCGGCAAGCGGCCCGGTGGCTTTTGCACTTCTTTCCCCGCCAGCCGGCAGTCCCGGATCTTCGTCACCTTCTCCGGAACCATTGGCAACCTGAGCACCCTGGCCCATGAACTGGGTCATGCTTACCACCAGCATGTCATGAACGACCTGCCGCCATTGGCGCAACAATACGCCATGAATGTGGCGGAGACAGCGTCCACTTTTGCCCAGCTCATCGTGTCTGATGCAGCGACCAAACAGGCCAAGGATGAAAACGAGCGCCTCTTCTTGATCGAAGATAGGCTGGCCGACAGCGCCTCCCTGCTCATGAACATCCAGTCCCGCTTCCTCTTCGAAACCCGTTTCTACGAGGCGCGCCAGAGGGGGCCCCTGGGGGTACCGGCCTTAAACGAGCTAATGGTCAACGCCCAAAAGGAAGCCTTCCAGGACGCCCTGGGGGTTTACCATCCTCATTTTTGGGCGTCAAAGCTCCATTTTTATAGCACCAATACCCCCTTCTACAACTTCCCTTACACCTTTGGCTTCCTTTTCAGCACCGGGGTGTATACCAGGGCGCGCGAGGAAGGGCCTGCTTTCGCCGATAGATACGTGGAGCTCCTGCGCGATACCGGCCGGATGCGGGTGGAGGATCTGGCCCTGCATCATCTGGGGGCGGATCTGACCAAGGCCGCTTTCTGGCAAGAATCTATCGATACCGCCTTGGCCGATTTGGAGGAGTTCCTGCGGCTGACGGACAAGTGAGGCATCACGGCACCGAAAACGGGAGGGGCCAAAAGCCCCTCCCTCATGTTCGATGGCTTTGGCCCGCGTTAGAAGCGGTACTGGGAGACTGCTGACGAACTGCGTTTTGCGTGATCAGCGCGCCCGAGATAGCGTTGACGACGGCCCTGTTGGCGATGGTGCTGTTGGCGGCAGGGAAGGCTCTTGGCGAGCTACTGTTCTTTTTGCAGCCAGTGAAATAATTCCGCTGCTCCCCGGTCATCGAGGGTGCCTTTGGCCTAGGCCACCTAGACGGTATACCTTCCCACGGCCTTGCAAAGCTCCAGCATCTCCTGACCAAGGGGACGCAGTTCGGCCAGGTGCCTGCGGATGGTAACCGATCCTCTAACGTGGTAGGCCGCGCTTTACTAATGCACTCAGGTCGATCACTAGCCCCCCCAGATGAACTAGGGCTGCTCCAAGAATTCCACAACATACCGCTGAAACGACTCGAAATCAGTTAACCTGGTTTGAACAATCTCGTAAAGTTCTTCCGGAGTGATTTTGTTGTAGTCATGGATCAAGCGATTCCGGTAACCCGCCATTCCGACTATTCTTTGAGCAAAGTCTGCCGGTAGAACCTTCGACTGGGCCAAAAGGTCGATGACTGAGCGGTAGTCATGGGGTATACCCCATCCCGCCTTGACTACAAGATGTCGCCCTAGATCAAATACCGCCTCAAGGGCCCGGCGCAGCCGATTTTCGGCAATATCAATTGCGTCCTCGTCACGACAGAACTTTTCTCGCGGTAGTTGAGCTAGAAGGCTCAGCCTTTTTATGGAACTACTGATGATGCTTATTCTTTCGTCAATAAGTGCCCGGTTGTACAACGGTGGAATCCTCCTTTAGTGCCTGGTATAGCTCCTTTCTTCCCATTTCCAGATGAAACCTGAAGTCCATATACTCACGGGAGATATCCTCTAAGAAATCAGTAAGCCGGTCTGTGTCTGAGCAATAAACAAGTTTCCCCGTGGAGACAACTTCAAAGCGTATCGGCAAAGAGGCGGAATTCAGAAACATCAAATCGACTTCTAGCCCCCCAGACTCCTTTGCCAGTGGTGCATAAAGATCCATAAATAGGTCCACCTGGCTCTTGGCGGTTGTTGCCAGTAAAACAGCCAAATCGATATCTCTTGCCTTTTCCCTGTTTTCCAGGTAGGAACCAAACAAGTATACAGCAGTTACTCCCGGCAATGAACGGCAGGTTTGCTCCAATATTGAAACAACATTATCACTAGACATAAGTTTCACTTACTCTCTGAAAATGGCTATTTTGTGAGATAACAAATCTATTATATCGCCTCTTGGAGCGACTGGCAACGACCTGGCTTGGTCCAAAATTGACTTTCCGGAAGTCATTGTGCTTGAAAACATCATATTTCTTAGAAACCACAGCTAGCCACCGAATTGGTACCGGAGTAACATTGCTGGCAGGCGAGACACTTTCAACGAGGTTTTCGGTATAGCAACCACCGCCGCCTATTTTCCGGCGCAGGTCCCTACCCCTCCAACAGCCGCCGGGCCCTTTCCTGGTTGAAGATGCCGCAGGGGCAGAGCCGTCCCAGGGCACGGGCGGCCTTATCCGCGGAAATTCTCCCCGCTCGTACCCTCTCCCGTAAAGTCCGGACCAGGTTTGGCGAGATCATATGGTGCCCGCACATGCTGGTGACGGCCAGGATGTCCTCCTCCGGCAGAAGCTCTTTCCTGCCCCAGATCCCCAGGGCGAAGTTGACGGTGTGCGGGATCACCCCCGCTTCCTGGCAGGCCGGAAGAACCTCCTCCAGGAGCCCGCTGATGACCACCGACTGGCCGAAATCCTTCTCTTTCATCGCCTCCAGGAAGTTCACCACTTGTTGCCGCGAGGTAAAGACACCGCGAATGCGAGAACTATCTTTTAGTCTGGTCTTGATCTCCTCCGGTTGGACCGCCAGGATGGAACCCGTCTTGATGTCCCCCCAATTGACACTGCCTGCTTTTTCGGCAATGGCTACGATCTCTTGCATGATGGGGGTCAGGTCCCGGTCATTGATGCCTTTGGTCTGGTAGCTGAGCCAGACGAAGTCCCCCCGGAGGGAATCCCGCTCGCCAAAACGGTGGAGGGAATGGGTCATAGTGATCAGCCTGGCGTCGGGTCTCGCGTTCCCTCCCGCCCAGGTTTGCCTCCTTTCGCCTTGGGTCTTCGGAACTAAGCACAGTTGAAATAGTTGAAATATGTAAGAGACGTTAAGTCGCGGTTACAGGACACAAAAAGGCGTGATGTACTGGTGTTGA
This sequence comes from Bacillota bacterium, assembly GCA_023475165.1. Classification (GTDB taxonomy): domain Bacteria; phylum Bacillota; class Sulfobacillia; order JAMCWA01; family JAMCWA01; genus JAMCWA01. The sequence goes on along the minus strand of JAMCWA010000014.1, from coordinate 23,382 downwards.
AATACTTGAAATATGTAAGAGACGTTAAGTCTCCGCGGCTGGCGGCCTTCCCAGCCCCACGTTAACCTTCCCACGTAATGGGCGGGGAAACCCCAGGCGCTCCAGAATGGCCAGAAGAGGAGCGGTCCCATCAGCTTCCACCCGAGACACTAGACCCAGGGTGAAGACTGTCTCGATCTCCGTCTCCACCCGGCGCAGGGCGGTTAAGACCGCAGGCAGCTTCCCCTCCGAGCACTTCCCTTCAATGATGACCGATAGGACGCGCAGATCCCGGCTGGCTTCCTGGATTCGCCCCGTCTTAAGATCAGCCATCAGCTTGGCTAAGGGGGTGTGCTCCGGTCCTTCCAGGACCAGACCGGCCGCCGCCACGGCCATGGCCACCTTCTCCACGTCCCGGAGACGGCACCCCAGCCCGGGTCGCCCCATATCGATGGCCACGCCCACTTCACCCCGACGGTAACGGCCGCTGACATCGTTGGTCTTGGCCTCTTCCGTCCCCCGCCCCGGAACCCCGGTCTCCGCCGTCGTCTCCACCGGATCGCTGATGACGTGTTGAAAGAGGTGATAGAAATCCTCGGGGAAAGTGGCCTCGATCGCCCCAAAAGAGCAAACCCTTTGGCGCAGGCAAACCCAGCATTGAACGCAGAGAGACGGATCAATGTAGGCGACACGGGAGCGGAGCTGGCGGCTAGTGTCCGGCAGGGGCCCGGCGGTGAGAAAGAGCACCACGCCCCCCTGTTCCCCGGCCGTCACCTCCCGAAACTCCTTACCAGGAGAGCCACCCGAGGGTTCCCGCACTACCGTCGTCTCAGAAAAGACGTCTGCCGCCGGTCCACTGGGAACCAGGCTGATGGCCTCAAGTGGGCAGTAATCCAAACAGACCCCGCAGGCTCGGCATTTCTCAGGATTGATCCTGACCAATTCTATCCCCCCTTGGGCGACGGCAAGAGTGGTTTTTTCAGCGGTCTCCCGGGAGAGTGCTGACGAACTGCGTTTTGCGTGGTTAACCCGCCCGGGAAAAGCCGCCATAGTCTGTAGAGCGCTTGATGGCGATCGTACTTCCGGCGGCTTTAGCCCAATCGTAAGGGCGAGACCTCAAATCAGCTCAGATGCAAGGAGCGACAAGGCTCCGAAGCAAGGCGTGCTTAGTGGTGCGTTGAGCGAGGAGCCGCCGGAGCGACAATCTGCAGTAGTAACGCCCCTTTGCAAAAAAGGTTCCTTCTTGCCGATTGCGCCACACCGCAGATGGGGGCTTTTCAGCGCTCTCCTAGCCCTCTTCCCCTCTTTTGGTCAGTTCCTTTCCCGCCGCCTCGCCGGCCCGCCGGACGTGTTCGGCAGCCAGTTCCCTCGCCCGAGTCACATCTTGGGCGGCAATGGCCTCATAGATGCCCCAGTGTTCCTCCAAAGTCGCCTCAGGACGCCCGGGAACCGACAGCGATGTCACCCGGAGGAGGCCGATATTGGCCTGAAGAGTCTGCAGGATTTCCCGGAGGACCTGATTCCCGGCCAATTTGGCAATGGTGGCGTGAAAGCGATTGTTTCCTTCAATAAGCTCGTCCAAATGCCCTTTTTCTGACGCCTTCTCCAGGTCAACCATTATTCCCCGGAGGAGAGCCAGGTCCTCTGGCGCAGCCTTTTCAGCGGCCAGGGCCGCGGCCAAGCCTTCCAGCGCCATCCTGACCTGGTACACCTCTGCGGCTGTCTCAGCCGTCACCTCCGAGACGAAGACCCCCCGGTAAGGAATGTTCGTTACCAGTTTCTCCTCCTCCAACTTTCGCAGGGCTTCCCGGATGGGCGTCCGGCTGATCTGCATAGCCTGCGCCAGTTCCCTCTCCACCAGGCGCTGTCCCGGGCGAAAATGGCCGGCCAGGATGGCCTCCCGCAACTTCTCGAAAACGGACTGCTGCATAGTCTTGAAATCGCTCAGACGTAAATCATCTAACGACATAAGGCCGGAAGAACCCCCTTGTCATGTTCGGTATACAATATACCTGATATCCATTCTATTCTCGGTCCCGCGGGAAAATCCTTCTAGACATCCACCGATAAAAAGAAAATCGCCCTCCGTAAAACGGAGAGCTCCATCTGAGCTGGCCACTCAAAACCCGGTTTGTCGGCAGTCTCCTGGTCACCGGCCAGGGAGGTGCCGTCAGCCACGTCCATTTTGGCGCGGGAACTCGGCCCCGGCACGGCTGGTTGTCCGGCCACGTCTCCCAACTGCTAAGACAGGCTGGTGGATCGTCGCCTAGGAACTCGGGCCTGGCGTAACCGGATTGCGGTGGGCGCGACTGTAGCCTCGTATACCCCGTAGCCAAGACAACCCATCTCAGGCAGCCCTCAGATTATCTTCAACTCGCGGCCCACCCGGGCGAAGATCTCCAGGGCCTCATCCAGGTCCTTTCGGGTGTGGCTGGCGGCAACGATAGTGCGGACTCGGGACTTTTCCGGAGGCACTGTGGGATAAGCGATCCCCTGGGCAAAAACCCCCTCTTCAAAAAGGCGGTCGGAAAAGCGCATGGTCAGGGCTCCTTCGCCGATAATCACCGGCGTAATGGGGGTTTCGCTGGCCCCCGTGTCAAAGCCCAATTCGCGCAGCCCGGCCTTGAAATAGCGGGCATTCTCCCAGAGTCTATCGATCAGCTGCGGTTCTTCCAAGAGAAGGTCAAAGGCGGCCAGGCAAGCGGCCGTAACGGCTGGTGGATGAGACGTACTGAAAAGGAAGGGCCTGGCCCGCTGAATCAACCATTGCCGCAGGACCATGGGACCGGCCACGTACCCGCCCAGGACGCCGATGGCCTTGGACAGGGTCCCGACCTGGATATCCACACGCCCGTGCAGGTCAAAGTGGTCGACGGTCCCCCGTCCATTCCGACCGAGCACCCCACTGGCATGGGCGTCGTCGACCATGGTCATGGCGCCGTAGCGCTCGGCCAGATCGACGATGTCCGGAAGGGGGGCAATGTCTCCATCCATACTGAATACCCCGTCGGTGATGACCAGTTTCCGACGGTAGCCCTGGCTCTCCTCCAGGGCCTTCTTCAGCCCGTCCATGTCCCGATGGGGGAAGCGCTTGATATCAGCCCGGCTCAGGCGACACCCATCAATGATGCTGGCATGGTTCAGTTCGTCACTGATGACGACATCGTCTTTCCCCACCACCGCCGGTATCACACCGGTATTGGTGGTGAAGCCCGATTGGAAGACCAGGGCGGCCTCGGTATGCTTGAAACGGGCGATCTTCTCCTCCAGCTCCTGGTGCATGGACATAGTCCCGATGATGGTCCGCACCGCCCCCGAGCCGACCCCAAACTTCTCCACTGCGGCCATGGCCGCCTGCCGTAGGCGCGGGTGGGTGGTAAGGCCCAGGTAATTGTTGGAGGAGAGGTTGATGACCTCTTTCCCGTCAATGACGCACCTCGCCTTCTGCTCCCCGTCCACCACACGCAAATCCCGGTAAAGGCCCTGCCTCTTGAGCTCGTCCAAATCCTCCTGCAAGAAGGCCAGCTTATTCATCAAAATCCCTCCCAAGTATTCGAGTCTTTCCGGCACCACGAGTCTTGCCGCGACCTGGTTGCCTACCGGCTCCCCCGGGGGAACAGGACCACCTTCCCCGTATTGCCCGTCCGCATGGCTTCAAAACCCGTCTCGTAGTCCTCCATGGCCAAGCGGTGGGTGATGAGCGGGGTCACATCCAGGGCCCCCGAGGATAAAAGGGCCTCGGCGGTGTACCAGGTCTCAAACATCCTCCGACCGGTGATCCCCTGAAGCTGGACCCCCTTGAAAACGATATCGTTGGTCCAGTCAATCTCAACGGGGCGGGAATACACGCCCAGGATGCTGGCCCGCCCGCCATTACGCAGGGCAGCCAGCCCTTGCTGGACCGCCTGAGGACTGCCCGACATCTCGAGAAAAACGTCCACTCCGCCGCGGTCGACCGCCAGCTCGCGCAGGGTTGTCACCACGTCATCCCTTTGGGGATTTAGGGTCAGGTTGGCCCCCATTTTCTTGGCCAGTTCCAACCGATAATCATTGATGTCAATGGCATACACCGCCGTGGCGCCAGCAGCCTTGGCCACACCCACGGCCAGCGCGCCCACGGGCCCACAACCAAAGACCGCGACCCGCCTTCCGGCCACCTCGCCCGCCAAAACAGTATGAACGGCATTGCCCAGGGGCTCCTGGATGGCGGCCACCTCGGGTGGGACGGAGCGACTGGTGGGAACGGCGTTCACGGCGGGGATAGCGATATACTCGGCAAAGGCGCCATCCCGGTCCACGCCCAATATTTTCATGTCCTGGCAGACGTGAGAGCTGCCCGTCCGGCACTGGTAGCAGTGCCCGCAGACGATATGAGTCTCGGCGGAGACGAAATCGCCAATCTTAATGCCACGTACGGCCTGGCCTATTTCTACCACTTGGCCGGAGAACTCATGCCCCATGATCATGGGCGGTTTGACCCGTTGCTGGCTCCAGGGGTCCCAGTTATAGATGTGCACATCGCTCCCGCAAATGGAAGCCGCCTCAACCTTGACCAGGATGTCCTCGTGGCCCACCTCAGGGATTGGTACCTCTCTCCATACCGCCCCCAGTCCCGGTTGTTCTTTGACAATGGCCTTCATTTTGCCCATGCTTCAACCCCTCTCGGCGGGATACTCTCCCCGGCCCCAGTGGAATTTATTCTGCGATCCGAGGGAATATTCGCCGTGACGAGGGTAAAGTCCTTCTAGTGTGGAGGGAAAATATAATGTTTGTCCACCAGATACAAGCCGCTGTTCGGGATGGATGTCCTGGCGGGGCCAAGCTTTGAGAGCAGGCCTAGGAGATCCCCATGCCACCTTCTGGCGGCACCAAAAAGTAATGAAACAGCAGCGGTGCCCTGGAAGTAGCTGGTTTGTTTCAAGGTAGACCGCTGAAAAACCCCCATCTGCGTTGCGCAATCGGCAAGAAAGAACCTTTTTATTAAAGGGTCGTTACCATTGCCGATTGTCGCTCCGGCGGCTCCTCAGTCAGCGTACCGCCCAGTACGCCTCGCTTCGGAGCCTTGTCGCTCCCGGCATCTGGGCTGATTTGAGGTCTTGTCCTGGCGGTAACTCGGGCGGGTTTACCACTCACAACGCAGTTCTTCAGCAGTCTACTAGTTGATGTGCGCTGGGCGGGAAGCGGCAGTTACAACGCAATAAACGACTTTTCCGCCGGTCACCTAAATAGGTCCCTTTACCTCCAGTCGCTCCCCCAGCTCAATCCCATACTTCTGAATAGTTCCCACCGGAAGCTCTAGAACGGCTCGTGCCCCACGGGCCCAGGCCAGACCAAACCAGGGCGACAGGTGCGGGGCCATTTTGATGACCCTATTCTCTTTGTCCAGGAACACGACGTCGATGGGAAACAGCATTCCCATCATATGTACGCTGGAGGCCGGGAGCAGGAAGCAACCCTCCCCGGCGGCCAGGTGGAGGCGACCCAGCAGTCCCCGCAGGCGCGACCAAAAGCCCACCGCCCAGATTACCCGGGAGCCGACCTCCTGGCCCCGATGGTAGACTGTACAAAAGGCCTGGTGCGTCTTGGGCATGATCAATCCCCTTTCGCCGACCGGGCGTGATGAGCGGTGTCTTTTGGTCATTTCCCTTCCGGCTGGTTCCTCTCATTGATGATGCGCAGCCCCTCCAGGGTCAGGAAGGGGTCCACCTTCTGAATAGTGGCTGATTCCCCGGCGATGAGCGTGGCCAGACCACCGGTGGCTACCACGAAGGTCTCCTCGCCCAGTTCCTGGCGCAGGCGCCGGACCAGTTCATCCACCTGACCAACAAAGCCAAAAACGATCCCGGCCTGCATGCTGGCCACGGTATTCTTGCCGATGACGTTCTTAGGTCGAACCAGCTCAATTCGGGGCAGCTTGGCTGCCCGCTCAAAGAGCGCCTCCGTGGAGATGCCGATGCCCGGCGCAATGGCTCCGCCCAGGTATTCGCCACGAGCGGAGATGGCGTCAAAGGTGGTAGCTGTCCCGAAATCCACCACGATCAAGGGACCGCCATAGGTCTCATACGCCCCCACGGCATTGACGATCCGGTCCGCCCCCACCTCCCGGGGATTCTCATAACGGATATCCATCCCCGTCTTGACGCCTGGACCCACTACTAGCGGAGTGACCTTAAGATACTTCTCGCAGGTCTCCTCCAAAGTCGGGGTGAGGGGGGGCACCACGGAGGAAATGGCGATAGCGCTGATGTCTCGCTGGTTGATGCCTTCATAGGAGAGGAGGTGGTGCAACAGGAGCCCGTATTCATCCACGGTCCTCTGCCACTCCGTGGCAATCCGCCAGTGCATGATCAGTTCTTTTCCCCGGTAGACACCCAAAACGATATTGGTATTGCCAACATCGATGGCCAGGAACATGTTGTCAATCACCTCGAAAACGAATCTTTCCGCTGCCCCACGCCTGCCGCTGACTCATATGGGCGGTACCGGGTAAACCGTCCCTTAATACTTAACAATACTTAGCATTGGACGGCCATGCCGCTGGTCGCAACAGGTTCATCCCAGCCCGCTGTCGGAGAAGAGAGAGGGTTCCCAGGTCCTGGTCGGGGAGACCCGGGGCGTCCCCTATCCCGGCTGGAGCGCTTCGGGGCAAAAAACCCCCGCTTATCTCCGGACGGCCTGCTTCAACGGCTTATACAGGAGCATGAGAAGAACCGCCGCCACCAGGATCTCGGGCAGGCCGTGGAGAATACCCACCGCCCAAGCGGCTTTGGCCGGAAGATAGCCACGATATACGGCCATCCCCAGGACGCCTACCGTGTTGGTTAGGGTCCCCACAATGGCCCCCACCGCCGCCGGAGCGCTTTCATCGCCTAAAAGAATGTAAACCAGGTAACCCAATCCCCCACCCAGCAAGAGCGCTAAAACCAGGAGGGCCAGAGGAGAACTGGTTAGCCCATGAAGGGATTGGGCGAAAGCCGTCGCCTTTCCGGACGCCACCAACTGGTTCAACTGGTTGCCCGCAGTCCAGGTGGTATGGATGAGAATTAGGCCCACCGCCGCCGCCGCTATCGGCCGGGCCGGCTTACCCCGGGCCAGGGTGAAGGCGTAGTAGGCCAAGACGCCAATGAGGACCCGGGGGCCAATGGCCACCAACGGATCCTTGAAAAGAGGTATGGTTGCTCGAAAGAAGCTGTAGAGTCCAAAGATGAGGCCAACCAGAGCGCCCACCAGGGGACCCTCGATGATCCCAGCGATGATAGCCGGGATATGCATGGTGGTGGCAGCCCCGGCCGGGGTGGGTACGGGGATGAAACCGAGCGGGGTGAGTCCCAAGACGATGGCCAGACCACCAAGAAGCCCGGCCACCACGATTTCACGGACCGTCATTTTCATTCTTCCATTGCACCTCCGTTCCAGCTCCTTAGGGATGCCGGACGTTTTCTGGTAAGCGGCAGGCGCCGTCATCGGCAACCGTCTGGAACTCTGAGCCGCTTTTCTGAGGAGGGCTCAGGCCCCTACGGATTCGGCCACCGCTGGCAAGAAACTACCTGGCTCTCGACCAACCGGGAGCAGCCGCAGTCCGCCTCCGGCAAGAAAAAATCCTTGCTTTTGATGGCAGCTCCGGCCGCTGCAACGGCCCCGCTAAAGCGCAGCTCAGGGTTTCTCCAAGATAATATATTCATCCAAACAGCCCAAATTCCTGCCGCAAGGCGGCGGAAAGTTAGTTTGAGTGGCGGGCACCCAAGGCTCGCCGGATACGCCGGGCTAACCAGGCGGCAAGTAGGGCTTTACCCAGATCAAAACCAATAAAAGGCAGTACCGTCAGCGCCAGGGCTTCTTTCATCCCCATGGCCTTCCCCTGAGAGAAGGAATAATGCAGGAATTGGGCCAGGCCCAGGGAGTAGATTACTGCCAGGGCCGCCGCCATACCCGAGAATAGGGCAAGAAACCCGCCCCACCGTCCCGCGTCCGAGAACCAATATCTTCCGCCTCGCCCAGGTGCCGCCCGGCGGTGAGACACCCAGCCTACCAGAAAGGCAGCCAGGGGGTAAGAGAGGAGATAGCCCCCTGTCGGCCCGAGCAGGATTCCCAGGCCCGCCGTTCCCCGGGCAAAGACGGGCAACCCCATCGCCCCGAGCAAGAGATAGCTCAGCTGGCTGACGGCTCCCGCCACCGGGCCCAACAGCGCCCCGGAAAGCAAGACAAAGAGAACCTGCAAACTGAAGGGGACACCCGTCACAGCGGGAAGAACCAGGGATAGCCTGGCTCCCACAGCGGTCAGGGCAGCGAACAATCCCGCCAGGATCACGTCGTATGTTCTCAAGTCATCAACTCCCCCGTTGTGTTGCACTTGGCTGAAGCCGAGGCGGTCAAACTGGACTGCGCGCTCGGAAAGAGCAAACGCCAACGGATCAAATATACCACCGCTATGGCGTATTGTCAACCTTTCCAGTATGATCTTTGGTTGACAATCTCTCCAATCCGCGGTGCCGGACAGAGGGCTGAAGATGAGCTGCGCTGCGGTCGGCGCAGGTGACCGAAAGCGAGGACGGCAACGCCCGAGCGGCGCCGTGGAGTTAATTGGTTTGTTTCATGGTAAACCCCCATGCCGCCAGCGGCACCAGCAGATGATGAAAACGGCCGCGGGAAGGTGATTGTCCCAGGCGAACGACTTGCGGAGCGCCGGAGTGAGCCGGGACAACACTCGGCCAGGAAACCTTATCTCCAGGGTAGAGGTTCGGGTTTGGAGAGAAGGAACGTTCCCCAGGGGAGTGCTGACGAACTGCGTTTTGAGTGGTTAACCCGCCCGAGCAAAGCCGCCCTAGTCTCTGCTGCGCTTCGCGGCGATCGTGCTTCTGGCGGCTTTGGCCCGATCGCAAGGCCAAGGCCGCTCAAATCAGCCCGGATGCTAGGAGCGACAAGACTCCGAAGCGGGGTGTACTAAGTGGTACGGTGAGCGAGGAGTCGCCGGACGGCACCTCAGCCGCCGGGGGGTCTGGGGAAGGGACTCCCCCAGGCATTAAGGGTGCTTAGGCACCGTAGGTGCCGCCGAAGGGGGGACGTGCCCCCCTAGCGGAGGCGGGCGGAAGCCCGCCTGACACGCAGATAGGGTTTTTCAGCGGTCTCCTAGGATTCCTGGTCATTCCCTGGGCGCCGGAAACTCGCGCAGGGTAACCTCCCCAGCGAGGAACCTCTGGGTGCCGCCGCCGTCCAGCTCGACCAGCAGGGCCCCGTCGTCGTCCACGTCCAGGGCCGTCCCTTCCACCTTCCTCCCAGGTAGATAGACATTGACTTTCTTGCCCAGGGTGGAGGAGCGCTCCCTCCATTCATCCAAAAGGCCAGGAAAGCCACCCTTTAGAAAGTCACCATAGCATCCCTCTAGTTCAGTCAGGATAGCCAAGAAAAGAGGACGCCGGGGGATCCTCTTTCCGGCAGCCACCGCCAGGGAGGATGCCCGTTGCCGCATCTCGGGCGGGAACTCCTCCTGCTGCAAGTTGACGTTAACTCCTATGCCAACAACGATGTAATCAATATGGTCGGCCTCCCCGGCCATCTCCGTCAGGATGCCGCCCATTTTATAACTGTTGAATTCCAGGTCGTTGGGCCATTTGATGCTAATCCGCAGGCCCGTCACCCGCTCAATGGCCCGGGCGGCGGCCACCGCCACCACCAGAGTCAGACGGGGGATTTCCGCCGACGCCAGACCCGGACGCAGGACTACGGAAAACCAAAGTCCCTTTCCCGCCGGAGAAAGCCATTCCCGTCCGCGGCGTCCCCGCCCTGCCGTCTGTTCTTCAGCCACCGCCACGATCCCTTCTTCAGGGTGGGTGAGGGCCAGGGCCTTAGCCACCTGGTTGGTGGAACCGACGGTAAGGTAATAGCGAAGTATCCTTCCCAGCCAATGTGTCTTAAGATCCTTTTCCACCTCGTGGGGCGCCAGGCAGTCCCGGTTATCAACAATACGGTACCCACGCCGGGTTTGGCCATCAATGATCAAGCCCTGACGCCGCAAGTTCTCGATGTGCTTCCAAATGGAAGTTCGGGAAACCCCCAGTTGGCGGCTCAGTTCTTCGCCGGACACCCATTCCTCGCTGTGCGCTTCAAGGTATCTGGCTATTTTCCAAGTCTGGTTATCCTCATCAGAGGGATCTGCTCGCTTGTCATTCATTTGTTTCGGCCCAGATCCAATTCCAAGCTAAAATCGAGGGACGGAGCGGAATGAGTCAGGTAGCCTACGGAGATGAGGTCGACCCCCGTTTCGGCAATGGCCACGATATTCTCCGCCCTGACGCCTCCGGAAGCCTCCAGTCGCACCGGTCTCCCTGTCATCGTCCTCAGTCTGGCCCGGCGGACAGCCTCCCGCATGGTGGCGGGGTCCATATTGTCCAGCATGATCAGGTCCGCTCCCGCCGTCAGGGCTTCTTCCAGTTGCTCCAGATTCTCCACCTCGACCTCAATGGTCACCGTGTGGGGGGCCCGGCGCCGGGCCGCCGTCACAGCCGGACCAATCCCTCCGGCGACGGCAATATGGTTGTCTTTGATAAGGACGGCGTCATAAAGACCAAAACGATGGTTGTGTCCGCCCCCGGTGCGGACGGCATATTTCTCCAGTGCTCTTAACCCAGGGGTCGTCTTGCGGGTGTCAACCACCTTTATCGGGTAACCGCGAACCAGTTCGACCAGTTTATGGGTGGCCGTGGCGATACCGGAAAGACGCTGGAGGAAGTTGAGGGCCACTCGCTCTCCCATCAACAGGGGACGGGCTGGCCCGCTAATCTCAGCGATGATATCTCCCGGACTGACGGCTTCGCCATCCTGCTTTTTGCTTATAACGGTTAGGCCCCGATCCAATTCCGAAAAAACCAGCCGGACCACTTCCAGACCAGCCACCACCCCGGTCGCCCGGGCCAGTATGACCCCGCGCGCGGTGGCCCCCGCCGGAATGGTCGCCTCGGTGGTGATGTCACCCGTCCCGATGTCCTCCCGCAAGGCCCGGTGGACAAGGTCAAGTAGTTCGATCCGATTGAGCATGGTCTATCTCCTCTTCCTCCGAAGCCTTTTCCTATGGTGCTCCCCGGCCTAGCAGACCCGCTGAAAAACCCCCATCTGCGGTGTGGCGCAATCTGCAAGAAAGAACCTTTTTATAAGAGGGGCGTTACCTTTGCCGATTGTCGCTCCGGCGGCTCCTCGCTCAACGTACCACCTAGTACGCCTCGCCTCGGAGCCTTGTCGCTCCTTGCATCTGGGCATTTTCGAGCGCTTTCGCCCTTGCGGTTCCACTATCGGGTAAACCACTCAAAACGTAGTTCGTCAGCACTCTCCTAGGAGACCGCTGACGAACTGACTACCATTCCAGGACCGGCACCCCCTCTTCCCGGCGCAGGAAGATGTGCTTCTGCCAGAGTTCATCTTCCCGCTGGGGAAAATCGCTCCGGTAATGGGCTCCCCGACTCTCCTCCCTGGCCAGGGCGGCCATGGTTACCAGTTCACCGAGGGTGATCAGGTTGGCCATCTCCCAGGCGGCTACCCCCCCCCAGTTCATAGCCCAAAGAACCCTCCACCAGTCCCCTGATGGTCTCTTTGGCCCTTGACAGACCCTGGCCATCTCGGAGGATTCCCACGTCCTGCCACATGATGGTCTGCAGCCTTTGCCTCCACTGGACAGCCTGTTGCGTTAGGGAACCGCTTGGCTCGCCCAGCCCCCGGCTTCGGCTGGAAAATCGATGGAGTTCTCGTAAAGAAACGTCGTCCCTCTTTTTCTTCATCCTGGTAGCAATCCTCTTACCAAAGACCAGCCCCTCCAGTAGGGAGTTGCTGGCCAGCCGGTTAGCGCCGTGCACCCCCGTACAGGCAGCTTCTCCGCAGGCAAATAGATTTGTCAGGTTGGTCTGACCGTCGGCATCGGTTCTAACACCACCCATGATGTAGTGGGCGGCCGGAGCCACCGGAATCCAATCCCGGCTCGGGTCAATTCCTACCTGCAGGCAGTGTTGGTAGATGGTGGGGAACCGCTCCTGGAAAGGTACCGGAAGCTTCTTGGTATCCAAGAAAACGCAGGGTTCTCCCGTCTGCCGCAATTCGTCGACGATGGCCCGCGCCACCACATCGCGCGGAGCCAGGTCGGCCATCGGGTGGTATCTTTCCATGAACCGTTCGCCCAGCCGGTTCCGCAAAATGGCCCCTTCGCCGCGGACAGCTTCGGACACCAGGAACTTGGGGTTGTCCTCATGGTAAAGGGCAGTCGGGTGAAACTGAATGAACTCCAGGTCGGCCAAACGGGCCCCGGCCCGAAAGCCGGCAGCGATCCCATCACCGGTGGCCACCCCCGGGTTAGTGGTGTTCAAGTAGAGATGACCGGCACCTCCCGTGGAGATCACCGTAGAGCGGGCCAGATAAGCTACCTTCTGCTGCCGGGCCAAATCCCAGGCCAGCGCCCCGTAGCAGGCGTTCCCCTCCGTCAAAAGATCGATGAGATAGATGTCCTCATGGACATCTATCTCTGGATGTCGAGTCACCTGATCGCTGAGCGCCCGCCTGATCTCCTCACCCGTAGCATCTCCCCGGGCATGCAAGATCCGCCGCTGCCGGTGGGCACCCTCCCGGGTAAGGGCCAGGTGCCCTTCAACCCGGTCAAAGCGTGTTCCGATCTCCACCAGTTCCATGACACAATCCGGGCCCTCATTTACTAGGACCTCCACCGCCGGCAGATCGCACAACCCGGCTCCGGCTTCCAGGGTGTCAGAGAGGTGCAGGCGCGGCGTGTCTTCCGTACCAATGGCCGCGGCGATGCCTCCCTGGGCCAGGTCAGTATTACTATCCTCCAGACGACGTTTCGTCAGGATGGTCACCTTGCCACCGTCGCAAGCCTTCAAGGCGGTGTAAAGCCCGGCGATGCCGGTCCCGATGATGAGAAAATCGGTGTAGAGCCGGGGGATATCAGTCAGATCGAAATTGCTTATGTAACGGGGAATCATGGAATCCCCTCCCTGAAACCACAGTTCGTCAGCACTCTACCCTGAAACAAACCAGCTACTTCCAGGGCGCCGCGCGGGCGTTGCCGTCCTCGCTTTCGGTCACCTGCGCCGACCGCATCGCGGCTCAGTTCGGCCCTCCGGCCGGCAACGCGCAAACTCGCCGTCCCTAGCTCGGTTGCGCTCGGCAGCATCCGTGCCGCCGTCCGGCCTCTCGGGCCTCGCTTTGCCGGATGCGGTGCCCGGCTCGGTGAAAGCGCTCCGCCGGCAATCGCCCGCCCGTCGCCACCCTCCTGCTGTTTCATAACCTTGTGGCGCCGCCGCAGGTGGCATGGGGATCTCCTGGGGAATAATGGAAGCCGGCAGCCAAGAACACCCCTCTCAACCCCGCCCGATTTCGAGCATTCGGCCCAGGGCCGCCTGTGCCCGGCGGCGAATCTCTTCCGGTACCGTGATACGGGGAGTTAAGGTTTCCAAAGACCGCTTGACCAATTCGAGGGTCGTTCTTTTCATGTTGGGACAAACCAGCTTGTCTGAAGCCAGATAAAAGGCCTTCTCCGGGTTTTCTTTCCGAAGAGGGTGGAGGATACCCGACTCCGTACCGATGATGAATTCCCGGGCTTGGCTCCTTTGGACAAAGTTGATGATTCCACTGGTACTGCCCACATAGTCAGCTAGTTCCACCACTTCGCTCCGGCATTCGGGATGAACGAGGACAGGAGCTCCCGGATGCTCGTCCCGGGCAGCCAGGACATCCTCAGCGGTGAGACGGTGGTGGGTCGGGCAAAAACCGTTCCACAGGATGACCTCTCGCTCAGCCCGCCGGGCGGCAAACTCCCCCAGGTGACGGTCGGGGACGAAAAGGATGGGCTTCCCGGATGGAATAGCCGCCAGCACCCGGGCGGCATTGGCCGAGGTACAGCAATAATCGCTCTCGGCCTTGACAGCGGCGCTGGTGTTAACGTAGGCCACGACCACGGCCCCGGTCTCTTCCTTCTTCCGCCGCACCTCTTCCGCCGCCGCCATATCCGCCATGGGACAACCAGCATTGGCCGCCGGTAAAAGGACAATCTTTTCCGGGGAAAGCATGGCCGCCGTTTCCGCCATGAAATGGACACCGCAAAAGACCACCACCCGGGCCCCGGTTTTGGCCGCTTCCTGGCTCAGTCCCAGGGAATCCCCCACATAGTCGGCGATATCCTGCACCTCGGGCTTCTGATAAACATGGGCCAGGATGATGGCCCCTCTCTCCTCCTTGAGGCGCTGGATTTCCCGGACGAGTTCGTCGCGGCTAAGTCCTTCTGTTGACATCCCTTGTTCCTTCCCCTCATTGGAAACCTGTCCCGGCGATCAATCCTATTCTAAGAAAGGCGGCAGGGCTTGTCAAGGAAGATAAAGAGGCACGCCCTGAGGTGAAGTCCCACTGAAATCTATATGAAAAAGTCTAGTTGCTGGCAGGTTCTCCTATGAAGAAGGGGGGCTGTCCAGGTAACAACCCCCGCTTTTTCTAGACTATGGCGTCTTTCCTCGAGCGAGTTAACCCCTCAAAACGAATTTCGTAGCACTCTCGCAACGGTGTTCTAGAAGAGCCCGATGATGGTCCCGTCCTCGAAGATATCTATGGCCTCCGCTGCCGGCACTTTGGGCAGTCCGGGCATGGTCATGATCTCGCCCGTCAAAGCGACCAGGAAGCCCGCTCCCGCTGAGGCCCGAACATCGCGAACCGTGACGTTGAAACCAGTGGGCCGCCCCAGCAAGTTGGGGTCATCAGAGAGGGAGTACTGGGTCTTGGCCATCATGATGGGGGTCTTGTCCAATCCCATCTTGGTGAAACGCCGAATGGCCCGATCAGCTTCTTTGGTATACACGACACCGTCGGCCCCGTAGATCTCCCGGACAATGGTCTCGATTTTCTTCTTGATGGGCCAATCCCATTCATAAAGGGGCCTGTATTGAGTGGGCTTCTTCTCAATGGTCTCCAGCACCTTCTGGGCCAACTCCAGACCACCCTCGCCACCCTTAGCCCAAACCTCGGAGAGGGCCACCACGGAACCCATAGCCGCCACCTTCTCGGCCACCAGGGCCAGTTCAGACTCAGTGTCCGTGGGGAAACGATTGATGGCTACTACGGCCGGGACCCCGAATTTATTTATATTCTCGATGTGTTTTTCCAGATTGGCCATGCCCCTGGCCAGCGCCTCCAGATTTTCTTCTTTCAGGTTGTCCTTCGCCACGCCGCCGTGCATCTTCAAGGCCCGGACAGTAGCCACCAGGACCACGGCGTCAGGTTTAAAACCACCGACACGGGAGGTGAGATCCATGAATTTCTCCGCTCCGAGGTCCGCCCCAAAGCCGGCCTCCGTCACCACGTAGTCGGCCAGCTTCAAGGCCAACCGGGTGGCGATGATGGTGTTCGCTCCATGCGCGATGTTGGCGAAGGGCCCACCGTGAACGAAGGCCGGGGAGTTCTCCAGGGTCTGCACCAGGTTGGGATTGATGGCGTCTTTCAAGACCACCGTCATGGCCCCGCTGGCCTTCAGGTGCTTGGCCGTAACGGGCTTCCCGTCATAGGTGTAGCCGACAATGATCCGGCTGAGTCGTTCCTTGAGATCCATCAAGTCGGTGGAAAGGCAGAGGATGGCCATGACCTCGGAAGCCACCGAGATCATGAAGGATTCCTCTCGCGGTACACCCTGACCCCGCAACCCGACTATGATGTTGCGGAGGGCCCGCTCATTGAGGTCCATTACTCGCTTCCAGACCACCTCGACGGGATCAATTGCTAGCGCGTTACCCTGGAAGATGTGGTTGTCCAACATGGCCGAAAGCAGGTTGTGGGCCGTGGTCACGGCATGAATGTCCCCGGTAAAGTGGAGATTGATATCGTCCATGGGGACTACCTGGGCATAACCCCCCCCGGCCGCACCGCCCTTAACCCCAAAGCTGGGTCCCAAGGAGGGTTCGCGCAAAGCGATAATGGCCTTCTTACCCATGCGGTTCAAAGCCTGCCCCAAACCCACCGTCGTGGTGGTCTTGCCCTCGCCAGCCGGGGTAGGGGTAATGGCCGTAGATAGGATCAGCTTACCGTTGGGCCGGTCCTTGACCCGGGGCCAGACGGTCTTCAGATTTACCTTGGCTTT
The DNA here is from genome assembly GCA_023475165.1 of Bacillota bacterium. Classification (GTDB taxonomy): domain Bacteria; phylum Bacillota; class Sulfobacillia; order JAMCWA01; family JAMCWA01; genus JAMCWA01. The sequence goes on along the minus strand of JAMCWA010000014.1, from coordinate 7,292 downwards.
GTACTTGCCGTAAAGCTCCAGGTCATCCTCGCTGAGCCCGATCATCTTTCCGATTTCCACTATGGGCTTCATCTTTGCCGCTTGGGCGATTTCAATATCGGTCTTCATCTTACCACTCCTCTTCAGTGAATTGCTGGACCGTCTCGCTCTGAGGAACTCGCGAATCCCGCTGGCCAGATTGTCATCCTGACGTTAGGTAAGAGCCCTAAAGCTTTCCTGGCGAATTGCGCCACACAGATGAGGCTTTTTCAGCAGTCTCCCAGGCCAACTCGCGGAGCCAGTTCCGCCCTTGTCATCCCCGCTCTTCCCCTGGCCCCATTCCATTAAGGTTGGCGAAAGGGTCCAACCGGGTCAAGGCCGGCAGGCCCTGGTCGACAGCATCGCCACGATAAGGCCCAGGAGGAACATGAGAAGGTCCATGACCCCGAGCCCGCTCTTCTTCTTTGGCTTCGCTTCCTGGGAGGCCTCCTTGGCTTGCTCTTCCTGGTCTGCCGGCGAGGTCCCCTCAGCGGCGGGCTCCTCGTCAAAGTACCCCTCCTGTTCCTCTTCCCGGGTTTCCTCGGTCCGGTCCCCCTCGGCCTGTCCATCGAAGACCGCGGGTTGATCTTCCTCCCCCTCTTCCCGAGGCGGCCCTACCGGCGGTAGACCCTTTTCCTTACGGCTCATACCCGTCCCCCCTGCCCTTTAGCTTTAGCCTTCCCTGGAAAACCACAATCCGGCCCTTCTTGATCACGGTTCGCACCAGATTAGTCCCAAAGCGGTAGGATATAAATTCGTGGCTCGGCGCGTTCAGGATGACCACGTCGGCCTGTTTTCCGGGGGTAAGACTGCCCAGGTGGTCCCCCTGTCGCAAGGCGTGAGCGGCATTGACGGTAGTGGCCGCCAGGGCTTCGGCGGGGGAGAGGCCCAATTTCAGACAGGCCAGGCCTATAGTGAGGGCCTGGGATTGGACCGGTGAGGTCCCCGGATTAAAGTCAGTAGCCAGGGCCACGGGCACCCCGGCCTGGATTAACGTCCGGGCCGGCGCAAATCCTGCGGCCCGCAAGAAGAAGCTGGTCAAAGGGAGGAGCACGGCCACCACCCCGCGCTTGGCCAAATGCTCAATCCCTTGCCGGCTCACCTTCAGCAGATGATCAGCGGAAATGGCCCCCAGTCGAGCGGCCAGTTCGGCCCCGCCAGTAGCGGCCAGTTCATCGGCATGCAGCTTTGCCCCTAGCCCCAGTTCCTGCGCCCGGCTGAGGATCCTCTCTGATTCCTGGACGGTAAAGACCCCTTCCTCGCAGAAAACGTCGGCAAATTGGGCCAGCTTCTCTGACGCCACTTCGGGTAGGATCTCCCTGGTCAATAAATCAATGTATCGCTCTTTCCGGTCCTGAAACTCCGGTGGCACGGCGTGGGCTCCCAAGAAGGTGGGGACAATCTCCACCGGATGGAGCTGGCTGGCCGCCTCCATCACCCGGAGCATTTTTATTTCGTCGGCTCGGTTTAGACCGTAGCCGCTCTTTATCTCCACGGTGGTGGTCCCGTACAAAAGGAATTGGTCCAGTTTGGCCAGGGTGGAAGCAAGGAGGTCCTCAAAGGAAGCCGCTCTGGTCCTGGCGACAGTGTTTAAGATGCCACCGCCGGCCTGAAGAATCTCCAGGTAGGAAACCCCCCGCAGGCGTTGAGAAAACTCCGCCTCCCGCCATCCGGCAAAAACGGTATGGGTATGTGGATCGATGAAACCAGGCTGTACCGTCTGCCCCCTGGCCTCAAGTATCGTCGTGTCCGGACCAATCTCTACCTGGGCCAGTACCCGAGTCGTCGGTCCGACCGCCAGGATTTTCTCCCCGCTGATGGCCAGAGCACCGTCGGGGATAAGGCCTATTTCATCCAGGTCGCCACCGCTTCTTGGCCGGTCCGGCGGAGCGGGCATAGTGACCAGTTGGGAGGCATTCTTAATGAGGAGGTCAACGGGAGAAGACACTGGGCTTACCTCCTGCCTCTTTCTCTCAGCCGGGACCGGATGCGGGACAAGTATTTCCCGGGAAATGCCCTCGTCAAAAGAGGGCCCTTAATCGCCGCCCGGCGGTAGGGGACTACTCTCCGAAGAGCCTGGCTTCCAGGATCCGCCCCTGTTCGAAGTCAGTCAGGCCCAGGTAGTCTCTGGCCAAGCCCACCAACGCCTCCAGGGGGAGAAGGCCGATGACCTCGCTGCCAGTCACGGCCGTCCCCAGGGCTTGGGCCTCCGCTTTGACCCTTTCAAAGAGCTGGTAAAGGGAGGTTTTAGTGTGGTCGGTGAGGTTGATGGAGACCTGAGTAGTATGCTTTTCCTTGTTTTCAACCCCGATGGCCCTGACGGCGGTCAGGCCCCCCCGGACCTCACGGATCCTGTTGGCGATTTTCTTGGCCAGGGCAAGGTCCGTAGTGGCCAGATTGACGTTATAAGCGATGAGAGGCGTCCGCGCCCCGACCACAGTAGCCCCAGCGGTGGGATGAAGGCGACTTGGGCCATAGTCGGGTTGGCGTTCGGGCCGGGTGATCTCCGCTTTCAGCCCCTCGTAATCGCCCTGGCGGATATGGGCCAGGTTTTGCCGCTCCGGGCGGCGGGCCGCTTTCTCGTAAAGATAGGTAGGAATACCTAGCTTCTCGGCAATATCGCGGGCCAGTTCCTCAGCCAGGGTCACGCATTCCTCCATGGAAAGGCCACGGATCGGGACAAGGGGGATGACGTCCGTAGCTCCGATACGTGGGTGGGCTCCCTGGTGTTCTTCCATATTGATGAGTTCAGCCGCTTTCTCCGTGGCGCGAAAGGCCGCCTCTTTCACCGCCTCCGCAGGTCCCGCAAAGGTCACTACCGACCGGTTATAGGAGGGATCGGAAGAGTAGTCCAGAAGCTTGACCCCTTCCACGGCCCGGATCGTCGTGACAATGGCTTCCACAACCTCCTGACGTCGTCCTTCACTGAAGTTGGGTATGCACTCTACGATCCGGTTAGAAACCATAAAACCACCTCAGAAAGAAGAGCGAGGCTTGTCCGGTTTTGCCCAAAAAAGAAAAATAATCTAAACTGGCCAGTAGATTATTTATATTTTAACTTTTATTTAAATCTACTGTACAAAGTACTATGGAAGTTAAACGCGCCACGGCCATTATACTACGCCGCGGCAGGAATTTCAATTCCCGGAACGGTGCAGGAAAAAAAGGTTCTTGACCTTTTGAGTGACGACCTTTTGAATTTCCAAGTGGCCTTCGGCCAGATTGGCCAGGAAGACGTTCCCATCGCGGTCCACCCGCCCCAGGATGCGACCTTCAATTTTGCCCGATCCGGGGGCGGCCATTTCCCTTTCCGTCTTTCCAGAGGATCCCAATACTAGGACGCGTCCAGTAGACGTTCCCAGGTTTACCCCGAGGTAAACCCGGCCGCTCTTGTCGGTCCCCAAAAGGGCCGAAGTTTTTATGAAATCGGTCTGGGTTATCGGGATCTGCCTGTCGGGCAGGCCTTCACGGTAAACCATTATCTCGCGCTGAAATGGTTCTCGTCCTGTATCCAGATAAAGCCACCCTGCACTCCCCACCGCCAGGCTGTTGAGGTCCCGGGGGAGGGCTTGAGTTGAGCCCCCGTCGCGCCGGCTTGTGACTACCGTGGCCAGATCCAGGTCGAGAGTCCCCTTGGGGCCAAACCGCCGTACCCGTCTAGTCAGCTTCTCAACTCCGGTGTAAGAATCCTCAAGGTATAGATTGCCCGCCCAATCCACCAAAATACCCTCGATGACCCTTAGGTCCCCCTTGTCCCCTACTTCAGGCGTGTCTGGCTGAAAGGGGGCCAGCGGTCCACCAGAAGGTGTAAACCTGAGGACCTGACCACCAGCGTTATCTACCACCCAGATGTTTCCTGTGGCGTCCACGGCCACGTCCGTCAGGAAGGTCTTTCTTTGACTGGACTGGCCCACGTTGATAGAGCAAATTGGCTCTCCCTGGTAGTTGTAAAGGGCAATCCGATTGTTGTAGGTATCCAGGACGTAGATGTTACCACTCTGATCCAGACAAAAGGACTGGGGACCGTATTTTTTCCCATCAAGGCCCTGTCCCAATCCGAATTGCCCATCCCCCTTACCCCATTCCCCCTTGATCAGGACAATTCGGTTTATGATGAATTCCTCTTGAATCTCCAAAGCATAGAACAAGAAGAGGGCCAGCACGATCAAAAGGAGGAGGACCGACGTCTTCCTTTGGCGGAGATTGAGGATAAACAAGATCATCCCCCCCTAGGCGGTATGGACAGCTCAAGAGATATCTATTCAGGAGAACGAGCGGAAAGTACTCCATCGTGGGCGCTGGCCCCAGGAGCTTTTCCCGGAGCGCAGCGGGCGGCGGGCGAAATGGCAGGCTAAGAGGGCGGGTAGCTGAAACTGGCCATGGTCAGGGCAGTCGGTAGCGTCTGGCGTCGTGCGGGTGGCGGGGGGAGAGCCCGGCGATAAGGGAAATCAGGTGATCTTGGCCAACGGCACGGGGTAAGAAGAAGAGAAGACGGGCACCGCCTCAGGGGGTGAAGGCGGCTCATTCCCGCCAGACCGAGATGTCCTCCGGTGGTAGTTGTAGATAAAAGGTCTTTCTCCGGCCCAGGCCGAAGGCCCGGTAGAGGTGTTTTGACACCGTTAGTTCCAGGTCATAGTCGGCGGGGATTTTGGGACCACAGAGACTCACGTAAAGGGTGTAGCCATCGCTCCTGGGCCTCTCCTCCAAGAGGGTGGCCAGAAAAGCATTTTGGCGTTCTCCGGAAATCAGCCTACTCCCGGACGATTCCCCGCTCTCGCGGCCTCCCTCCGGTTGGCATCCGCCTCCTTCTGTGTGCCCTGCCCAATCCGCCTCCTGATCAGCGACATTTTCCGGCGGAACCAAGAGAACGTCTTCCGGGCGGATGGAGAAAACCACCCGCTCGCCCACAGCCAGAGAAGGGTGGGGGGTTATCACCTCGAACCTCTCGCCTCGTACCAGGCTATAGGACGGACCCTGCTCAATCACCAGGCCGTCGAAAATGTTCCGCGTCCCGGTGAAGCGGGCCACCGCCCGGCGTTGCGGCCGGCGCAGTATCTCGTCCCGGGTGCCAAACTGAAGAAGCCGGCCTCCTTCCACGACGGCGATCTTGGAGCTCAAGGCGTAGGCCTCTTCCAGATTATGGGTAACCAGGAGGGTGGTTATACCGATGACCTCGTTAAGGTGGGAAAACTCCCGTACCAACCTTTCCCGGACCCGATTGTCCAGGGCAGAGAAGGGCTCGTCCAGGAGCAAGAGCTCCGGCTCCGGAGCCAGGGCCCGGGCCAAGGCCACCCGTTGCTGCTGCCCCCCGGAAAGCCTGGTCGGGAATTCCCGCTCTAATCCCTCCAGGCGCATTAACTTGAGGAGTTCGGTGACTTTTCGCCGCCGCTCTCCCAGCGGCCAGCGGTTGATTCCATAGGCGATGTTCTGGGCCACCGTCAGGTGGGGAAAGAGGGCATAGTCCTGGAATACAAAACCAATTTGGCGCCGTCCGGGAGCAAGGTTGATCCCCCGGGTGCTGTCAAAAAGGGTCCTGCCATTTAAAATGATCCTTCCCGCATCTGGCCGCAGGATGCCGGCGATGAGCCTGAGGGTCAAGCTCTTGCCCGACCCCGATGGGCCAAGCATAGCGACCAGCTCATCCCCGGCGGATAGGGATAGGCGAATGTCAAAGTCAGGGGAAGTCATCCTCTTGGTGAGTTCAACATCCAACAAAATGCCAGCGCCTCCAGTTCATGACGCCACTTCCGGCTTCCCAACTTCCAACTTCCGTTCTCGCTTCTGATCTCCAATCTTCGATTTCCGCCTTTCAGTCCCTTGAATGTCCCCGACCCAGAATGTCCCGATTGAGCTGGTTTAGCGCCCAGAGGGTGACCAGCGCCAGGAGGGTGATAATCAAGACCAGGGTGTTGGCCAGGGAAAGCCTCCCGGCTTGAACGGCATCGTAGATGGCAATGGGCATGGTCTGCGTCTGCCCGGGGATGTTACCGGCTACCATCAGGGTCGCCCCGAAATCCCCCAGGGCACGAGCCCAAGCCAGCACCGTCCCGGCAGCAATGCCGCGCCAGGCCAGAGGAAGGGTGATGGTAAAGAAGATGGATGCCTCACCTTTCCCCAGGGTGCGGGCGGCATCTTCCAGATTGGGATCAACCCCTTCAAAGGCCGCCCTGGCCGCCTTAATTAAGAGGGGTACGGAGACCAGGGCGGACGCCAAGACCGCCGCCGGCCAGGTGAAAACCAGGGTAAGGCCGAATCTCTCCTCCAAAAAAGTGCCAATCATGCTCCGCCGGCCTATTGCCAGGAGCAGGTAATAACCCAAAACGGTGGGGGGAAGAACCATGGGGAGGGTGAAGAGGGCATCCAGCCAATCGCGGCCCAGCCATGACTTCCTGGCCAGAAACCAGGCCAGGGGCACCCCCAGGGCTAAGGAAAGAAGGGTCGCTAAGAAGGAGACCTTGAAGGAAAGATAGAGGGGGAAAAGCTCAATCTGTCCCATAAACATATTCCTACCTCTCCAAAAGCTCCACGCTGGTCCTGTCTTGGAGCCACCTACTTGGCTGGGACCTCAAAGCCGTATTTCTCCAAGATGGCTCTCCCTTCGGGTCCGCGCACCAGTTGAATAAACTTCCTGGCCAGATCCTGGTTCTTGCTCCGCTTGACAACGGCCATAGCCTGGTCCAGCGGCTGGTAGAGGGCCTGATCCACCAGGGTGTAACGCAAGGCCGAGTTCTTGACCAAAGAGAGGGCCAGCAGACCCTCCTCAGCATTACCCGTCTCCACCAGGGTTTGGGTGTCGCGAATGTTGTTCCCGTACACAAGCTTGCTCTCTAGCCGGGTCCAAATACCAGCCTTTTGCAAGGCCTCGCGGGCAGCCCGACCATAAGGGGCATGGTCAGGGTTGGCCAGGGCCACTTTCTTAATGGCCGGATCTAGGAGGTCTTCCAGCCGACCAGCGCCGATCTTGACCCCGGCGGCGCCGGCCAGCACCAGTTTCCCCCGGGCATAGAGGACCTCAGAGTCCGGAAGAATCATCCCCTTCTGGCGCAGGCCTTCAACGTAAGAGCGATCGGCCGCCGCAAAGAGATCCAGTGGGGCTCCGTTCTCAATCTGCTGCGAGAGGATCCCGGAAGAGCCGAAGGAAAACGTAGGCCTCCCTCCGGTTGGCATCCGCCTCCTTCTGTGTGCCCTGCCCAATCCGCCTCCTGATCAGCGACATTTTCCGGCGGAACCAAGAGAACGTCTTCCGGGCGGATGGAGAAAACCACCCGCTCGCC
>JAMCWA010000055.1 GCA_023475165.1 Bacillota bacterium | reverse complement strand
TCTAAGAAAGGCCCAATCCCACCAGGCCATAGCCCAAGACATCGGTCCGGTCCACAAGGTTCCCTATGACCTCCAGGACCTGCTCGAGGACGACGGCCCCCCCCCCGGCCGCATCCGTACGTACAGTTAAGCGCTCAAGGATTGTTCCTTGTTCGTCCATAATGCCAGCCGCAATCTTCGTGCCTCCGATGTCCAGACCAATGCTTACCTGGCCAACGCTCATGAAAATACGTCCTTTCGTGATAGCCCGGCCAGCGAAGGTCACCGAAAGCGAGTCGGCCAACGCCCGCGCGGCGCCGTATAAGTAGCCGGCTTTACAAAACCCCGCTCATTCCCTGGTCATACCCAGACGTTGCAGTTGCTCCAACGGACTCCCCGTTTCTTTCAGGAATTCCGCCACATAGCCCTTCAGTCGGCGGACAACATCCGGGCGCTCGGTAACCAGGTTGTGCCGCTGGGCGTAATCAGTCGGCAGATGGTAAAGGGCTGTGGCGGAGCTGCCCCTGGCCACAAAGGCTGGGTAGCGTCCATCCGAGTAGGGTCCGGTTACTTTGACGCCCCCCCAGGCGGCAGCCGGGGGCAGGGGTGAGTACCAGTAGAGAGGTTCGTTAGATTCCCCCGGCGGCCAACAAAAGAGGGTCCATTCACCATCGGTGACATTGATGCTTTCACCAAAGCGTCCGTAACAGGCATAGGAGCGAATCGGACGATCATCTCCCCGGGTCATGGGCAATAGGCTGCGTCCCTGCCCGTCCTCCGGGATAGGAAGTCCCATGGCCTCGAGTATAGTCGGAAAGAGGTCGATGGTCTGAACCAGTTGGGAGATCCGCCGTCTTGGCTGCGCCTGGTCCGGGTGGTAGATGATGAGTGGGATGTGGGCCATTTCCTGGTAGAGGTTAGAATCGCCAATAGCGCTCCACGGTTTCATGATTACCCCGTGTTCGCCCAGCATCTCGCCATGGTCGGTGGTGAAGATGATCATGGTCTTGTCCATCAGTCCAAGCTGCTCCAGCTTATCTAAGAAAAGCCCGATCCAGCGGTCCACCATGGTTAGCTCCCCGGCATAAAGTGCCCGCACCTGGAACAAGTCCTCTTCAGATAGCTGGCACTCGCCCACTTCCGGCCAAAAAACGGGGTCACCCCTCCCCTGCGGGTTGTACAGGCGGTTGTACGGATAGGGAGGGTCCCATGGCTCATGGGGATCGAAACAATCCACCAGCAAGAAGAAATCTTTCAGGGTATGGTTCCTTTCCACCCAATCCATGGCGCTTTGCAGAACCGTGGGGCCAAAGTAATCCCGTTCTGTCTTGCGCCGGCCATAGCGATTGCGGATGTAAGGGTCCAAAAAGGGCTTTTGACGAAGTTTCTCGACCGGAGCCCCATAGTCCAGCGGAATGCCGGGATCAGTGATCCACCGATCACTCTCCTGGCCACGGATGAATTCAAAGCCGGTAAAATTGAAGTGGTAATTACCGGCACCTCTTGACCAAAGATGATAGTGATCGGTAATGAGCATGGATGGTTTGCTGGCCGCCGCCAAAATACCGGGCAGGTCGTAATCGGTATGTTCCAGAGGTCCCCAGCCGCGGCGGGGAAACTCGAATTTGCCCGTAAACAGATCCCGCCGGGCGGGCAGGCAAGGAAAAGAGCCTATATAACAGTTCTCAAACACTGTGCTCCGCGCCGCCAGCCGATTCAGGCTGGGTGTCTGAATCCAAGGGTTTCCCATAAACCCCAGGTGATCTCGGCGTACGGAGTCCATTAGAAGCATGATGACGTTCATCGTTGCGCACCCCTCCTTGCGGGATCAGGCCAACAGGTGCTTCAAGCGCAAAAGAGGCTCTCTTCCCTCGACGACGACCACCTGCAGCGATATCTCAATGGCTGATTTGGGGGCCAGGGTCGGCAGAATCCCTTCTTCCCTAGCCCTACTCCGCGGTTTCACCAGACAGTTGGATGGCTCCAGAGCCAAAACATAACGCTGGGGGGCAAAAATCCGCCATTGCCAAAGATATGGCAGTGGTCCCGTCGGATACCGCAGCAAGACGCCCAAGCCCAGCGAATCATTTACTATTCCACAATAGGCGTAGCCGCGGGGGTCAGGTTTTTGTTGATGCCGAAAGACCTGTTCCCCGTAACCCGGTTCCGGTGCCTGAACCTGATCCCAGGTGGAAAGCCCCAGGGCGGATCCTTCGTCTCGCGGCAACGGCCGTCCCGGCGGAATTAGCACCCGGGCCGCTTCAGACAACAACGGGAAGCCGAAGTTCATGTGGTACTGAATCATCCAGGGGATGGGTTCCGCCGTTGGGTTATAGATCCGATCCACCACCCAAATGACGTTCGCACCACCAACCAGGCTAACCTTACGCCGGAAGGAAAGACCGTCGGCACCCGGAACTTCCCCTTCCACCTCGGTTCGGATCACCGTATCAGTCGTTTCTTCCCTCCAGGCCACGTCGGCCGCAGGGGTATAGCTGAGCGTTCCGTGTTGACCGTACCACTTTCCACCGTCTTCACACGGAGGACCCACATTCTCTAGGCCACAGGAAACCGCCAGGCCGCCATGAAACCCCTTTCCCCAGCCATATCCGGTCGTATCGACGATCGTCGGATGGACCACGCCGGTTGGTGACTCCCAGGTCAAGGGGCAGCCGCGCCAGGTTAGTGTGCCCAAATCCATGCCCCGATCCGGATATACGGTGAGCCGGAGCTTTTCATTGAAAAGATCGATGGCCCTGACACCGGCTTCCGTTCCGTCCAGGAGTTGGGCGGCGCGCACGCCACAGATCTGCCGCACCCGTCCGGTGCGCCGCCGGACCTCGGGCAAGGGCCAGTACTTATCGCCCAGTTTCATAAAGGTCCCTTCCCTGGCTATAGGCCAAGCCGCTCAGCGATTTCAGGGGGCGCGCCAATCGACTTCAAGTGTTCTTTGGCCGCCTTTATCAGCCGGGTCAGCTCTTGCGGCTTACGGTCGTAGAGATTGACCCGCTGCCCCGGATCGGTGGCAATATGATACAAAGCGCTGGACGACTGGCCGCGTGCCACTGAAACAGGATACCGCCAACCCCAGGAACTTGCTTCCAGCGGCCCGGTTACTTGCAGTTTGCCGTACACGGGTGGTTGGGTCGAGTACCAGTAGAGCGGCTCGTTACTTTCACCGGAGGGCCAGAGAAAGAGGGACCACTCACCGTCTGTAACGTTTAAGGCTTCCCCATAGCGACCAAAGAGAGCGACGGAACGGTCAGGTACTACCCCCTGCTGGATGGCGGGAAGCAAGCTCTGACCATGAATATTTCCAGGCACACTAAGGCCCATGATTTGACACAAGGTCGGGAAGAGATCCAGCAGTTGGACCAGTCCGTTCAGCCGTCTGGGGGCGGCGCCAGGATAGTAGATTATGAGGGGGATACGGGCCAGTTCCTCATACAAATTGGAATCGGCGATGGCGCTCCAGGGCTTCCCTATAAGGCCATGTTCCCCAAACAGGTGACCATGATCCGATGTCAATATGATCGCTGTCTCTTCCGTCAGACCCAACTCATCCACCTTGTCCAGCAAACGCCCGAACCAATGATCGGCCATGGTGACCTTGCCGGCATAAAGCGCCTTGACGTAAGCCAGTTCCTCGGGTGACAGGTTACACCAGCCGTAGGTCGGCCAGATAACACGTTCCCCCTGGTAGTCCTGAGCATAGAGATCAATATAAGGCTTGGGAGGGTTGAACGGCTCATGGGGATCAAAACTATCTATCATGAGAAAGAAGTCCTTATGAGTACGGTTAGCCTCCAGCCACTTCACGGCTTGCTGGAAGACCTGTGCTCCGCAGTAATCTTCTTCGTTGTCAAGATGGGCGGAGTTGCGGCAATAGCGCTCCCATGAGCCAGGGCGGGCATGGCGGGCCAGCTTTTCCGGAGCGGCCGGGTAATAAACGGGAGTCGGGTCGGTAAGCCAGGCATCATTTTCCTGGCCCCGGATAAACTCCACCCCACCAAACGAAAAATGGTAGTTTCCCGAACCCCTCTCCCAGAGATGATAATGATCTGTAATGAGCATGGAGGTCCTGCCAGCACCCTTAACCAGGGCGGCAATCTCCGTCTCCCCTGGCTCAAGGGGCCCCCACCCGCGAAAAGGAAACTCCAGCCGTCCCGTCCATAAATCGCGCCGGGCCGGCATGCAAGGGTAGGAACCTACGTAGGCCTGCTCAAACACCGTCGAGCGTGCCGCAAAGTGAGCCACATTCGGGGTTAGGACCCAGTCGTTACCGTAACAACTCAGAAAATCCCGGCGTAACGAGTCCATCAGCACTACGATCGTGTTCAAGGGACAAGGCCCTCCTTCACAAGGGCAGGCCGCCCACAACTCTAGTCTAGGAGACCGCTGAAAAACACCCATCTGCGGTGTGGCGCAATCCGCAAGAAAGAACCTTTTTATAAGAGGGGCGTTACCATTGCAGTTTGTCGCTCCGGCGGCTCCTCGCTCAACGTACCACCTAGTACGCCTCGCCTCGGAGCCTTGTCCCCTTGGCATCTGGGCTGATTTGAGGTCTCGCCCTCGCGGTTCCCCTGTCGGGTAAACCACTCAAAACGCAGTTCGTCAGCAGTCTCCTAGGAGACCGCTGACGCTCAAAACGCGGTTTGTCAGCAATCTCCTGGTGGGCGGCCTTCCCTCATCCGACGAGTTTTATTTGCTGCTTTTGATCAGGTCGCGAACCTTGGCCGCCGCCTCCTGCATGGCCTGCTTGGGCTGTTTCGTCCCGGTTAGTATCCCGGAGAGAGCCTCATTCATGGCATCATGCATTTGCAGGTAATAAGGGACGAGCGGTTCGGCTTTGGAAAGCTTGAGTGTCGCCAGGATTAGATCGTAATAGTCGCGCGGTTTGGAGTTCGGGTCATTCAGCACGGCCTTGCGTACCGAAGTACCCCACTTGGCAGTGTAAACCTTGATGCCCTCGGGACCGGTGGCGAATTCTAAGAACTTCCAGGCGGCCTCGATATTCTTGGAAGCCTTATTAATGCCCAGGGCCCAGGAATGTTGAAAGGGCGTACGAAGGATGCTGCCGTCGGACTGCTTGACGCCGGGTATTAACGTCACTTTCCACTTGTCTTTGAGCGGACTGTCGCTGTTGAGAATATCCTTATAGGCCGGTGACCACATCGGGCCGGCCATGGCGATGACACCGGTCTTCATGGCATCCAGTACATTCCCATACGACCAGTTGGGCATGTCCGGCGGGACAACCTTCGCCTTGGCCATATTGGCCCACCATTCGGCCGCTTTTATGGCGCCGTCGGCGTCCAGCCCCACCTCATTCTTGTCGTTTACGATGAACCCGCCATAGGACCACATGGTGTCGTAGAAGGCTTTGGGTTGTTCCGGTCCCGAGCGAGCCGTCCAGGCCGCTCCGTATTGGGTCGGTGAATTGGGGTTGACTGACTTCGTAAATCTCTTGGCCAGCTCCAGATACTCGTCCCAGGTCTGGGGCGGGTTTTGAATGAGGTCGCTTCGATAAAACAGCAGATGAGCACTGACGTCAAAGGGGATGACATACGTTTTCCCCTGATAGGGATATTTCAGCTGAATGTCATCAAAGTTACCGGTGGCAGACTTCTTCATGTAATCATCCAGGGCTACCAAATTGCCGGCTGCGGCCATGGGGCCGGCAAAGGCGGTGTTGGTGCCTACCAGATCAAAGGCATCGGTACCGGAGGCCAATTGGGTTATGAGAGTTGGAAAATAGTTGGCCGCCCCCTGTTCCATAATCTCGACCTTGATACCTGTTTTTTGGGTGTAGGCCTGGGCCACCTCACGCATGCCGTTGGCTTCCGGACCGGTTTTGATGTAGAGGACCAACTTCCCCGTGATCGGTTTGGCCGCGTCGGTCGCCGATTTTTGCTCTCCGCTTTTCTGATCAGCCGGAGCAGCGCTAGGCTTAGGCGCGCCGCTGCAACCAACCATGGTTACAACAAGGAGCAAAACAACCAGTGATGTCCATAGGCGCCTCAGTTTCATAAAGTCCCCTCCTTCATAGATTTCGGTTCGTGATAAAGCAGACGGATATACCCGTCTGGTGAACCCAAGGCTTACTTGATGGCTCCCAAGGTCAGACCGCGGACAATTTGCTTTTGTAAAAAAAAGACAACCACCAGTACTGGCAACATGATTACGGTACCAGTAGCAAACACCGGGCCCCAGTTATTGGCGTACCCCGTCACATAATCACCGGCTGCCACCGGAAGGGTCTTGGCGCTTGGGGCAATACCCAAGGTCTGGCCGTACAAAAACTCGTTCCAGGTAAACAGAAGGGTGAAAATCACCGTCGCCACCAAACCAGGGCGGACAAGGGGCAAGGTCACCCGCCAGAGCGACTGCAGTTTGGTACAGCCATCAATCATGGCCGCTTCCTCCAATTCGGTCGGAATCTCGTCAAAAAAGCCGCGCATGGTCCAGATGACAAAGGAAAGGCTAATGGTGCAATCCGCCAGGATGAGCGCCCAGACCGTATTGATAAGGCCCATGGCCCTGAACATCAGGTAAAAGGGAATAACCAGGACGGCCGGTGGAACCAGGCGAGTGAACAATACCCAATTGGCGTATAGGCGTCCTCCGGTACGGAAGCGGGAAAGGCTGTAGGCGGCAAGGGTACCGGCAAAGACGGTAAGTAGAGTAGTTCCTCCAGATACTGCCAGAGAGTTGACCAGGTACCTGGGAAAATCGTGGGATAGGAACACCGTTCGATAATGCTCCAGGGTCGGTCTGAACCACAAGATGAGTCGTGGATCGATTATCATGTCCCCCGGTTTTAACGATGAGAGGACCATCCAGGCAAAGGGGACAACCCAAACCACCGCGACAATAACCACCAGGAAGTAGTTCAGGATCAAGCGCCATCCGGAGTCGCCACCCATTCTCAATTCGCCTCCTTCCTCGCGCCCTGTCCAAGATAAAAGAACACAGCGACTGCCGTGAGGAGCAATACCACCATGGAGAGAGCCGCACCTACCCCGTAATCCTGATTGCCTAGGCCTTTGACCACAATGTGGATGTTGAGCGTCCTCATTACGACCGATTCGCCAAAGAGGGCATAAATCTGGTCGTAAACCTTCAAGAGGTCAACGAGCCGGATGACAAAAACGACACCAATCACCGGACGCAGCAGGGGGAGAGTGATGTAGCGCAGCACCTGCCACGAACTGGCCCCGTCAATCTGGGCGGCTTCATAGGGTTCTTGAGGCAAAGCGCTAAGTCCCGCCAAGAAAAGTAGATAGACAAAAGGAGTCCATTGCCAGGTGTTGGTGATAATCAGGGCCACAAAACCCCAGTTCAGGTTGAGTGTTTGCGCCAGCCATGGCCCCGCCGAGCCAAGCCTGTTCACAAAAGGTAATGGTGTGTTCGATAGCCAGGGAATGGGGGCGACCCCGAGCTTGCCCAAAAGAAGATTAAACAAACCACCGTGTTGACCGAAGAGGTAGCTCCAGAGCAACGCCACCACGATTGGACAGGCCATAACCGGGATGAGGAGGATTGTTGAAACAAGCGATCGCCCCTTGAATGTTCGCTGCATCAACAAAGCTAACAGGAAACCCAACACCATCTGCAGGATCAGGTTAATGGCGGTATACTCAAAGGTACGGATGAAAGCCCCCTTGACCAACGGATCCTGCAACAGGCTCATGTAATTGGCCAGGCCGGCAAAGGGCCATTTTGACCGGAAGTTCATCATCGTAACCTTATGGAAACTCAATACAATGAGGTAGATCAGAGGGGCAACGGTGATTCCACCCAGCAGGAGGGTACTTGGGACAATCAACATGTATTTGATGCCCCGGTCTCCCAGAATCGTCAAAGCCAGCATGTAAGCCACCGTAAAGAGCAGAGACCCGGCCACCAGGAAGCGAGGTCCTTCGTCTATGGGCAGAAAGAACAAGCCCAGCCCGGCCAGAGCGATGAGCAACGTCGCCAACCTCAGAACGGGACTGGTTCGCTGCCAGGCCATCGGTAAGGGGCGCGATGAGGCACCGCCAGTCAGCCCGCGCTGCTGCATCCCGTCTCCCCCTTTGCCACCAGCTGATAGAGCAATTCCACAACCTCCACCGCTTTGAGGCCATCCCGGCCGCTGGGTTCTACTGTGGCGCCCGGCTGAATGGCCGCAAGAAAAGCCCGGTGCTGAGCAATACCCACCGGCGGCTCTGTAAGACGGGGCACGAACCAATCCGGCCCCAGCCGGGGGCTGAAAACAGCCAGTGGTCCCAAGGCACTGCGCAGGACCAGGGAGCCTTCGCTACCGTATATCTCCATGGAGAACCGATCAACCGGGCTTCGGTGACTCCAGCTCATCTCGTGTATAGCTATGACCCCGCCGGTCAATCGGTAGGTGGCCAAGGCAAAGTCCTCGTTATCGGGCTGCACCCGGTGGCCATTGGCTTGCACTCCTGTCCGAAAAGTCCTGCTGGTGGCGGATAGCACCTCTTCCACTTCCCCCACCAGATATCTCAGCAGGTCGATGCCGTGTACCCCAATATCCAGGGCGCAACCGCCACCTACCAGTTCCCGTCGGTAAAACCAGTCGCGGATAGTGGAGGTAGTACCCGGGGCATTACGAATCCGCACCGTTTCTACCTGACCTATCAAGCCCTCTCTTATGTAACGCCGGGCTCGTTGTACTTCCGGCAGATAACGGTGCATGAAACTGACTACCAGCGGGGTTCGGGCCGCCTCGGCTGCCGCCATCATTTTGCGGCATTCTTCTGCCGTGCGTCCCATGGGCTTTTGTAACAACATCGGCTTGCCCGCCGCGGCCACCCGTTCGACCATTTCCAGATGAGTGTGGTTCGGAGTGAGAATGAGTACCGCATCTACATCGGGGCGGCAGAGCATGAGGGCGAGATCGGTTCCCACCCAATTGGCGCCCACCCCTTCTCCCATGGCGAGGGCACCAGCCAGGGTACGGGAACAAATCGCCGTAATCTTGACCTCGGGCATGGCCAAGAGAGCTGGCACATGGTAAGTGCTGGCGATCCCCCCGGCCCCCAATATGCCGACGCCGTATCGTTCAGGCACCCGGATCCACCTCCTCCATATCGACGGTACGACCCTCCTTAGCCGACCGGTAAGCGGCCAGGATCATGGCCAGGGCGTCACGGCCCTGCTGCAGGCTGGAGGGAGGAGCCTCGCCGGTCAAGAGACAGTCAACGAATTTAGTTGCTACCGCCTTATGGTTATTGGGAAAGTGAACCGGCAGTTTTGGATAGGACCAACCCTCCCAGGGACCGTCCCGTCGGTACACCTGCAAGGGTGCCGAGACCTCTCCTGATGCGGCGTTGGAGGCAGTGTCGCTAAAATGCTGGATGATGGTTCCGTCTTCGCCAAAAACCTCCGTACATACCGTCGCGGCCGCCCAGGTCCACGCCGACTGCAGGATTCCAATGGCCCCTGACGCGAACCGAAAAACGGCCACGCCATTATCATCGACGGCAACCGGGGCTTGCAGACGGTCAATTACCGCCGTCACCGAGATGGGACGTCCCAACATCCAGCGGAGGAAGTCAGCCGCATGGATCCCTTCGTCCAGGAAGGCTCCCCCGCCGGCCCACTGCGGTTGAGTAAACCAGCGAAACCGGGGGTCAATCGCTTGAACCGCCCAACCGTTTCCATGACGCTTGCGAACGGAGCTGACGGCCCCGATGGTGCCGCTTTCTATCAGCTCTTTTATTTTATGGTTGGCCGGGTCCAGGCGCATGGGGAGCGCTTGCATATAGGTGACACCGGCGGCAGACACAGCCGCGGCCATTCGGTCACAGTCGGCCAGGGTGATGGCAGGGGGCTTCTCGCAGAGCACATGCTTGCCAAAAGAGGCTGCCTCTACCGTGAGGTCAGCGTGATAGCAATTCTCCGCACAAATCCCCACGGCGTCCAGGTCCGGGCGTTCCAGCAATTGGCGCAGGTTGGCAAAGAAGTCGACCCCGTATTGGGCAGCCATCTTTCGCCCTCGTCCCTGGTCATGATCCCAAAGGCCCACGAGTTCGGCCCCTGGTTTGGACCGCCAGGCGAGCACCCAGTCGTCAGCGTGAGGGTGAGCCACGCCCAGAAGAACAAGACGGATACTTCTTTTCATCCGCGTATTGCCTCCAGTTGGGCCATCTTACGAGGAGGACACGTCGACTGACGCACAATGAGTTCGGGTGATAACGTGATCTGTAAGGGGCGCGGCTCCTCGCCTCGCACCATTCGTAACAGCAGTTCCGCCGCCACCGCCCCTTTGCGTTCACCCTGTTGGTTGATGGTGGTGAGCGGGGGGTTCATATACTGGCCCAGGCTCACCCCGTCAAACCCAATCAGCGATATGTCGCCCGGCACCGATAAGCCAAACTGGTGTATCGCCCGCATGGCTCCCATCGCCATCAAGTCGGCAGTGACGAATATTGCGGTAGGAATATCGGCCATTCGCAGGAAATGCTGGGCGACCTCGTAACCGGCATCCTCACTGAATGTGGCCGTGACCACCAGTTCCTGATCATAGGAAATCCCGGCTTCCAGCAATGCCTTCTTATAACCGGCCTGGCGTTCACGACTACTGGGCAATTCCAGTGGTCCGTTAATCAAACCAATCCGCCGATGCCCCTGCTGCACAAGATGGGTCACGGCCAGATAACCGCCGGAGACGTTGTCCACATCCACATACGGCACCATCTCGTTCCTTGACGTCTGCACAAAGGGAAGGCCGAGTTCTTGAAGGTGCGTCACCATGGGATCGTCCTGTCGCAAGGACATAAGGATGAGCCCATCCACCAGACGGTTGTTAATCAGGTCGCCTTTGGTCCAATCCTGGGAATAGGTCATCAGTACGACCTTATATCCCTGCATCGCCGTCGTCCGGCCGATACCTCGGAGCATTTCGGCAAAGAACGGGTTGGAAAAAACGACGTCAGGACTATGACCAACCATGACCCCCAGCGTCTGAGTGGGACTGCGCCGCAGGGAGGCAATGGTATTCGGCCGGTACTGCGTTTCACGAATGGCGGCCAGGACACGCTCTCTTGTCTCACCTCGGACATGGATATCGCCATTTAGCACGCGAGACACTGTCCGTGTGGACACCCTGGCCAGTCTGGCTATGTCACGGGCGGTTATTTTCACGAGTCACCTCCCGGTCAATCTTCCCTACGGCTATATTCGACGCTCCCCGGAAGATTTCCTGCCTGCCGCTGAAGTTTTTGTCTATACGCCAAGTTAATATCGTCTTCTCGCCAATGGAACTCCTTGTCGTCTCCCGTTGGAAGCGCCCGCCTCTTTCAATCTTCTTTTGATCTGGGATTTGTACAGTGATTATAAGACCCCGTAAAAAGAAATGCCAGGCAGAACCGAGCCAGGCGCCTGATCAGGATAAGAAACTGGGCTTTGATCGAGGTCAGAGATGCGGAAGTCGGCATAGCCTGAGCACTTGCCCTATACTTCTGACCGTTTCCAGCGGATGGATAGAGCCCGCTTGCGCCCTGAAAGGGCTTTGGCCTCGGGTTGTCCATTTGTGCCTGGATCGTCAAAGCGTACGGCTCCACAGATTACCTTCATTTCCATCACATGTCTTCCTTGAAGACGGGAACGTAATATGTTATTATTGCTGGCAGCGAAATATCTCGGCTGGTGTAGGCATCCTCTCGCGGATAGGAGCTTTTTGGGCAAATAAGGGAATCCTCCGGAGTCTCCCGCCCACCCGCTTCAGGCGACATCATGGAAAAAGATACCCATTTAAGTGAGAACATCCGCACTAACAACCGGCAAGGCCTCTTTTCCTCCCTGGCGCAAAACATGGTTGGTCCTTTCACAGGGATCTATGCCCTCAAGCTTGGCGCCTCCAACATGCAGGTGGCCATGCTCTCTTCTTTGCCGGCTCTCCTGGCCCTGGTGGGGATGATCCCCGGCTCACTGCTGGTGGAGCGCCAGCGGAACAAGAAACTGACCACGGCCCTTCTCCTCCTCGGGACCAGATCTTTCTATCTTTTCATGGCCGCCGTCCCCTTTTTCCCGGAAGCCTACCGTCCCGCCCTCCTGGTGGCGGCCGTGGCCCTGATGAACCTGCCCGGAGCCATCGCCGGGGTGGCCTGGCAATCGATGATGGCCGGGGTCATCCCGGAAGCCCAGCGAGGTCGGGCTTTCGCCCAGCGTAACCAGTATATGGTGGTAGCCGGCACTGTGGCCGTTCTGATTACTGGGCGCCTCCTGGACCTCTTGGGTCACCCGGCTGGTTACCAGGTGTTTTTTGGCCTGGCTTTTCTCATGGCCTTGGGAGAGGCTGGCTTCCTCCTGCAGCTGCGGGAGGCATCCAGCCTGACGCAAGTTAACCCTTCTTCGTCGGATCCTGAAGCTTTGCCAGAGAACCTGGTCCGACCGGAAGATGGCCGGCCCCAGTCACACTTGGCCTTCCTCTCAAACACCCGGCTCGGAGGGCGCCAAAACAGGCCCTATCTTGATTTCCTTGGCAGTACCCTTCTCCTGTATTTCGGCTGGCAGATGGGCTGGCCCCTCTTCCTGAAGTACCAGGTTACCCTTTTGGGGGCCAATAACAGTTGGCTGAGCTATTTTAATCTGGCCAGCGCCGTGGTCTCCTTCTTCGGTTATCCCTTGTGGGGCCAGTTTTCCGACAAACGCGGGGCGCGCGTGGCCCTCATCTACGCCAGCGCCGGCCTGGGACTGGTGCCAGTCTTCTTCTCTCTTTCCACCAGCCTCTATCAAATCCTGCTGATCAACATCTATACTGGCTTTGTGGCCTCGGGTTTGAACCTGCTTCTCTTCAATGGCCTGTTGGAGGTAACCCCCGAGGACGGTCGTACAACCCATATCGCCTTCTATAACACCCTCGTCAACCTTTCGGCGACCATCGCCCCCGTGGTGGCCATGGCCCTTTATGACCGGATCGGCGTACACCAGGCCCTCTACGTGGCCTCAGCCTTCCGCTTCCTGGGGGCAGCGGCCATCTACCTGAAGAACAACGGAGCCAGAAGACTGCTGCAAAAAGAAACGCCCACCGGATGAGACATAACATCCAAGTGAGCGATAAACCGTAATCAAAAATGGGGATTAATGAGTAAACCGGTAAGCCGAGTTCTGTCGTGGGTGATCATTTCTCTGGGACGTAAGTTGCCTTACGCCTCTAGCGACCTAACCCGGGAAGCTCAGCGGGCCGCTTCATCCTTCCCCTATTTGGTCTTGCTCCGGGTGGGGTTTACCTGGCCAGCCGGTCGCCCGGCCGCCGGTGGTCTCTTACACCGCCATTGCACCCTTACCCAATTGGGAAGTGAGGAGGTGCGGCTTACCGTCCCCCCTCATTTCCCAACCAGGCGGTATCTTTCTGTGGCACTTTCCTTGAGGTTGCCCTCACTGGGTGTTACCCAGCACCTTGCCCTGTGGAGCTCGGACTTTCCTCAGATCAGCCCTCAGCCGCCGCTGATCGTCCCCAAGAAAGGGGTCAGAGCGCTCCGGCCTTATCCAATAACGGAAGCACCGGTAATGCTGAAACGCCAATCCGCGATCACCTGGTTTACTCATTTTCATTTAGCTTGCTCATGATAACACCGACGAAATCGAAAGTCAATGGAACAGAAGGCCCGCTTTACATTAATTTACATGGCAAGGTCGGAAATCCCACCCGACGAGGCAGACCGCGCCCAGCGCCGTCTTTACCCGCCAAACTTGACTTGCGGCGTCTGGCGCGCCTTTTCATCAATTTGGAAATAGCTCTTGTCGCCAAAGCCGAAAAGCCGGGCCAGAATCACCGTCGGGAATTGCTTGATGGTCTGATTGTATTGTTTGACGATGTCGTTGTACCTCATCCTGGCCACGGCCAGGCGATTCTCGGTGCCACTGAGCTCATCCATCAATTTGGTGAAATGGGTGTCGGCCTTCAGTTGAGGGTAATTCTCGGCGATGGCTAATAAACGGGCTAGGGCCGTTTCCATCCCCTGGGCCGCGGTAACCCTCTCATCGACGGTACGCGCCCCGATGAGCCGGGAGCGGGCGTTGGCCACTTCCTCAAAAATCCCCTTCTCGTGGGCGGCATAGCCCTTGACTGTCTCCACCAGATTGGGGATGAGGTCGTAGCGGCGCTGCAGTTGGTTATCCACTTCGGCCCATTGGTTGGTGACGCTCTCGGAAAGGACCACCAGACGGTTGTAGCCAGAAACCCCGCTGCCTATCAAAAGCACCAGGATGACGGCCAAAATAATCCAGGCAGAAACAATCTTTTTCAATCCTTCTTCCCCCCAAACAAGATATCCAACAGGTTAATGTCGCCAACTCTGTGACCGGAAGCGGTCTACCAACCCCGGCCGGCTCCGCCGCCGCCGCTGGAGCCACCACCGAAACCGCCCGAACCCCCACTTCCGCCGCTGGAACCGCCTCCAAAGCCACCACCCGGGCTGCCCCAAGGGCCCGCCCCACCAGGGCCATTGTACAGGGGTGGTAAGACGACCATTTTTTCATAGCTGTAGCCGCATTTCCGGCAGTAAAAAGTGCGCAGGGCTTGACCTTGCTGATGGGCGGTAGAACGCTGCAGGATTTTGTCCCGCTGGTGCAAAAGACCCCGGCAGCGCGGACAGCGGCGACGACCCAGCCAGCTTAGAGCCGCCGCTACCACCACCAGGAGCAAAATGGCGACAAATCCCAAGGACAGGACAGGATCAACCGGCCAATTCACCCCACCGGAGGAAAGGCGCGGGGCAGGTTGTGTCCCAAAAGGGCCGGAGGGTGTGCCCGCCTTTTCGCCTGGCTGAAATTGGGGGTCGATCACCTTGGCCACTGCCAAGAGTCCTTCGTAGAGTCCCCTCCCGTACTGCTGGGACTTGAAATAAGGGATGACATGCCGGTCCAGGATCTCCCCCACCTTCCCGTCGGGGAGGATCCCCTCCAGCCCGTAGCCCACCTCCACCTCGATCCGCCGTTCATCCAGAGCCAGCAGAAAAAGGACCCCGTTGTCCTTCCCCTTCTTCCCCACTCCCCATTTCTCCAGGAGCTTGACAGCGTACATCTTGGGATCCAGGGGTTGGGTCGTCTTGACGATGGCCACGGCCAGCTCGGCGGACGTCTTGGCTTCCACTTGCCGGACCAGGTTTTCCATCTGGGCTCTTTCTTGCGTCGAAAGCAGGCCGGCAAAATCGTTGATGTAACCCTTATACCCGGGGAGAACGGGATCGGCCGCCAAAAGGGGACGGGAAAGAAGGGTAAAGAGAAAAAGCAAAGCCAGGGTAAGTTGCAGGCGCGATGGAAAGGGCAAAAACCGCGCTATGCCACCACCGGGGCGGTGCTTGGGCCGAACCAGCAAGAGTCGGGATGGAAAGGGAGACAGCCAATCTCTCATAAAGGTAATGGGCCCCCATTGGATAATAAGAAACCGACCAAAAAGCCACCACTAATTAAATTATACCGCAAGCCAGGTCAAAATGCTGCAGGATTTTAGCTCGTCTTTTCCCTGAAATATGCGGAAAAAGCGGACGGCGGCACGGACGTCCGCCCTTAACGTAGCAGTCTGCTCATCAGTTGTCCGAAATCTGTCAAACGCTAAACTCTCACCGCCCCCACCAATTCATTGATGTCCTTAATCCCTTCCTCCTCCAGGAAACGCTCCAGCCCTTCGATTATCTCCATGGTCGCCCGCGGGTCGACCAGGTTGGCCGCACCCACGCCCACAGCTCGGGCGCCAGCCAGCAGGAATTCCAGGGCATCCTCGGCCGACGTAATGCCACCCATGCCAATGATGGGGATACGGACGGCCCGAGCCACCTGCCAGACCATTCGGACTGCCACCGGGCGGATGGCCGGGCCGGAAAGACCGCCGGTCACGTTGCCCAGTCTCGGACGGCGCGTTCGGACATCGATGGCCATCCCCAGCAGGGTATTGATGAGGGAGACAGCGTCGGCACCGGCCGCTTCCACCCGGCGGGCGATGGCAGCAATATCGGTGACATTAGGAGAGAGCTTGACGATCAGGGTCTTGTGATAAACCCGCCGCACCCTGGACACCACGGAGAAGGCCACTTCCGGATCTGTCCCGAAGACCATCCCTCCCCGGGCCACGTTGGGGCAGGAGATGTTGACCTCCAGAGCTGCCACCTCCGGGAGGTGGTTCAAACGAGAGGCCAGTTCCTCATACTCCTCCTCGGTATCGCCCGAGATGTTGGCGATGATCGGGACAGTGACATCCTTCAAACGGGGCAGTATATCTCGCAACAAACCCTCCAGCCCCGGGTTTTGAAAACCAATGGAATTGAGCAGCCCGGCCGGTGTCTCCGCAATCCGCGGCGGTTTGTTCCCCAACACCGGCTGTAGGGTTAAACCCTTTAGGACCAGGGCCCCCAGGCGATTGAGGTCAACCAACTCGGCGTAGGTGAAGGGATCAAAGGTCCCAGAGGCCGTCAGGACGGGGTTCTGCAGGAACAAATCCCCGATTCTAACGGCCACTTGCTTGTTTTCTGACGTCAGATTGGCGTTGGGTAGAGCCGATATGGGGCCGTTCCCGAAAGGTCCGGCCGCCTCCAGCCTGGGAGCGCCTGCGCCGAGGCCGCGCGACGTGACCTGCCTTGCCGTCAGAGGCTTGCTATCCAATGGTTTTGCCCTTTTCACGGCAAGATCACCTCCTGGGCGGGAAAGACGGGCCCGTCCTGGCAGACCTTCTTGTAAGTTGGCTGCCCACCGGGTCCTTTGGTTCCCACGACACATCCGATACAGGCCCCCAATCCGCAACCCATTCTTTCCTCCAGGGATAGTTGCGCCGGACGCCCAAACTGATCGGCCAGTTGTGCCACTTTCTTAAGCATGGGCAGTGGGCCGCAAGCGTAGATGGCATCAGCCGCATCTTCCCGCAAGACCTGATCCAGAAGGTCGGTGATCAGGCCGTGATGTCCCAGGGAACCGTCATCCGTGGCCAGGTGGACCTGGGCCCCCAGGGCCCGGAAATCGGACACCGCCAGGAGGTCATCCCTGGATCGGGCACCCAGGAGCAGCAAAACTTCATCCCCGCCCCGTGCCGCCTTTTCCGCCAAGGCTAAGAGCGGGGCCACCCCGATGCCTCCACCAACGAGGACGACCCTCTGCCGTTGCGTCCCCGCCCCATTCTCAGGGAACATCCTCTGCTCCAGGGTAAACCCCCGTCCCAGAGGACCAAGCAACTGCAGCGCGTCCCCCGGCAACCGTCTGGCCAGAAGGCCTGTCCCCCGCCCTTTCACTTGAAAGAGGATCTGCACCTCCCCCCTCTCCTGGTTGATCCGGTGGAAGCTCAAGGGGCGTCGCAGAAAGGGGTCCAGGCCATCGTCTGCCTTGACCATTACAAACTGGCCTGGCTCGGCCTGCTGAGCCAGTTCCCCGGCACGCAGGGTCAAGCGGACGTACAAAACGCCGTCCCTATGTTCATCCCTACCCGGGACTGGGCGGGGGGTCGTAGCTTCCCTGGCCGGTAGTCCCCGACCGCCCTGGCTCTTGTCGGCAGTCCTCCATAAAAAACCATCACCCGCTGCCTGAGCCTTCTCTGACGCCACCCGGCCCCATTCTTCTCGCCTTTCAATCCGAGCCAGCAGGTCCATTGTCATGGCTTGGTCCGGCGCCCAAAGCCCCCAAACCAGGGGGGCCGGCGCCTTCTCTCCCTTCCTGGAGTTGTATGAGCTGGAAAGAACCCTATTCCTTCGTTTTAGTCAGCGGTCGCGGCGGGGTTTTGCCCAGTTGCCCCTGACCGGTGTCCTGCTTTAACCGCTCTAAAATAATTTTATACCCATCCGCCCCGTAAACCAGGGCCCGCTTGACCCGGCTAATGGTGGCGGAACTGGCCCCCGTCTGGGCCGCCACTTCCTCGTAAGTATAACCAGCATCCAAAAGCCGAGCTACCTCCAGGCGTTGGGCCAGGGCCTTGATTTCAGCGATGGTGGCGACATCCTCAAAGAACCGGTAGCATTCCTCACGATCCTTCAGATGAAGGATGGCATCGAAGAGACGGTCGCTCAGGGGATCTCGAAGTTTCTCATTTAGAGGCATAGTGCACCACCAGAGAAGTATTGGCAGAATGGGCCATAGGGATATCGCCCCTTCCCCCCGAAAAGGGATTAGACATTCTTAGAAATTCTCCTTCTCACCGCAAAAGATTTTTTCCCCTGGAAATTCAGATCAAACAGCAGGAAAAAATAAGATGGATATCGAATTTGAAATATTTAAGTTGGCATGTTTGTCATTCCGGGAGGCGGCAATGAGAGACCATCACGCCAATCCGGTCATTGTGCAGAGCGATCGCACCATTCTCCTGGAGGTGCAAAACCCCCGGTTTGCCGAGGGTCAGGCGGCACTTGTGCGTTTTGCGGAATTGGTTAAGAGCCCGGAACACGTCCACACCTACCGCATCACTCCCCTTTCCCTTTGGAACGCCGCCTCCAGCGGTCTGGGCAGTGGAGAAATCCTGGCTACCTTGCAGGCCCTTTCCAGGTACCCGGTGCCAGATAACGTCCAGGCCGACATCAAGGATTATTCGTCCCGCTATGGTCGTCTGAAACTCTTCCGGGAAGGCGAGGCCCTCCTTCTCAGGTCCGAAGACCCCTATCTCATCCTGGAAATCCTAAACCAGAAAGCCCTGGAACCCTACATCCTCTCTCGGGCAGATTCCCAGACCCTGGCCGTGTCGCCCTGGCACCGCGGCCGCCTGAAACAGGCCTTGGTCAAGCTGGGCTGGCCGGTTCAGGATCTGGCGGGATACACCCCGGGGACCCCTTTGTCCATTTCCTTGCGGGAACAAACCCCCAGGGGCGTTCCCTTCCGTCTGAGACCTTACCAGGAGGAGGCCTTGATCGCCTTTCGCGATCAGGGTACGAACGGCGGCAGCGGAGTAATCGCCCTGCCCTGTGGATCCGGCAAAACCATCATCGGCCTGGGCCTGATGGCCCAACTCCAAACCGAAACCCTCATCCTTTCCACCAATATTATTGCCGTCCGCCAGTGGATCGACGAAATCCTGGACAAAACCAATCTGACCAGGGAACAGGTTGGCGAATACAGCGGCGAGGTCAAGGAGATCAAACCTGTCACCGTTACGACTTATCAGATCCTGACGCACCGTGGCAGCAAAGAAGAGGATTTCCCCCATTTTTCCCTGTTTAATCAAAAGAACTGGGGGCTGATCATCTACGACGAGGTGCACCTTCTCCCCGCCCCCGTCTTTCGCATCACCGCTGAGATCCAATCTAAGCAACGATTGGGGTTGACGGCCACCCTGGTCCGGGAGGATGGCCGGGAAGATGACGTCTTTACCCTTATCGGTCCCAAAAAATATGATGCTCCCTGGAAGGTGCTGGAAAAAGAGGCCTGGATCGCCACCGCCGTTTGCTATGAGATCAGGGTCAATCTGGATCCCCGGTTGCGCCTGGAGTATGCCGTGGCCGGCGAACGTTCCAAGTTTCGCATCGCTTCGGAGAACCCCGGCAAACTCCCCATTATCCAGGCCCTGGTCGAAAAACATGCCGACGAACAGGTCCTGGTCATTGGCCAGTACCTGGATCAACTCCAGCAGGTTGCCCGGATGCTGGGGGCTCCCCTTATCACCGGTAAGGTTTCCAATAGGGAGAGGGAGGAACTCTACCGGCGTTTCAAGAGCGGCGACCTCCGACGGCTGGTAGTCTCCAAGGTAGCTAACTTTGCTGTGGATCTTCCTGATGCCAGCGTCGCCATTCAGATCTCCGGGACCTTTGGTTCCCGGCAGGAGGAGGCCCAGCGCCTTGGTCGCATTCTCCGGCCCAAGAGCTACGGCACGCTGGCCAGTTTCTATTCCATTGTCACCAGGGATACCAAGGATCAAACCTTTGCCGCTAACCGCCAGCTCTTTTTGACGGAACAGGGGTATCGTTACACTATCCTGGATTCCTCTCAGGTACAGACAGTCTTTGCTGATGCAGCTGAATCGCCGGGGCGCTGATCGGATTGCGCCAAAGCAGATGGTGTATTGCAGCGGTCTCTCAGGGTGATGTCATGAACTTGGCTCACTGTCTAGAAAACCTGAACCAGGAAGAAATCAGACAGGTTCTGGAACAACTGCGCTCTTATGGGATTAGCAGCCTGCCGGAAGCCTCAAGAGCCTTGCTTTCCCCTGCCTTCTTGGCCCGCTTGCTGGTCGACGTTAACTCCGAGGAGTTAGCGGCCCTAAAAATGATCAGCTTCAGCCCTAACGAACAAGGCGCCATCGTGGAACAGGTACATCAAAAACTGAACTCACTGACCCATAAGTGGCGGCGTAACAGCGCCCAGGTGGTCATGGGCCTGCGCCGTCGTGGTTTGGTTTTTGCCGCCCGTCTGAACTATCGCGAGGTCTATTTTGTGCCCATAGACCTGCGCCAGGTGCTTGTAGACCATTTTAGCGCCGAGATGGCTCTCCCGCTACTGAGGGGAGATGTTGAGGTCCAAGAGGTACCAGGTGCTCCTCTTCCGATGCTCCGAAACGTCTACCTCTTCCTGTCCTACGTTCGGAAGAACCCGCTGGAAATAGCCCAAAGCGGCCTCATCTACCGCCGCCAGCTGAAGAGGTTCCTGGACCTCATCGGCGTCGCCGACGAGGAGCCCCCCCTGAAGAATCGTTTCGAAGAACCCTATCCGGAACCTTTCCGCCTGGTCTACGCTTACTGCCTGGAAAGGGGCCAAGTCGCCAACCGGGAAGGACGACTCGAGCTACAGCGACCCGAAACCCTGCTGCAGGCCCCGCTGGAGGATCAATGCCACGACCTCTTCCGTTTTTGGCAGGAGCGGTTTCCTGATCGGCACCGGGATCTACGGCTCATCGCTCCCGTTCTTAGCCACACCACCGATCACTGGCTTGATCTGGAAACCTTAGCCCAGACCTTTGAGCCCCTCAATATCGCTCCCTCCCCCCGCGACAGTTTCTTGTTGCGGTTAAGGTCGATGTTTTTCAACCATCTGGCCTACCTGGGAATCGTCAGGCTGGGACACCTGGGCGGAAAAGAAGTCTGTCGCTTAACAAACGTGGGGCGTTGTCTGCTGGGTTTGGGGGACTGTCCGGATTCCCTCTTTGCCACAGATCTTTACCTGCAGCCGAATTTTGAGATCCTGGCCCCCAGTAACCTCCGCCCCGACCTGCTTTGGCAGTTGGAGAAAATGGCCGACCCGGAAAAACTTGACCAGATGATGACCTATCGTCTCACCCGGGACAGCATCTACCAGGCTCTGGCCTCGGGCCTGACGGGAGAGGAGATCCTGGGCTTTTTTCAGACTCATGCCAGGACTTCTCTGCCGCAAAACGTAGAGTACTCCATCCGCCAATGGTCGCAAGCTTACGGTCGTCTCCATTTCCTACAGGCCTTTCTCCTCCATTGTGACAGTGAGAACCTGGCGGCAGAGATCAAGGCCTCTCGCCGCCTGGGGCCCTTCATCCTTGGCGAATTAACTCCCGTTGATTTGGCCATCGATGGTGAAAGGTACCAGGAGATGATGCAGGTCTTAAGGGAAGAGGGGTATCTGCCCCGGCCGGGGATCATGAACCTGGGAGACCGCTGAAAAGTCCAGCTGGGCCACCCTCAAGCGGCGATGGAGGGAGCTATCTCAAGTTTGCACCAAGGAGGGAATCAAGATGCTCCTGACGCCAAAGAGCGAGCTTGACCAGCGTCTGGCCCGGCTCCAGACAGCCCTGATCAGAGAGGACCTGGGCGCTGCTCTCCTGCTGGAGGCCAGCGACCTCTTCTATTTTACCGGAACGGGGCAACAGGCCTACCTCTTTGTCCCAGCCGAGGGTCAACCACTCCTGATGGTGAAGAAGAGCCTGTCCCGGGCCCGGACCGAGTCAAGCCTGGAGAGGATCGAGGCGGTCCGTGGCTTGCGCGACTTACCTTCCCGGTTATGGGAAGCCGGCTGGCCCAAAACCGGTCGCCTGGGCCTGGAAATGGACGTCCTCCCAGCAGCCCAATACCTGCGTTTCCAGAAAGGCCTGGCTCCGGCGGTACTGGCCGACGTATCCGATGTCGTCCGGCATGTGCGGATGATTAAATCCCCCTATGAACTGGGGATAATGCGCCGTGCCGCCGGTCTGGCTGGCGAGGTCCTGGAGAAGGTGCGGGCGGCCCTTCGACCGGGGATGAGAGAGATTGAGCTGGCGGCTCTCTTGGAATACGAAGCCCGCCAGCGCGGCCACCAGGGGACAGTCCGCATGCGGGGATTCAACCAGGTACTGCACTTCGGCCACGTCCTGGCCGGGGCCAGCGCCGCTGTCCCCAGCGCCATGGAGAGTCCAACCGGCGGCTTGGGGCTCAGCCCCGCGGTTCCCCATGGGGCAGGTTATCACCAAATCGCTCCCCATCAGCCGGTGCTGGTGGATTTCGTCATGGCTATCGACGGTTACCTCGTCGATCAGACCCGCATCCTCTGCCTGGGAAAACCGCCGACCGAATTGGCCCGGGCTCATCAGGTGGCCCTGGACATCGAAGCCCACCTGGCCGCGGCCGCAAAACCGGGCGTCCCGGCTGAGGAACTCTTTGCCCTCGCCCAGGAGATAGCCCGGGGCGCTGGATTAAGCGAGCATTTCATGGGATACGGGCCGGACCGCGTTTCTTTTGTCGGCCATGGGATTGGGCTGGAGCTGGATGAACTTCCGCCCCTGGCCAGGGGCGTCAAGATCCCGCTGGAGGCCGGCGTTACCCTGGCCCTAGAGCCAAAGTTCACCTTTCCCGGTCAGGGGGTGGTCGGGATAGAGGACACCTATGTGGTGACGGAGAAAGGGGCCGAGGCTCTTACCAGGCCGGAACGAGGGATACTATTCGTCTAGGAGACCGCTGAAAAACACCCATCTGCGGTGTGGCGCAATCTGCAAGAAAGAACCTTTTTTGTTAGCCGCGAGAACGATCACGGTAGGGTTCACGCCGCAGATGTGGCGCAATCTGCAAGAAAGGACCTTTTTTGTTAGAGGGGCGTTGCTATTGCAGATTGTCGCTCCGGCGGCTCCTCGCTCAACGCACCACCTAGTACGCCTCGCCTCGGAGCCTTGTCGCTCCTAGCATCTGGGCTGATTTGACGTCTCGCCCTAACGGTATCTCGGACGCGCCAACCACGCAAAAGCAGTTCGTCAGCACTCTCCTAGGATACCGCTGAAAAACACCCATCTGCGTGTCAGGCGGGTCCGGCCTTCCGGGCCTGGTTTCGCCGGGAGCGGTGCCGGGCTCGGCCAAGATCGCTCGACGACATCGACCCAGACCCCCGCTGAAGCGACCTTTTCGTCCTTTGTGGCCTACCGCAGGCGGCACGGAAGCCAGTTAAATGAGTACCGTCTCCAGATGGTCGAGATCTTCAGGCCCGGCGAAGACTCGACGAAGAAAGAAGGATGGTGTGCCCTCAGGTCCCACCGGCTCCACCACCTCCACTACCCCCGCCAGCACCGCCGCCACCCTTGGTACCGCCCTTCAGGATTTCGGACATGGCTTCCTTGACGGCCTCCTGAAGCTGTTTTTTCATGTCCGGCGACCCCAGGACCTTCTTCATCGCCTCCTGGAGGTTTTTTTGGGTCTCCGGGGTATCCAGGAGTTTTTTCAAGGAGTCCTGCATGACCTTCTGGTTCTCCGGAGAGCCCAGACTCTCTTTGATCAATGGCGTGATCTCTTCCTTCTTGGTGGCCTCCTTGATCATGCCCTTCATTTCATCGGAGCGCATCTGCTCCTTGACGATCGCCCGGACCTGGTCGTCAGTGGTCTGGGGTTTCTGCTGGGGTTTGGGGCTGCAACTGACCGCAAAAAACAGAAAAAGCAACAGGAAAAGGCGCCATCCCTGCCGGTTCACTGTCTCCTTTCACCTCCCGGGGAGTCTTTCATTATCTTTCCCGGGAAGGTACCGGCCGATGCGTCCTAAACCTCTCTCCTGCAGCCTAGGAGACCGCTGAAAAACACCCATCTGCGGTGTGGCACAATCCGCCGAAGAACTTTCCCTAAAATGGGGCGCGTCTCCTGGAGCATACCTCCTTCGCTATGAACGAAAAAGCCGGCTGACCTCCATCGTGAACCCCGGCAAGAGCGGGCTGGAAAGCGTGGAGCCAGCGGGGTACACTGCTACTGTGATTAGCGACCCTTCCTTCCATACGGCTACCTCAATGCTCTTTCCTTCCGGGTCCACCAGCCACAGTTCGCGCACTCCGTATAGTCCGTATATCCGCCGTTTGGTGCTCTGATCCCAACCTGCCGTGCTGGGAGAAAGGATTTCGACCACCAGGTCCGGAGCCCCTCCAATATTCTCTTTTCTTATGATGCCAAGACGCTCCTTGGAGACATAAAGTAGGTCAGGTTGAACGACATTATGTTCACTCAAGATAACGTCAAGAGGGGCATTATATACGAGGCCCAGGTCCTGTCCTTCAATCCATTCCAAGAGTACTCTTCCCAGACGCTTAGAGATCTCTTGGTGAAAGACACCAGGCGATGGCACCATCCTCGGCTCCCCTTCCACAATCTCGTAACGCAACCCCGCCGGCATACGCAAGTAATCATCATAAGTGAGAAGGGTCCGCCGCGAGGCGGCAACAGCTTCCCTGACTTTGTCTGTCTCGCGCAATTTCATCCCCCCAGCAGAAATGATCCTCAACAGTATTAAATAGGAGGACGGTTTGGTATGATTGGCCTGGGCACTAAGATAGATATGACCTTCAGTTGCATTATCATCTTAACACAAGAGGCGTAAAATGGCAATAGATGGATGGTGCCGCGAAAGCAGGGCGTTGCCCAGGACTGATCCGGCGGTAGGCATGGGTAAAGTCTCAGGGGTGTAGACAGCGATGTTGATGTGATCCCGGCGACCCAGCTTCCGGAAGTGATAGTCTAGAAGGAAGGCCGCCTCGTAGGGTGCGGCCGGGCACTTGAAGGGAAGGCTGGATACCACTATGGCGACTTGACCCGTCGTAAAACCGCGTAAGTCCTCCCGCAATCGGAGGACATCCCGAAGATCGTACAGGTTATGGGCAGCCGTAAACCCCGGGACCAATTCTGGATGTAACTCGGCTCCCAGAGCCACAAGGAGATAATCGTAGCCTAACTCCCCAGTGCTGGTGTTGACGACCCTCCTGGTCGGATCAATGGCCAATACTTCAGCGGGCACGAATTCAATACCTTTCTTTGCCAAGACGCGGAGGTCTCTAGTGATTTGTTTCTGTTCTCGCCAGCCCATCATTACCAAAAGGTAGGAAGGGGTAAAGGAGTGCGCGACCTCCTTATCCACCAATATAATGCGGTTCTCTCTCGAAAGCATCCTTCGCAATCTATTAGCCGCTACCACCCCCGCTATTCCGGATCCCAAAATCAGGATTGACTTACTAGCCATTCCTCTAATCTCCCCCTCTATTTTTTATTCGCCCTATGGACAGGCCTTAGTGTGTATGATACACTAATAAATAGGTCTATAGCAATATTCACATAGATAAATTGATTAGCCAAGCTCATTTTCTCCACCACCACAGCAGATTTCCCTGGCGAGGGGAGGTGACAACATGTCCAAGACCTTGAGCATTTCCCTTTTTACCACGCCCTATACCTTTGAGAATACTTACTCCGCCTTAAGGTTAGCGGAGGCGGCTCTGAATAAAGGGTACCAGGTAAAGTTTTTTGCTTACGCAGATGGAGTACATAATTTTACTACCAATCAAAAGGCCCGCGGCATTCCCAATGCTGAAACCCTATTCTCTCAACTGATCGAGCGGGGTTTGGAGGTCGAACTTTGCGGCACCTGCCTCCACTTCCGGGGTATTGGCAAAGATCAGTTGATGGAAGGAGCCGCACCCAGTTCTATGCGTAACCTTTGTGAGATTATTAAGACCAGCGATGTGTTTATCACCCTGGCTTTCTAAGGAGGCATTAAAGATGGCTAAGTCTCTTTGCGTCTTGATCAGAAGGGCACCCTACGGAACGATCCATGCTGCCGAAGCCCTTCGTCTGGTGAACGGTGGACTAGTCAATGGGCTCAAAACTGTGGCGGTTTTAATTCATGATGGGGTATATCTGGCTAAGCAAGGTCAGAACCCCCGGGGGACAGGATGGACGCCGCTTGGGCAGGCATTGGAAGAATGCCTGCAAATCAAAGCAAGGGATATTGAACCGGTGCAGGTTTACGTCCACCGACCCTCTCTGGCTGCCAGGCAGATGGATGCCCAAGACTTAATCCTTGGGACGGAAGTTGTTGAGGATGATGTTGTGGCTCAAATCCTGGTCGGCTCTGATAGCCTGGCCGTCTTTTGATGAAAGGTGGAACGACCTGATTTTACGGGTCTCTTTATCCGCCGGGATAGCTATTCAAGACGCAGTTTGTTAGCGCAAACCAAGTGTGGCTAAGTATAGCGTACAGGATTTCGGTCGGGTTGGACACCTTTTTATTTATCA
This sequence comes from Bacillota bacterium, assembly GCA_023475165.1. Classification (GTDB taxonomy): domain Bacteria; phylum Bacillota; class Sulfobacillia; order JAMCWA01; family JAMCWA01; genus JAMCWA01. The sequence goes on along the minus strand of JAMCWA010000055.1, from coordinate 6,254 downwards.
CGGTGGCCTTTTATTTTATCACTACCAACTGTGAATAGAGTGTCTGTACAAGCATTAACACTGCGTTAGCAGGCATGCTAGGTGTTTTGAGAGGAGGTCGATCCGCTTGAAATCGATCCTATTGTTGGTATCCAGTTCGCCCTTCAACCCCAATGGCCAAATGGGGCTTGAACTGGCCCGAGGTCTCATCAAAGAGGGGCAGCAAGTCTCCATATGTCTCCTGCAAGATGGTATTTACTTTGCAGTGAGCCGAGTTTGGGCCGACCGGGGCCATTTGAGGGAGATAGTACTGAACGGTGTAACCTATTATGTGTTACAAGATGATTTGATCATGAGAGGCTTCCGCCAGGAAGAGGTGGAGCCTCGGTTTAAGGTTATCAACTACCCGGAATTGGTGGACTTGATGATGGAGGATCACCAGCAGGTGATGGGCGCCTTCTAGATCCTTATACCGTCTTTGCCGGTGCCATAAAGTGATGAAAAACCGTCTCGCGTCGGGGGATTGCCACGCGGAGGCCCAAGCTGAGCTGCGATGAGTTTAGGGGAGGTGACCGAAAGCTCAGACGGTAACGTCCACCCGGTACTTTGGAGCAACTGGTTTGTTTCAGTATCGGCGGTCAGAGCGGAGCCTCCGGTTTGATCATTCTATAGGAGGAGGTCTGAGAATGGGCGGATCAGGCAATAACGGACCGAGACCTGGGGGTAGTGTTGCTTTGGAGTCCCTGGTCGAAGTTTTCAAGACCTTCGGTGATCTGACGCGGCTGAAGATCATCAAACTGCTCATGATTCGGGAGATGTGCGTCGGAGACCTGGCCGAGATCCTCGGGGTCAGTCAGCCCACCGTCTCGCAGCATTTGCGACGCTTGAAACAGGCTGGCCTGGCTCGGGAACGGCGGGATGGACAGCTCATCTACTACCAGGTCGATTGGAAAGCGGTAGCCACCTTCCGTGAAGAATGTCGCGAATTCCTGGAGGAGGTTTCCCTGGAAGCGATCTCGGCAATGGCCAAGGAAGCCGGGCGTCTGGGGAAGATGGAGCGCTACAGTCCCGGCCGCATCCGTCCCAATTCCGGCCAGGCCATGTTCGGCGCCGGCGATACCTGATGAGGGTATTTCAATCCTTATTCTGTAGGCCGCGCCGCCCCGCGGCACGGATACCTGCGTCGGGAAACCTGCTCTCGTCAGACAACTTCGAACTACAGCGATTACCGGGCGTTCGCGCGCCTTTGGCTTCGCGGCGGCGGATGACGCAGGAATACTTACTAAAGGAGTCGTTCCTAAAATGCGCTTTCTAGCTTTACATGTAGATCACTTCCGCTCGGAGATCACCGAAAAAGGGCGCACTCGTCTGATTGAGCCCGCCGAGCCAAAGGTTAGCGAGACAGGTGAGGCCCTGGTGCTGCTGGTCAGCGTGGAAAAAGGAGACGAGCCGGCGCCAAAAGAGGTGGCGGTGAAGGCCGCAGGGGAAATCTCAACTTTGGCCTCCCAGTTAGGGGTCCAGACCATTGTCTTGCACCCTTTTGCCCATCTTTTCGCGGAGTTGGCGGCACCACCCATCGCCATCGAGATAATGGATCAAACTCGCTGTACGTTGTCGGAAAAGGGATATCAGGTGGTGCGCACGCCTTTTGGCTGGTTTAACACCCTGGAGATAAAGGCCAAGGGGCACCCCTTGTCTCGAGTGGCCAGAAGAATTGAGGCGCCTGAGGAGACTGCCTGGGGCTAGACACCATGCGGGGATCGTGGGAATCCGACCTCGCCAGTGTGGCACCGGTGGGGGAGACGGCCATTTTCAAGGTGGAAGGTGGAGTTGGAAATGTTACCAGCAACCATTCCAGACCGCCTGTCGCTCAAGTTGCTTAGAAAACGAAGTAGGACTATTATCCTCCCGGCCGTTCTGCTGGCCTTTTCTCTTTTGGCCCTGGCCGGCTGCAGCGAGACCTCGGACTTGAGGTGGATCAGCTTACATTCCTCTGCTACGACAGCAAGTGGCGGGTCGTCAACATCCATACCCCTGCGCATGGCCGTGGCCGCCGTAGTTTCACCGGCGGAAACGGTCAAGAGTTACCTATCTCTCAGCGAGTATCTCAGTAAACGCCTGGAGCGACCAGTGGAGATAGTCCAGAGGCAGACCTATGCCGAGATTAATAACCTGGTCCGGACGGGTGAAGTGGACTTTGCCTTGGTTTGTAACGGCGGTTATGTAGCCGGGAATCGGGATTTTGGGATGGAACTCCTGGTGGTTCCCCAGATTGGAGGCTCGACGAGCGATCAATCCCTGGTTGTGGTACTATCTAGCAGCCAGGTGCAGAACCTGCTCGACCTCCGCCAGAAAACCTTTGCCTTCTCCGATCCCTTGTCCTTTACCGGCTGGCTGGCTCCCCGTTACCTTCTCTGGCGCATGGGTGAACGGCCGGAACATTTCTTCCGCAGGGTCATCTTCACCTACAGTCATGATAACAGTTTGCGGGCCCTCCTGGACCGGGTGGTGGACGGGGCGGCGGTAGACGGTATAGTCTACCAGCAGTTCTTGTCCCGGCATCCGGAGTACCGGGGAAAGTTCCGAGTCATTGCTCATTCCCTGGCTGCCGGCAATCCACCCGTGGTGGTGAACCCCCAATTGGAAGCGGGATTAAAGAGGCGGCTGAAAGAACTGTTCCTGTCCATGCACAAAGACAAAGAAGGCCAGGAAGCCCTGGGAGCAATGCTGGTAGATCGCTTTGTACCGGCCCAAGACTCCGCTTACGATCCCATCCGGATCATGGAAAAGGAAATGACTCAGGAGAGATGACCTCGATCCAAGATTCGAGGCTAAAGACTGCCGGGCTGACCCGGCGGACGAGAGGGCTTTGTTACCACCTGCCGTTGGGACAAACGGAGCAGCAACTACAACCTCGCTCAATCCAGGCCTGGGGCGTGGGAGAAGCAGATGAAGGGAAGATGACTTTGACACGGATAAAGGCCTTTTCCCAAATGGACAAAGGTCCCCCGGCTTCCGGAGGAGGTTTGCCCAGACGAGGCAAAGGCAGCAGTCCGAGACGGTCTGGTCTAGGGGACTTTGCGCCTTCGCCTTCCTCGGCTGTCGGGAGGGTACTGAGGGCCCTCTCGACCACCGGAGCCTGGGTTAGATACCTCTTCCAGGCGGCCAACTCCGTCGGCCTGGCGGTCAAGATTATGGGAATCGCCCTCATTCTAACCCTCCTGCTGGGCGGGGTGACCACTTTGGAGGTCCGATCGACCCTCCAGAAGACACTGGCGGGCGAGCTGGAGCAACGCGGTGTTTCTATTGCCCGGGATGTGGCGGCTCGTAGCCAGGACCTACTCTTGACCAACAACCTTTTTGCTTTGCACCGGCTGGTAACCGATACCCTGGGCAACAACCGGGATGTTCGGTATGTCTTCATCTTGGATGGCCAGGGACAGATCGTCGCCCATACCTTCGGAGACGGGTTCCCGGCGGCGTTGATTTCTGCCAATTCGGTCCGGCCCGGTGAAAGGGTCAGGTTGGAGAGTTTCCGCACGGAAGAGGGGATCATCCACGATGTGGCCGTCCCCGTTTTGGAGGGCCGGGCTGGCGTGGTCAGGGTTGGGCTGACCGAAAGGAGCCTTATGACTACCATGTCAGAGATCACGGCACGTCTCCTGGCCTCCATTCTGATAGTGTCGATCCTGGGGATCGTGGCCGCCTTTCTTTTGACCAAACTTCTGACCAGCCCCATCCACCACCTGGTGGAGGCCACCAGAGCGGTGGCGGCCGGGGACTTCAAACGCAAAGCAGTGGTCAGCTTTCATGACGAGATCGGTCGCCTGGCCCACGCCTTCAACCTCATGACCAATGAACTGGAGATCTCGTACCGGGAACTAGAAGAGTCCAAACATCGGGTGGTCCGACAGATTATCGAGGCTCAGGAGGAAGAACGTCGCCGCATAGCCCGAGAACTTCATGATGAGACCAGCCAATCGTTGACGTCCCTGATGGTGGGGCTCAAGCTGGTGGAAGAGGCACGCAACCAAGAAGAAGGCCGGGTCAGGCTGGAAGAACTGCGGAAACTGGTGGGCAAAACCCTGAGGGAAGTTCATGACCTCGCCCGCCAACTCCGCCCCAGTGCCCTAGATGATCTTGGGCTAGTTGAGGCCTTGAGTCGATATATAGCGGAATTCCGAGGCAAGTCGGGGCTAGACGTGATCTTCGAGGTGACAGGGAATGGGGCCAGGCGCCTGCCACCCGAGGTGGAGACATCCCTTTACCGGATCGTGCAAGAAGCACTTACCAACGTCTTAAAACATGCAAGGGCCCGACGGGTGGATGTGATCCTGGAGTCGCGGCCGGATCAGGTATCCCTGATCGTCGAAGATGACGGGTCTGGTTTTGAAGTTACCGGTAAAGTCGACGGAGATCCCCCCTGGCTCCGCCAATGGGCTCCCGAGGGCGATTGCGGGTTGGGGTTGTTTGGCATGTGGGAACGGGCCACCCTCGTCAGTGGTACTTTTAACATCGAATCGCAACGCGGGTCAGGAACAACGCTCTTTGTACGCATTCCGCTCGGGAAAAACGATTCCCCGGAGGTGCTGCCTTGTGGGACGGATCCGGCTGTTGCTGGTTGACGACCATACGGTCTTGCGGAGCGGCCTGAAGGCCATCCTCCAATCTCAAGCTGATTTTGAGGTGGTGGGGGACGTGGCCACAGGAGAGGAAGTCCTGGCCCTGGCCAGAGGCTTGCGGCCAGATGTGGTGCTCATGGACATCACCCTGCCTGGGCTCAATGGTTTGGAGGCTACGCGCGCTCTGAAGAAAGCCATTCCGGACATCAGGGTACTTGTCCTGACCCAACACGAGGACCAGGGATACCTGCGACAGGCCTTGGAAGCCGGCGCCTCTGGTTATGTCCCCAAGCGGGCGGCGGATACGGAACTTTTCACCGCCGTACGATTGGTATACCGAGGAGGGGTCTTCCTATACCCCTGCGGTGACCAGCCGAGCGCTGATACCGTCTGGGCCGGTCGGCCAACTGACCCGAGCGATAGGAGTGAGGTCAGGTTGAGTGAGCGGGAAAGGGAGGTTCTCCGGCTCCTGGCCTTAGGTCATACCGCCCGGGAGATTGGAGATAAGCTGGCCGTGAGCCCCAAGACGGTGGAAACTTACAAGATGAGGGTCATGGAAAAACTGAACCTGCACCGGCGGTCGGAGCTGGTGCGTTACGCCATGGAGAAGGGATTGATTGGGCAGTAGCGAGCCGGGGGGACTCGGTGTCTGGGGGATCGTAAGCAGGCTGCGGCACAGGGCCTTAAAACGGAGGGAAGGGACATGTCTCTATTATTTGACGACTATACAACTATTAGTGCCAAGCCTTTCGGAGAGGCCGTGAAAGCCGTCAAGACCAAAGCTCAAAGCTACGGTTTTACCATCCTAGCCGTCCATGACCTCCAGGCCATCTTCGGTGCCAAGGGATTTGGAAATGAACCCGTTACTCTGGTTGAGATCTGTAATGAACCCTTCGGTAGCCAGATGCTGAAGTTTGATCCCCAGATGAGTCTGATGATGCCCTGCAAGATCGCGGTCTACGTGAAAGGGGGTCAGACGCACATCAGCGCCCTGCGCCCTCGAATGATAGGTGAACTAATGCCCGAGCTGGCGGCGATGGCGGCCGAAGGGGATAAGGTGATGTGCCAGATTGTGGATGAGGCCCGGTAAAGAACAGACACGGTGTAATGACTCTCCTTACTTGGACCGGCGTCGGACTGCCGGTCCTCATTTTTTTCAAGTTGTCAGCACTCTTCCGGGCTAGTAAAGATCTGTCCGTCTTTTCCTGACAAAATTATAGTAATTTTCCCGATTTACGAGGCGGCCATAAAAAAGGACAATAAATTCGGAGAATGCTTCTTCCTTCACAAAAGGAGTTGAAAGGCAATGGAAGAAAAGGAACAACAAGAGAAGGGGTTACCCCATAGTCGCCGTGTTCCGAGGCGCACGTCAGGGCCTGCCACGCCCGGGCGTCCTTCGGAGGCAGGCAACTCTTCCCGCTTCAACTCAGAGCGTCGGGAGCTTTTGAAAGCGGGAACCATCGGGGTGGCTCTGGCGGCCGTCCTCGGGCCGACCCTGGCCGAGGGCGCCCCCGCACCGGTTAAAGGTGCACCGGCAGCGCCGCCTCCTTTGCCCCGGCTGGGTGTGGCCGAGGAGGACACAATTGTCCGGATGCAGCGAGATCTGGAGAGGGCCTTAAAGAAACCGGTGGACCAGCGCCGCTGGGTCATGGT
>JAMCWA010000104.1 GCA_023475165.1 Bacillota bacterium | reverse complement strand
TTTCTCAGGTCTTCCAGCTTATCCTTGACGGCCAAGGCGGAGCAGCGGCCCTACATCCTGACCAGCATGCTGAAGCGGGTGGACGTGGCCGTTTACGAAACCATCAAGTCTGCGCTCAACAAGCAGTTCAAGGGTGGGTATAAGGTCTTTGGTGTGGCCGAGAATGGTGTCGGTTATGCCTCCAACCAGTACAACGAGGCCATGCTCAAGGACGTCAAGGATAAGCTGGAAGACCTGAGAAAGAAGATCATCAGCGGCGAGATCAAGGTTCCGGCTGACAAGAAGGAACTGGCTGAATTCGAGAAGAACCTGCCAAAAAAGTAACCTGTCTGGGGAAAACGGTGGGGTGGCGTTCACCCCACCGTTTTCCGCCTGAATGCAGGGGAATGCTTGCAAAAATGTGGGTTTTTCAGGGGTCTCCCAGAGAGAGGATGTTCTTGGCATGGATAATCCCAAGATGGAAGTCAGCATCGTTCAACTGCGGGGGATCACCAAGAGGTTCCCGGGCCTGGTGGCCAATGACAGCATCAACCTGGAGGTGACCAGAGGGGAAATCCATGCCATCGTTGGGGAGAACGGGGCCGGGAAGAGTACCCTGATGAAGATCCTTACCGGCTTGTATCAACCCGATGGGGGCGAAATCTATCTCAACGGAACGAGGGTAGAGATTAGCGGCCCACGCCAGGCCATTGGGCTCGGCATCGGGATGGTTCACCAGCATTTTATGCTGATTCCACGCTTTACGGTGCTGGAGAACATCATTCTGGGATCGGAACCGGCCCGCCGCGGAGTTCTGAAGGACAAAGAAGCCCGGGGGCTGGTGGAAGAACTTTGCCGCCGTTACGACTTCAAATTGGAGTCCCAGGTCCGTGTCTGGGATCTGTCGGTGGGGCAGCAGCAACGGGTGGAGATTCTCAAGGTCCTTTACCGGGGGGCAGAGATCCTGATCCTGGATGAGCCAACGGCGGTACTGGCCCCGCAGGAAGTCAGAGAGCTTTTCGTTAACCTTCGCAATCTCAAGGGGCAAGGAAAGACCATCATCTTCATCAGTCACAAGTTAGATGAGGTCCTGGAGATTGCCGATCGGATCTCCGTACTGCGGCGCGGGCGGATGGTGGGAACGGTCATGGCCAAAGAGACGGACAAGAGACAGTTATCTGAGATGATGGTCGGACGACCAGTTTTTCTCAAAACAGAAAAGAGCCAACCTCGGGTGGGTGAGGAGCGGCTTAAGGTAAAAGACCTAACGGTCTTGGGCAATCTCGGTCGCCCGGCCGTACGTCAGGTCAACCTCACCATCCTGGCCGGGGAGATTTACGGCATAGCCGGCATCGAAGGTAACGGGCAATCGGAACTAATTGAGGCCCTGATGGGCTTAAGGAAGATTCTTTCTGGACAGGTCCTCATCAAAGGCCAATTAACCAGTGACAAGTCCGTCCAGGAAATCCGTGCCCTGGGCGTCGGATATGTCCCCGAGGATCGGCACCGCCGGGGGCTGATCCTTCCCATGATGGTTTGGGAGAATGCCGTCCTGGGGCTGCACCGCCTGCGAGATTTTTCCCGGCCCACCGGTTTGAACTTTAAGAACATCTTTGCGCATACGAATCGGCTGGTTCGCGAGTTCGACATCCGTTTGGGTTCTGTGGACTTACCCGTTCGTAACCTATCCGGGGGTAATCAGCAAAAAGTCATCCTGGCGCGGGAAATGAGCCGCGACCCGGGGCTCATCATTGCCTCCCAGCCCACCCGCGGTCTGGATATCGGGGCCACGGAATTTGTCCACCAGCAGCTTATCAAGGCCAGGGAGCAAGGCCGGGCCGTGTTGGTGGTCTCGGCTGACCTGGAGGAGGTTCTTTCTTTGAGCGATCGGGTCGGAGTAATCTACAATGGCGAGATCGTGGCCGAGTTTCGGCCTGAGGAGGTCACCCCGGAAGAGATCGGACACTATATGCTGGGGACCAAATCTTTGCTGCGAGAGGGGGTGGGGGCATGAGAAAGCGTTCCAAGTACCTGCTGCTGGAGATAGCCTCACCCTTTTTGGCCATTTTTTTTGCGGTTTTGGTTGGGGCGCTGGTGATCCTGGCCATAAAGAAGAATCCGGTGGAGGTCTACCGGACCATGTTTCTCTTCAGCTTTCGCCGCCTGGATAGCCTGGCCATCATCCTTTTTGGGGCGACGCCACTCATCTTTTCCGGTCTGGCGGTGGCCGTTGGCTTTAAGGCCGGCCTTTTTAACATCGGGATTGAGGGCCAGTATCTCATTGGTACCTTCCTGGCCGCCCTGGTGGGGTTCGCCGTCAAGGGACTGCCGGCTTTCATCCATCTGCCGCTGGTTATTCTCATGGCGATGGTAGGTGGAGCCGTTTGGGCCTGGCTTCCCATCTATCTTAAGGTGAGGCGTGGGGTCCATGAGGTCATCAGCACCATCATGTTAAACTACATCTCTTACTCACTGATTCATTTCTTTATTGCTGAGGTCTTCATGGATAAGCAGCAGGGCCTGGCTCCCGGCGTGGGGAACCCCTTAATCCGGTTGCCTAAGATCGCCTCGACGGCCTTGATGCCCAAGATGCACGGCTTTTTGTCCCTCTTCGGGATAGACTTACCCGATCACGTTTATCTGAACTGGTTCTTTCCCCTGGCCCTGTTGCTGGCTGTGGGGTACTATTTCCTGGTGTGGCGTACACCCTTTGGGTACGAGTTACGGGCCGTCGGGCAGAATCCGGCCGGGGCGGAAGCGGCGGGTATCAAGCCCGGGGCGGTCTTCTTTAAAGCCTTTCTCCTGAGCGGGGCCATCGCCGGTCTCACGGGGCTGAGCGACCTCTTGTCCTATTTTGGCTATATGGACCTGGATTTTCCCCGGGGCTATGGCTTCAATGGTATCGCCGTGGCTCTGATGGGGAAAAACGGCCCTCTGGGTATTGTCCTGGCGGCCCTGCTTTTTGGTTTTCTTAACCGCGGCGCGGAAGGGGTTCAGGCCTTCGTCGGGGTTCCCATGGATACCATCGTCATTCTCCAAGGGGTCATGATTTTGAGTATAGTGGTTTTCTCGGAAGTAATGGGCCGTTTCATCCGGCAACAGGAAAAGAAGGAAGGGCTACAAGGGTCAGTAGTACTCTGACCTCCTACTTCCGTAGTTTTGACAGGTTCCTGGGAGGGTGAAGTGATGTTTCTTAGTGAGCTATTGGCTTCGGCGATACGCATGAGTATACCCATCCTTTTAGCCGCATTAGGGGCCGTTTATTCCGAACGAGGCGGCGTGGTGAATATCGGTCTGGAAGGGATGATGATAACCGGTTCCTTTTGGGGTGCCGTTGGCTCTTATTACTATGGACCCTTTGGCGGGATGATCCTGGCTATTGTTGCTGCCTGTCTCATGGCCCTGATTCATGCCATCGTTGCGGTGACCTTCAGGGTAGACCAGATTGTGAGCGGAGTCGCCCTAAACATTCTGGCTTATGGCGCAGCCAGATTTGCCAGTATCGCCCTGTTCCAGAAGGCAACCATGAGCCCTCATGTCGACGGGTTTACGCCCTGGAACATCCCTTTACTGGACCAGATTACCTTTTTGAAGCCCCTGGTAACCAACCTCTCACCCATCATTATCCTCGCTTTTCTCCTGGTTCCCCTTACCCACTGGGTTATCCAAAGGACCGTTTTCGGTTTGCGCCTGCGGTCGGTCGGGGAAAACCCCCTGGCTGCCGACACTTTAGGTATTAAGGTCTACCCTCTCCGCTATAGCGGCGTCCTCATCAGCGGGGTCCTAGCCGGCCTGGCGGGGGCCTACCTGGCGGTGGAGCATACGGGGATGTATGTCGAGGGGATGACCCAGGGTAAGGGCTACATTGCCCTGGCGGCCATGATTTTTGGCAACTGGTCTCCCGTTGGGGCCATGGGGGCGGCCCTTCTCTTCGGCTTTGCCGAATCCTTGAGCTTTCGAGTGGTAGAGGGCGGCGCCATCCCCTATCAGTTCATCAAAATGATCCCTTATGTCCTGACCCTGGTTGTCCTGGCGGGTGTACTGCGGCGAACCACTCCCCCGGCGGCTGATGGCATCCCCTATGAGCGAGGAGGGGAGTAGCAGTTCAGCACCTCTCCTAGGAGATCCCCATGCCGCCTTTTGGCGGCGCCAAAGAGGGATGAAACAGCAGCGGCGCCCTGGAAGTAGCCGGTTTGTTTCAGGGTAAAGTGCTGACGAACTGCGTTTTGCGTGGTTGGCGCGCCCGAGCAAAGCCGCCATAGTCTCTGCCGCGCTCGATAGCGGGCGCGCTCCTGGTGGCCTCAGCCCAATCGTAAGGCTAAGACTGCTCAGAAATGCCCAGATGCTAGGAGCGACAAGGCTCCGAGGCGAGGCGTACTGGGCGGTACGGTGAGCGGGGAGCCGCCGGAGCGACAATCTGCAATAGTAATGCCCCTTTGATAAAAAGGTTCTTTCTTTCAGATTGCGCCACATCGCACCAGGGTGTTTTTCAGCGGTCTCCTAGATGACCGTTAATCTTACCTGAATCAGAGCTTAACAACACTGGGTTAGAATGATTCCTAGGGAGTCAGTCGTTGTCAGGCAGAACTGGGCGGAATTGGAAGGGGGGGTCGCGGGAGAGAGTAACGTTACAGAGGGGTTTGGGTCTGAGCGAGCAGGGATCATCAGGGTACAGACTCTGGCTAATCTGCACATTTGGGGGAGGGATTTCTTATGTTGCGCAGATGGAAAAGGATTAAAGCCTATCTTCTGGTAATGGTGTTAATCGCCAGCCTCCTGGTTTTTGGCGCCCCAGTGCTCGGAGCGGGTCCTCAGACGGCCGATCTGGTGATCATGGCCACCACCGATATCCACGGCACCATCTATCCTTGGGATTACTACAAGAATGCCCCGGCGGAGTACGGCCTGGCTAAGGTGGCCACGCTGGCAAAACAAATCAGGGCACAATACCCCAATGCCCTGCTTTTGGACAACGGCGACCTGATTCAGGGAACCCCCCTGGATTATTACTACGCCCGCGTGGAGCCCATCACCGGCGGTCAAGTCCATCCCATTATTGCCGTCATGAATTACATGGGCTATAACGGAGCAGCCATCGGTAACCACGAATTTAACTATGGGGTTCCCTTCCTGGAACAGGTCATCAAAGGGGCTAAATTCCCCTATCTGTTGGCCAACGCTTACAAGTGGGGGACCACGGAACCATATTTCACCCCCTATACCATCCTGGAGGTCCCGCTTGGGGCGGACAAGGTAAAGGTCGGGATTATCGGCTTTGCCCCTCCCGGGATCAACATCTGGGACCGTTCGAACCTGGAGGGCAAGATCCAGTCCGCGGATATAGTGGAGACGGCCAACAAATATGTCCCCGAGATGAAAGCCAAGGGGGCCCAGGTCATCGTCGCCTTGACCCACAGCGGGATCAGCGGGACTTCCAGCTACGATGAGAAGGCCACTGGACTGGGCGTGGAAAACGCGGCCAAACTCCTGGCCGAACAGGTCCAGGGTATCGATTTGGTGGTCGCTGGGCATAGTCACCAGGAGATTCCGGGCAAGGCCTTGTCAGATCCCGTGGTAGGTAATACTCTAATCTTGCAGCCGGGTTATTGGGCCAACAACCTGGCGGTGGCCACCCTGACCCTGGAGAAGGCGGATGCTGGCTGGAAGGTAGTCAGCCGCAGCGGCAAGCTCGTTCCTGCCAAGGGCGTGGCTGCGGACCAGGGTGTCCTGGACGTGGCCAAAGAGGCCCACGACAAGACGGTGGCCTACGTCAATAAGTCCCTGGGCCAGACGGACACGCCCATCACCACCTACTCGGCTCGGCTGGCCGATACGGCGGCCATGCAACTTATCAACGAGGTCCAGCGGGAACGGGTTAAGGAAGCCCTCAAGGGGACCGAGTACGAAAAGCTGCCGGTTCTCTCGGCGGCCGCTCCCTTTAAAGCCGGCCGCAATGGGCCGACTGATTTTACAGACATTCAGCCTGGCGATGTTTCAGTTGCCGGGATTGCCTCGCTCTACATCTACGATAACACCCTGATGGCGGTCAAGATAACCGGTGCCCAACTGAAGGCCTGGCTGGAGCATGCGGCGGAAAACTTTAATGAGGTTACCAAGCCTGACTCGGGAACTCAGGCTGTCATCAACAGCAAGTTTCCGGCCTATAACTTCGATCAGATCGATGGCGTGAACTATGTCATCGACATCACCAAACCGGTGGGGGAAAGAATTGTGGAGCTGACCTATGAGGGCCAGCCGGTCTCTCCGAGCCAAGAGTTCATCCTGGCCAGCAACAATTACCGGGTCGGTGGGGGCGGCAACTTTGCCGGTACCGGCAAGGACGCTATCAAGATCTACGATCGACTGGAAGAGAACCGCCAGCTGATTGGCGAGTACATCCAGCAACATGGTCGCGTCGCTCCCTGGCCGGACTACAACTGGCGGATCAAGGAGAACTTTCTCAATCACTGGGCGGCTAAGTACGCCATGGACCTGGTTAACCGTGGGGTCCTGCGCGGTGACAGTAACGGCCGGCTGTTTTTGGACAGTCCTGTTACCCGGGCCGAGTTTGCCACCTTGCTGGCGCGGGCCATGGGCATCCAGCCGGTCAAGGGTACCCTCAGTCCCTTTAACGACACGGCCGGGCATTGGGCGGAAAAAGAGATTGCAGCCATGGCTTCGCGGGGCGTGGTCGCCGGGGTTGGTGGCGGTCTGTTCAAGCCCGATGATCCGGTCTCTCGTCAGGAAGCCGTCACCATGCTGGTACGGGCCAGGGTTAACGCCGGTGAGTTGGCCAAACAGGGTACGGGTGCCCTGGGCGCTTACAAGGACGGAAGCAGCACTGCCGATTGGGCCAAAGCCGCTACAGCCTTCGCTTTGGAACATGGCGTGTTGACGGGGTCCGCTGGTGAGCTGCAGCCAGCGGGGAACCTGCTCCGGGGCGAGGCGGCCAAGATCATTGATCTGTCTGTCCCAGAGCTGTTGCCACCGCAACAGACGAAACTGACCCTGATTACACTAAACGACTTCCATGGCCATATGGATCAGTATTACAAGAAGACCCCGGGCTCGGACGTAGGTTCGGAGCGGCTGACCACGGCCTTCCTCGGTGAAGAGTGGGCCAACCCCGGCGGGGTTCTCCTGCTGAACGCCGGTGACACCTATCAGGGGACCACCATCTCCAACCTGGTGCAGGGCCAGTCAGTCAACGAGTGGCTCAACGCTGCGGGTTTTGACGCCCTGGCCGTCGGCAACCACGAGTTTGACTGGACCGTGGACGTTTTGAAGCAAAGGATGGGCGATGCCAAATTTCCCTTCCTGGCGTCCAATATCTATGACGGTGCGACCCATCAACCTGTGAATTGGGTGCAACCAACGACCATGTTGAATGCCGCCGGTTTGAAGGTTGGCGTGGTGGGAGCCACCACCGAGGCTACGGCCTCCATTGTCATGCCGGCCAACGTTAAGGGGTTGGAGTTCCCCAATCCCACCGCCCGTTTTGACGAGCTGATCCCCAAACTGAAGGCTCAAGGAGCGGATGTGGTCATCGGGCTCACTCACCTTGGCTCAGATATTGGAGCGGACGGGACCCTGGCCAATGAAGCCCGGACCGACCTGGATGGAATGAAAGAGCATTTCGATGCCTTGGTGACGGGCCATACCCACCGCGCCGTTGCCACCACCTATAAGGGTACCCCGGTGGTTCAGGCCCTTTCTTATGGAAAGGCCTATGGGAAGGTCAACCTGTACTACGACAAGAACTTGAAGAAGGTGGTACGCTCCACCGTTGAGGTGGTCCAGCCCAGCCAGGCTCTCTATCCGAATGCCGATACCACGGCTTTGATGAACAAATGGAAAGAGGCAATCGGTCCTAAGGTCAAAGAGGTCATAGCCACGACGGCGGCGCCCCTTACTCGCGATATCACCCCGTCCGGGGAATCATTGCTGGGTGACCTTATTGCCGACGCCCAGCGGGCGGCCGTAGGTGCGGACATCGCCATCATGAACGGTGGCGGCATCCGCGAGAATATTGATGCCGGAGAGACTACCTGGGAAGAGCTCTACAAGGTCCAGCCCTTCGGCAATGTCCTCTTTAAGGTCAATCTCACTGGCCAGCAGGTCAAGCAAGTCCTGGAAGAAGGCGTGGATAACTACTACCGGTCCTACAACAAGACCAGACCTCCC
>JAMCWA010000022.1 GCA_023475165.1 Bacillota bacterium | reverse complement strand
GTTCTAGGCCAATCCCCTGGCCGCCATTCTTTCGGCAGCCATGCTTCTGGAGAGCTCCCTCGGACTCAGGACGGCAGCTCAGGCTGTGGAAAGGGCCGTTCGGAAAACCATTGGCGATGGCTACCGTACCCAGGACATTCTTACCCCAGGAATGATTCCGGTCTCCACCGAAGAGATGGGGGCGGCCGTGGCGGCTCGAATAACCCGCTGAGGTTGGATTTGGGCAGAGAAACCCAAGGGCCGGAACCAACCTGAACACTTCTTACTTTGAGAGGTTTTGTTCCTGATAACGGCGAATATATCAATAGGCCAAAGGGCTTGCTAACCAATAGCAGTTCTGCAGGTCACAAGAGAACGTCCCCATTTGAACAAGAAACACATTTTCTGAGAGGAGTGGATTTCATGCAGATCTATCTGGACGGCAAGTTTGTCTCTCCAGAAGAGGCCAAAGTCTCCGTTTTTGACCATGGCCTCCTTTATGGTGACGGGATTTTTGAGGGGATCAGGGCCTATAACGGGCGCGTCTTCAAGCTGACGGAGCACCTGGACCGTCTTTACGAATCCGCCCGCTCCATTATCCTGGAGATCCCCCTGAGCTGGAAGGAGATGGAGGAGGCCGTCTTGGAGACCGTCCGCCGCAATGGTCTAAGCGATGCCTACATCAGGCTGGTGGTTACCCGGGGGGCCGGTGATCTGGGCCTTGACCCCAGAAAGTGTCCCCGTGCTTCCGTCTTCGTCATTGCCGACAAGATCACTCTTTGGCCCCAGGAGCTTTATACCAGGGGGCTCAAGGTTAAAACCGTGGCCACGCGCCGCAATTCGGTGGACACCTTGAATCCGCGGATCAAGTCTCTGAACTACTTGAACAACGTTTTAGCCAAGATCGAAGCCAACCTGATGGGGTATCCCGAGGTGGTCATGCTCAATAGCCAGGGATTCGTGGTGGAAGGGACTGGGGATAACATCTTCATCGTTAAGAGGGGGACACTGATCACCCCGCCGCCTTACGTCGGTATCCTGGAGGGCATTACCAGGGCCACCATCATGGACCTGGCCCGCGGAATGGGCACCACGGTGGCGGAAGACCTTTTTACCATGCATGATCTTTATGTGGCTGACGAGTGCTTCCTGACGGGTACGGCAGCCGAGGTTATTCCCGTGGTAGAGGTGGACGGGCGGAGGGTTGGTAACGGTACCCCCGGCCCGGTGACCGCCAAACTCATGGCGGCCTTCCGGGAGTACGCCCAGAGCAACGGGACACTCCTCTAGGAGACCGCTAAAAAACACCCATCGGCGGTGTGGCGCAATCTGCAAGAAAGAACCTTTTTATTAAAGGGGCATTACTCTTGCCGATTGTCGCTCCGGCGGCTCCTCGCTCAACGCACCACCTAGTACGCCTCGCCTTGGAGCCTTGGCATCTGGGCTGATTTGAGGTCTCGGCCTTGCGATTTCCCGGGCGGGCTGACCACTCACAACGCAGTTTGTCAGCACTCTCCTGGAGACAGCTGACAAGCTGCGGTTTCAATCTTGCCCTTTCTGAGAAAGAGATTGCGGCTGTCATGGGGGAGGAGTTATCAGATGCGTAGTGACAGAGTCAAAGAAGGAGTGGCCAGGGCCCCCCACCGGTCCCTTTTTAAGGCCCTGGGCCTGACCGACGAGGAGCTCAAGCGTCCCCTGGTCGGGGTGGTCAACTCCTATAACGAACTGATTCCCGGTCACGCCCACCTCAACCGGATCGCTGAGGCGGTGAAGGCCGGGATAAGAATGGCCGGGGGCACACCCTTTGAGTTTTCCACCATTGGGGTTTGTGATGGAATCGCCATGGGCCATGTCGGGATGCACTACTCTTTGGCCAGCCGGGAACTCATCACCGACTCGGTGGAGGTGATGGTGGAGGCGCACGGCCTGGATGCCATGGTTATGATCCCCAACTGCGACAAGATCGTCCCGGCCATGCTCATGGCGGCCGCCCGCATTAACATCCCGACGGTGGTGGTCAGCGGCGGTCCCATGTTGGCCGGGCGCTACCGGGGCCAGGATGTGGACGTTAGCACTGTCTTTGAGGCGGTGGGGGCTACCCTGACCGGGAAAATGAAGGAAGATGAGCTCAAGGAGCTGGAAGACGTGGCCTGTCCCGGCTTTGGTTCCTGTGCCGGGATGTTCACGGCCAACTCCATGAACGGCCTGACGGAGGCCATCGGCATGGGCTTGCCGGGCAATGGGACCATCCCCGCCGTCAATTCGGCCCGCCTGCGATTGGCCAAGGAAGCCGGGACGAAGGTGATGGAGCTTCTGTCGCGAGACATCAAGCCCCGCGATATCATCACGCGGGAGTCCGTTGAAAACGCCCTCATGGCGGACATGGCCCTGGGTTGCTCCACCAATACCGTCCTACACCTGACGGCCATCGCCGCCGCCGCCGGGGTGGAGCTGGACCTGGCTCTGGTGGATCGGGTGAGTCAGGCGACACCGCAGATTTGTTACCTTAGCCCCGCCGGCAAACACCACATTCAGGACCTGGATGAAGCCGGCGGCATCCAGGCCGTGTTACTGGAACTATCCCGCAGCGGCCGGCTGCACCTTCAGGCTATGACGGTAACGGGCCAGACGGTGGGGGAGAACGTCAAGAAGGCTTCGGTCAAACGGCGGGACGTGATTCGTCCCTTGGCCGAGCCGTACGGGGCTACCGGCGGGCTGGCCATTCTTTGGGGCAGCCTGGCCCCCAGGGGAGCTGTCGTCAAACAGGGAGCCGTGGCTCCCGAGATGCTTCGCCACCAGGGACCGGCCCGGGTCTTTAATTCTGAGGAGGAAGCCTTTGCCGCCATCACCGGTGGCCAGATCAGGAAGGGCGACGTCATCGTGATCCGCTACGAGGGCCCCAAGGGTGGACCAGGGATGCGGGAGATGCTCTCACCCACCTCGGCCTTGGCCGGGATGGGCCTGGATAAAGAGGTGGCCCTAATCACCGACGGGCGTTTCTCCGGGGCCTCGCGCGGCGCCTCCATCGGCCACGTTTCTCCGGAAGCCATGGAGGGCGGGCCGGTCGGGTTGGTGGAGGAGGGGGACACTATCTCCATCAATATTCCCGAGCGGCGGGTGGACCTGCTGGTGCCGGAGGCGGAAATACAGCGGCGCCGGGCGGCCTGGAAGCCTCTGGAGCAGAAGATCAAGAAGGGCTACCTGTCTCGCTACAGCAAGATTGTAACTTCGGCTAATAGCGGGGCGGTGTACCCGGAAGAATGAGCGTTTGCCGCCAATCTAGTGTTCCTCGGAAGGCGTGATTTGGCATGCAACTTACAGGGGCTCAGATGCTGGTACAGTCACTGCTGAAAGAAGGGGTGGATACCATCTTTGGTATTCCTGGGGGGGCCATTACGCCCATCTACGATGCCCTCCGGGATTCCTCGATCAAAAACATCCTGACCCGCCATGAGCAGGCGGCCGTCCACGCTGCTGATGGCTATGCCCGGGCCACGGGGAAAACGGGGGTTTGTCTGGCCACCTCCGGCCCGGGGGCCACCAATCTCATCACCGGCCTGGCCAACGCCTTCATGGACTCCATTCCGGTGGTGGCTTTGACCGGCCAGACCCCCAGATCCCTTTTGGGGACGGATTCCTTCCAGGAAGCCGATCTCACCACCATCACCATGCCCATCACCAAGCACAACTACCTGGTCAAGGACCCCGCTGACCTTCCCCGGATCATCCGCGAGGCCTTTCACATCGCTGCCACCGGGCGCCCGGGCCCGGTCCTGGTGGATATCCCCAGGGATGTGTCCGCTTCTGTGGGCCAATATGAGTTCGCCCCCAGCCTTCAACTGCCTGGTTACAGACCGAGCGTGACTGGCCATCCCGCCCAGGTAGGACGGGTGGCCAAGGCCATGGGCGAGGCCAAGAGACCGATAATTTATGCCGGCGGTGGCATTACAGCCTCCGGGGCACACCAGGAGCTTTTGTCATTGGCGGAGAAGACCAAAATCCCGGTCACTACCACCCTGATGGGGTTGGGCGGCTTCCCCATGGATCATCCGCTTTTCATTGGTATGTTAGGACTACACGGAACCTACGCCGCCAACATGGCGGTTATGCGCTCCGATCTTATTATTGCACTGGGGGCGCGTTTTGATGACCGGGTTACCGGCCTGGTGGAGAAGTTTGCTCCCCTCGCCAAAGTCATTCATGTGGATATCGATCCGGCGGAAATCGGCAAGAACGTCAAGTGTGACATACCCGTTGTGGGAGACCTGAAAAATGTCTTGACTCAGCTCTTGCCCTTGGTGAAGGAGGGGAAAGAGGGGGCTTGGCGGCGGCAGATTGCCTACTGGGAGGAGAAACACCCACTGGCTTACCAAAAGGAGGAAGGGGTGTTGAAGCCTCAGGAGGTTGTTGAGGGACTCTACCAGGTGACAGAGGGGAAAGCCCTGGTGGTGACGGAGGTCGGCCAGCACCAGATGTGGGCCGCCCATTATTACAGGTTTACGCGTCCCAGGTCTTTTTTGACCTCGGGAGGGCTGGGGGCCATGGGCTTTGGGTTTCCGGGCGCCATCGGGGCCAAGATCGGTCGCCCCGAGGAGGAGGTCTTCCTGGTGGCCGGTGACGGGAGTTTCCAGATGAACCTGCAGGAACTGGCTACCCTGGCCTATCTTGATTTGCCGGTGAAGATCCTCATCTTGAACAACGGTTATCTGGGGATGGTCCGGCAGCTGCAAGAGATCTACCATGATAACCGCGAGGCCGGGGTGGCCCTGAACGGCAATCCGGACTTCGTCAAGCTGGCCGAAGCTTACGGGATTACCGGCGCCAGGGTCACTCGTTCAGAAGAGGTGCGGCCAGCCCTGGAGAAGGCCCTGGCCAGCCCGCACCCCATGCTGGTAGACTTCATCGTGGACCCCGTTGAGAACGTCTGGCCCATGGTGCCAGCCGGCCAGCCCCTGGATAAGCTCATCGGGGTTGCAGAGGCGTAGGTTGGGCCCGTGAGATGCCTCCGCGTTAGCGTAAAACAATGAAACCCCGCTACCGTGGTCACATGATGGGAGCCCGTTTGGCGTGAGATGCCTCCTCATTAGCATAAAGTAATGAAACAGTAGGAGCAGAGTGACGACGGGCGGGCGATTACCGGCGGAGTGCCGGGCTCCCCACTGAAACCGCAGTTCGTCAGCAGTCCCCTCGCCAATTTGTCTGGATAGGTCCGCAACTACGCTTCACTTCCCAGCCCGGGTACCCTGGTAGATCAGGTACCCTCCCAGGAGGATGAGCCAGGCCGGCCAGTAATGGAGCGGGTCCCAGCGCGGGAAGAGCCGGTCAATGAAGAAAAAGGAACCTATCAGGATGAGGATGACGCCCATAAGCTTCTGCCGGGAGTCATCCGGGGTCTTCCTGGCTGGTGGGGCGCCCCCCCTTTCGCCACCCTCCCCGGACATCCCGGCTGGCGTTTCAGGCAGGGCGGTAGCCGACGGTTCCCCAGTTTGGGTCTCAGAGCTAGATGCCGCGTTTGTTCTTACCCCGCCACCCTTGCCCGGAACGGGAACCTCGGGGACGATGATCCAGGCGATGACATAGGCCAGGATGGAGACCCCGCCGGCGAAAATCAACAGGATCCAGAAGAGGCGGACCAGGGTCGGGTCCACATCGAAGTATTCGGCCATGCCGCCGCAAACCCCGCCCAGAATCCTCTCACGCTTGGAACGGTAAAGACGTTTTGTCATTATTAAACCCCCTTGATCAAATCCCTGTCCCGAAGTTACCGGTCTGGCTTGTTCGTGAGGCACCGTACGGTTGGACAGTCGGCTCGTGGCCTCCTCTCCATCAATAACTAAGGCGACGATAAAACCCCCTTCTCTTTCCGCTGTTGCCCTGTCATCCACCGTCCGAAATGATGGTGATATCTCCGCTCGTGGTTAGCAGGTTAATCCTGGCTCGCCCGTCTCCCAAAACTCCCTCGGCCGTCGCCGTATTTCCCGACCGGGAGGTCGAGAAGGGAAGTTCTCCCTTGATCCTGAGGGAGCCGGAGCGGGTCCGGGCGGACAGATGGGCCGACACGCCGGGTTCCAAGGTCAGCTTGAGAGCGCCGGAGGTGCTGTTGGCTAGAAACCCCTCCGCGTCCCGCGGCAGCCGGGCCGAGACGTCGCCGCTGATGGTGGTGATGGTTACCGGCCCGGCGGCGTCAGCTACTTCCATCGAACCGGAAGTGGTGTGAAGAGCGAGGGTCCCCCGTACAGAAGTGGCCTTGATATCGCCGCTGATGCTGGAGGCATCAATCTGGTTTCCCTGCACGGTCTGAAGATGGATAGGTCCCGAGGTGGTCGAGGCCGTCACTGGACCATGTACATCGCTTAGCCTCACCGTTCCGCTGATGGTTTTCACATTGAGGCTGCCCTGGATTTCTCGCAGCGCGGCCTCGCCGCTGACTGTGGCCAGATTCACCGGTCCATTAATCCTTTCTGCTTCGGCCGGGGCCGAGACCGTGGCCAGGTTCACACTGTTGTTCAGCCCTGTTACCGTCACCTTCCCGGCCACGGCCGCCACATTCAGGGCGAGGTGGGCCGGCAAGGTGATTTGGTAGTTGACGCGGGCGCGGCTCAAGGACGAACTCCGTTTGACCAGGGATAATTGACCCTTTGGGGTGAGCTTCGGGAAAGAAGGGTCCGGCTTGGATAACAAATCGAAGAGGGCCAAATCCGTCGCCTCTGGATCCACCGCTTTGATCTGCAGGGTATTCCCGGAGCGGGTAACTTCGATCTTAATGGCGGTGGCGTTTTTGCGGGCTTCTTCCTCATCAAAGCCCCGTCCTTCGATGACAGCGTCTATCTTTATCTCCTGATCCCCTGTACCGAGGACGCGGATATCCCCGGCTACATTCGCCAGGGACAAAGAACCAAGGCCGCCGGCGGGCTCCTGTCGGTGGAACTCTTCCCGGTGGACCACGTTCCCGATGTTGGATTCAAGGTCAAAGGTGAGCTGACTAAGGAGATTCAGGAACGAAACCGGATCCTTGATGTTCAGTCCATAGGTCTGGCCAAGATCAGTAACCCAACCGGTGATGGCCAGGGAGGCCAACCCAAGGAGCAAAACCAGGACCGTCAGGACCACGGCGCTCCGGGCCGGCCGTACCAGCACCGTATCGCCCTGGCGCCGGGCCAGGTAGATCCGCAGGAGGATCTCTACTCCCAGGACCAGGGGGATCAAAGGCCAGAACTCCCAGAGGTAACCGGTCAAGTGGGTGCCGGCCAGACGGTCCAACAGCAGGAGGGTGCCAGTGATAACCAGGACCAAGGGGAAGAGAAGCTTTCCCGCCAGTTCTCTCTTAGGCAAGGTTGAGACACCTACCCCTTTCTTCCTACCAAGACCTGCTACGACAGGCTTGAACCTGAGGCGCGGTTTGGTGGCTTACTCTTGTTTCGCTCTTTGGTTTTTGCTTGTGTCCAGACGGCCGTTCATCTCGCCATTTACCCACCTGCCGATCTCATCGCCGGTTCATTCTTCTTTTCGCCTCAGGAGCCAAAGCCCGGCCAGGATAAAGAGCAGCGGCCAGAGCAGGTCGAACCAGTGGCGAAAGGCCCGCAGCAGGCCAAGCTGGGCTTCCAGGAAGGTTCGCCAGACCTGGGGGGATCTCCAGATGGGCACCCAGAGGCGATCCACCAGAAAGGTAATCCCGAGCAAGGTAAGAACGGCCCCAGCCAAGAGGCCAGCCCGATCGGTTCCGGGCAGCGTGGGTGACCGAGTTTCGTCGGATACCCCGCTTTGTTCTCGCTCCAGGCCAGCGCCACCGTCCTGGGCATGGTCTTGCTCGCCGATACCGCCATTTCGGCTACTTTCAATCCTGGCCGGCCGAGCAACCGTGGTCTCCCGCAGGTGCAGCGCCCGGAAGTAGGCATCAAAGACGCTGTAGATCACCAGGGCAGGTAGGACGACTATGAAATAGAGGGGGACCAGGGCCAAGAGGGGTAAGCCGGTCAGGGACCAGGCAAATACCGGGAGGAGGACGACCCCCAAAAAGGTCAGACCAGTGGTGAGAAGTAGACCCATCCCTTTGACAAATTGCTCGTTGTACATCTGCCCCAGGCCAGGGATGAGGGAGAGGGCGGCCGCCAGCCAGGGGTTCTTGCGGCGGTACGAAGGATGGTCGGACAAGGAGAGGTCACCTCCTGAGGCATCTGCCAGCTACAAGACCGCTGGAAAAACCGTCTGTGGCTCTAAACTTCTATGTCGTCGCTAAGTCTCATAGCCACGCCACATATCTGGCCAATCCCGAGAAACGGCTCAGCCAGAGAACCAGCCGGAGCCCCCATTCCTGAAAGAGAGAGAAGGCTCGCCAACTCAAGAAAAGCGAACTCTGGGGATCGCCAAAGAGGTATTGGAGACCCAGGAGAGCCACAACCAGGGCGGCCGCCGCGGCCGGGGAAAGCCCCGGTTCCCTCGATATGGCCGGCCATCTCCTCGGAAGGCTCAAAACCAGCCGGATCAGCTTGGCGGCCAGGGGTTCAAAGTGGGGTTCGCTTTCTGCTTCGTGCCGGTCACCGGATTGGGCGAGACTGATGATGGTCGGCGACCAGACCATGCCGCCAGAATCAGCACAACCACCATGACCACCAGGCTTGGCGGCGCTGGTAATGAGTTCTGGATCGCTTTCCGACAGGTAGTTCGCCTGGCGAAGGGCTTCAAGCCCGTTGCAGAGCGAACCGTCCCCTTCCGGCATCGTTTGGCTACTCGCGATTTGGCCACCCAGGGG
The DNA here is from genome assembly GCA_023475165.1 of Bacillota bacterium. Lineage (GTDB taxonomy): Bacteria > Bacillota > Sulfobacillia > JAMCWA01 > JAMCWA01 > JAMCWA01. The sequence goes on along the minus strand of JAMCWA010000022.1, from coordinate 25,393 downwards.
CCCCTGATCCAGGTCAAGGGACGCTAAAGTTTCTGGTGAAGGCAGGAGATCCACGGAGGAAAGCGCCTTCTTGGAAATCAGCAGTTCCCTTATCCTGGCAGAGAGCTCGGCCGGCGGTTCCAGCGGCCGCAAAGCCCCCCGCAGGCGGCGCTGGCGCCGGGCTTGGGTGAGCAAGGCCCGGCGACAGGACGGGCAGCCGGCCAGGTGTTGGCGGATAGATACCCTGGTGGCAGGCTCCAGCTCGTTATCCAGATAGGGGACCAACAGTGCCGTGACCAAAGAGCAGTTCATTTCCGGCCACCCTCCTTTCCGGTCAGGGGTTTTAGGACTTTGGAACCAGGGGAACTGGCCAGCTTCAGAACAGCTATTTCTGGAGGCGCTTGCTGTGGTCTTTTCTCAGGAAGGCCCACCCCTCTGATGTCGGTGGCCGGTGCCTGGCTCTGACCCCATTTCGCCGTCCGCCTGGACGGTGCCGGGGGAACCGCCGGCAAGGGGGGACCGGTTTGGCCGGAGCCCCTCTCCAGTTCCTCTCGCAGGAGGGAATGGGCCCGCCGGAGCCGGGTGGCGACGGTGTTCACCGGAAGTTCCAGGACGTGGGCAATGGCCTGATAAGACATCTCCTGGACGTAACGCAAGACGATGGGAAGCCGGTAGACTTCAGGGAGGGCGGCCACCGCCTGCCGGATCCTGGCCCGTTCATCCTCTCTTAGGAGTTGTTCCGCTGGCCCGGGTTGTGGATCAGCCTCTTCCCGGATTTCCTGAGCTGCACCCGACACCACGCTTCCCCTGCGGCGCCGGAGCAGGGAGAGACAGGTGTTGGTGGCGATGCGGTAAAGCCAGGCGGAGAAGGGGATACCTTCTCGGAATCGATAATCCCTTATGTGGCTGTAAGCTTTGAGCACGACGTCTTGCACAGCGTCTTCAGTCTCGGTCCGGTTTCCCAGAAGGTGATAGCAGAGGCTATAAAGTCCCTTCTCCTGCCGGAGGTAAAGCGAATAGAAGGCCTCTTTATCACCGGCCATAGCCCTTTCCAGCAGCGCCTCTTCAGGAAGGTCCGGCTTCTTCTCCAAGTTGGCTCCTCCATCAAACTGGCTCCCAATTATATAAACGCCGTGAGGGGAGAAAACTTTCAACCTGATAAGGGATTTTTGAATGTATCGCTGGCGCAAGTTGATCACATCGGCAAAATCCATGAGGACGTTCCCCGCTCGCCGGGGAAAAATCTCGTCTGCGGTCAAGTATATTTGAGTTATCTCCCATTATTATCGGACAATTTGTCGGACAATCAGAGTCCCCGTCAACTGTTCTCGATGTTATACATTATACCTTATGACGGAATCGGGCGCCGGCAACCAAAGCCCGCTGCCGGGCTCCAAGCGATACCAGGAAAATAGATTCGCCGGGACCGTGCCGCCAGGCGGTGAAAAAGCCCCTTCCACCGGGCTGCAACATAAAAAAGATCTACCTCTGCCACGTTTCGACAACTTTCGCGTGCTTTTGGGAGTATAATTTGGCTGTCGGATGTATCCCATTGGCCGGCGCAATGATATTTAAGGTAGAGCCCGCCAGCCCAAAGAGCGCGACTTTTCGCGATGTATTCCATTGGCCGGCGCAATGATATTTTAGGGGGGCGAGGAGTAAGTTGACGCAGAGGCGCGCCGACGGTGACGGCAAAGAAGAAAAGCTTTATGAAGCCGGGTCTTGCCGGCAACAGCAGCCTTGTCTACCACGGATGATGGTTGACGGCGAAGAAGAGAAGCGTCATGAAGCCGGTAACCTGGTGCTTTGAGCCCAATTGAAGGGAGTGATCGCCATCTACTATGACTTTTTGTTGACACCGGAGGCCAAGGTCTTACAGGAAGAGGTACGACGTTTTGTTCAAGAGGTGCCGCGCCAATTGCTCCTGGATATGGACGCTGAGAAGATCAACTACCCGCGCGAGTTCCTGGAGAAGGCGGCCCGCAATCACCTCCTCGGGGTACGGTTCCCTGAGGAATACGGTGGCCGCGGTCTTGACTGGGTGGCGGAAATGGCGGCGTTGGAAGAGGTGGGGGTGCTGGGAACGGCTCTGGCCTGCCTCTATTCCCTGCCCAGCATCGTGGGAGAAGCGATTAACTGTTTTGGGACCAGCCAACAAAAGGAGAAGTACCTGAAATCCACCCTGGCTGGGGTGTTGACCACGGCCGAGGCGCTCACCGAACCCAGAGGAGGCTCGGATTTCTTCGGAGCCACCACCTGGGCGCGGCGGGAGGGGGGACATTACATCCTGGAGGGGCAGAAACGGTTCATCGTGGGGGCGGAGGGCGCCGACTATTTCATGGTGTACGCCCGGACCAATCCCGACGGGCCGGCGCACGAGGGCATGAGTGCCTTCCTGGTGGAGCGCGGCCCGGGGGTTAAGGTGGAGTACCTCTACGGATTAATGGGCACCAGGGGCGGCGGGACTGGCCGGGTCAGGTTTGAGGGGGTAAGGGTGCCGGCGGAGAATCTTTTGGGTAAGGAAAACGGTGCGGCCGAGATCTTCTATCGCATGATGGTGCCGGAAAGACTGACCAGTGCCGGCGGAGCTTTGGGGATGGCCCGGGCTGCCCTGGAGGTGGCGGCCGGTTACAGCACCCGGCGCAAGGCCTTTGGCCGGCGGATCAAGGATTTCCAGGCGGTGAGCTTTAAGATCGCCGGCAGCCTCACCAAGTTGGATGCCGCCCGGGGAATGGTTTACCTGGCTGCGCGGGCGGCCGATGAGGATAAGGATCCTTCCCTGGTACGGCGCCTGGTCTCCGAGGCCAAAAAGCTCGCCACCGATACGGCTTGGCAGGTGGTGAACGAAGCCATGCAGGTTCTGGGCGGGATAGGCTACACCAACGTTTACCCCCTGGAAAGGATTCTCCGAGATGTCCGCCTCATCACCATCTGGACGGGGACCAATGAGGTGATGGATCTCATCATTCAACACGAGTATTATGGGGAGCTGAAGAACCGCCGCCGTCAGGTCGGCCGGGACTTAGAAGCCGATGCTAAAGAGGCCGACAAAGAAGAGGAAAAGGTATATGAGTGAGGGAGTGTGGCCAGACATTGCCCGGGAAACGGGCAGCCCCATTTCCATTACCGCGGCGGTGCTGCCGCGGTGGTCTTGTCCATCCGGGGAGCAAATTGAGGGGACTGTGGCAGTTTCCCTTCCGGTTCTGGCACCACCAGCAACACCCAGAACAGGTTGATGAAGAGTAAGGCCGAGGTTATGGGGAAGATCCAGCGGATGTGAAAGGCCGCCGCGATGGCGCCACCGAAGAGGGGCCCCAGGACATTACCCAGGAAAAGGAAACTGGTGCTGATGCCGTAAGCCCGCCCTCTTAAGGAAGCGGGAGTGAAACTGGCGATTAAGGCGTTGGCCGAGGGCATGAGCCCACCCATGAAGACCCCCAAGAGGAAGCGCAGGGCCAGCATCTGCCAAGAGGTTTGAACCAGGGCCTGGGGCAAATAGGACAGAGCCACTCCCGCGAGGGCATAAACCAGCACCCGGCGATAGCCGACGCGATCACCGCGCCGGCCGAGAAACGGTGCGGCCAGGATGTTGGCGAGTCCGGTGGCAGAAAAAATCAGACCGGCCATGATGGTCAGCAGGTTTTCCGGCGTCTGCAAAGTGGCCAGGAAGAGGGTGAGGATGGGCTCCACGGTATTGATGGCGAAAGTGGTCATGAACATGATGATGAACATGAGCAAGAGATGGCGTTCTTTCAAAACCTCCCGCATGTCACCGGCGAAACTGCGGCGCGTAGTGTTCGCGACGGGGGTGAAACGTTCGGGGACCAGCACCAGGACGATGGTGGCGGCCAAAAAGCAGCCAAAGCCAGTCACGAAAAAGATGTGTTGAAACCCCATAACCCGAGCCAGGACGCCGCCGATGAGGGGGCCGACAATGTTGCCGGCCACGCCGCCGGTTTGCAGGACGCCCAGGGCATAGCCCGTGTGCTCCAAGGGAGTGTTGCTGGCCATGAAGGCGATGGCGGCCGGCATGAAGCCAGTGATCACACCCTGCAACAATCGCAGTCCCAGCAGTTGCCAGGCGTTGGTGGTAAAGCCCATCAAAGCCACCACTATCGCCATGCCGAAGCCCGATCGCAGCATCATGATCTTACGGCCATGACGATCAGCCAAACTCCCCCAAAGGGGCGAGAAGAGGGCTGCTGTCATGAAGTTAGCAGAATAGATGAGGCCGGCCCAGAGGTCTTGCGCTTTGGGGTCGGTGACCCCCAGCTGTCCCAAATAGAGGGGCAAGAAGGGCATGATCATGCTGAAGCCAGCCATGAGGATGAACTGAGCCGCCCAAATAATGTAAAGATTTCTGCGCCAGTCGGGCACACCAGCCAGTCCCTTCGTTGTGCGAAATAATCATGGGGAGATTATACCCCTAGGGGGGCGGATTGTCCAGGGTTTTTGGCTTCCCCGTGTCCATGAACGACGATCCCGGGTCCTGGTTCGGACCCGGGATCGGATACCAAAGGCAGTTCCGCGCGGGATCATAGCTTACGAAGGAAGCCCAGAGCCAGGATAACGGATATTTTCCAGCAAACGCCGGGCATTTCCGCCAAAGATGGCCCGGACGTCTTCCTCCTTCATGTTCAGCCACCGGCATACCCGCAGTTGGTCTTGCAGGTAACGCCGGGCAAATCCCCTGGGGAACCAGCTGGAGTCGCTGCCGAAGATGATCCGCTCCGGCCCGACGGTCTCAGAGGCCTTCCGGAAGAGGGACTCCAGGTCCAGGGGGTAAGGCATCCAGCGCATCCACTGGTTGGAGCCCGAGGTATCGATGTAGATGTTCGGTGCTGACCAGGCCAGGTGCAGGAGTTCCTGCCAGTAACCGGCGCCGAAGTGGGGAATTACGAAGGGGATCTCGGGGTAGTGCCGGGCTACGTTGTGGATGACCAGAGGGCTCATATTGTGGTGATAGACTTTCCCTCCGCCGCCTCCCAGGATGCCAAAGTGGATCAGCACCGGCAGGCGCCGTTCCGCCAGGAACTCCCACAGGGGTTCCCAACTGGGGTCATCGAAGCTTCCTTTGATCAGGGGTCCAAACATCTTGTAGCCCTTCAGTCCCAACTGATCCACTGCTTCTCTGATTCTTTCCAGGGCGTCAGGCTTCTCCGGATCATGATGGGCGAAGCCGATGAACTTATCCGAGTAGGGTTTGATCAAATCCGCCAGATGCCGGTTCCCCCCACCGGTCACGAAAACCACCTGATACAGGCCGTTGGCGATGACCTCCTGGGCCCAACGAGCCGCCTGCTCCTCGTCGGCTGGGGGATTCTTCTCCGGTTCCTGAAAATCCCACTCTTTGAGCCAGCGGGAGCGGAGCTGACGGGCATAGTTCCTTAGCTCGTCTTGCCCACGCTCTGGCTGGCCCTGGTTCTGCTCGCGCAGCCTGGTGGGGAAGTGGGTGTGAAAGTCGACGACTCTAAGCTTGTCCATTGCCGTCAGGCCTCTCTTCCTCAAAATGAATGGTTGCCTTTATGATTTCAGCCCTGTAAGCATGATCCCCCGAATGATATGGCGTTGTAGGATGACGAATGCTATTAGCACCGGAACAGTTGCAATAGTAGCTCCAGTCATCACTAGTTCCCAGCGAGTTTCAAATTCCCCTGAGAAATAGGCTAGGCCAACCGGAAGTGTCCACATTTTCGAGCTCTCGGTTACTATCACAGGCCAGAGGAATGCATTCCAGCTACTCAGAAAAGTAAAGATGGCAAGGGCGCTCAAGGCCGGACGGACAAGGGGTAGAGCTACCTTCCAGAACAGGCCGAATTCTGACAGCCCATCGATCCGCCCGGCGTCCAAAAGATCATCGGGTATTCCCTGCATGAATTGGTGCATTAGGAATACTCCAAAAGCAGTCATGAATTCAGGAAAAACGATCCCCCAGTAAGTGTTTATCCATCCATTGTTACGTGCCATCATGTACCACGGTATCAAGAGCATTTCATTTGGAATCATCATGGTGCTAAGGATAACAAGTAAGACTAGGCTTTGTCCCCGAAACTTATACTTGGCCAAGGCGTATCCAGCCAGAGAATCAAAGAAGATCACGCTGGTTGTAGCTAGACAAGCTGTAATTAGCGAATTGACATACCACCGGCCGAAATGACTTGTCTCGAATACCGTTTTGTAGTTCTCAAAGGTCACGTGTTTTGGCAGGAAAAAGGACGAATAGATTTCTGAACGCGGCTTCAGAGATGTCAATATCATCCAGACGAACGGCACAGCTACAAGCAATCCGATCAACAGCACTGTAGCATATAGGAGAATCGGACTTAGTATCCTCAAATTAATGAAAGGCTTCGGTGCGGCTATAATCTCTTTCTTGCCAGGTACCATTTCTCTTCCCCTTTCTTATCACCAGTCCCGGAGGGAAAAGGGCGTCAGGATCTTAATAAAGAGGCGACGGAGTTTGCGGAAGACGCCGTCCCTAGTACTCGAACCGTCGGGTAATGAGGCGCATTTGGATTACTGTTATTACAATAATGATCATAAAGAGTATGACAGTAACGGCCGAAGCATATCCCATTTGGAACCGCGTAAAGGCCATCTGATAGATATATAGGACCAGGGTGATAGTGCTGTGTAAAGGGCCTCCTGTTCCCTCAAATGTCATGTTCATAACTTGTGTAAAGATCTTCAGAGATGCGATGCTACCCATTACCGCGAGAAAGACGATGGTGGGATTGAGAAGCGGCAAGGTGATGGATCTAAAGACCTGCCAACGATTGGCGCCGTCAATCATCGCGGCTTCGTAGAACACCGTAGGAATGGCTTGCAAACCGGCCAAGAACATGATTATGTGGAAACCGAGACTTTGCCAGATAACCACTGCTGCTATGGAATAGAGGGCTTGCGAAGGGCTCTGCAGGAAGGGCTGTTCAGTGAACCCCAGGAAGCTTAGGATCATGTTAAGAGTACCGTAGTGAGGAACATACATCCAGCGCCATACCCAGCTTATCGCTACAGCCGAGGTTACAAAAGGAAGAAAGTACAACGACCTCAAAAAACCCGCGAAACGCCTGACGCTTTGGAGCATAATGGCGATGCTTAAACCACCGACAAGTTCCGCCGGGACTACCACAAACATATAGAGAAAAGTGTTCTTGAGAGCCTTCCAGAAGATCGGATCGTTCAAAAGACGTCTATAATTTGCAAGCCCGACAAAGGGTTTACTTGGAGAAAGAATGTCCCAGTCGTGAAGACTTATCCGCAAGGCAGATAATGTGGGTAAAATCCTAAAGAAGAAAAAGAAGAGGCAGGGTACAAGCAAGAAAACATATGCCCAAAATACCTTTCTAGCATTGAGCCCAAAGCGCAAAGAGAATCTTCGGTGCAAGAAATCCACCCCCCGGTTTCCGGATGGCAATTGAACCTCCTCTTCCCATTGGAGGCTAAGAGGAACTTGGGTTGGTCAAGGCATTGGGGCAAGGCGGCAACCCGCTAATTTCGTAATACCATTATGCAGGTACCAGGAGTCGCCCGGAAGAGTAATGATGTCGCTGCCTTAGCCCGCTAGCCGGCTTGTTCTGGACAGAGTACTTTCGGGCGTCTCCTGGTTCTGCTTGTCAGCTGCTATCTATTTCTTATTTGCTTTAGCCCAATACGAATCGTAGAGCGCCTGTTCTTTGGCTACGAGCTCGTCTAAAGCCTTCTTTGGATCGACACCTTTCAGAAGAACCTCCTCATAGGCCTGCATGATGTTATCTCTCTGCGCCTTCTCATCCACAAAGAAGGTAGCATGAGAGTAGCTAAGGGTCTTCATGAACGGACCGATTCTTGGGTCGCTAACGAGTTCAGGATTGGTCAGGAACTCCTTCCTGGCCGGCAGCTCACCCACCTTTTTTGTCCATCGTTTCATGACTTCTGAACTTGAAAGAAACTTAATAAATTTGACAGCGGCATCTCTTCTGGTCCCTTCAGCCTTGGAAGTAATGGCGTTGGCCCAAAACGAGCCGAAACTAGACCTACCTTTTGGGCCAGCCGGCGGTTCTCCCACGCCTAGATTTAGGTTCGGAGCATCTTTGGCAATTGTCCCTAACTCAAAGGAACCAGTGATTTGCATTGCCATGTGGCCAGTGTTGAAAGCTGTACGGACATCCTGATAGAACCCCTGTTCCCAGAATTTATACTTGCCAGCAAAGGACAGGAAATAGTCCCAAGCCTGGTACCCTGCGGGGTTTTGGTTGTAATTCACCTTGCGACGATCGGTGATAGGAGTAACCCCAAATTCCCTTAACAACATCTCTCTAAACCAATGCTGTCCTTGGCCTCCTACGTCTCCGCTTACCCCCGATATCAGTAACTTGCCCTTGGAATCTCGCTTGGTGAGTTGCTTGGCGTAGCTAACGAGTTCCTCCAGGGTGGTCGGTGGCTTTTCGGGATCGAGACCTGCTGCTTTGAACAAATCCTTGTTCCAGAGAAGAGCAGTCGTGCGAACGGCCGTCGGCAAGGCATAGTATTTTCCATCGAAATTTGCAGCCTGGACCATTGGTACGAAATCTTTCTCAATTGCTGCCGATGGAAAAGCATCTTCTGGAAGCGGTTGAATGTATTTTGATTCTATATACTTCGGCAACCACCCATAATAGAGATTGATAACATCAGGTCCTCGCCCGGCTGGTATCGAGGTTGCCACCTTTTCATTGAACTGCTCATAGGGAAAAGTGGTGTGAACGATTCTAATCCCCGGGTTCTTGGTTTCGAATTCTTTGATAAGCTCATTGATCATCTCAACTTTGGGTCCGAAGGAATACTGCCAATATTCAATTGTAACCTTGTCCGCCCGTTGTTGGCTTTTGGTTTCTGGAGCGGAGGATCCCCCGGATCCTCCGCAACCTGTAACCAGCGTACCGATCAAGAACGCTACAAGCATGATGGACAGTATGCGTTTCATTTTTCCTCTCCTTTCTACTGAAGAAGTGTAACTAGTAATCATTGTTCTTCGAGGACGTTCTTCTGTCTCTATGGTCAGTTCGTTAACTCCATTTACTTCACCTCCTCAGGTGTTACCCAGACGGGGCTTGCCCAAGCCATGCCCCCGTCTTCCTGGGTGACTCTAAGGTAATAGTAGCTCGTGTCGTCCAAAGGAGAGTCATCCTCCCACTGAATGTCCCCAATTGTCCCGTGACCCTTCTGCTGAAAGACTTCCTTTCCGTCTCTCACCACTTCAAGGCTTGCTATTCCGGCTGTTCCAACTACCCGAGCATTGATTTCCCTTTTTAAGCCGCGAGGCTGAGTGAACTCCTCTCCCATTAAATGCTTGTTAACTGAGAACTCAACTATGATGCGTTCGCCTGTAGTCCCATAAACGCGTCTTGATCTCAGCGCTTCAAAAATCCCTTTTCGTGTAAGTTCAGTCGCGTATACAGCCGTGAGGCCACTCTTGTAAAGCTGGGAATCCCATATGCTTGTAATTTCAGCCCCTACCCCGGAAACTCCGGGACGGGCGTCGTGGTTGTCGCTACCGCATATGAATCCAAGTTTCGCCCCTTGAGCAAGGACTTCCTGAACTGACAGACCGAAAACCTGATGGGGGGGCATAGGCCCGCCTCTCTTCTCCGAACAACCCCACATAGAGTAAACCTCGATAACCCTTTCCAAAGAGGGATCATGGCGATGCCAGCTCAGCCGAACGAGTGGATGATGGGGTATGACCAGGGCATCGCTTCTTCCATGTAATAGAGAGAAAAGTCTCTCGAGCCCCCTGGAATTTGCCGTATTCCCTCTATAAAGAGGCTGTCGATCCAAGAGTGAGTAAACATTTCTGTGACCTTCTTGAAGGTTCTGTTCTTTTCGTCCCCCCCATTCGTAGCCGTTGAGAGTTACAAAACGACCGGGTTCGTGGAACCGGGCAGTACAGGCCTGGAGATACTCCCATGCTGTCTCGGTCATGTATCCTGAGTGTTCCGACAGTGAGCAGAAGTCTAATTTGGCAACGTCGCGTCCGTGCCGATAATACGACTTTGCGGAACCGATACCATCTCCTAGACCGCTGTGAGCATGGATTTCACCCCAGAAAAGCCTATATCGTGGCAGTTCACGAAAGCAGAAGACGGGGTTACTCAGGGCCAGGAGGCGGTTCTGGGGATCAGTTACGGTGAAGGTATGTACACCCGGCTGAGATAACGTCATTTTGAAGCAAGCGACGCTGTCTTCTTCCCCCGAAAAGAGGTATTCTAGAGGAAGCTTCGCTTCATTGTTGGAAGAGACAACTACCCTCCCTTGATACGGAGGCGAACAGAGGTTATTGTGCTTATCCAACACCGCGATATGGATTTCAAATTCTCTATCTGACTTAACATGAGATGGGGCGGTTACAACCAGCTTGCGCGCAGCGCCTGGCTGGACGAGAAGTCGATGAGAACTTTTCTGGGGGATGGAGACGAAAGTTCCGTCTCCGTTTAGGTCAATTGATAGGGCCAGAGGAACAATGTAAGTATACCAAGCTGCTTTTCTGACTTCTTCGTAAGCAAATGGGATGATGGGGACTCTGATCCCCTTTCCGCCTTGAGCAGCATCCCCATAAACGATAACTACCATATCACCTTCTTTCAAAGGCTGCCCCCGCACTTCCAGGATGATTAGGTATTCCCGTCCGACGGTCCGATCTTTCGGGGGAACAATCTCTCTCACTGAAACCTTGGCCTGACCGGTCGTCGATACAGTGACGTACCCTTCGCCGGTCGGGTCATCGATTTGGGGTCTTGGCCAGGGAGGAGAGGTAATTGCTGCCGCAAGACGGGCGCCGGTCGGAATTCCTCCCTCACCAACCCTGAAAGTCAGCTCCAGTGTAGTAAAACTTCCGGCCTCAACCTTTTGCGGAGAAATGATTGTCATCCCGTCGATCTTTCCATAGAGGATGAGGTCAAGATCATCAGCAGTTTCGAGGTTCGCAGGTGGTTCAAAGGCGGCATCGTTTGTCAGAAGCAAAGCTCGGAGTGTCACACCATCAGCGGGATATCCCTCAACTTTGACTTCTACGAACTCCTCAGGAACACGACTGGAACCAACTCTTGCCCAGCCAGACCGATCAGACGTTGAAATGGGGAAGAGAGCATCACCAATTGTGACGCTTATCTTGTGTGCAGGAGTCCCTGTGGAATACTTCAGCCAGATTGTAAAAGGGAGAGTGCAATTATGCCCTTTCATGGAAACCAGACAATCCCAAATTGCCCTGGACGTCCCTTCGGGACCAAGAGAAAAACGTTCTGACTTCTGATAAAAATCAGAAACTAGGATGTACTCCATGATGTTAACCTCCAGCGGCGCGGAACTGCGGCAAGTACTCCTTGTGGGCCGCCAACATTTCGTCCAGGAGTTTCTCGGCCCTACCCACCGACTGAACCAGGGGGTTGCTCAGCATGGCCTTGAGGGCCTGGGAACGGGACCCGGTAATAGCAGCCTCCACCACCTGAAGTTCGTAGCTTTTCAGAGACTGGACCAGACCGGCCACCTCACCCGGCAGAGGTCCCATGACCAGTGGGAAAACACCTTCCCGACCGACCCGGGCCGGTACTTCGACGATGGAATCTGGCGGGAGGTTAGAGACCGCGCCCCGGTTGACGACATTGACCAGGTACACCTCCGGCTGATCATTGGCGATAGCGTTGATCACTCTTACCGCCAGATCACCGTGAGCCCCAGTGCCGCGCCGCTTGACCAGATGCGGAAGGGGTTGGCGGCTTTGCTCCTCATAACTGGCAAAGATCTCGGGGAGGGAGGCCAGGATCTCTTCCGCCCGGCTCAGGGGGGCCTGCCGGGCTTCTTCCAGCATCTCGTCGTGGAAATAGTAGTACCGGAGATAGCGATTGGCGATGAACCCATAGAGTTTGAACAAACGGATCACAGACCAGGACTTAGAATCAGGGAAATCCTCCCGGGAAACAAAGGGTATCCGGGACTGGAGTTCCGCCATGGCCTCCTTACCGTCCACCCAGAGGTGCCGTCCCCAACTGGCATGGTTGAGGCCATAGGCGTAGATAACGATGCGGGCGGCCTCAACACCCAAGACTTGGCCCATAATCCGCCTGATGCCATAGATTTCATCGCACAGCCCCAGCATCCGGACGTCGCTGTAGCGATGCAGGGCTTCGGTGACAATCCCCGTGGGGTTGGTGTAGTTTATGAGAAGACCACGCGGGGCCAAACGCTTCATCTCCTGGGCGATTTCCAGGACGACCGGGATGGTACGCAGGGCCATGAACATGCCCCCCGGCCCGACCGTTTCCTGACCAATGATTCCATATTTCAACGGAAGGTGTTCATCCAGGCGACGGGCTGGTAACCCTCCGATACGAAACTGGATCAGGACGAAATCGGCGTCTTGTATGGCTTCCCTGCGGTTGAGGGTGGTGCGCAGGATAAGATCGGCTCCGGCCGCTTCAATCATCCGCCGGCCTAATCTCTCGATGATCGACAGGTGTCCTGGGTCGATGTCCATCAGTACGATCTCACTGCCAGCCAGGTCACCGGCCACCTGGACAAAGGAGTCAATCAATCCGGCCGTGTAAGCGCTCCCACCGCCGATGACGGCGATTTTAACTGAGGCCATGTAGGAACCTCCAGCTTCTTTAAGAACTATCCCGAAAAAGGCCAACTGCTTCCAGGGCGCCGCTCGGGCGATTGCCACACTGCTGCTGTTTCATCTCTTTATGGCGCCGTCAAAAGTGGTACCGGGACCTACCCTGTTGGCGGGAAGCGGGCGGCCCCCTGCAAAAGCTCCTCTCTGGTTGGCAGAGCGGCCGTTCCCCCCAAACCTGTGGTGGAAAGGGCACCGCAAATACTGCCGTAGATGAGGCAAGTCTTCAGGGGCTGGTCTGTCAAGTAGCCGAAGATAAAACCGGCCGCGAAGGCGTCCCCGGCCCCGGTAGTGTCCACCGCGTCGACTGCAAGCGCGGCTTGCTGGATGATCTGCGCCCTCTTCCTGTCGAGGGCTATTGATCCCCGTTCGCCCAACTTGATTACCGGTTGAGCTACCAACCTGCCCAAATCTTCCAGAGCCGCCTCAGCGCTTTGCGCCCCAGTGAGAGCCAGGGTTTCAGCCTCATTCGGGATGAAGATATCCACCAGAGGGAGAAGTTCGCGGATCTCCCGGGCGTGGTCCCGCACCGCCATCCAGCCGACATCCCAAGAGAGGGTCAACCCCAGGGAACGCGCCTTGGCAAAGAAAGATCTTTGCCGGTCAAGCCCATAAAACCCAGCCACATGGAGGAGCCGGGCGGAGCCCAGGGCGTCCCAATCCGGCTGCTCCAGGATCAGGGCCGGATCACTGGCCAGGTGGGTGACGAAGGCTCTCTCCCTTCCCTGGGAGATGGCGACCGTCAGGTTGGTCCTTTCCGCGGGCCGGGTGCCAATCAGATGGGCTGCCACCCCGCTTTCCTGGAGTTGGGTCAGGGCCCACTGACCGAAATAGTCTGTGCCCAGAGAGGAAAGCAGGGCGACTTTGAGACCGAGACGACTCAGCCCAACGCTGACGTGGGGGGCACTGCCGCCCAAAGAGAGGTCAAAACCCCTGGCATAGGTCTCCTGTCCCAATTGCGGATAGAAAGGCAAATCGGTAAAGACGAGATCACAGAAAAGCTTGCCAACGGCGATGACGTCAAGTTGAGGCCGGATCATCGGACTAGCGGAATGGACACCCGGGCCGGCCTGACTTTCAGGAGATAGCGTTTCGGTTAAAAGACTACTGTCTTCTGAAAAGGTTAACATGATTTTCACCTGAAAGACTATACCTGCCGGATTACCCGGAAGGAATACTTGTCGGTACGGAAATAACTCCGGGCATATAAAACGGGCCTGGCTTGCGTATCAACATAGGTCTCCTCCACGAAGAGGAGGGGTTGGTCACCGGAGAGCTCCAGGGTCTGTTTCAGAAAATTCCCGGGAAGAATGGGGTGGGCTCTGGTTATGGCATGAGTAAGGCGGATCCCGTGCTCTTGGAGAAGGCCAAATAGAGATTCCGGAAAGTCGGCTTCCTCCAGGTGGTTCTCCAGCAGGAACACCGGCACCTTATCCACGGAGTACATAATAGGTTGCTCGTTGGCGGTGCGAGTACGCTTGATGACCCAAACCAGATCCCCAGGATTGATTCCCAGCTCTGCTGCCAGAAAACCATCGGCCGGTTCCCGATGGAGGGAACGGTTCTTCGTCCCTGGCTCCAGACCCTGATCCCTGATGTTTTGCGTAAAGCCCTTCATCCCTCTCTGCAGGGGTGACTCTCGTTTTACCAGAAAAGTGCCCACCCCTTGCCGGCGTAAGATCAGGCCGTCCTTCTCCAGGGCGCTGAGGGCCTCCCGCACCGTTGCCCGGCTTACCCCTAATTGCTGAGAAAGTTCCTTCTCGCCGGGCAGGCGGTAGTTGTCCTTCCAGCCCTCCTCTTCCGCCGTCTGCTGCAGGGCTTGCGCTACCTTCAGATAAAGGGGCAGGGAATCGTTCTTGACTTTGATCATGGCGGCTAAAACTCTCCCCAGCCAGCTGCTGAAATAAAATTCTGATTTGGGTGACCTGCCAGGTGTCTGACATCTTACAAGGGTAATATTCTATGTTCATTGGCAAAATCCTGCTGGCCGAGAGGGGAAAAATCTAGCCTCTGAAAAAAAGGGAGCTCAGGCTGGGATCGACTGGTGCGGGGAGAGTGGGCAGAGGCAGAAGCAGGAGGAGACCAAGCCGGCTTGGGTGCTGCTGAGCACCCAAGCCCGGCCGGAGACGACTGAAGCTGAGCCGCGCTGCGGTTGGTGGAATGGCGGCACCAACTGACTGCTCACCGGCGAATCTTAAGTCCATTTGCGGGGCTAAGGCCTGCCAAAAACGTCCCCTGATCAAGATGATCAATAGAGCGCATCTTCTTGATTCAAAGCTCCGGAAAGCATCCTGTAGACCCAGGCCTGGTAAGCGATGACGATGGGCACAAAGGTCAAGGCCACGATGAGCATGATCTTGAGGGTATAGGCGCTGGCCGAGGAATTGAAAACAGTCAGGCTATACCGGGGATCAAGGCTGGAGGGCAGCATGTTTGGATAAAGACCGATGATCCCGGTAAAGGTCGTCGCCAGAATGGCCAGGGAAGTGGCGATGAAAGCCTTGAGGTAGTCTTTCCTGGACAGGAAGAAGCGGACCGAAAGCAAAGCGATGGCCGCCAGCAAAGGAACGGCGAACCAGAGGGGGGCAGCAAAGAAGTTGCTGTAAAGCGTCGTGGCCCAGCCGGTGGAGGCCAAAAAGAGCACGGCCAGCAGGGTTACCACCGGCCAGAGCCTGACGGCCAGGGTCCTCAGATGCTCCAGCAACTCTCCCGGCCTGCGGGCGGCCAACCAGAGGACACCACTTAAGGCAAAGATCGAGACAAATAGCAGCCCGGTCAAAAGACCGTAGGGATTTAGGAGCCCCAGAAGGGTCCCATGGTAGCCGGTCTGATCAATGGGCAACCCCTGGAAGATGTTGCCGAAGGCCACGCCGAAGAGCAGGGCGACCAGGAAACTGGATAGGGAGAGGACCCAGGTCCAGGCCCTTTGCCAGGTCGCGCTCTCGCTCTTGCCGACAAACTCCAAGGCGGCAGCGCGAAAGATGAGACCCAGCAGAACCAGCATCAATGGCGTGTACAGGGAACTGAACATGACGGCATAGGTAGTGGGAAAGGCGGCAAAGGTGGCGCCGCCAGCCGTAAGCAGCCAAACCTCGTTGCCATCCCAGAAGGGGGTGATGGCATGAATAACCTGCTGGCGCTCTTCAGGATATCGCCCCAGGAAGGGATAAAGCATGCCTACCCCGAGGTCAAAACCATCCAACACAAAGTAAACTGCCCACAAGAGCCCCCAGAGGGCAAACCAGATAGCGGCCAGGGTTGCGGCGGACATTGATCGTACCTCCTTAACAAGAATAGACTCGACTTACTTTACCGGTTCCTCGGCGGGCAGCCCCGCTGCGTTCGCGGCCTTCGTCCATACCGCGGCCGGGGTAACGGCAGCCGGACCGCGTTTGGCGTTTTTCACCAGCAGGTAGACATCGACAGCGATGAGAATGCCGTAGAAGATGATGACGCCAATCAGGGATTGAACCACTTGAGCGACGGGGATCGGTGAGACGGCTTGGGCTGTCTTCATCAAGCCGTAGACGACCCAGGGCTGACGGCCAACCTCAGTGACCATCCAGCCAAGGTTTATGGCGACATAGGTTAGGGGCAGCGAATACAGGACCATTTTGAGGTAGAGCGCGGAATCGAGCAGTTTTTTTCTGCGATCCAAATACCAGCCCAGGGCGGCCATGGCGATGAAATAGATGCCCAGGGCTACCATGATCCGGAAGCTATAAAAGGTGAGGGCGACCGGGGGCCGTTCGCTGGGTGGAAGGTCTTTCAGACCGGTGATTTTGGCCTCGGGGTCCCGGAAGGCCAGGAAGCTGGTTAATTTCGGTATGCCTGCGGCCTCGACGTTGTTTTTCTCCCGGCCCTCATCCGGCACAACCATCAGGTACATGGGAACGCCAGACCTGGTGTCCCAAAGTGCTTCCATGGCGGCAAACTTGCCGGGCTGTACTCGCGCCGCATTGGAACCGTTGAGATCCCCAGTCACGGCCACCCCGACCGTAGCTACCAAGGCCAGGATCAGGGCCAGACGAAAGCTGGTTTGGAAGAACTCGACATGTTGCTTGCGCAGGAGGTGGTAGGCGCTCACCGCCAGGACGAAAAAGGCACCGACGACGTAGGAAGATAAGACGGTATGGAAGTACATGTGCCAGGTATAGCTGTTGAAGACCACAGCGGTAAAGTCGGTCAGCTCGGCCCGACCATTACGCAACACGTACCCCACCGGGTGCTGCATCCAGCCGTTGGCGATAATGATCCAGACGGCCGACAGGTGGGTTCCCAGGGCCACCATCCAGATGGAAAAGAGGTGGGCTTTCTTCGTTAACCTCTTCCACCCGTAGGCCCAGAGCCCCAAAAAGGTCGATTCCAGGAAAAAGGCGACTGTGGCCTCAATGGCCAGCGGGGCGCCAAAGATGTCACCGACGTATTTGGCGTACTCCGACCAGTTGGTCCCGAACTGAAACTCCATGGTTATCCCGGTTACCACCCCCAAGATGAAGTTGATGATGAAGAGCTTGCCCCAGAACCGGGTCATTTTCTGGTAAAGGGGGTTCCCGCTGCGTACGTAGAGGGTCTCCATGATGGCCAGCAACAGGACTAAACCGATGGTCAAGGGAACAAAAAGGAAATGAAAGCCGACGGTGATGGCAAACTGCAGGCGACTCAGAGCGACCAGATCCACACGCTATCCCTCCTAGGATCAATTTCTATTATTAATTATATGACGCTTTTCGCCCTCCGGCAAGATGGTCTCCAGTTCTTTTTGAGATTTTTGTAACTAGGATTGGATTCCAACAATGATATGCGCCTTCCCCCAAGCCCCTCAATCGTGCTGAGAAACCAGCGGGAAGGCAGGAATTGGTTCCCAGGGTGGCGAATAGGTTAGAGTCACCTCGAGAACAGGCCGGCACGTGGGGGGAAGGTTTAGACACTGGTTTGAATGGCCGAGTCGGTCTTCGGAGAAGGACTCTGGAATCAGGCTGAGGCTGAAGCAGCCCTGGCCATCGTCAGAAAGGTCATGGTCAGCGAAGCATTGTTTGACAAGAACTGATTGAAGGAGGCGCTCGTTTTGCCAGAAAAGCAGCCCACCATCCACGACGTTTTCTTAGCCCGTAAGCGGATTGCGCCCTACCTGCGTCCGACACCTCTGCTTCGTCCGGGCGGCTTGGGACGCGCCCTCGGGTGCGAAGCCTTTGTCAAATGTGAGAATACCCAGCCCGTGGGAGCCTTTAAGGTCCGTGGCGGCATCAACCTGGCCGTGGCCGAAGGAGCCAGTCTCAAGGGTTGTGGTCTGACCGCCGCTTCCACCGGTAACCATGGCCAGTCGGTAGCCTATGCTGCGGCCACCTTTGGCCTGCCCGCCACCATTTTTGCGCCGGAGGGCGCCAACCCTTTGAAGGTGGCGGCTATGCAAGCCCTCGGTGCCGAGGTGCGCCTGGTGGGCCGGGACTTTGACGCGGCCCGGGAGGCTTGCGAAGCCTTTGCGGTAGAAACGGGCGCCCGCTACGTGCACTCGATGAACGAACCTCTCCTCGTGGCCGGGGTGGCCACGGCCTATCTGGAAGCCCTCGAGGAGGTCCCCGATGCCGAAGTCATCCTCGTCCCCATTGGGGGTGGCTCCGGGGCATCTGGGGCTTCCATCGTGGCGAAGAGTCTCAATCCCGGGATCAAGGTGGTGGGCGTTCAGGCCGAAGGGGCACCGGCGGTTTATCGTTCTTTTCATAGCCGCCGCCTGGAATCCACCGAACAGATCCAGACCATAGCCGAGGGTCTGGCTACGCGCGTAGCCTTTGACCTGCCGCTGAGTATTTTGTGGCGATTCCTGGATGATGTGGTCCTCGTCAGTGATGCTGAGCTGCAGGCGGCCATGCGGTTACTCCTTGAGACGACCCACCAGGTGGCGGAAGCGGCGGGGGCCGCGGCCACCGCTGCCGCCCAGCGTTATCCCGGGCTGGTCCGGGGCAAGAAGGTCATCTTGCCCATAAGCGGCGGCAATGCCACTCTGGAGCAACTGCGAGATGCCATTGAGGCCGGGAGACATCCGCGGGACTGAGAACCCCTTTGTCTGATGTAGATCAAATCCAAAGGCGCCTTCTCGGGAAAGGTTCGAACCGTACACAGGCTGTCCAAGATAAATCGGACACCGACGACGAAGGCGTTTGACCAGATCACCAAGACCAGCTTTGCCGATGGGCAGTGGACCCCGACAAATAATAGGAGTGGCCGCCGGGCTGAACGAACTCAAGTGGCGCAACGAAGCCTCTAAGAGGAAGGAGACGTTCAGGTGATTGCCGAAGTCGTGGAGGTGCTGGGGTTGATATTACTGATCTTTTTCATTGAAGTCCTCCAAGTCCACGTCGATGAAGGCGGTCAGCTCGGGGTTTTCGACGTATTGCCGGGCCAGGCGCTCGCTCGGCTCGGCGAATGCCCTTTCGCTTGGTCTGGCTCGGCCTTGTGGCTGTTCGTCGAGGAGCGTCGCGGCATATGAGGGGGTGATCAGGTTTTCAGCCAGGGCCTGGTAGACCAGTAAACGAAGCCGTTGGGGCGTTTCCTTACAGACCCCATTGGGCTCTTCTTTGCGCCAGCCCCTTACGCTCAGTTTCCTATAAAGCGCGGAGTAGGTGCGCTCATCGATGATGCTCAGGTCGAAGACTCGCATAATCCAAGCCTGGATGCTCATGCCATACTCCCGTTTAAGCATCAGCAACTCGGCGAAGCCAAGGTTGGACCGCTTCCGGCCCAATTCGGCGTAGACGGTCTGGGCTGGGACCAGGAAGGCGCCGGCAAACCGGTGCGCAGTCTTCTCAATATCGATCTCCGCGACAGGGTCCAGGACCAGGTGTCCCAGTTCGTGGGCCAGGCTGAACCGCTGCCGGTCTCCGGTAGTATTGGCATTGAACGCGATGACGGGTATCAGGCCGTTGGCCCAGCACGAGAACCCGTCGAAACCTTCGGGACCCTCCAGGGCGATCACGGATATGCTGATCCTCAACTTGCGCCACGGTTTTGATATCATCGGCACCTACACCGATGAAAAGGGCGAACCAAAGATCATCTTGGCTAAAAGCTTGAATCCAGGAGACAGCGATGAAAAAGGAAGCTCATCAACCGGTTAATGGAACCAGCCTGCGGGCCAAACGGCAAGCGGCGGCTGAATCGGCGTTCCCCTTGCCAGCCGAACTTCTCAGCTTTATTCACCCAGCCAGCCTGGTCCAAGACCTTATAGGCTGTTCCCAAGCTAACGTCTACAAGGTGAATGGGCTTGCCGGGGCAAAAATAGGCGAGCGGAGGGCCAAAGCCAAAACTAGCGCATGGCATACCCAGGCAAAGCGCCATAGACCTGCCTCTAAGCCTCGTCCAGAAAGCCAGTATTCCGGGCGAGGCTCATCTTTGCGGCTGGATTACTGCCGTCCTCGCAAGGTCAAGGCTCCCAGGACCAGAGCCCCCAGGCCAAACAGAGCCAAAGCCGCCAGCTCCGGTTTGACTTGCGCCAGACTGGCCCCGCGGAGCATAACGTCCTTGAGGGCGAGGTTGGCGTACGTCAAGGGCATAGCTTTGGCCAGCCAGCGCAGGGCCCAGGGCATGTCCGACACCTTCCAGATGGTTTCGGCCAAGAGCCCTTGGGGTATGATGACGATAGGGATGAATTGGACCGCTTGCAGCTCGTTTTTGGCGAAAGCCGAAAGGAAAATGCCGAGGTTCACCCCGACCACCGTCAACAGGGCCTCCACCAGAAAGATGCTTAGCAGGCTGCCCTGGTAATGAATTTTCAGGACATACACTGTAAACAGAAGGATGATCGCCGATTGCACCAGGGCAAAGAGGAGAAACCCGCCCAGGTAACCCAGGACGATCTCAGACCCGCCCACCGGTGAGGCCAAAAGCCTCTCCATGGTCCCCTGGGTCCGTTCCCGTAAGAAAGCTACCACTGTGAGCAGGAAGGTGAAGAAAAAGACGAAGTAGGAGATGAAAATGGGGGCCCAAAAGTCCATGGCTTTCAGGTCAGCACCGTGAACATAACCTACTTCGGTGGCAACGGTGGGCAAAGCTACAGGCATACTCGCCGTTCCAGGCGGGCGTTGGCTAATCAGAACCTGCTGAACGAGTACCGGAGCCAGCCGGCCGATTTCCGCCAGGACCACCGCCTTCTGGCCGGGGTCGCTTCCTTCCAGCCAAACTTTGACAGGGATCCCGTCAGATCCAGGAGCCAGCGCGCCAGGCAATACTATCACGGCCTCCGTCTGGCCATCGACCACGGCCTGGCGCGGGTCCTCCCGGTACAGCGCCGGCAGTTCAGCCAAGCGGACCCGGCCGCCTTCCCTCAGGGCCTGGCTGATCTTGTCTGTTAAGATCTTCGCTTCGGGCAGGGCGGCCACCGCCACCAGCGGCGGTGTCGGGCTGATGTTCATTAAGAAGTATAACAGGGTCATGACGGCCAGGGGAACCACAAAGACCAGTCCCAGGGTCCGTCGGTCCCGGCGGAACTGCCGTATGATCCGCCGGCTGATCCCGATAACCCTCTCTAAGCTATTGAGCCTTGCCACGCTTGCTCACCCCCGCGAAATGGAGGAAGGTCTCCTCCAGGTTAGGCTGGCCGGACTCGGCCAACAGACCGGCTGGAGTCCCCTGGGCCAGCAGGTGTCCCCCGCGCAGCAGCGCCAACTGGTCACAGCGGCCGGCCTCGTCCAGGTGGTGGGTGGAGACGACGACCGTAACCCCCTGGCTAGCCAGCTCCCGGAAGTACTGCCAGAAAACCAGGCGGAGTTCCGGGTCCACACCCACCGTTGGTTCGTCCAGCAGGAGCAGGCGGGGTTCGTGGACCAGGGCACAGGCCAGAGAAACCCGCTGTCGCATCCCGCCGCTCAAGGTTTCCACGGGGCGATGGGCGTGCGGCCCCAGTTCCACCAGGTCCAGCACTTCCTTGATCCGCACCCGGCGCCGGGCTGGAGGCAAATCGTAGATGGTGGCAAAGAAGTCAAGGTTCTCTTGGATCGAAAGATCACGGTATAGGGTGTCCGCTTGCGGCATGTAACCGACACTTTGGGTCACCTGTCGCGTCCCCGGCCGCTGACCCATGACCGTTAATCTCCCCTGGCTCGGCGGTAACAGGCCGGCCACCATCCGGATGAAGGTGGTCTTACCGGACCCGTTGGGGCCGATCAGGCCGAAGGTGCCGCCTGCCGGAATCCCCAGGGTAAGGTCGGCGACGGCCCGAATGGGGCCGAAGGTTCGCGCCAGACCGTAGGCTTTTACCGCGTATTCCATGCTTGTCTTCCCTCCCATAGTTGTTAACTGATCGGTCAATTAATTATCTTTCTAAGAAAACTCCTCGCCGTCCCTTCACCTCCGTCCGAAGTTAGTTGTCAGCAGTCACTGCTAAACGCTGTTCGCTGGCGATCATCTGGCCGTTGCCAGGTCGTGGTGATTTTCTCTTCACTCGTGCTGAGCCGGCGGAGGACGAAGAAGCACTAAGCGTACTGTCTGGCTTCCCTGAACTCACGGGGAAGGGCTCACGGCACCGTCCCCTTTTCCCGGCACACCCAGTCCGGCCAAAAACACCGCTACCATCTGCTCTACGATCTGCTCTTTCGGAAGGGCCAGGACTTCATCGATGGGTATGGCGCGCCCCATGATGATGAAGCTGATGAGGCCCCCGACGAAGCCTTGGGCGACGATATCAAAATTGTCTGCCCTCCGAATTCGCCCCAACTCAGCCTGGTGGGCCAGGTAGCGGCTGAGGGTGCGGATCACCCGTTGGTAAACTTGGCTGCTCAGGATTTCGCCGAGCGGGCGAAGGCGCAAGGCCTCAGAGAGGAGCAGGCGAAAGAGGCGAATGATTATCTCCTGCTCAAAGATGGCCAAAAACTGCTGGCCAAATCCCCGGAGCACCAGGTCGGGAGAAGCTTCCCAATGCTCCTTCAGCCAATTGGTAAGAGGGACGACGTAGGAGCGCCGTTCAAAAAGAGCGTTAAAAAGGGCTTCCTTGCTGTCGAAGTACCAATAGATTAGACCAGGCGTTATTCCGGCCTCCCGGGCAATTTCTTCGTTGGTAGCTCCCTTGAAACCCTTTTCACTGAAGACTTTTAGAGCCGCTTCGAGGATTTGGGTTTTGGTGTCCTGTGGTTTACCGGGGTCTTTAGGACGCCGGGGCAAGGAACTCCCCTCCCTAACTTATGTAACGCCGGCAATTAAGGTTGGCGGCCGATGATGTTGCACCTGGTACATTCGCCTCTGGAACCAGGCCGCAAAAGGCGGAAGACCGCCGGAGGCCGCCGGGCGGGCAGGAAACAGCATGCCCATGTATCGCACGGGGCAGCCCGTTCGCCATGCCGGGCGAAGAGCCGTCCAGTCCATGCCTTCCGCCGTACCACCCGTTAATTAACTGCTTAATTAATTATAACGCCAGCCGGTCCAAATCGTCAACACCCATCAGGCCAAATGGTACGGAAAAGCAATGCATTGGGACATTTCCTTAATGTGGATGGATCTTGCCAGCTCCGGTCTACTTGGCTTCGGAATAACTCTGATCGTACTCCCCTTCTTCCTCTTTACGTGGCTGATGGGGTCGTATGAGAGATACATATGGATTATCTCTGGGCCAAAACCATTCAGTATGTTTGGAAGCGGCCCTTTTCAGTTGGGTGTAACTACACTGTTGGTCTTGGCCGGCTATGGCCTCATCGCTGTGGGGTTGGCGATTCGCTCGAGAATGTTACGCCCACCCCACTCTTGAGGGGGTCAGGTGCTGGTCACAATCAGTGAGCGCCGTTCATGAAGAGGTAAAGAGCAACGGCCGCGGCGAGTTCTGACCTCATTTGCTGGTCACAATTAGTGAGCGCCGTTCACAGGTCTGGGAGCCTGGTCTGCCTCGTTGGCTAATTTTGATATGGAAGGTGCTTTCCTAAAGCGCCGGAAGGCCGCGGCGAGAAACATGAGGCATGAGCGAGGCCAACTTTACGGCCGACGGGCTCGAATCGCCACTTTATTCCCTTGTAGAAGTGAAAGACCCGCATCAAAAAGCGGGTCTTTTTCTCTGCCCATCCTCGGGCCGGTCACGAAGTCGAGAACACCCCTCGCGGGTATCGGAGGCCCCGCCGTGCGCTCCCGAAATTTTTCTCTTCCGACCGGCAGGAATTCTGACCCCGGCGTAGAAATAGTTACATCGTTCACTGAACAAACTTAGCCGAAACGGGTATCACGTCAGGCTCAAGGAGACTGGCAAGATCTGATGAAATCGAGCAGGGTCCGACACAAAGGCGCATCGACCGGAGAGCAGCATCGACAAGGTTCGGTCACTGAATGAATAAATGGGGGAGGGTTCCGGTTGAAGCTCAGGGTTGGAAGCAAGCAACTCATCAAGGACCTAAACATCTCCGTCGTGGTGGACACCATCCGAAAACATGAGCCCATTTCTCGGGTGGACATCGCGGAACTGACCAGGCTGGGCCGGTCAACGGTGACGGGGATCGTCAATCTCCTGCTCAAAGAGGAATTGATCGTCGAAGTGGGGAGCGCCGAGTCAAGGGGCGGCCGCAAGCCGGTGCTCCTGAAGCTGAATCCCCAGGCCCGGTACGCCATTGGGATCAAACTGGGCCCATCACTGATCACCGTTGCCCTGACCGACCTGCACGCCGGAGTACTTAGTAAGGTCACCAGGCCCATCTCCAGCCGCCAGGGTCCGAAAGCGATCTTCCGCGCCCTTCTTGGAGCCATTGAAGATGTCACCAGGGACAATCCAAGGTCACAGGGGCGCATCATCGGGATCGGGGTGGTGCTCCCGGGTATCGTGGATCCATCCACCGGGACGTCGGTGTCCTCGCACTTGCTCAACTGGGCAAACATCCCGGTGAAGGCCCTCCTGGAGGCTGAGCTGAACATCCCCGTCTTTGTGGACAACGACGCCAACGCTTTTGCTCTAGCGGAGAAGTGGTACGGAGCCGGGCGCGGCAAGGATAACTTGCTGTGCGTGACGGTCGGGGTGGGCGTCGGCGGCGGGATCATCGCCAACGGCCAGCTCTACCGGGGAAGCATCGCGGGGGCGGGGGAGATCGGACATATCACGATCGATGAGCATGGCCCGCTCTGCGCTTGCGGCAACAGCGGATGCCTGGAGGCGCTGGCTTCGGACGGCGCGGTGGTGCGGTCAGCCCGCGAGGCCATGGACAAGGGCCAGAAGACCTCGATTTTGGAGGTCGCAGGCGGCGATCCGTCCGCCGTCACCCGCGAGATCGTCGTCTCCGCTGCCCGGGAGGGTGACCGCGTGGCGAGGAGGATCCTCCGCGAAACCGGCCAGCACCTGGGCACCGGCATCGCCAACGCCATCAACCTTCTCAATCCGGAGCGAATCGTAGTGGGCGGCGAAGCCGTACAACAGGCCGGCGACCTCCTCCTGGAGCCATTGCGTGAGTCCATGAAGAAGCGGTCCTTCTCGATCCTGGCCGACCGGGTCGACGTGGTCCCAGCGGCACTGGGCGAGAATGCATGGCTCATGGGGGCTGCCACTTTAGTCCTGGAAGAGGTGTTCAAGCCGCCCATCTACGGGATGGAGGGGAACAAGCCGACGTTAGCTATTCCGAGTTTGGTAGACCCAGCCGCGGAAGGGCGCTAGTGTTGCCGATCCGGGCGCCGGAGGTGGACAGTCCGCATCTGAGCCTGCTTTCGCGCTTGTGGATAGTGAGATGAGGAGTTGCATGGAGGGGGGGATCGTATCGAGGGGGTCATCAGAGGTACTTACAAGCTGGTCTGGACAGAAAACGGAAGGAGTGGTCGATTGTGAAGCGTTACAAC
>JAMCWA010000081.1 GCA_023475165.1 Bacillota bacterium | reverse complement strand
TGTTCTCTCAATAGATGGCGGCTTGCAAGTTTTTTTGTGTTAAAGAGGAAATTGGGGTTTGCGCATAGAATAAAGATTGAGAGAACAAATACTAACTACGTCCATATTCGGCCTAGGTCCGGCGGTGTCAACAAGGGCGCTTTGCGACAGTGGGGTTTTTTTGATGTACAGCGCGGCTGAACGAGGAGTTTCAGCATGGATCAAAGCACCTATTTTCCGATCCTCCTTGACCTGAAGGGGCGATCCTGCGTTGTGGTTGGGGGTGGAGAGGTAGCCTCCAGAAAGGTGACAGCCCTCCTGGAGGCCGGTGCCGTCGTGAAGGTGATCAGTCCAACCGTAACCTCACTCCTGGCCAGGCTGGCCGCCGAAGGGCGAATCCAGCACCAGAGTGAGGCCTATTCTCCTGGAGACCTAAGGGGGGCCTTCCTGGTCATTGCCGCCACCGACGATGAAGAGGTCAACCGCCTGGTGAACCGGGAGGCGGAAGAACGTTCCCAACTAATCAATGTGGTTGATGTTCCAGAGCTTTCCAGCTTCATTTTTCCCTCCGTCCTCCGGCGGGGCGCTTTGACGGTGGCTGTGTCTACGGGCGGGGCCAGTCCCGCTCTGGCCGCTGGGTTGCGTCGCCGCCTGGAGGGGATCCTGGGGCAGGAGTATGCCCTTTACCTCGACCTTTTGGCCAGGGCCCGGCGCTATATCCTGGAGCACTGGGAAAAGGACGAGAGACGCCGGCAGGTTCTGTTATCCCTCGGCCGAAGCGATCTTTTGCCTTTTTTACAACGGGGGGACATAAAGGGCGCCCTGGCGGAAATAGATAGGATTACCGGTCAAGAGGATTTTTCCAAAAAGGCCGCCCTCATGGGTTCCGACCGGAACCATGACGACCTTTAAATCTGGGACGCGGGAAAGGTGAATCCTTTGTCGGAAAAGAGGATCGTCCTTGGGACCAGGGGAAGCGAGCTGGCCTTACGTCAGACGGGGATGATCAGAGAAAACCTGGCGGCGCGCTACCCCCACTATGACTTTGCGGTGGAAATCATCCGGACGCAAGGAGACCGGGTGGCCGACGTTCCCCTTTACCAGATTGGCGATAAGGGGCTTTTCATCAAGGAGATTGAACAGGCCCTCTTGGAAAAGAGGGTCGACCTGGCCGTGCACAGCCTGAAGGACTTGCCCACAGAGCTGACCCCGGGTCTTGTGCTGGCTGCGGTAAGCGAGCGGGAAGATCCTCGTGATGTCCTCATTTCGCGACTTTATCCTTCTCTGGAGGGATTGCCCCCGGGAGCGCGGATCGGTACCAGCAGCCTGCGACGGGCGGCTCAGCTTAAGAAATACCGTCCTGATCTGGAGATCGTTCCTCTCAGAGGTAATCTGGATACACGTCTCAAGAAGCTGGAGGCAATGAATTTGGCGGCCATCGTCCTGGCGGCGGCTGGCTTACGCCGAATGGGCTGGGAAGGGTGGATTACTCAGGCCCTTTCTCCCGAGGTCTGCCTCCCGGCTGTCGGTCAGGGGGCTTTGGCTCTGGAAAGTCGGGCGGAAGATTCCCTGGTGAGGGGTCTACTGGAACCACTGAATCACGAGACCACCTTCTGGGCGACCGCGGCGGAACGTTCTTTTTTGTCCGCCCTGGGGGGCGGTTGCCAAGTCCCCATCGCTGCTCTGGGGTGGCCGGAAAAGGGAAGGGACGGGGAAGCCCTCCTGCGTCTGGAGGGAATGGTGGCGGCGGTGGATGGAAGCCAGGTCCTGCGTCTTGTCATCACGGGGCCTCGCCAGGAAGCCCAGCGGCTGGGTCGCAGATTGGCGGTTGAGCTTCTGGAACGGGGGGCAAGGGACCTGCTGGGAGGTCTTTGAATAACCTTCTGCCACCCCCAAGGCTGTGGTTTTTGACAGCAGTTTTAGTGAGAAAAGGTGCAAAACAGTTGTCACGTCAGGACGGGTCCGTATTTCCAGGAGGGAAGGCAGGAATCGGCTTGAGATCGAGCGACATGGATAAAGATAGGGGTGAGAACATGACTGAGGCTGAGGACCGTAATGGGCGGGCGATGCCGGAGATGGAGGACCTGACCAGGACCCAAAGGGGGTCAGGGAAAAGGGGTCCGACCAGACGCCAATTGAAGACGAGCTTGATCCCGAAGACGGCTATCCGCAAGCGGCTGCCGCTTTATTTGAGGTGTCTGACCTATCTACATCAAATGGGTATAGAGAACATCTCCTCGCAAAACTTTGGGGAAAAGATCGGCATTGACCCCTCCCAAATCCGGCGCGACTTATCCTATTTCGGTGACTTCGGGAAGCAGGGTGTGGGTTATAATGTGGAAAACCTGCTCCATGAATTGAAGACCATCCTCGGGTTGAATCAGCGGTGGAAGGTAGTGCTGGTGGGTGTGGGGAACCTGGGCCAGGCGTTGGTGAACTATTCCGGGCTCCAGTACAATTTCGACCTGATGGGGGTGTTTGACACCGATCCAGAAAAGATTGGGAGCAAGGTGGGGGATCATGAGGTTCAGGACATCAAGAAAGTATCGTCCACCATCCAGAAAAACGGCGTCAAACTGGCCATCCTGGCGGTGCCCAAGGCGGCGGCCCAGGAGGTGGGCGACATTTTGGCGGCCTCGGGCATCAAGGGAATTCTTAATTTTGCCCCAGTCTCGATCCGCGCTCCAGGTAACGTCATTGTGCATAATGCCGACTTGAGTTTTGAGCTTCAGAATCTGGTGTTTTCCCTCATTTACAGCCTGAAGTGATTTGCCTTTCGTCGGGAGCGGCTTAGGAAAATCCATCTTCTGTCATCAGTGCATTTGAGCTTTTTGGGCCAATACAACATCAAGGGGGAAAGGCGCCTGAGCCGTGAGTTGACGGCCGGAGAGAGGGCTAAGGGGGGCCAGCGGAAGGCCCCTTTCTATTTTCCAACGCCGGACCTCCTCGAAAGCTATCATGATATTGATTTTAATTCTTGACTGATCGACAAAAAGTGACTAGAATAGGGCTAAAATAACCTGTAATAAACCCTGAGAAATAGCGCAGTCACACGGTAGGCCGGAAAGAACGTGCCCCTTGTTTTGGGCGGAGGAGCCGAAATGAACGGGATTGTTTATCAACTGTTGGAAGAGGCCTGTGAGTACCTCTACGGGCAGAAGGGTCCTGTCCCGATGACGGAACTGGCCGGGGGGATTGGTTTAGAACTAACCGAGGTAGAGAAGGTCCTGGGGGAATTACAGAAACAGGGTCTCGTCTCCGTGAACGGGCAGGGCATCACCCTGACCAGCAAGGGTGAGAAGCTCGGTCAGCGGATAGCCAGGAAACATAACCTGCTGGAGAGGTTTTTGCTTGCCTTGGGTCTGAAAAAGCGGGAGGCCCATGATGAAGCCTGCCTTCTCGAACACTCCCTTTCTGATTCTTTGGAAGCAGAGCTGAACCGCCGGCTGCCTGGCCCATCCTGGGAGAAAAGGGGCAAAGATGGTCAAGCAGGGGCGGACTTCGATCCCCAGGCTCACGGGGAGGCTCCGTTGGCCTTGACTGATTTGAAAGATGGTCAGGTTGGGGTCATTGAAGCAATCTACGGGGGACAGAAGGTGCGCCAGAGATTGAATGACCTGGGGCTGACCCCCGGGACGGCGGTCACCTTATTGCGAAAGGGACCGGGCGGGCCGGTAGAGCTCAGGGTGCGGGAGACTACCCTGGCCCTGGGCCGCGGGATCGCCAGCAAGATCTTCTTGCGAAAGATGGAATGGGATGAGCAGGGGAATTAAGGTTCCGTTTCGTCAAGGTGCCGGCATCCATCGTACGGAGGAAGAACCGCCATGCAACCTGAGAAGCACAAGATTGACCGGGAAGACATCAGTAACCAGGAGGCCACCGCAGGGGTAACGGGACACACCGGGGAGGCTGGTGGAAAAGCAGGAACATTCCGGCGTAATCAGAATGCCACTGCCAGTCCGGCCAATAACAATGGCTTTGGACGCGCGTTGACCGGAGCATTCCGCCCCAAAAAGACAGCTAACGGGGTAACGGGGGGCTCTGGGGCCGGGCGCAAAGAGATCCTAATTGCCCTGGCCGGCAACGCCAACGTGGGGAAAAGCGTTCTTTTCAACCAGCTCACTGGTTTGGATCAAACCATCGGCAATTGGCCTGGCAAGACGGTGGAGAGAGCGGAGGGGACCTTGCGCCATCGTGACCAGGTGATCCGGATCGTAGACCTCCCCGGCATCTACTCGTTTTCAACTTATTCCCAGGAAGAGATCGTCTCCCGGGAATTCATTTTTGCGGAAAAGCCGCAAGTGGTCATCAACGTCGTCGATGCTTCGCTTTTGGAGCGCAATCTCTTTTTAACGTTGCAGCTCCTGGAGATGGAGATCCCGCTGGTGATGGCTTTGAATCAGGTCGATTATGCCCGGTCCAAGGGAATGGATACTGACGCGACCCGACTGGCGGCCCGTCTGGGGATCCCGGTGGTTCCGACGGTGGCTACCCGGGGAAAGGGGTTGTCTGAACTCCTGGACGCGACCCTTTCTATGGCCAAGAACCGGCGGGTGAACCGGGTGACCTTGCCCTACGGGAGCGAGGTGGAGGCCAGGGTGTCCAGACTGGCTGACCTGATTCGAGGGGCTGGTCTGGATTGGCGTCACCCCGCCCGCTTCTTGGCCATCAAGCTCCTGGAGGGGGACGGGGAGATCCGCCGGTGGCTGGAGGCGCCGCCGCCCTCAGGTTTGGCCGGGACGGTGCCGTCCCATGCTGGATCGCGACTGGAGGCCGCTGTCGTAAAGCCCTCAGGATTCGCAGACCGGGCGCTTGGGCAAGAGGGGAAAGTCCCAGAAAGCCCAGATCACCCCAGCGTCGGTGTGCCAGAGGTTCTGCGGCAGGCCCGGGTCCTGGCCGGCGAGCTGGAAGAGATACATGGCCATGATGTCACCACCGTCATCTCTTCCGAGCGCTACGAGCTGGCTCACCTTCTGGTCCGGGAGGCCCAGAAGGTGACAGCCCCTCGGCGGCACCTCCTGGGTGAAAGGCTGGATGATACCGCTCTGCACCCCTTCTACGGCTTTGCGGTGCTGGTGGCTTTGCTTCTGGGTTCTTTTTATTCGATTTTTCGCTTTGGGAACTGGTCCTCGACGGTTCTGGGCGACTTTTTGGCTCGGGCGCAGACTTGGGTTTACCTCCTGGCGGTACCGGAGCTGGCCAAGGACCTGCTTTGGCACGGTCTCTTTGAAGGGATCATTGCCGGGATCACCATTGTCTTACCTTATATCTTGCCCTTCTACCTCCTGCTGTCGGTCATGGAGAACACCGGCTATCTCGCCCGGATTTCCTTTCTTATGGACGCGGCCATGCACCGCTTGGGACTGCATGGCAAATCCCTCATCCCCCTCCTGATGGGTTACGGCTGTAATGTCCCGGCGGTGATGGGGGCGCGGATCATGGAAAATGACCGGGAGGTCTTGATTGCTGCCACTTTGGCCACTATGGTGCCCTGCTCGGCCAGGACCGTGGTGACACTGGGGACCATCGGGGTTTTCCTGGGGGTACCCTCTGCCCTGGCCCTCTACCTTTTTGATCTCCTCCTCATTTATGTGACCGGCCTCTTCAGTAATCGTTACCTGCCGGGTCGTGGTCACGGTTTGATCATGGAAATCCCCGGCTACCGGATGCCTTCCTGGGGACCAACCCTGCGGCAGACCTGGGCCAGGATCAAAGACTTTGTCTACGTGGCCTTCCCCATCATTGTGGCCGGAAGTCTTCTCCTGGAAATCCTGCGGCTCACTGGTCTCATTC
Organism: Bacillota bacterium; assembly: GCA_023475165.1. Classification (GTDB taxonomy): domain Bacteria; phylum Bacillota; class Sulfobacillia; order JAMCWA01; family JAMCWA01; genus JAMCWA01. Next base: position 28,427 of record JAMCWA010000081.1, on the reverse strand, counting down.
AATACGTGGGACGTCTCTTTGATCCCCTGGTGATGGGCTGGCTAGGGCTACCCTCGATAGCCGGAATCGTCCTGATATTTGGCATCCTGCGCAAGGAACTGGCCCTGATCATGCTGGCGGCTTACAGCGGCACCACCAATTTTGCCGCGATCCTTAATCCGCGACAGATGCTGGTTTTTGGTCTGGTGATAATGATCTACACTCCCTGTGTGGCCACCATCGCCGCCCTGCGCCGGACCGTGGGACTGACGAGAACTGTCGTCATCACCCTGGCTGAAATCGGGCTGGCCCTGTTGCTGGGGGGGATTTTAAACTGGGTGCTGATTTTCTTGGGGATGTAGGTTTTCTACCCCCAAAAGGGGCGGGCCGGCCACGAAAAAGATGTAGTGAAGCACAAGAGCCCGGCTCAGGAGACGGCTTTCCAACTGTGGTCTGATGGACAAGCCCATCTGGGCAAACGTTGGGGCGAAACCGCGTTCCGGCTGAGGAGGTGATTTGGCGGGAGAACGTAGGCAATTCTGAAAAAAGATCTTCCATCAAGGGCAAACCTGTCGAAAGGCAGGGACGCAAAGCCAAGGGCCCAAGGCCTGACGAACCAGGAGTCTGGCCAACCTGCGAACCGGGTTGACCGGCCTGGGGTTTCCGGCCAGGGCAGCCGGTTGCTGGGAGTTTATCCCTAAAGTCTTTTCGGCCTGTTCTCGTCGTCGGCGCGATGTTCAGGGCCGGGAGCACCGAAGCAATCCGCCTGCCTTGATCTGGCGGATTCGTTTTTTCGCATCCAACTCTTATTCCCAAGGAGGCAGTAAAATGAAAAGGATTCTGGCAGTGCTGGTGACAGTTTTGTTCCTGCTTAATGTGGGGGCCGTTGGACTGGCGGCTGAGCCGACGGCCACAAACACTACGACCACCGCAACCACCACAACGACTGATACTGGCGCAACCTCCAGTGGTGCTCTGAGTGCTTCCACAGGAACCGACACCACCAGCAACCCGGCCCTCGATTCCTCCGAGGACAGGGAAGAGCCGGAAAAGGAAGCCCCCGAGACTGGAGAAAAACCGGAAAAGAAGGAGCGGAAAGAAAACCAAGAGAGAAAGGAAAGACGCGAGCGGAGGCTCAAGCTAAAACTGGAGGAAGAAGAGGAAGAAGAAGCGGTTGCCGAGGCAGAGGCCAAAGATCCGGCCAAGCGGCAGGAGCATCTTTTGAAGGTCCAGTCTGAGTTGGACAAGGCCATGCGGGTGCTGGCTGAAAACCAGTCCAGCATCAAGGCGAAGGAAGCCGTCCTGCGAGCCCATCTCCGGGCGGAAGCCTTGCTTCAGAGCGGCGAAAACTGGGCTGCTGCCCTCAAGTTGGCCCAGACCATCATCGCGGCTGACCCCACGAATCAGGCCGCTACCCTGGTTTTAGCCAAGGATCTCTACGATCAGGGGAAGACGGACGAGGCCCTGCAGCTTCTCAAAGGCTTTCTGGCCCAAAAGCCAGGAGAAAAAGGCGAGATCCTGGAGAAGATGGGCGAGATTTTGGAGGCGAAGGGTGATTTGCCGGAGGCAGAAAAGTCCCTAGAGGAAAGCCTTTCTCTGAAGCCAACCGTCAAGAGGCTCTATGAAAAGTTGGGGCGAGTTCTGGAGGAAAAAGGCGAAAAGGGCCTGAAGGTCTTCGTTGAAGGAAAGCGTCCCGACTTCGACGTACAACCGCAGCTCATCAACGGACGGAGCATGGTGCCTTTCCGGAAGGTAGGCGAGGCGTTGGGCGCCAAAGTCGACTGGGAGGCGGCCACCCAAACCGTAATAGCGGAAAGAAAGGGCATCAGGGTGGTGTTGCCTGTCGGAAGCCTGACGATTTACATCAACGGGAAGCCGCAAACTATCGACGTTCCCGCTCAGTTAGTCGGGGGGAGGACCCTGGTGCCGGTCCGCTTCCTGAGTCAGGCCCTCGGAGCCACAGTAGACTGGAATGACACCTACCAGATGGTGATCGTGACCGACACCCCTCCGGCCCCAGCGGCTACGGGACAGTGACCGTGAATCGGGTGAACGGAAAACGGTTATGAAAAAGAGGCCTTCTGCCTTCCGGCAGGAGGTCTCACTCATTTCCTACACTGTAATAAGCCAATTACTTTCAGGGCGCGGCTCGGGCGCTGCCGTCCTCGCTTTCGATCATCTACGCCGACCGCATCACGGTAGAACTTTAGCCCTCTCAAAGACGGCATGGGGACCCGGCGTCGGGAGGTCCGCCAGGGAAACATACTAGATAGGGCTAAGGCTGCAGGTATGGTGCCTCCCTCCTCCTCCACCGCTGAGCCGGGTGTCCCCACCAAAGGCGTGTTAGGGGCGGGGTGAAACTTTTCCCTTCCGAGTGGCAGGAAAAGCGGCTGGGAAAGGGAATATAAGTCTGGTGGGGATATGGTACACCGCGAAAGGATGATTTGGGAATGGTTATCCGGGCTGCTGAATTGACTATGGATGGTTTCCGGGACGTTACCAGGAGAGCCGATACCTTGCTCTTGCCTATCGGTTCCATTGAGGCTCACGGCCACCACCTGCCCCTGGGGACAGACGCCTTGATCCCAGAAAAAATGGGGGAGATGGCGGGGCAGCTCCTGGGGGAAAGGGTCATCCTGGCGCCGACCATACCCTACGGTCATTCCTGGGACCTATCGATCTTTCCGGGAACCGTCAACGTTTCGGCGGAGGTCTTTTCCGCTTATGTGGCCGATGTCGGGCTATCCTACTTGAACTGGGGACTGACCAACATCCTCTTCCTGAATGGTCACGGCGGCAATATACCGGCTTTGAGTATGGCTGCGGAGAGATTGGCGGCCAAGGGGGCGAGGGTGTTGACCATCAGTTGGTGGGTGGATTTTTCGGCGGAGATCAAGACCATCACCGGTGGGCAGGGGCACGCCGGCGAAGATGAGTCTTCCGTGGTTCTGGCCATCCGCTCCGACCTGGTGGATATGTCCAAGGCCAGGGACTATGGGAAGCGCCTCCTGGGAAATGTAAAGATGGAACGGGTGGCGTCTTTAAGCTATCCCGACGCCCTCTCCGGGAGGGCCACCCTGGCCACCGGAGAGCAGGGTGAGGCGATCCTGAGCCTGGCTGCCCGGCGGATTGAAGAGATGGTTCGTGCCCTCTGGGCCGGGGATCTGCTACGGTAGAAGGGCGGTCAGAAAAGCGGCCGCAAGCCGCTTGATGGTGGAGTAGTGCTGGCGGATTGTGCCACACAGATGGGCTTTTTTCAGCCGGCTCCCGGGAGGGAACGTCGCCTGGTGAAGGATTCTTCTGCGAGGCCGCCCCTCAAGGTTGGCCAAGAGGTCGAACTGGTCCCAGAGGGATTGGGCGAACACGGCGAAGGCATAGCCCGCTGGGTGGAAAACGGCGCGGCTTTTACCGTTTTTGTCGAGAAAGCCATTCCTGGCGACCAAGCCCTGGTCAAGATCGTGGAGGTCAAGAGGAATTATGCCCGTGGCGAGACGGTAGAAATACTGCGCCCCTCTCCCCATCGCGTAGTCCCGCGTTGCCAGGTTTACTACGAATGCGGCGGCTGCCAACTGCAGGAGATGGATTACGCGGAGCAGTTGCGCTGGAAGAGACGGCAGGTTGACGATGCCTTGACCAGGATCGGCGGCTTAAGAGACTTCATCCTCCATGAGACGTTACGGGCGGAGGAGCCTTGGTTTTATCGGAATAAAGCCGTTTTTCCCGTGGGTTTGGCACCAATTCCCGGCGGACACCCCAGAGACGGCGGAACTATCATCGCGAAGGGTCGGCAGGGCTCTTCGGCGGAGGCAAACCCTCTCTTCAAGGGGCCGGGTAGGGCCCCTGTTCCTTTACTGTTCCCAAAACAAACTACGTCCACGGGAACCCGGGGAAGGGGCACCGGCTCTGCTGTTGCAGGATCCTCTTATGGTCCGCGTTCCAACCCGGGAGGGCTCGTGGCCGGTCTCTACGCCCGGGGAAGCCACCGGATCATCGACATCGATAACTGCCCCATCCAACACCCGACTAACAATGAGATCCTCCGGGAGACCAGACGGCTCATCGCTCGGTACGGTTATCCACCTTATGACGAAGCCAGCGGCCAGGGGCTCATCCGTCACGTCATGGCCCGAACGGCTGTCGCGACAAGGCAGGCGATGGTGGGGTTGGTGATCAATGGACAAAAACTGCCAGGGGGGAAGGAGTTAGCCGGAGAGCTAATGCGACGCTTACCCGCGATAAGAAGCGTCATCGCCAACGTTAACACCCGTCGCAGCAACGTCATTTTTGGAGACGAAACCTTTCTTTTGGCCGGGGAGAAGGCCATAGAAGACCGGCTGGGCGATCTCACCTTCAAACTTTCGGCCCGCTCCTTTTTCCAGGTGAACCCGGAGCAGGCCCAAACCCTCTACCAGAAAACGCTGGGTTTCGCCGGGCTCAGCGGTCAAGAGGTGGTTATTGACGCCTTCACCGGTACGGGGACGATCGCCCTCTTCCTGGCGCGACAGGCCGGGCGGGTCATCGGTATTGAGGAGGTACCCGAGGCGGTGGCCGATGCCAGGGGGAACGCCGTCCGTAACGGCATCGGCAATGCCGAGTTCCGGCTGGGGAGGGTGGAGGAGGTCTTACCAGACCTGGCCGACCAAGGAGTTCGGCCGGGGGTGGTAGTCCTGGACCCGCCGCGCCGGGGCGTTGAAAGGGAAGCCCTGAGGGCCATCGCTACCCTACGACCGCAACGTATCGTTTACGTCAGCTGCAATCCGGCCACCCTGGCCCGTGACCTGGCCATCCTGCAGGGGTGCGGCTACCGAACCCAGGAGGTCCAGCCGGTAGACATGTTCCCGCAGACGGCTCACGTAGAGGCGATAGTGTTGATACAAAGAGCAGAATGCCAGGTCACCACGGACGCCGTACCCCAAGACCGTAATCTTGATCATTAAAATACATGTTAGGAGGATTTGTTATGGAACAAAATATTCATAAAACAAGATATAAACTTCTTGCTGATTTTACTACAGTTCACAGATTTCTAACTGACGTCTACTCAATTGATACTTTAAATAGTTACCTTTTACCGCAATTTTTTGAGTATGCGCATACGCATCCTTTCTTTCATCACCAGTTGACACACCGTTTCGGACTTTGGGAGGATGGCAGAAAGCTTGTCGGTATTGCATGCTATGAAATGAATATCGGCGAAAGCTTTCTGGTAACTGACCAAGATCATACATTTCTCTTATCTGAAATGCTTACATTTGCAGAAAAGCAGCTGTCTATTATAAATAACAACAAGCAGACTCTTTCGGTATGGGTGACCGATAAAGAAACGGACAAAATTGAATTATTAGCACGAAAAGGCTACACAAAGGTACATACCGAACCGGTTCGGATATTCTCCTATAACAAACCATTTATTGACGTGAAAATTCCCGATGGCTATTCGCTAATTTCTTTAGAGGATGAAAACGATTATAAGAAAATCCATTATTGCCTTTGGAAAGGCTTTAACCATGGAGATAATCCCACTGATAATATTGATGATCCAATGCTGATGCAAAGCGGCCCAAATTTCCGAAAAGATCTGACAACTGTAATAAAAGCTCCGAATGGAGATTATGCATGCTTTGCCGGGATGTGGTTCGATGAGAAAAATAAGTATGCTTATCTGGAGCCCCTCGCCACAGTTCCTGAATATCGCAGGATGGGCCTTGCCACCATTGCACTTACCGAAGGAATGAAGAAAACAAAAGCACTCGGTGCAACATATTGCTTCGGCGGTGTGCCTGAATTTTATACCGCTATCGGATTTGAAACAATCTGCCATCGTGAAATGTGGAAAAAGGAGTGGCAGTCCGTGAATCCTTACGCAGTATCAATGGCCACTTCAAATCCCTAATTTTTGGCCAATAAAATTCAGCAGTTCACATGGGAATTCCACCTCCTTTTTGAAAATGGCATAGACAAAGCTTGTATCCGAGAGGTACTGGATGGACCGTGAACTCTTGACGGCCTGAAGCCAGAACGATGACTGGCCGCAATCCCGGACCTTCCGGGATGCGCAAAGGTCCGTCAGATTCAAAGAGATGATAGCACTTGCTGGCGCTTGGCTTCCTTTTCAACGTAAAGATCGCTATCAGCCAATTTGATCAGGGTCTCAACGTCTTGTCCATCTCCAGGGTAAGAGGCTAGACCCAGCGAAATCTCGATGGGCGGGTAAGCTTCTTCGCGCAGAGCCTTTCTGATTCGGTCAGCTGTCAGGCTGGCCTGTTCCGACCCAACCCCCGGCAAGACGACGATAAACTCGTCCCCACCATAACGGCCGACCAGATCATAGGCCCGCACTGTTTTCTTGACTACCTGGACCAGGTTCCTCAAGTACTGGTCTCCGACAACATGCCCCTTTAGGTCATTTATCTCCTTAAACCGGTCAATGTCCATGATGAGCAGGGAAAATAAGACCATCTTGCTGGAGTCCAAAGCGATAAAATCATGGAGCTTCTCGTCAAGAAATCTTCGGTTATAAGCCCCGGTGAGGGGGTCCCGGATGGAGGCTTCCCGAAGTTGAACATTGGTTTTTCTGAGCTCTAGCGTCCGCTCTTCAACAATTCTCTCAAGATCGGCATGGGCCAGGCTCAGCTCTTGTTTAGTCGCCATCAGCTCATTGTAAGGCCTTAGCACCGCAGCGGCAAAAAGGGCATCGTAAAACAGGTAATAAGAGATCACCTTATAAAGATGACCAAGGAGATTATAAAGATCGTAGACATTCAAGTAGAGGGTGAAGGAGAGTTCACTGAAAATGGAAATGACATGGGCTATGGCCAGGGTCTTACCTTCTTCGATTCTCGCCTGGGACTGGCCCGGACGGCCCAGGCCCGCCAGATAAAAGCTGGCTGCGAGGCCGAGCAGGAAAACAACCACGTATTCCAGGACTTTCTTCAAGAAGGTGAGGCCCTGCCCCTCAACGTACATGGCGGGCAGGTAGTGAGGATAGTAAGTCACCAGAACCAGAACGAAGGCGATGAAAAAGAGGCTGATCAGGACCCCCCAGATGAGCCGGAAGTTGAAGCGGTAATCCCGATAGAAGGCAAAGGAAGCGGCCAGAAAACCCGAGGAGGCAACCAGGCGGCCGATCATCCAAAAGGTGGTAGCCTTAGGTGCGGAACTGGGCGTCAAGAATACGGGCATCCCTTTGTAGGATAGGGTATGGAAGAGATCTATGGAACCGGCGATAAGGAAGGTTAGAGCCAGGATCATCTGGTCCAGGTGAGAAATGTGACGTCTGGTCAGAAAGATGACCGAGGCAGTGGCAAAAGAGACGATGATACTCAGGAACTCCAAAATAGTATGGAGAGACAGGTATTGTTCGGGGCGATAGACCCGGTAAAAAGCCGAATCGGCATAGCCCAGAAAGAAAAGGGTAACCAATACGGGGACTAAGGTTAAGAACCTATGGTGATAACGCAAGAAAACAAAACAGGCCTGTAGAGAAGATTGGACTTTCCCCAGGGTCACTCGGCTTACACTCCTCTTTCCAGAAAAACCAACGGTGCTCTATGCCTAGACACATTGCCAAGAGTCACACTCCAATTAGGTGTAAGGAGGCAAAGAAAACCAGGAAGAGCTACCAATGGGATGGGAATCTGGGAAAATGATGAGAGTAATTATTCTTGTCTAAGACAATTCTAAGCGGACAGTCGCTTTAATGCAAGGGGCGCAGCGGCAAAAGGTGACGGCCGCGGTCGCCACCCAAAAATCGCGCCCCCCACCCACGAATAGCTGACAGCCCTATTCGCTTCCTTAAGAACTGGCCGGAGGGTAAACATACCTGACTCTCCTAGAAGACCGCTGAAAAACCGCCATCTTCAACAGTCGCCCAGGCTTTAGCGTGGCCCGCAGTAGAGCTCCCGCTTTTCCTCCAGGATCCTAATGTGGACCTTCTCGTCCTCTATGATCCTGGCCAGCATGGACTGGACATTGGGATCATGGATCAGGGCGATCTGGCTCTGGTATTGGGTCATCCCCCCGCGCTCACCGGCCAGGGAATTGGTGATCTGTTCGCAGAGGTTTTTGGTATAGCGGGGATAGGTGGCATTCCAGTAACGCCCTTCCTGGGAGGTATAACGGGGGTCACCACCTAAAAGGACCATGAACCTGGCGATCCAATCCAGGTGTTCCATCTCCACCGTGGCCAAGCAAAAGAACATCCGGGAGAGCTCCGGACTGGTAAACATGGTGGTGAAGTGATAATAGAGGTATTCGGTGATGGCCGTCAATTCCCCCACCAGGCCATCGTGGAGGACACCGGCATATTCAGGTTTGGGCCCTTCCACCTTGAAGGAGGGTAAGGGCAGAGGGGCCTTGCACCATTCGTTACCCATGGAGCATTCCTCCCCGGGTGCATAGTCTCATTCCTCTTTAGATTATGCTGAGGGCGGCGAGAATTGAACTGACGTTTTGACGGGCGATTGGGCAATGCGAGGATACTGCTTGCAGCCCTCGGTGTCATCTGATAATATAGTTGTCGTGAAACGTATGTTCTTGTTAGAGCGAGGGAACCGCTTCTTGGAGACAAATGCGGTAATTGAAGCCAGGCAGCTCCAGAAAACCTACGGCCAGGCCCTAGCGGTAAAAGGAATTGATTTCTCAGTCCAAAGGGGCGAGTGTTTCGGCTTTTTGGGGCCGAATGGTGCCGGGAAAACTTCCACCATGAAGATGATCTATGGTCGGACCAGCATCTCGGGGGGAGAGCTTTACGTTTTGGGGTTTGATGCCAAACGCCAGATGTCCCAGATCAAGGGGCGTGTGGGCGTCGTTCCTCAGGAGAACAACCTGGACCCGGAGCTGACCGTCCTGGAGAACCTCATCCTCTATGGCCGTTACTTCGGGATGATTCGCCAGGAGGCCGGGGAGCGGGCGCGAGCCCGTCTGGATTTCCTAGGGTTGGAGGACAAGGCCGGCGCATTGCCCCATGAACTCTCCGGCGGAATGAAACGCCGCCTGATCATTGCTCGGGCCTTGCTCAACGATCCCGAGATCCTGATTCTGGATGAGCCCACTACGGGTCTGGACCCGCGCGCCCGCCATGTGGTCTGGCAGAAATTGGCCGAACTCAGGGAGGCCGGTTCGACCTTGATCCTTACCACCCACTATATGGAGGAGGCGGCCCGGTTGTGCGATCGACTGGTGGTAATGGATCACGGCCAGATTCTGGCCCGCGGGGAGCCGACCGGTCTGGTGGAGGAGGTGGCCGGACCCTATGTCCTGGAGATCAACTCCTCTCTGTTGAACGGTGACCACCTTGTGCCAGACGGCCTGGTGCGCCGTCGAGAAACGGTAGGTGGGCGAACCTTTCTCTTCAACCATGACAATGGGACCCTTCTGGACCGGTTCGAGGGGTTGAAGCTACGGGCCGGCCAATACCTGGCCCGGCCGACCAACCTGGAGGATGTGTTTCTCATTCTTACCGGACGGTCGTTGGAGGAGTAAAAGGGAAGCCGGAGGTCATCTTATGGATGTGACGTTGAAGGGAAAAGCCGCACCCTTCAGCCCGCCCCGCGGGTTTTTCCCCCGTTTCGACTGGCGGGCGAGACGGGTCTGGGAGCGGGACCTGGTGGCTTGGCTCAAAATCTACAAAACCAGCCTGCTCTTAAATTTTGGTGAGCCCTTTATGAACCTAGTAGCCCTGGGCTTTGGGCTGGGCACCTACGTGGCCAGCCTGGAAAATGTGTCCTTTGCCGCCTACATCGCCCCCGGTCTCTTGGCCTCCACGGCCATGCTGGGGGTGAGCTATGATATGGCCTTCTCCGGGTTTGCCAAGCTCCACCGGGACGGCGTTTATGACTCCATCCTTACCGGCCCGGTGGAGGTGGAGAGCATTGTGGGTGGGGAAATCCTCTGGGAGATCAGCCGCAGTATCCTTTATGGGAGCACCTTTCTCACAGTGATCTTCCTCCTGGGTTTGATCCAATCCCCGTTAGCCTTGCTGGTGTCGCCTCTCATGGTTCTACCTGGTATCATCTTCGCGGCCCCGGCCCTGGTGGTGGCCACCCTGGCTCGGGTGGAGGATCAACTCTTCTATTACTTTACCCTAGCCATCACTCCCATGTTCATGTTCAGCGGCATCTTCTTCCCCGTGGAAAACCTCCCTCCCCTGGCCCGGAATCTCATCTGGTTTACTCCCCTCTACCACGTGGTCCGGTTGTCCCGGGGGCTGGTCCTGGGCCGGATTACTCCTGACCTTTGGACCAGCCTCTGCTGGCTTCTGGTGGTAGCAGTGCTTCAACTGCCGGTCCTGGTTTACTTCATGAAGCGTAAGCTCCTGAGCTGACGCTGCCAGGCACCAGGCACGCCGGCCGCCTCGGTCCAACGCGCTCCACCGGCCTCCACTGCGGGCGCGGTCAACAGCCGCGCGGTTACCCCCGGCCCTTTTCAAGCATAATCTTCGGGGCGTCGTTCGATGAACCGGTTGAACCAGCCCACGATACGGTTGAGCCTTTCCGTCCGGAGGACGGGTTTGCCATTGCGCGACAGGTCATGGTTGGAGTTGGGGAAGCGAACCAACTGGCTTTCCCGCTTCAGGCGTTTCAAAGCGACAAAGAACTGCTCGGCCTGTTCGATGGGGCAGCGCAGGTCCTGTTCGCTGTGTAAGATCAAGAGCGGCGTCTGAACGTTTTCCACATAGGTCAGGGGCGAATGGGCCAGCAGTTTGGCGGTGTCAGCCCAGGGGTTACCCTCGATCTCCCACTCGGTAAAGTGATAGCCGATGTCGCTGGTCCCGTAGAAACTGATCCAGTTGGAGATACTCCTTTGGGTCACGGCGGCTTTGAAACGGTTAGTGTGGCCGACCACCCAGTTGGTCATGAAACCGCCATAGCTACCGCCGGTCACTCCCAGGCGTTCCGCATCGATGAAATCCAGGGTTACCGCGTAGTCTAGAGCGGCCATGAGATCCCCGAAGTCCTTCCCTCCGTAGTCCCCCTGAACGGCCCGGACAAACTCCTGACCATAGCCGTGGCTTCCCCGGGGGTTAGTGTAAAGGACGACATACCCGTTGGCGGCTAAAAGCTGGAACTCCAGAAAGAAGGAGTTGGAGTACATGGAGTGGGGCCCGCCGTGTATCTCCAGGATCATCGGGTAACGCTTGCCGGGCTGAAAACCGGCGGGCTTCATCATCCAGCCCTGAATCCTCCATCCGTCCGGCGCGGTAAAGTTAATTTCCTCCGGCTGATTGAGCGTGATCTCCTTCAAAAGAGAATCATTGACCCAGGTGGCTCTCTTTTCCGAGCCATCGGTCAGGGAGATGAGGGCCAGATCCCCGGGGGTCAGGGGATCGGTGAAGGCCACGGCGGCCAGCTTCCTCGTGGCATCCGCGCTCAGGCCAAAGATCTGTTTCATCCCCTGGGAAATCTGGGTGACCGGACCGCCCTGGGCGGCGACGCCATAGACGTGGGTGTTACCCTTGTCGCTGGCCAGGAAATAGAGCTGCGAGCCGTCCGGAGACCAGATCGGGCCTGGTAAGGGGTGATGAGCGCGCATATCGCTCATTCCCTGGTCTCCCAAACTGCGATCAAAGTCACTAGTTAGGCAAATAGGCAGTGGGAGCGGGCTTTCTCCCTGGCAATCCTTTGGCCCGGTTGAGACGGCCTCGGCCGGGCTGCTGGTGCTGGCTGGCTCCGAGGCCAAACCCCCGGCCTCAAATGGAACCACCCAGAGACGGGTGAGGGTGGCGTTGTTATACTGCCGGTCGTGGCCGAAATAGGCGATTTTTTTGCCGTCCGGCGACCAGGAGGGCTGGCTGGCTGGGCCCAAGCTCGTGGTCAGGCGACGGGGGGTGCCTCCCTCGGCTGGAATCGTCCAAATGTCGCTGATGGCGGGGTTATGGTCTCGATCGGGCGAGGGATTGGCGGAAAAGGCCAGGAACCGCCCATCAGGGGACCAGGTCGGCGCCGCAACGTCGTACTCTCCAGAGGTAAGTTGCCGGGGGTTCCCACCAGCCACCGGTATGACCCAGAGGTGGTTGAACTTGCCATCCAAGAGCCCGCCTTCGTCAGCCTTGTAGCGGATCCGATCGATGACCTTGACTTCTTCCTTGGCCTTCTTCTCCTGGGCTTCCTTCTCTTGCGGCTTTTTGGTCTGGATAAGTTCCCCGTACTTTTCATCGGGACCGGCTTTACTCAGGAAGGCTAGGTGGCTGCCAGCGGGAGACCACACCGGAGAGCTAACCCCGTGTTTCATCCGGGTGAGTTGCCTGGCTTCACCGCCATCCAGGCTGATGAGCCAGATTTGTTTGTCGCCACTGCGGTCGGAGACGAAGGCCAGGGTGCGGCCTTCCGGGGACCAGCGCGGGGAAGTGTCACTCTTGGGGCCACCGGTGAAGCGCCTGGGTGTCCCGGGCGTGGGGATGTTAGCAGTGCCACCATTACCGCCAGCATTGGTACCGAACTGCCCTGGCAGGGGAGACTCGGAACTGTCCTGGGGCCAGGTGGCGAAACCAGGTCCGTCCGGCGGGTCACCCGGTGAAACCAGCCAGATCTGGGAGTGATACTCCTTGGTCTCGGGGTCAACCTCGGTTTGCACAAAGGCGATCTCTGCTCCGGCGGGCGAAATCTGCGGATCGCTAACGAATTTCAAGCGGTAAAGATCCTCGGCGGTGATTTTTCGTTTGTTTGTGGGTTCGGTCATGGCCGGTCGCTCCCTTCCGTTAGTGACTACCTTATTCTCCGGAACCTCCAGGATATTTCTATAGACGAAGGGTAAAAACCTGCTGCTGCGGACGCAAATTTCCTCGTCACTCTCGCAAATCGAACTGGTTATACTATTTCCTGGGGAACTGCCTTGGACCCGGCTCTCGGCAACCCCCTTGTCCGACCCCTACCAGACCGGAGTCTGCTCCGCCGACCGTTCCCGAGTTGGAAGGCCAAACCCCATCCTGGGGTCACACTGTTTTTCCACTGGCGCGCCGAGGGTTTAAGTGGGATTACCTTTGGCGGCAAAATTTCAAACTCATTACAGCAGGAAATCTGCTTCCGATGATGAATTACTAGTATGTTCCTGGATATTTTAACCCAGAGGGGGTGATGCTCCGATGGCGATGACCCTGGAGGAGTTTACTAAGAAGAGCGAAGGGATCAGACGAAACTTCCGGAAGGGCCAGACAAAGCCGGCGGAGATCGTGGTGGGAATGGGTACCTGCGGTGTGGCGGCAGGGGCTCAGGATGTCTACGATACATTGATTAATGAAATAAAGCGACTCGATCTCGCCGTCACCGTCACGCCGGTGGGCTGCATCGGGATGTGCGAGCAGGAGACCCTGGTGGACGTGGTCCGGGAAGGTCAGGGCCGGGTCACCTACGGCCGGATGACCCCGGAGAAGATGAAACGAGTCCTGCAGGAGCACGTCATAGGCGGCCGGGTGGTCGAGGATCTTGTGGTGGGTAATCTGGAGGGTGATGAAGAGCAACCTTACCCCGGTCTCGACTTTTATAGGAAACAAAAACGCTGGGTCTTAAACAAGTGCGGTTTCCTCGATCCGGAGAAGATGGAGGAGTATCTGGGCTATGGTGGCTACCAAGGCCTGGTGAAGGCTCTGTCGGAAATGACCCCGGAGCAGGTCATTGAAGAGGTCAAGAAATCCGGCTTGCGCGGCCGGGGTGGGGCCGGTTTCCCGACGGGGACAAAGTGGGAGTTTGCCCGGAAGTCTCCCGGGAACAAAAAGTACATCATCTGCAACGCCGACGAGGGTGATCCGGGGGCCTACATGGACCGGAGCGTCCTGGAGGGTGACCCCCATGCCGTCATCGAGGGCATGATCATAGGGGCCTATGCCATTGGGGCCAATGAGGGCTACATCTACGTCCGGGCCGAGTACCCCCTGGCGGTACACCGGTTGGAGATCGCCATAAAGCAGGCTGAGGAATGGGGCTTGTTGGGTGACAGGATCCTGGGTACAGAATTCGGTTTTCATCTACATATAAAGCAGGGGGCGGGGGCCTTCGTTTGCGGGGAAGAGACGGCCCTCATGGCCTCCATCGAAGGGGAACGGGGCATGCCCCGCACCCGACCGCCCTTTCCGGCCCAGAAGGGTCTCTGGGGGAAACCGAGCAACATCAACAATGTCGAAACCTTCGCCAACATCCCCCTCATCATCCGGAACGGCGGTGCCTGGTATGCCTCCGTGGGTACGGAGAAGAGCAAGGGGACCAAGGTCTTTGCCCTGACCGGAAAGATCGCCAACACCGGTCTGGTCGAGGTTCCCATGGGCATCACCATGCGGGAAATTATCTATGACATCGGGGGTGGGATCAAGGACGGCAAACGCTTCAAGGCCGTTCAGATCGGCGGTCCTTCTGGGGGCTGCCTGCCCGAGTCCCTCCTGGACACCCCCATCGATTATGACTCCTTGACCCAGGCCGGGGCCATCATGGGCTCGGGTGGGTTGGTGGTCTTGGATGAAGAAACCTGTATGGTGGATCTGGCCAGGTTCTTCATGTCCTTTGCCGCCAGTGAATCCTGCGGCAAGTGTACCCCCTGCCGCGAGGGGACCAAGCGGATGCTGGAGATCCTGACCAAGATCACCGAAGGCAAGGCGGTCATGGAGGACCTGGACAAGCTGGAACACCTGGCCCTGGTGGTGAAGGACGCCTCCCTCTGCGGCCTGGGTCAGACGGCTCCCAACCCGGTTCTCACCACGCTGCGCTACTTCCACCACGAATATGAGGCCCACATTTCCGAGAAAAAGTGCCCCGCCGGTGTTTGCCAGTCCCTGATCAAATACCAGGTCATTCCCGAGAAATGTACGGCCTGCGGCAAGTGCCAGCGGGCTTGTCCAGTGGGGGCCATCACCGGCAAAGGGCGGGAGATTCGTTTTATCGAAATCGACCGTTGCATCAAGTGCGGGGCCTGCTATGCCGCCTGCCCATTTGATGCCATTGCCAAGGTTTGAGGCGAGGAGGGGGAGAGATGAGCCAGACCATTACCATTACCATAAACGGGCAGAAGATTACCACTCACCAAGGGGCTTCGGTTCTGGAGGCGGCCGAGGAGAACGGGATCAATATCCCGCGGCTATGCTATCATCCCATGCTGGAAAGCACCGGGGCCTGCCGCCTCTGCGTGGTGGAGGTGGAAAAGGCCCGAACCTTGCAGCCGTCCTGCACCACACCGGTGACGGAGGGAATGGTCGTTCATACGGAGTCGCCAAGGGTTATGGATGCCAGGAAGACCGTCATCGACCTCCTCCTGGCCAACCACCCCGAGGACTGTTTGACCTGTGAGAAAAACGGCGACTGCGAGCTGCAGAATTACGCCTATCAATACGGGATCAAGCATACCAGCTACAAAGGGGAACGGAAGGATTATCCCATCCTGGACGACAACCCCTTCTACCAGATGGATCCCGAGAAATGCATTCTTTGCGGCCGCTGCGTCCGCATGTGCGATGAAGTGGTCAATCACCACGTCTGGGACTATGCCCATCGTGGGTTTGTCACCAAGGTGACTACGGCCTATGACATGCCGGTGGAAGAGGGGAATTGTATCTTCTGCGGCAACTGCGTTCAGGTCTGTCCCACGGGAGCCCTCCTTCCCAAGTACGGGATGGGGAAGGCGCGTTCCTGGGAGATCACCAAGATCCGTACCGTTTGTCCATACTGCGGCGTGGGCTGCAACATTTACCTGCACGTGAAGAACAACGAGGTCATTAAAGTCAGCGGGGCCGAGGGCGGCCCCAACGATACCCTTCTCTGTGTCAAGGGGCGCTTTGGCTTTGACTTCATCAATCATAAGGATCGCTTGAAGACACCCCTCATCAAGGGGGAGGACGGCCAGTTCCACACAGCTTCCTGGGATGAGGCCCTGGACCTGGTGGCCCGGCGCTTTGCTGAGATAAAGGAGAAACACGGCCCCAACGCTTTTGGCGGCTTAAGTTCAGCCCGTTGTACCAACGAAGAGAACTACCTCATGCAAAAGCTCATGCGAGCCGTCCTGGGCACCAACAACGTTGATCACTGCGCCCGGCTCTGTCATGCTTCCTCAGTGGTCGGATTGAACATCTCCTTGGGCAGTGCGGCCATGACCAACTCCATCGCCGACCTGGTGGAAGCCGACGTCATCTTCATCATCGGCTCCAACACCACCGAGGCCCATCCGGTCATCGGGATGTGGGTGAACCGGCCCCTGCGCAAAGGAGCCAGGCTTATCGTGGCTGACCCGCGGAAGACGGAGTTCGCCGAGCGGGCCCACGTCTACCTGCAGCAATTGCCGGGGACCGATGTGGCCTTGCTCAACACCATGGCTCACGTCATCATCAAGGAAGGCTGGTACAAAAAAGAGTTTGTTGAAAAAAGGACGGAGGGTTTTGCCGAGCTGGCAAAATTCCTGGAACCCTACACGCCGGAATATGCCGAGAGGGTTACCGGTATCGCCAAGGACGAGATCATCGAGGCGGCCCGGATCTACGCGGAAGCGAAGAACGCCACCATCCTTTATGCTATGGGTATAACCCAGCACACCACCGGTGTGGATAACGTTCAGGCTATCGCCAACCTGGCCCTCTTGACCGGAAACATCGGCCGGGAAGGGACGGGAGTCAATCCGCTGCGTGGCCAGAACAATGTGCAGGGCTCCTCGGATATGTGCGCTCTGCCCAATCTTCTCCCAGGCTACATGCCGGTGACGGATCCGGGCATGCGCGGGACCTTTGAAAAGGCCTGGAGGGTCAGTCTTCCCGCTAAACCCGGCCTGACCGTGGTGGAGATGATCCACGCTGCGGAAAAGGGCGAGATCAAGGCCATGTATGTCGTGGGCGAGAACCCCATGGTCAGCGATCCGGATATCCAACACGTGGAAGAGGGTCTGAAAAACCTGGAGTTCCTGGTGGTCCAGGATATCTTTCTGAGCGAGACGGCCCGCCTCGCCGATGTGGTCTTGCCCGCCGTAAGCTTTGCTGAGAAAACCGGTACCTTCACCAATACGGAACGGCGGATCCAACTCCTCCGAAGGGCCGTGGAGCCTATCGGCCAGGCCAAAGCCGACTGGTGGATCATCCAGGAACTGGCCCGCCGGATGGGATACGCCATGGATTATTCCTCTCCAGAGGATATCATGACCGAAATCGCCTCCCTGGTTCCCATCTACGGGGGAGTCACCTACGAGAGGTTGGGGATACAGGGTCTGCAATGGCCTATCCCGGATAAGACGCATCCTGGCACCAGGATCCTGCACCGCGATCGCTTCACCCGGGGGTTGGGCCTCCTGGCCAAAGTACCTTTCAAAGAACCAGACGAGGGACCGGACGAGGAATTCCCGTTGATCCTGACGACGGGGCGCATCCTCTACCATTATCACACGGGGACTATGACCCGGCGGTCCAAAGGGCTCCACGCCATCCGGCCCGAGGGGTATATGGAGATTCATCCTGATACCGCCGGCCGCTACGGCGTCAAAGATGGCCAGTGGGTGAAGGTCACCTCCAAACGTGGGCAGATCAGGATCAAGGCCCAGGTTACGGCCAAGATGCATCCCCGGGCCGTCTTCATCCCCTTCCACTTCGTGGAGGCGGCGGCCAATATGTTGACCAACCCGGCCCTGGACCCGCAGGCCAAGATACCGGAGTACAAGGTGGCGGCGGTAAGGGTGGAGCCGGAGCCATAGGAGATGGCCAGGCCGCCTCTGGCGGCGCCACAAAGGATGAAAACGACAAATGGGTTTTTTGGGGAGGCGCTCACAATGTCTGGACATGACAATACCGAGGCCAAGAGTCGGGGGATTGAGGATATACTGACCGGCTATCAGGGGCGTCCGGGGGCCTTGATCCCGGTCCTGCAGGAGACCCAGGAGGTTTTCGGCTATCTGAGCCGGGAGAATATGGAGAAGATCGCCGGTGCACTCCATATCCCTTTCAGTAAGGTCTACGGGGTGGCCACCTTCTACGCCCAGTTCCACCTGAAACCGCGGGGCCGGAATATCATCCGGGTCTGCCTGGGAACGGCTTGCCACGTCCGGGGTGGGGAAAAGATCCTGGATGCCGTAAGTAAGGAACTAAATATCAAGCCGGGGGAGACCACCAAGGACCTGCAATTCACCCTGGAGCGGGTGGCTTGCCTTGGCGCATGCGGGTTGGCCCCAACCCTCATGGTGAACAACGAAACCCACGGGCGAATGAAGCCCGAGAATGTTCCCGCCCTGATCCAGAATTATCGGGGGAGGGATCGGGAGGAGACCGCGGTCCATTAAGCGGAAGGAGTAATGAACTTGACAGAGGCAGAATTCAACCGGCGAATCGATGAGATGGTATTCTGGTTGATGGAGCAGCAACCGGTGTTTGCCACGCAGATGGGCCTGCATACCTGGGATGACCGGTTAGGTGACTACAGCCTGGAGAGCCTGGAGCGCCAACATGAGCGGATCAAGTCTTTCCTGGCCGAGGTTGGCCGGATCGATCCTTCCGGTTTCAGCAAGGACGGCCAGATCGATGTCGTCCTGGTTAACCAGCTCCTGAAAAGCTTTGTCCGCCAATACGAGGTGGGGGAGGATCACCGGCGTAACCCCAATCTCTACCTTGACGGGGTGATGGGCGGGGTCTTCAGCCTCATCATGAAGGATTTTGCACCTCTGCCTGAGCGCCTTCGGAACGCGATTGCCCGGACCCGGCAGATCCCGCAGCTCTTGTCGGAAGGCAGAACCAACCTGGAACCGGAAAAGGTGCCGGAGGTCTGGGCCAAGGTGGCCCTGGAGCAGGCCCGGATGGCCCCCGGTCTCTTTCAGGGGCTTTTGCCCACCATGGCCGCGGACTGGCCCGAGATAAGGGAAGGGTTGCTGGAAGCGGGTCAAGCGGCGGCCATCGCCTGTCAGGAATTCGCCCGCTATCTCGAAGAGGAAGTCCTGCCTGTGGCCAAGGGTGAATTCGCCACAGGGGAAGGTCTCTTCAACGAACTCCTGCGCGAGAACCACATGGTGGATTACGACGCCACTGAACTGTTGGCCACCGGGTGGCGTCTTTTCCAGGAAACCAGGACTCAGATGGAGGCCTTGGCCCGCGAGATCCATCCGAACAAGACAGTGCCAGAGATCCTGTGGCAAGATAGGGCCGACCACCCGCCGGCCGAGGGGGTCCTACCGGCCTATCGCGAGGCCATGGCGGCCACGCGCCAGTTTGTGGTGGAGCACCAGATCGCCACCATACCCGAAGGCGAAAGGCTCAGCATCATTGAGACGCCCATGTACATGCGCCCCCTTCTCCCGTATGCCGCCTACATGCCACCAGGGATTTTCGAGAAGGAGCTGGAGGGTCTCTTCCTGGTCACCCCGGTTGACCCCGCTGCCCCTCTGGAACTCCAGGAGCAAAAGCTCAAAGGCCATTTCTATGCCAAGCTGCCGGTGACGACGCTCCATGAGGGCTATCCCGGGCATCACCTTCAGCTGGTCTGGTCGGTCACCCGTGGCAGCACCGCCCGCAAGCTGGGCATGGCCCTTTCCACCTTGTTTATCGAGGGTTGGGCTTTCTATTGCGAGGAGTTGATGGAACGGTTGGGCTACATAGCGCAGCCCATCCAGCGCCTTGGACGCCTGGCCGATCAACTCTGGCGGGCGGCCAGGATCATCATTGATGTGAGCCTGCACTGCCGGGGGATGAGCATAGACGAGGCCGTCGAATTCCTGGTGAGGGAGGTAGGCCTGGAGCCAAGCAATGCCCTGGCTGAGGTCAGGCGCTATACCTTTTCACCCACACAACCACAGTCGTATCTTATGGGGAAGCTGGAGATCTTGAAGATCGTGGAGGAATACCGGCGCCGACATCCCGACACCTCCCTCCGCCAGATGCATGATGCCATCCTGGCGGCCGGTTCGCTGCCACCGCGCTTGCTGAGAAGGCAATTACTTGGGTAAGGAACCTACTATTGTGCGATAATAGTAGTGCAAAAGAACGCCTTACTTTGAATTTGCCCCCGCCGATGCAGCATCCCCAGCGGTACTGTAGCTGCCAACCATTATAGCAAGAAGCCGCTTGGGCGACGGGCTTCAACCACCGGCCCTATCTTGCCACCCTTTGCTGTAACCAATCCAAGAGATCACGGCTGGCCTCCTCCACTACCGGATCGTTATGGACCTCATGGTAAGCCCCCGGGTAAAGCTTGAAAGTCTTGTCGGGCGACCCACAGGCTCGGAAGAAAGACTCCGTTGCTGCCGGAGAGACCAGGCGATCGTCGCCGGCCTGCAGAAAAAGTACGGGGGTGCGCAGCTTAGCCGCCCGCCGGGTGAATTCCTGCATGGCTCCAACGAATTCCGTATACCAGCGGGCGCTGACCTTGCGGTAAACCAGAGGATCCCGGTCGTAGGCGAGGCCGATCTCGGGATTCCGGGAGAGATAACGGGAAGGGATACCGCTGTCCAAACGCAATGTGGGGAGGTAACGGGAGGCCAGTTGCCCCAGAGCGGTTTTTAGGGGAGAGACCTTCATGGCCAGACCCAGGGCCGGACTGGAAACGATGACTCCGGCGAGATCTTCCGGATGGTTGAGGGCATACCCCAGGGCGATGAGCCCACCCAGACTGTGGCCGTAGAGAAAGAAGCGGGCCGGGGGCGACGGTCTGGCGGGAGGGGATCCGCCTGGTGAGTTCTCCGGAAAAGGAGGTGGCAGCGAAGCCAGAGTGGCTGCATCAATTGCTGCCGCCCGGGCTTCCTCGCTTGGCGGCACCTCTTCTTGGCGGTAGGGGACTCCAGAAGATGGCCTTTCGCCAGAGGGCGGAGACGAAGCCTGGATCTGATTCTTAGCTGAAGACAGCTGGTTTCCATCTGAGAGCCCACTGGCCGTTGGAGTTTCGCCGGAAGGGGGTGAAGCCGAGCCATGCGCCTTAAAGGCGGGTCCGGCTGACCGGATCAATTGGAGGAAGAAACTCAAATCGGCGAGATAGTCGGCAAAGGCTTGCACATGCCCCTTAAGTCCGCCCGATTGACCCAACCCCCGCAGGTCGGGGGCGGCCACCTGGAAACCGGAAGATACCAGGAATTGTGCCAGACTCTCGTAGCGCCCGGAATGTTCCCCGGAACCATGGATGAGGATGACCGTGTCCCAGGGAGAGGATGATCCCCCGGCCGCCTGAGGCGCCCGGTCAAACTGGTCCGCAAGTAGCCAGTGACGGTAGAAAAGGCGGGTACCGCCCTTTCCTTCAAAGGATCCCGTTACCTCGCGCATTCTTCGGTTCACCTCCGCGCTTTTTTGCGGTTAGCGACTAAATTTTCTACCGCCCTCGGACCCGGGCCTTACCAACCTGTTGAGCCGTCTTGTCCCGGGCCAATGAAAGAGTTGGAGCGCCCCCTCCAGCGGGAGTTCAATAACCGTCAGCCGTGGCTCACGGCGCAGCGGCCCGGGCCGTGTCCCGGGCGGGTTAACCACTGGCCACGCAGTTTGTCAGCAGTCTCACTGTGGCATCGCCTCAGCGGGACTGTCCTGAAGCTCTTCATAGACCGCCGCAACCTTGGCCTCCAGGTCCCGGAACGCCTCCAGCACCTTGGGATCGAAATGCGAGGGCTGGACGCGGCCGTCCCCATGTGTGATGATGTGACGGGCCTTCTCGTGGGCAAAGGGGGGTTTGTAGCTTCTGGAATTGCGCAAGGCGTCATAGACGTCGGCCAGGGCGACAATACGCGCGGCCATGGATATTTCCTCTCCCTTCAAACCGGAAGGGTAACCAGTTCCGTCCCATTTTTCATGATGTTCGAGAGCTATTTTCCTGGCCATGGCCAGCCAGGGCGAATCACCTAATATTTTAGCGCCGTAAAGGGTATGCTGCTGCATTATGGCCCATTCGCTGGGAGACAACCGCCCCGGTTTCCTCAAGATGTCGGGATGGATATGGATCTTGCCCACGTCGTGGGTCTGGGTGGAGTAGCTGAGAACTCTGATGAAATCCTCGGAACAGCCGAGGGCGCGGGCCAGGAATTGAGCATAGGCACTGACTCGTACGATGTGATTGCCGGTGTCCTCGTCGTTGGCCTCGGCGGCCCGGGCCAGGGCGCCGACGGTGTAGTGAAAGGCTTCTCCCACCTCGGTCACCTGATCCGAGATAATCTTGAGCAGGTGACTCAAGGCCATTAAATTCCTGAAAGCATCCAGTTCGTAAGAGGTGACTAACTCCGGGTAATTAAGAGCCATCATCAGGAGGGTCCCACTCTTATAAGCGACGAAGTTTCGTACTACATCCACCTTGCCAGAGAGGGCGGTTCTCAAGGCGCCGGTTACATCGAATTGGTCGCGGTTTTTGCCGACACTATTGTCATTGTAGAGGAAATACTCCTCCTTGGACGTAGCGCCGGGAGAAAGCCAGGGCTGCACTGACGCCAGGGATTCCTGGCTGAGGCACACCACTTCGGGGTCCCGCTGAACAACCCCCCCCTTTCTCAGGTAAATGTAGCCTTCCCAGACATCTTCCTTCTTCTTGAAACCGGCCAGAATGGCTTTGGGCTTTTGTTCGTCTTTTTCACCAAGCAAAAGGGTGTTGAAAAGCTCCGATAGGGTCCTTTCCAGGTCAAAATGAAGGGGGTTGAAAAACCTCAGCAGTTCAGTAGTATGTCGCGTCAACCGATTTATGTGCGCCCGGGCCTGCAACAGTCCATCGTTGAGCTTCTTCACCCGCAAGAGGGAGCGGATCCGCGTGGTCAGTTCCAACTCATTGATGGGTTTGGTCAAAAAGTCGTCGGCCCCGGCCTTCACCCCTTCCAGCCAGGCCCGACTTTCGTCCAGGGCGGTAACCATGATGATGGGAATGAAGCGAGTGGCTTCATCGTCTTTCAGTCGCCGGCACACCTCAAACCCATCAATCCCCGGCATCATGACATCGAGGAGGATGAGATCCGGATCTTCCTGGGCCACTTTGCCCAGGGCTTCCCATCCCTCATGGGCCAGAATTGTTCTGTATTCCAATGGGGCCAGCATGGCCTCCAATAAGGCCAGGTTGACATCGTCGTCGTCCACCAGTAAGATCTTAGCCTTTTTGCTCATCTTTCCCGTCTCCCTCTAAGAAGCCCTCTACCCTCTGCAGGAGGTCATCAATGTCGAAGGGTTTGCTGATATAATCATCTCCCCCGGCCTGCAAAAACAGGTTCCGCTCGCGTTCAAAAGCGTAAGAGCTGACAGCCAGTATGGGGATCTCCCTGGTCTCAGGATCTTGTTTCAGGGTTCTGGTGGCACTGATACCATCTACTCCCGGCAACTGCAGGTCCATTAAAATAAGAGCGGGCCGGCGCAAACGGGCCAGATCGATGGCTTCCTGCCCGTTGACGGCGTGGCAGATATCACACTGGAGGTGGCGCAGGATGTCTTCCATAAGTATCCTGTTGATATCATTGTCCTCGGCCACCAGTATCAGTCTGTTCATCCTCTTTCACCTCCTTTATCGATACCGGCAGGGTGAAATAAAAGAAGCTTCCCTTCCCTGGCCCTCTGCTCCTAACCCAAACCCGTCCGCCATGGAGTTCAACCAGTCTTTTTACCAGGGAGAGGCCCAGGCCGGTTCCCTCGTACTTCCGGGTGTAGGAGCCATCGAGCTGGACAAAGGGCTGAAACAGTTTGGCTTGCTCCGAGCGGGGAATACCGATGCCCGTGTCGGCGACGTTGACCACGATGACGCTTTCCCCGGTCTCTTTTCGACCTGTTCCTTTCAACTCGGCCTTTACCCGGATCTTTCCGCCATCGGGGGTGAACTTGACCGCGTTGGAGAGAAGGTTGTAGAGGATTTGTTTAACCTTGCTCTCGTCAGCTTCCACTGCCGTGATCTTTTCATCCACTTCCAGGTATAGATTCAGGCGGTGCCGGGCGGCTTTCTCCTTGAACAGGAGCAGGGAATCCTCCAGAACCCGGCGCAAGGGAAAGGTGGAAAGCTTCAGTTCCATTTTCCCGGCCTCAATCTTGGAGAGATCCAATATCTCGTTAATCAAACCCAAGAGGTGCTGCCCGCCTTTGAGGATGTAACCAGCGTAATCGGCCTGCTTCTCCGTCAGCGGGCCGTAATATTGCTTTTGCAGCACCTGAGCAAAACCGATGATGGCATTGAGAGGAGTGCGCAGTTCGTGGCTCATGTTGGCCAGGAATTCTGATTTCAGGCGGGAGGCTCGTTCCAGTTCGTCAACGGCCAGGGTGAGGCGTCGTTCCCTGTCGGTTAGCTTCTCAGTTTTCTCTTCCAGAGCGCGCCCCCACATATAGCTGAAGGCGAAGAGCAGGACGTTAACCAGCCAGAGGAATCCAGTGAACAGCCGGTCGCGTTGTACTACCTGATCGTGGATGGAGTTTATTTGGGTAACCTGCCTTTGGCGCAAATCGGTGGTCAGACCTTGGAGGTCGTCAATGGCGCGGCGAAGTCCATCCATCAACTCCTTTCCCCTGGCTAAGGTCAGGTTGTCGGTCGCGTTTGGAGAGGCCGGCTGGCTTTGGTCTTGTTTTTGCCCTTGGAGGATAGCCGGTTCGGCGCACTCATCGATCCACTTTCCGACCAGTCGACGGATTTCGGCTACTTTAGGGGAAAGTTTTCCCTCGCCCAGCAGGGAGTCAGGGGAAAGTTTCCCCTCGTCCACCAGGGAGGCCTGGAGGGAGGCGAGCCGCTCATCAACCTCCCTTTTCCCCTCGTAGTAGGGTTCCAAAAAGCTCTTCTGGCCGGTCAAGAGATAACCCCGCGTACCCGTCTCCATATCCACGATGTCCTTTTCGATTCTAACCTGATCATAAAGAAGCTGATAACCCCTCTCTCCCACTTCATAGTAAAGCTCGTTCAGGCGACTCATCTGGCGCTCTATCCAGACGGTTTCCCCGGCGAAAAGGAATATGACTACAATGAAGAGAGAAACGAGGAGGGTCGAGGTCAGGGATTTCTTCATGGCACCGCACCTTTTTTCGTTTTCACCTGGGCTTGGCTGCCGCCTGGCACGTCATCTTTTCCTCTATTCTACCATAGATTCTCCCCGTGAGATTCCCATATTGTTCTCCTTTTAGGGCCGATAATGACGACACAGTGCGACAAAAACCTACAATCTTCGACCTCTGCCCCCGGAGGTTGTTGACCTGATTGATAGAGCCTGAGGCCGCGAAAACCGAAGAAATCCGGTATATAGCGGGTCTAATTTGCCCCTAAATGATCTCACTTGAAGAAACGAAAGAACAAAGGGGAGGGATGGAGATGAATAGGAAAAAGTCAATAGTACGGGGAATCACAGATTTCCTCTTGGCCAGAAGCCTGAAAACCAGGTTGGGCCTGGTGGTAGTCTTGATAATGACCCTGTTGATGGGGCTTATAGCCTACCTGGGGACGATGGATACCAGGAGGGCCTTGCTGGAAAAGGAGAAAAATGAGGTCAGCCACATCGAGAAGGAAATTTATGATCGCATGGCCAACCTGATCCGGAAGGCCGATTTTGGCCTGCTGGCAGTGGTCAATAATCCTGACATCCAGCAGGCTCTGGCCAAAAGAGACCGGACCAGACTGGCCGAACTTACCTTGCCGATCTTTGCCGAGGCGAAAAAGTTCGGGGTGGATCAGTTTCAATTCCACCTGCCTCCGGCGACAGCCTTTTTCCGGGCCCACCAGCCCGATCAATTTGGGGATGATCTTTCCGGCTTCCGGGCCACCGTGGTCGAGGCCAATGCCAGCCAGAAACGGGTGACGGGGCTGGAGGAAGGAAAAGGTGGTTTTGGTCTCAGGGTGGTCCATCCCGTTTTTTATCGGGGACAGCATGTGGGTTCCGTGGAATACGGGATGGATTTCGGCCAGGGTTTCTTGAATGATTTGAAGGCGGAGACACCGGCGGATTTCTTCCTTTATCAGACCGGGCAGTCGGTCGCCTGGCAAAAAACGCAAGGAGGCCAAGGCTTTTTGGCCGGTACCCAGACTTCTGATCCCTATCCGGTTCCCCAAAACGTGATTAATGAAGCCCTGAAGTCCGGAAAACCAGCCTTCGCCTATCTGGATGGCGATCGCCTGGCGGACATAGTCCCTTTCAAAGACTTTCGGGGGGAAGTTAAGGGGTATATTAAGGTTGTGCTCCATCGAAGTGCTTTTCTGGCTGCCGTCGGGCAGCAACTTAAGGGGGTTATCCTCCAGTTCTCCTCGCTCCTCCTTTTTGTTCTGGTCGCCCTGTACTTTACTTTGGGGCGTGCCCTACGCCCCTTGAATACCCTGGCGGCGGGGATGGAGCAGGTGGCTGGCGGCGATCTTACTCTAAGGATGGCGATTCAAGGGCGAGACGAAATCGCCAGGGTAAGCGAGAGCTTTCAGAAAACGGTAGCCGCCCTGCATGACCTGGTGCTTCAGGCGGTGGGAAAGGCGAAAGACATTGCCGCCACGACCGCCGGGATGGAGGCGACGGCCCGCCAGGCGATGGAGGCGGCCCACCAGATCGCCGAGGCCACTTCCCAGGTGGCCCAAGGGGCTCAGGAAGAAAGTCAAAATGCCACTGAGGCGGCTCAGAGCATGAGCGAACTCCAGAAGGCTATTGAACAGGTGGCCCTTGGGGCGCAAGAGCAGGCCAGGAATGTGGAAGAGGTCAACGCGGCCCTGCGAAGAAATGAGGCCTCCCTGATTCAGATCAGGTCGGTGGTAGAGGGGTCGGCGGAGGCCTTTAAGGCCGTTATGACCGCCGCGGCCGATGGGGGAAAGGCGGTTGAGGTGACAGCTCAGGGGATGGCCAGGATGCAGCAGAAAGTCCTCGGAGCGGCCGAAAAAGTCAAAGAGTTGGGGAAGACCTCACAGCACATCGGTGAGATCATCAGCGTCATTGCCGAGATTGCCGACCAGACCAATCTTTTGGCCCTAAACGCCGCCATTGAAGCGGCCAGGGCCGGCGAGCACGGCCGGGGGTTCGCGGTGGTGGCCGACGAAGTCCGCAAGTTGGCCGAGCGCTCCGCCCGGGCCACGAAGGAGATTGCTTCTTTGGTTGAAAATATCCAGCAGGGTGTGGTCAGGTCCATCGAGGCCATGGAATCTGGTACCGACGAGGTGGAGAACGGATCCAGGCTGGCCGAGAGCGCCCGGCAGGCCTTGGGGGAGATCCTATCAGCAGTGAAGCGGACCAGTGAAGAGGTTAACGCCATCCTGAAGGCCTCCAGTGAACTGACCACCAACAGTCAGGCCGTTTCCAACGCCATTAACCAGATTGCCGGGATGACGATGGAGAACACGGCCGCTACTGAGGAGATGGCCGCCTCGAGTCAGGAGGTAGGACGGGCCATGGAAGGAGTATCAGCCATTTCAGAGGAAACAGCCGCCGCGGCCCAAGAGGTGAGTGCCTCCGCTGAGGAGGTCAGCGCCTTTGCTTCTGAGGTGGCGCGCGCGGCCGAAGTGCTGGCAAAGCACGCGGAGGAGTTAGAAAGCACGGTGAAGAGGTTCCGGGTTTGATGTTCAGTGTCGAAGTGATTGCCACTAGAAATAACTGACCTGGCACTAGGTACCTGTTGTACCCCGGGTTTGATGCTCAGTACCGAAGTGATTGCCACTGAGAAGACTTGTAGCTGCGCAAGGAGGCCTGTAAACGGGCCTCCCTTGTTTTTCACAGGCATAACGGGCATACATCTCGCAGGGAAGAAGGTGTGGGACCTCCTTTCGGTCCCGCGCGGGTTCTGTTTGGGATTAACCCTTCCTTTCATGCCGCAGGTAGATGAACCAGTAGACCAGCCCCACGAGGAAGGCCCCGCCCAGGATGTTGCCCAGGGTGACCGGGAGGAGGTTGGCCAGGAGGAAGTTGGCCCAGGTGAGCCGGGATAGGTCCGGGGTCTGGCCGAGGACGGTATTTAGGGTCTGCACCACCTCGGGGTGGGCCCGCAGGAATAAACCCATGGGGATGAAGTACATGTTGGCAATGGAGTGTTCGAATCCGGAGGCGACGAAGGCGGTGATGGGGAAGATGACGGCGGCTATCTTGTCGGTGACGCTGCGGGCGCTGAAGGAGAGCCAGACGGCCAGGACCACCAGGATGTTGCAGAGGGTCCCGCGGGCGAAGGCTTCCAGGAAGGTCAACGAGACCTTGGCGTTGGCGATGGCCAAGGCTTTGGCCCCTACCAGATAACCGTTGTATTTCCACTGGTTGGACCAGTACATCCAGAGGACCAGGGAAAGGGATCCGAGAAGATTTCCCAGGAAGACTATGGACCAGTTACGTAAGAGGCAGCGGAGGCCGATCTTTTGGCTAACGTAGGCCATAACGGCCAGGGTATTACCGGTGAAGAGTTCCGCCCCGGCCACCACCACCAGGATCAGCCCTAGGCTGAAGGAAAGGCCCCCGATGAGCTGGGTGAAGCCATAGCTGACCCGCGAGTCGTGGACCACCAGCGTAAAGAATTCTCCGGCCAGGGCTGGTCTACTGGTTCATCTACCTGCGGCATGAAAGGAAGGGTTAATCCCAAACAGAACCCGCGCGGGACCGAAAGGAGGTCCCACACCTTCTTCCCTGCGAGATGTATGCCCGTTATGCCT
>JAMCWA010000034.1 GCA_023475165.1 Bacillota bacterium | reverse complement strand
GTGAGAGGCCGGACGGGGAGCCGGGGGCATTCCCCCGCTTGGTAAAGCACTTCTGGTCCCTTTGCGGCCCCCCCGGATACCGGTGCGCGGCGAGGAGGGCTTTCAGAGGCCACGGCGCGGCACTGCAGGCCTGCCGGTGGGTCAGGTCTGGCACCCCGGGGACACCGGAGACGCAGGCCGGGAAGCAAAGCACGGCTGGTCGCTTGCCCCCGGCTCGGCGGCCGGTGGGGAAGGCGTCAGCGATCGGGCGGGTGGCAGACTCCGGACGCCCGGCCACGGTCGGGACGGCTGAACGACACGCCACGCGGGATTGTGTGCCTGCCCGGAGTTGCTTTTCCACGCCGAATCTCAGCGAGGAGACTGAAAGCATGAAGGTGCACCAACTGGAAC
Organism: Bacillota bacterium; assembly: GCA_023475165.1. GTDB lineage: Bacteria > Bacillota > Sulfobacillia > JAMCWA01 > JAMCWA01 > JAMCWA01. The sequence goes on along the minus strand of JAMCWA010000034.1, from coordinate 96,828 downwards.
CCAAGCTTAAAGCTCTCCGCTTGGGAGGTATGCTGGAATCCTTGGAAATCCGTCTGGAGCAGGCCCAGAGGGGCGAGTTGGGATACCTGACCTTCCTGGAGATGTTGCTCGAGGACGAGATCACCCGGCGGGCCCAGAAGGCCCTGTCGCGCCGGCTCGTGAGGGCAGATTTCGACGAGGTCAAGACCCTGGCAGAACTTTGACTTCTCGTACAACCCCAAGATCCCCGCCGCCACTATCCGGGACCTGGCCACCTGCCGGTTCGTCGAACCAAGGAATCAGTGCTCATTTGCGGCCCGGCCGGCACGGGCAAGTCGCATGTCGCACAGGCGCTGGGGTATGCGGCCTGCCAGCGGGGATGCGACGTGCTGTACACCAAGGCCCCCCGGCTTTTCGCCGACTTGGGCGGGGGTCATGCCGACGGCACCTGGGAATCCAGGCTCCGGCGCTACCTCCAGCCCCACCTGTTGATCATCGACGACTTCGGCCTCCGGGAACTGGGCGTTCAGCAGGCGGAGGACCTGTACGAGCTGATCTGCGGGCGCTACCAGCGTGCCTCCACCATCGTGGTTCCAACCGCGCTCCCCAAGACTGGTACCCGCTTTTCCCCAACCCGGTGCTGGCCTAGGGGGCTCTTGACCGGCTGGTTAACAACTCCCATCACATCCTCATGGTGGGCAAGAGCTACCGGCCCATGCACAGGCCAGACCGTTCGGGCCAGCTGGCAGCTGGGTCTGCAAGCACACAGGCTCCAGCAGATCCCCCACTGCAGCCCTCCTACGCCGCCACTTCACACCCACCAGATCACTCAGCACAGGATCAGCTAGACCGGGGGGTGGTCAAAGTGGTATAAGGGGGTAGGCCACACGTCCCGGGGTGGGTGAATTATTTGAAACGCCCCCGGGTGAATTACTTGACGTCTGACATGGAGGCGCGGGTGGACGGCTGCTTCTACCAGGTGGCCGTTCCCGTAACCCTCAACAAGATCTCCCCGGACGGCACAGAGACCACACCGGTGTCCACCCAGCTCAGCGTTGCGCGCCAAGCACGGCCGCTGACTGGGGGAGGAGGTCGAGCACCTGCGCTTTTCCGACCTGCCCCATCCCGCTTCCCGGGGCCACAGGTGGAGTGGACCCGTTCCTTGCCTTCTTGGACCTGGGCCTGGGCCGCAAACTGTGCGGGTTCGAGGTGACCGATGCCACGAGTTCTGGGCCACCTACGGCCCCCTGGACCTCAAACTCTGCCGGGAAGTCCTCAAGCGTGCCGGCGGCGGCTTGGGCACCGGACGGCACATCTCGACCTACTTTGAGGCCTCAAAACCAGGGCACAGAGGTGAGCACCGTACACGAGAGCTTCTTCGACTTCACCCGCACGTCCTTTGCGCGGGACCTTTCCCCGGACCAGCTGTTTTGTGGATCACCTGGAGGCGCTCGCCCGGCTGAGGTGGGCCGTCATGCAGAGGGGCATGGCCCTGTCACCTGGGACGTGGGCTCGAGCAAGCCGGAAGCCCTGTGCGCTGCCCTGGATCCCCTCAGGTCCCCCTGGCTCTGCCTGCCCAACCCCCTGGTCCCCTCCCGCGGGCTGTACCGCTAGCGGCTGCTCGGCCTGGGCATCGAGCCCCCCTACCACAAGTCGGACACCGTCAAACAGCTCGCCCATACCCCGTGGTCGGTGTTCGAGTAGGGAAAGATCCCGGTGGTGGTGATCGACAACGCCCACGTCCTGCCAGAGCCCACCCTGCAGGAGCTCAGGCTGCTCACCAACATCGCCATGGAGAGCACCTGCCCCATGGCGCTCATCCTCGTGGACCAGCCCCCCCTGCGGGACATGCTCCGGCTCTCCTGCTACGACCACATCACGCAGCGGCTCACGGTGCGGTACCACATGCGCGGACTCACCGCCCCGGAAACCAGGGAGTACATCGCCCACCACCTGAAGGTGGCGGGGCGCACCTCCCCCCTCTTCACACCAGAGGCCATCGAAGAGATCTTCCAGTACGCCCGCGGTGGGTTTGGCAAGGAAAAATGTGTACCAGTGCGGTCATGGGGCTGTTGCCAAATTTCGCGTTGCCGGGCCTTGCCCCTTAGTGAAATGAAGGAAATATAGGTGCGGGGAGATCCAAAGGAGGAGCTGCAGCCATTATGCGAAAGAAACTGCCATCACGCAAGCTGTTCTACGACTTCTCTCTTGAAGAAACGTGTCACCCGGGACCACTTCCTGCGCAGGCTGGCCGAGGTGGTTGACTTCAGTTTCGCATACGACATGGTGAGACCCTAATGCACCCACACCGGTGCACCGTCAGTCGACCCCGTGGTGGTGTTCAAGATGGTATGTTGGCCGCATGAGAGCTCAGGAGGCCGGCAACCTCCGTTCAGTACGTCGCCACTGTCAACCGAGCTCGGCAACATCCGATGACCACACCGGTACACGTTGCCCGTGCCAAACCCAACACTCACGTATGCGGCCTCCTGGCCCACCTGGGCGGGTCGTCTGGGGCAACCAAACAAGCTCGCGGGCTCTCCGTGTCCCATGGTCCGGGCCGGTTGCCCCGTCCGGACCGTCCCTTCAACCGCCCTGCCACTTGATTCGCAGGCTTGCGTTTCATCATGCCGACAAGTTCTTCCACGGTAAGCGCGCCGTACAAGCCTCAAGCAGCGCTGCTGGCGCGCTCTGAGCGGAGCGAACCGCGATGCCATTTTTGACACAAATTCCACCAACTACGGGGACGCGGATATGCGAGGGGTTAAGAAACATCATGCTCGATACTAGCCTCTGGACCGTCGTTTCGCCCCCACCCGTCCAAGTTACTCGGTGTACCGGCATCCCGTGCTCCACGTAAACACCCTCGCTACTCTTGAGGCCGATCCGAGCATGGAGGGGATCTGCGGTCAAGAGTTCCAGGTCAAGTCCAGTGACCACTAGTGCTCGCTCGACCTCGTATGCCGTTGGCCTAGCCTGAACCATGAGGTTGGTCGTGCGAGGAACAGGATGGCCGCTATTGTTGTATCCGAGATATCCGCACCCGAAGTAGCGGTGTGGGAATGCGGCGCTGTCTATGAACCCCGCTATCCTGCCTCGCTCTACAAGAGGCATCCGCCTAGCGATTCGGGCGTCGTCGCTGAAAGCATTGAATCCCACGGTCTCTGTCCCAGGATCTTCGAAGACCTGGAGATCCGCACAGTCGTCAAAGACCGGGCTGCCCTCGATACGCGACGCAGCCTCATGCCCTAAAAAGTCAAGTTCTAGTAGATGGGCCCACTCGTGAAAGATATGGCCAACAGCGTTGGGGCTTAGGACAATCGGTAGCCCGTCTGGAACGGGTGCGCCCTGGGGCAGCGTGTGCAGAGCACACAGCTCACCCAACTTCTCGGGAGCAACGTCAGCGTACACATAGGATCTGGACTGTTCTCGAAGCCGTAAGGCATAGAAGCCTATGCACTGGCGCTTGACAAAGCCATCGGTCTCTACCACCCGTTCCTCCCGATAAAACGAAAGCGCGGCATCGACGGGATAGCTCGCCACTACATCAACAGCAACAAGCAAGCGTTCTTTCTCGAGAAGACCTCGGTCGACGTCCAAATGCACAGGGTCTGGTTCCCATTCAGCAGCCCGAGGAAGCGTGAACACTCTCGGTCCGCAAGCACCGTCCACAACGACGGTTCGCCCGAAGTACGTCACGAAATGAGCCTGGGAGTCCTCGTAAGTTCTGACTCCGCAAACGCGCCCCCGGCGTATCTCAACGTGCCGCGCCTGCACGGAGTATGTTATCCGGCTACGCATCCTAGGACCCCCGAACGGACTAGTGCCCCCAATTCCTCCACGGGCAGTTCCTTGCCTGTGCGCTCCTTAAAGACAGCCCTGAGGTCACCTAACGTGATCCCATATTGTGGCGGAACCAGGCCGTAGATGATGGTCGCGTCACCGTTAAGCTCAACGAAAGTGTTTCGGGGCTCGTTGCGGATGACCAAAGAATCGCCTTGCGGGGTGGCAAGCGTAACCAGCTTTACAATCCACATGTCATTCCTAATGGCTGTTTCCGACAAGCTGCCATTGACTGCTGTGGCGTTAACCTCTTGGCCCGTTTGATTCAGGCTGATTAACTCTTCTGCTGCAAAGGGACAAAGTGAATCTTCACCGAAAAAGTCGCCGGAGTACGCCACAGCGTTGCACCGGCAGCCTCCGCACTTGAAGAGCAGGGGGCAATCGCCACATCGGCCGTCAACGCGCCGCTCCCTCCATCGTTGCAGCAAGGGGTGCCACCGCCAGATCTCGGTCAGTCTTGCCTCCCGGACATTGCCGAGCACATACGGGTTAAGCTGACAAGGAACGACATCGCCATTGCTGCGTACGCCGAAGTAGTAAATCCCAGCGCTGCAACCAACAAAAAGGCTGCTCGTAAAAAGCGCCTGATCAACAGCCGCCATCCAGTGCTCGTGGGTCACTATGTAGCGCCGGCGGAGTTGAGCATTACGCGTCACGATCCAGTCCAGGAGCCGACGGTACTGCTCGGGGCTCAGGTTGTGATCGTATGCCCGGTCACCCCTCCCGATAGGGACGAATTGGGAGATGTTGAGGAGACCAGCGCCCAGACGCAGGGCCAAGGCAAGCATTGCGTCGAGTTGGTCAAGGTTTTCCCTCGTCGGTACGATACCCAAGTTGAAGTTGACCCCGTACTGCTTTAGGAGCTTGATGCCCTCCACCTGTTCCTCGAAGTGCCCCTTGAGTCCAACGATTCGGTCATGAACCTCGGGGGCCCCGTGGATGCTCAGGTAGAACTGTATCCGGTGTTCTCCGAAATCCTCGTTGAGTCGCCGGACCTGCCGGACCAGATCCTCTCGTCGGTTCACCATCATAGTGTCCACGGTGATGATTGGTGTCTCGTCCCTCATTCGTTCCACTAGCCGCTGCAATAGTTCGGCAATGTACGGGCTTAACAGGGGATCTCCCCCGCCGATGCCTAGGTGTAGTGGTTTCAGTTCCACCACATTGTCGAGGATCGTTTCAATTAGCTCGGTAGTTTCGGCCGGGTGGGGCCTTCCTCCAGCGCTGTAGCAGAAGCTACAGTGAAGTCGGCACGCCGTAGTGAGGTCCCAAGATAGGTGGTAGGGTCGCTCGGGCACAACAATCCCTTTCATGGCTAGCCACCCCTTAGCGCTAACGCAAGTATCAGCAGGAGCAGAGAGATCAGCGAAGCTGCTCCTGCGAGAAAGAATGCGACCTCAAGTCCAAAGGCGGAGATAAGGGCACCCCACAAGAGAGGAGCCACCGCCCAGAATGCGCTACGCAGGGTGTTCAAGAACGAGAGTGCCGTCGCCCGCTCCTCACTGATCTGCTCGTTCTCCAAGAGAGTGATGCCGCTCCCCCTGAAGTAGCCGGAGGCAACCGCCGCGATGACCAGGGCCACGAAAGCCCACGGCGTAGGAGCCAAGGGCATCAGCAGGAAAGCCAACGACGATAACAGTGTCGGCCAAAGGATAAGCTTGCGGTAGTCGGTGGCCTTCATCTTGCAGATGCAAAACCCGGTCATTGCTGCAGCCAGCGAAGTAACGCCGAAGGCAAGGGCTGTGTCCCTCAAGTCTACGCCGAACTGCTGCACCAGGTAGGTTATCCACCAGGCGGTGGTAATCCAGATAGGGAGGGTGAAGAAGAAGCTCTGGGCTGCCGTCAGCCACAGAACACGGCTCTCCAGAAACTGGCGGAACCCGACCTTGAGGACCTCCAGCCATCCGCGGCGGCGGTAACTGCCATAGTTCTCTGGGAAGGTCATGATAAACAAGCCGTCGGCCAGGACGATAAGGCCGGTCAAGGCGATCGGGAGGCGCAGGCTGCCCAGGCCGCCCAAACCGAACGCCGCCCCCATGCCTAGCATGGTAAACGGGACCGAGTAAAGGTAGACCTTACCGAAGGCCTGCCGCGTGCCCTCTTGGCCGACATTATCGTAGAGCCAAGCTTCGCGTGCGCCGCTCGCGAAGGCGTAGGAAGTCCCCATGAACACAGCAGTGACCAGCGCAGGTCCAAAGGCAGAAACCGAACTCAGCCATAGCATGCCTAGCCCGTAAGAAAACATTGCCAGCCCCCAAGAGAGTCGCCGGCCCAGCCGGTCTGCAAAGGCTCCGGACAAGTAGTCGATAGCGGAGGTGACCGCCGAGGCCAGGGACACAAATAAGCCAAATTGGGTAGGGGTGAGACCAAGTCCCCGCTCCGTGGTCATGAACTGGATATAGTACGGATCGAGGATCTTAAAGGCAAAGAACTCCAGAAGGCAAAGGGCGACGACATAACGCCTGATGTAGTAGGACACGGGTAGGCCCCCGTTAGTCGACCGTTCTGTTATGCTGCATCCCTCCCACGTTTTCTTTTGGCAAACCCGAGGGAAACACCCTGAGTTGCTCCTCAGTGGAGCCCCGGACAAGCGGGCACCAAGGGTCGGCAGCGAACCAGTCCCCGGTGAGATAGTACGTTCTAGCACGGCAGCCCCCGCAGAATCCCCGGTAGGAGCAGGAACGGCACGGCTCAGCGAGCAGCGATCCGTCACGGAACCCCTTCAGCACAGATGATTGGTAGAGGGCGACTAGGGGCTGTTCGAAGGCATTCCCCAAACGTAAGTCGCGACTGTACAAGCAAGGGAGGACTGAGCCGTCGGTGGTGACAGTTAGGTTGTTGCGACCCCAGGGGCAGGCCGTGCTCAGATCCAAATAGGGAGAGATCGGATCAGTAAGCGGGTAGTACGGGACATTATAGTACACCGCGAAACCCTGCCTGAAGTACCTGGTGTCGAGTTCTCTAACGAGATTCATCACTCTTATGTGTTCCTCGTACGAGATGCTAAGCTGTGATTGCACCATACGCCCGCAGTAAAGCGGGGGATTGATCCACGCATAGTTGAACCCCAGGTCGAAGGCGAAATCGACGTAAGCTTTGATCTCGTCCATGTTTAGCTTGGTAAGGGTCAGTGTGCAGCCAAGGAATGTACCGGAACAGTGCTCCATCATAGCCTTAACGCCGCCGATGGTCCTTGCAAACGACCCGAGGCCCCGGATGGCATCGTGTATCCGCTCGCTAGCCCCATCGAGCGATATCATGACTTCTGAGATCCCCAGAGATCGAATCCGCTTTGCCGTTTCTTCGTTGACGAGGGTGCCATTAGTGATGATGGCAATACCTTCAACGCCTTGGGCTTGGGCCAGCCGAAGCATGTCCCAAAGGTGTTCATTCATTAACGGCTCTCCACCGGAAATCGTCAGCCAGAGCCCATCCATGCCCAGACGACCGACAAGCTGCCGTGCGTCCGCCAGGATATGGCTGAACTCCTCCACTCTCATAATCTGTGTCTGGGCCGGTAGATTGTAGCAGGTCCTACAAGCTAGGTTGCAAACCGTGGTAACCTCTATGTCGAGGTTGAACAGGCGCAGGGTGGCAAACTTCTGCTCCCGAGCCAGTCGCATATCCGCTCTGCGTCGGAAACGTGGGTCCGAAGCGTACAGCGGGGAATCGCGTAGGATCGCGAGAGGATGATCAGGGCTCATGGTCTCTTTCGCTGCCCTCCCACGGAAGACCGGCTTCCATCCACTCCTTGGTCCCACCTCTGTAAACCTTGACGTTAAAGCCGTGGCTGGCCAAGAACTGCGCCGCCTCGACACAGGAGGTACACCCGTAGCTTGCGCAGTACGTAACGATGAGCTTGTCGCTAGGTAAACAGTCCAAGCGACCCGCCAACTCTTCCACGGGGATTGAGATCGACCCCAGGATATGGGCACGCTCAAACCAGTCGCGGGGAAGGACATTGAGTACAATGACGTCTGGATTACCATACATGGACAGCAACTCCTCTTTTGTTATGGCGTCAATTTGCATATGTGATCCTCTCCTCTCTGACTCCGTTCTTCGCACAGTAGGGGGTCCGTCACGAAGGCGGCGGACCCCCTGGCCACCGCGCGGTGCACTGACGCAACTCATTTCTCCCACGACAACGCCTCCGACAGTGCCATCTTGTTCGCAAACAACTGCTCCAGGATCCGCTGTCCGCGCATCCCCATTAGTCCCTTCTCGACGATCTTCGAAGCCTCCTCCGCCGATGCTCGGTTGGTCAGGGAAAGGGGCAGTGCTGCAGATCCGCTGTGGATGCACCAATGGATCTGGTAAATCCCCTCATGAACCAGCACGGGCATGTTACCTCACCTCCCTTCACACAATTCTCCCCCCGCCTTGCGGCAACACGGAGCACCTCACACCTACGTACGATTCCTGCCAATCACCTCTTGCCTGAGAGATTAGCAATCCTCTGCTTTCCCCTTTGGCGCTCCTTAAAACATACTTTAAGGAAACTCTCCAGAGTTGGGTTCGGGAGTAGTCCTTTTGCCTGAGAGGTTCTTTATCGCGCCACCTCGCGATAAATTACTCCTACGGCGCCCGCAAGGGTCTCTTCCACCCCCATCATTCCCTATAATATTCACTTTTGGCAGCTACTAATTTTATTAGCTACAAACTCGAAATTTCCTGCTAGTTTTCAAAAAAATTTCAATATTTTATTATGGTTTAATTTCTGTCCCTATCATCTTCTTTTAGCTAAAAATCACCCAAAACAGCCCCAAAATATAGCTAAGGTGCTGTCTTTGAGATTTCGTTTTCAATACAGCGCGCCGCATAGGTGGCCAACTTGGTGCCCTTCTTACGGTCGAAGGTGTCAATGGCCTTGATCAGCCCTACGGTGCCTATTGAAATGAGATCCTCCGAATCCGGGATGTTGCCGAATTTTTTCACCACGTGGGCCACCAGGCGCAGGTTCCTTTCCACCAGTACACCTTTAGCCTTCAGATCGCCCTTTTCATGCAACTTAAGGTAGCGGGTTTCCTCCTCTTCACTCAGGGGTTGGGGAAAGGTGTTACTACTGAGATAGCCATGCAGCAGTCGCAGACTTTTGAGGAAAGCCACCAGCAGCCAGATCAGTGCGCCTTCCAAACTTTCACCCCCGCTGATGGAGATTCCGGTCACCTTTCTATAGTATGCCGGGAAGGGACGGTCGGTGCCAGTACAGCGGTCGGCGCCAGGTAAAAAACAACGATTAAGAACTCTCCTTTTTTCCAGCCGAATTGTCGAGCCCTAACCAACAAAAAAGAGGCCCTACCTTGTGAGAAGGTAGGGCCCTGCGTTCCCAACTAGGAAACCGCTGAAAAACCCCCATCTGCGTTGGCGCAAGCCGCCGATTAACTTCCCCTAAAATGGAGATTACGGCGCAACCGCCAGGAAATTATCCAGTTTTTAGAGCTTCAGGCCAAAGAACTTGGTCCCGAAACCAATGAACGTGAAGGCACCATAGAAGAGGACCAGGAGGACGATCAACGCCTTGGCCCAGAGGGGGGTCTTCAATTCCTTCGGATAGAATTTTTCCAGGAAAAGGAGCTGCAAACCTCCCACGGTGAAGGCCAGGTTGGCGGCGTTGGCCATGAAGGCCACCAGGAACATAGGCGTCCCCTGGAAGGCCAGATAAATGGACCAGATGGTGAAGAGGATGAGCAAGCCGTAGTAGAGGCGGCGAATGTCCTCTTTGGAAAGCTTTTCCCGCACCCACGGGCTGGCTACCCAGAGGAGGTCAGACATCTGTCGTACGAAACTATCGCTGTTGGAAAGCTGGGTACCGTACAGGACCCAGAAACCGATCATCAAAACCCAGTACCAGCCGAGGGAGCCCATCACCTTACCAACACCTTCGGCCTGGTGGGCAGCGGCCGCCCAACCGTCCATGTTGGTGCCCGTGGGGACCATGGAATAGGAGAGAAGAACCGTTAGGAACATACCTACGAAGGCTCCAACGGTCCAGACGCCGATCTGGTCGAGGACCACGTATCTCCACCAATCCTTGAACCTTTCCAAGGTGGTTTGATTCTGGGGTGGAACCCTGCCGCTTTTGGCCACGCGGATTTCCTTGCCACCAACGAGGGAGGGAATATAGCCGACAACCGCACCCATGCCGTAGCCCTTGTCGCGATACCAGTTGGTGACACCCATGTTCAAGATGCCGCCGGCCCCGGCATAGCCGGCCAGTCCGGCCAGGAGGAACCAATCCACCTTGCCTTTGGGCAACTGGCCGAACTTGAAGAAGCCACCGGCCACTTCGATCCATTTATCAAAGGGGGCAAAAAGGATAACCAGGATGAAGAGGCTGCCAAAGATGAAATAGACGATCCACTTATTGACCTTTTCCAGCCAGGCTTCGACTTTACCGCCGAACATGAGGATGAAAACAGTGGTAAGAAAGAGGACGACGCCCGACCCAAGAACCACGGCCTTGTCAGCATTGCCGGGCATGCGTCCCATGAACATGGCCGCCATGGCGGTAGCGGAACCAGCGGCCCAGCCAGGCCCAATGGAGACGACCGAAATCAACACCCATATTGGTACCCAAAGGGACGGTCCCGGTGCCAGGCGGGTAAGCCCAACCATGATCGGCTCACCGGTGTAAAGGGTATACTTGGTCATGACCAGGTTAAAAGCAGCTTGCGTGATGATGCCGATGGAAACGATCCATAGGACGAAGGTGCCGTACTTCAGGACGCTGGCAGGGCCCATGAGCCACTCGCCGCTGCCAATGGAGAGAGAAAGGAGAATAAAGCCGGGGCCGATAACCTTCCACGCGTTAGACCAGTTAAAGGGAAGCGTGGCCGGCATCTCCTCGCCCCGTTCCCAGGGGGGTCCGTAACCAGCGGGGACCTTTTCGACTGGTAGTGACTTGTCCGACACCTGTTTTTCAACCTCCTTAAGTCGTTTTCCTGCCGCCTTCAGCACGATGGCCAGCAGGTTCTTTATCATATTTCGTGGAACCTGGCAAAATTCCTGCATGTGAGAAAAAGTTTTCGCGATGCGGAATCGCGACGCTATTCAGGATGGTTCGTTAATTCACAAGCGGTTCATTCTATAAAGTACCCGTTCGGCTCGGGCCGAACGATATGAGAAAACCTAGGACTGTCAGGACAGTCAATCCGATGAGCGAACCAAATGAGGCTCAAAAAACCGAGGCTGGGAGACCACCGAGTTACTCAGTAGTCTCTAAAACAGCCCGCCCGATAAACAAAAAAGGATAGCATGAACGTAGTGCCATCCTATGAAACTGGCTCCAGATTCTAACGATGAGCGGTGATCTTCGTGGGTAAAGAGTTCTCCAAGTTGTTAGACGGGTGAAACCCCCTAGGAGAGTGCTGATGAACTGCGTTTTGAGTTGTCGCCCGAGCAAAACTGCCATAGTCTCTGCCAGTGGCTGCCGCGCTCGATGTCTAGCCGCCTGCGACCTGGTTCGCGCGCGAAAACAAATAAAGCTGCCATAGTCTCTGCCGCGCTGAATAGCGGTTGTTCCTGGCGGCTTTAGCCCAATTATAAGGCCAAGACCCTCAGAGATGCTACAAGCGACAAGGCTCCGAATGAGAGGGCCGGCCAATACGGCCACTTCTTATCCGGACGTACTAAGTGCAAGAAGGAATAACACCTCCTTAAAGGCCACACTAGGGTGTTTGTTTTTCATGTTTTTCAGCGTCTCCTAAACGGGGGAGCGAGCGCCTTACCTTTTATGACTTTTATGACTTGCGCCTAAGCCATTTGGCAAGATGCTCGCCCCCCAGGGACGGGAGTTTACGACGGTACCGGCCGGAAGGCCGTAGTGCTCCAGGTCAGCGAGGAGCATCAATTACATCGACCCAAACCCAGTGAGCTGAGAGAAGCTGGACTTCTTCAGGCTAGCTGCTCTTGCCATTTTCGTTTTGCTCCATCGGCATTTCTTTCTCGGCGAAACGAACCATGCGTCGCACCATATTGCCGCCGATCTTGCCGACTTCACGGGTAGTCATATTCTCCCAGCCACGGTTTTCGATATCGTCGTCTAGCCCTAGTTCATCGGCCACCTCGTACTTCAACTGGTCAAGCTTGCGCTCTGCCTTTGGTACCAGCTTGCGATTACGACGCGGCATGATTAAACACCCCCAGATTTATTTTTTCCCCGCGCCGCCCCATTATGTTATCAAAAATCGCCATGTCGGTGAACAAACGTCAAAACGGGACAGGTTGCCGCTGGCATCCTATCCCGCCGGTGAAGGTTTCGTCAGAAAGGCCGTGCCGATCAGGACGGCAAAAGGCCCGCTGGCAAAGTCAGAGATTTTTCCAAAAATGCCGCTGAACGGCTTTGACCTCTGCCACGCGTCGCCTAGCCAGCTCATCAGGCGATTCCTGCAGGCCAGAAGTATCTTCGGGGATCTTTAGATCCAAATCTCCCAGCCGGCTGAGGATGGAGAGGACACTGGCCGCCATGGCCGGGGGGCTGTACCCTCCTTCCAAAACCGCCAGGACTCGCCCGCCGGCGAACTCATCCGCGACCTGGCGAACCATTCCGGCCAATTCCCCGAAACCCGCCGCCGTCACCTGCATGCCGCCCAGGTAGTCGGCAAAATGACTATCCTGCCCCGCGGAGATCAAAACCAGGTCCGGTTGAAACTCACGCCCCACCGGCAGAAGGATTTCTTGGAAGACATGGCGGTAGGCGGCGTCACCCTGTCCGGCAGGTAGAGGGACGTTGACGTTGAACCCCTGCCCCTCTCCCCAGCCCACGTCATCGATGTGGCCCGTTCCGGGATAGAAGGGGCTTTGATGGACCGAGAAGTAGAGGACATTGGGGTCTCCATAAAAGATGGTCTCGGTCCCGTTGCCATGGTGGACGTCCCAATCCACGATGAGGATTCGCTCAAAACTATACCGGCGTTGGGCGTACCGGGCCGCCACTGCCACATTGTTGAAGAAACAGAACCCCATTCCCTCTCCCGGAAAGGCGTGATGACCCGGGGGGCGGACCAGGGCAAAAGCGCTGTCAAGACCCATCATAATGGCATCCAGGCCCGAGAGGGCTCCGCCGACCGCCAGGCGGGCTACATCGTAGGTCTGGGGCGAGCCACTGGTATCAATGGAAAAATGACCACCGCCCCCTTCGGCAAAGCGCTTCACCTCTTCAATGTAAGCCAACCGATGGACGTAGGCGATCTCGGTAACTGTGGCCTGGCGGGGCTTCACTTGCACCAGTCTCTGTTTGGTTCCCATCTCCTCTAATAGGTCCAGGACCCGCTGCAGCCGGGCGGCGTTTTCGGGATGCTCCCCTGGATCATGATAGAGATAGTCGGGATGGTAAACCAGACCAACCTGCTTCAAGCTGACCTCCCCCTCTTCCCTACTGCGTCCGGTGGAGGATTCCTGACCTGTCCACTATCTCCCCCAGATCTATCTCCACTTGCTGCAAATCGTACAGGGTCTGATGACTGGTCAGATCGAGATGGATGGGGGTTATGGAGATGAAGTTGTTCTTGATGGCAATGACGTCGCTGTCTGGGTCGTTGTCTGGGTCTAAAAGCTCACCCGCCAGCCAGTAATAGACCCGGCCGCGGGGATCGAGGCGACGATCAAAGACGTTCCGGTATTGCCGCACACCCAACCGGGTGAAGCGCACTCCGTTGATCTGGGAGGGTTCAACGGCCGGGATGTTCACATTGAGCAGGATGCGGGGTTTGAGGGACAACTGGGGTAAATACCCGAGGAGATGGCGAACAAAATGGGCGGCAAAGGTATAATCCAAACCTTCGAAGGCGGTCAGGGAGACAGCCAGAGCGGGAAGGCCGTACATAGCCCCCTCAATAGCAGCGGAGACGGTTCCCGAATAAAAGACATCCGTGCCGAGGTTGGGCCCGCGATTGATACCGGAAATCACCACATCGGGCCTCTCCTCGAGGATGGCCTCCACCGCCAGTTTGGTGCAATCGGCCGGAGTACCTCCCACTGCCCAGGCTCTTTCCCTCCGGCCGTTAGTCTTAATCTCATCCACCAGGAGGGGCCGGTGCATGGTAATAGCATGACCGCTGGCGCTCCGTTCGCGATCCGGTGCCACGGTGAAGACCTCCATCATGGGGGATGCGGACAAGACTTGCCGTAAGGACTGAAGACCCTCGGCGTGGATACCGTCATCGTTGGTCAGAAGCAGGCGCATATGGACTCCTTTCGCCAGGGGACTGCTGAAGAACTGCATTTCGAGTGCTCAATCCGTCCAAGATACCGTTAGGGCGCGCTAACCACGCAAAACGCAGTTCGTCAGCAGTCTCCTAGGTGGTACGTTGGGCGGTGTCTCTGACCACATTCTATATAAACCGTCTCCTCTTTACAAGTCGCCTCTTTTTCCAAACCATTCGGCTATCCTGGCCAGGATCTCCTGGCGATGTCCGGCATAGATCGCGGGGTGCGGGACGGAATCCAGGAAACTCTGACCATAGCCGCCTCGGGCGGGATCAAGGCGGGGATCCAGGACCAAGACCACCCCGCGATCGGTCTTGCGGCGGATCAGGCGGCCAAAGCCTTGCTTGAAGCGGAGGATGGCTTCCGGTAGGGAGAGGTGGCTGAAGGAGGAAAGGCCCTGCTCTTCCAGGCTCCTTTGCCTGGCCTGTTGCACCGGGTTGCCAGGTGGGCTGAAAGGCAACCTGACCATGATGACGCAGGTCAAAAGCTCACCGGGCAGGTCCACCCCCTCCCAGAAACTATTGGCCCCAAGGAGGACACTGGATTGGTTTTCCTTGTATTCCTCCAGAACCTTCTCCCGCGACCCATCGATGAAATGACCAAGCAGGGTGATGCCCATCCGTTCCAGCTCGAGGGCCAGGCGCTGGTGGACATAGCGAAGGCTACGGTGGGAGGTGAAAAGAACCAGGGTCCGACCACCGGTGATACCCAGCACCATCCGAATCATATCGGCCGCAGCGTCCAGGTATTCTTGTTCCCGGACTTTGTTGGGGACCGGTAGGTCGCGATTGATGAGGATGAGAGATTGCTGGGCATAGTTGAAGGGGGAAAGGATCTTTTGGGAAAGGACTCGCTTGGGATCGAGCCGGTCAAAGCCGATCCGGTGCCGGATATGGGCAAAGGGGTCCCCGTCGCGCGAGGAGGCGGCGGTGAGAGTGGCGGAGGTCAAAACGGCGCTACGCAGTCTGGGGAAGAATTGTTCGCTCAAGAGACTGCCGACCTCCACCGGGGCGGCCCGCAGGGCACCACCGCGGCGGTAACGGCCGGTCCCGACAGGATTTCTCTCCGCTGGATGCCACTCGATCCAGCGGACGAAGCCGGCGATTCCCGTCGTCAGATTTCTTACCCTTTCCGCGTAGTCTTGCAGGTAGGAAAGGTACCGATCCACCCGGGCCAATAGGATCGCGTGGTCTGGAAAGGCTTCCTTCAGGCCTTCCCTCACCTCCAGCAAACCCTGGCGAAGGGCCTCGGCCAAACCCAGGAGGCCCTCCCCCTCTTCCAGGAGCGCCTGAACGAGATCCCGGTCGTCCTCGGGGATGGTGTAGGTGATCAGGTCGAAATCCTCTTCCGATGGCTTTTTGGTTCGACCAGCCCACTGGCCCAGTCGGATGAAGAAATTCTCATTAGCTGCCCCCAGGTCAAAGATGGCCGTCTTTAAAGCCATGAGCCTATCCAACAAGCCCTGTCGCCGCTCCGGCTCGGCCAGGCGCTTCAAGAGGGTCTCCAGACTATTGATCAAACCGGGACGAAAGCCGTTCCTGACTCCCCCGGAATCCAGTCCACGGAGGAGCCGCTCCACTTCGCTCTGATAGAGGTCCACCCCCAGGTGGTTGGTGGCTACCTCCTCCAGGTGATGGGCCTCGTCCAAGATCAGATGACGGTGCCGGGGTAGAAGACGGTTCTTTATTCTGGTATCGGAGAGCAAAAGGGCGTGGTTAACCAGGATCAGGTCGGCCTGAGAAGCCTCCGCGCGGACCCGGCTGACAAAGCACCAGTCGAAATGAGGACAATCCGTACCCGGACAGGTGTTATCGGCGCCGACCAATCGCCAGAGGTCCTCTTCTTCACGGCCCAACCGGAGTTCACTTCGATCGCCGGAATCGGTACCGCTCAACCAAACCTCTAGCCGGGCCAGGAATAAGCGTTCTCTTAAATCGTCCCGGGCTAAAGAAGCCTGGCCTTGCGGCGCACCTTCGCGGTAGCTCCCCGCGAAGCCGCGTCCGGCAGATTGGCTGGAGGGGTCACCGGGCGCCATCACCAGGTTTTTCTCCATTTCCCCCAGTTCCTCCAGCCGGGCCAAGCAGAGATAGTTGGAGCGCCCTTTGAGCAGGGCGGCCTGGAAAGGGAAGGGCAGGGCCCCCTGGAGCAGAGGAAGGTCCTTGTTCCAAAGCTGTTCCTGGAGGGTGATGGTATGGGTGGAGACGATTACCCGTTCTTGATTAAGATGAGCCCAATGAAGGGCCGGAATGAGGTAGGCCAGGGATTTCCCTGTTCCGGTGCCAGCCTCCACCAAGAGGAATTTTCCCTCCGTGAAGGCAGCAGTCACCACCTGTAGCGCTTGAACCTGTTCGTCCCGGTATTCGTAAGGGGCTAGCTTAGCCGCCACCCTGCCGCCTTCTTTCAAGAGAAGGGAGAGTTCCCAACTGTCCAGGGGCTGGAATTCCTTACCCTCTTCCGGCTCTCCCCTCTCTTCCTTGGCAAAGAGGCCGCCGGCAGGCTCTTGCCACTTCACTCCGAAAGGACCTCGGCGGGGGCTGGCAGCGAACCTGCTCCACGCCGCTTTTTCGGCGGCGCGAAAGTCTTCCTTCCACGCCCAGTTCGACGGCCCAAGCCAGCGGTCAGCCCTGACCAGGAGGTCGTGATCAAATTCCTCCAGTCTGGCCAAAAGCCTGATGGCCAGCCATCCAGCGGAACGGGCGTCTTCCAGGGCATTGTGGGGACGCTCCAGGGCTACCCCAACGGTTTGGCACAGGGATCCCAGGGAGAAGGACTTGGCGGTAGGATAGAGGATTCTAGCCAATTCGTATGTGTCGTAGACCGTATTGGTCACCGGGGGAAGGCCGCGCTGGACCAGGGCTTTCTTTAAGAATGCCAGGTCAAAGGCGGCGTTATGGGCCAGGAGCGGTGTATCACCGATAAAACGGAGGAGGTCAGGCAAACGATTACTGATGTCCGGGGCTCCGGCCAGACTCTCGTCGCTGATCCCTGTGAGCCGTCTCACCTTGGCCGACAGGGGACGGTGGGGGTTGATCAGGCTCTCAAATTCATCCTCCACCGCACCGTCCCGAAATCGCACTGCGCCCATTTGGATGATAACGTCTCTTTCCTGGTCAATGCCGGTCGTTTCAAAGTCGAAGGCGACAAATTCCCCTATAGGCAAGGTTGAGCACATCCTAAGAATAGAAGTGTGATAGGTCACCCGCACGGCCAAGCGGGAGCAGGTGTTCAACGAATGTCGGTGGGACCGACAGCCGTTCCCCGGTCAGCAGCCTCGTTGTCCCCGCCGTATTTCCATATATGCTTCCGCCCAAAGCCTAATTGCTCCCCGCATCTGGAGCTTTTTGAACGGTCTCGCCGAAGCTTTTCATAAACGATGGCGTCTTTTCTCGGGCGGGTCAACCCTTCAAACCGCAGTTCGTCAGCAGTCCCTTGAGATTAGTCCCTTGAGGTACCTCGTTCCACCTGGTGCTGTCAAGCCAGCTCGAGGTGGCAGGTGCTGTTCATATAGACTAGCACCGGTCCTGTCTCCCTGACCTCCACCAGGCTGACCCCGGCGTTGCTCAACTCAAAGTAGCCGGAGGGAAAGTGGTCCAGTCCCAAGACCTTGAGGAGGATGGTCCTGAGGCTACCGCCATGCCCTATCAGGGCCACCTTTCCCCCACGGTGGCGGGCGACAATCTCGTCGAAGGCGGCCCAAGCCCGTTCCATGACCTGCCGATAGCTTTCTCCCCCGGCAAGAGGGATGCCCATGGGGTCCTTCCTCCAGTGAGCGAAGAGGGCGGCATCCTTGGCCTGGACCTCGCCCAGGCTGAGACCGGTCCAGGTTCCGCCCGCCACTTCCCGCAGGCGCGGCTCCAGATGAAGAGGGACTCCCGCCGCCTGGGCCACAGCCAGGCCCGTCTCCCGGGCCCGGGAAAGATCACTGGAGTAGACGGCAAATAGACCGGCAGTAGCGAGACGGGCAGCCACTTGCTTGGCCTGTCTCTCCCCCAGCGGCGAAAGGGGGATGTCGGTCTGTCCCATGAGTTTTTGCTGATCGTTCCAGAGTGTGGCGCCGTGGCGGACCAGGAAGCACTGAGTTGTCAGCGGGGTTCACCTCCCTAGGAGACCGCTGAAAAACACCCATCTGCGGTGTCGCTCCGGCGGCTCCTCGCTCAACGTACCACTTAGTACGCCTCGCCTCGGAGCCTTGTCGCTCCTAGCATCTGGGCATTTTTGAGCGGTCTCGCCCCAACGGTATCTCGGGCGGGTTAACCACTCAAACCGCAGTTCGTCAGCACTCTCCTGGGAGACCGCTGAAAAATACCCATCCGCCGCCCCTCTTAAACGGCCAGTCCCATGAGCCGGGCGTGAGCCGTCTTCAGCTTGTTAATGATGGGCAGGCTATAAGGACAGCGCGGTTCGCAATTCCCGCATTCAATACACTCACTGGCCTTGATGTCCACCTCGGCGTATTGGGCTTTGGCCCATTCCTTCTGACCATAACGGGTGAAATACCCCTCCAGGCGGAAGACGAAGGGGATGTCAATCCCCACACTGCATGGTTTACAGTAGCCACACTGCCGGCAAAAGTCGCTACCGAGGGCCCTGGCCTGTTTAGCTAAAAGGTTCTCCTCTTCCTGGGTTAGCGGTTGGAAGGACTCGCCAATGGCCACGTCCTCCTCAACCTCTCTCAGACTGCCCATCCCTGGGATAACGGTGGTGACCTTTTGGGCCATGGAATAGCGTAGGGCTTCTGGGACATTCTCCTTGAGAGCGCCGCCGGCCAGGGGTTTCATGACGATAACGCCGATATTGTGTTCCTGGGCATAGGGCAGCAGGGAGGCTTCCGGATTGTAAATGAAACGGTCGACAATGTTCACCGGGACCATAACGGTGTCAAAGAGCCCGGTCTTCAAGGCCTCCAAGAGGACGTCGGGTCGGTGTCCGGTGATGCCGATAAAACGCACCTGGCCGGCCTTCTGAGCTGCCTGGACCGCGGCCAGCGCCCCCTCGGGTGACAGTACCTGGTTTAGCGCCTCCAGGCTATCCACGGCGTGGAGCTGTAGGAGATCGACATAGCCCGTCTTGAGGTTAGCCAGACTCTTTTCGATGTCGGCGGCGGCGCCTTCGCGGCTGCGAGTATGAGTCTTGGTTGCCAGTACCACTTCCCCCCGCCTCTGACGCATGATCTCTCCAATCTTCTCTTCGCTGGAGAGAAAAGGCCCGTTCTTCCTCTCGTAGGCGCGGGCAGTATCGATGAAGTTGATCCCTACATCCAGGGCTCGTTGGACGACGGCGATGGCTTCTTCATTGGGCTTATCGATGATGGGGATGCCCCCAAAGCCTATCACGGTCACGCTCAACCCCGTTCGTCCCAAAATCCTCTTTTCCAATCTCTATTCCTCCCTACTGGTTTTAAAATTACTTCTCCAAGCGAAAGGAAAAATCCTACCTGGGGAGAAGTTTTTGCAGGGTAGTTTGAAGAGCGTCGGGGTTGCTTAGGGACGATGCGTCGCCGGCGGCAGGACCAAGCTAGAGGCCGGCAGGTTTTGCCCGCCGGCCTGGTCAAGGATCAGCCATCCTTATCCCGCCTCTTCGGGCGGGAGAGGTTCACTCGTCCCATTCTTCCTTGCCCCACATGGGTGGTCCGATACTGATACCCATGGTACTTACGCCACCGCTGATGACAGCATCGTGAGCCCGCTCATGCATTTCTCCCACCTCGCTCCGGTGCGCTTCCGCCACGGGGTTATCCGCCGTGCTGTTACTGCTGGCGGCCAGAACCGTGGAAGCGAAGGTGGTTATCAGGATCAGAGCCAGCAGGAGCAACAGGCCTCTTCTTAAAACCCTTTTCATTGTTTTGTCACCTCCTCACTGTAAAGTCTTACCTTCCGCTCACCCTATGGAATGACACCTAATGAAGGCGTCAACCATATTCAGGTCAAACTGGGTCCCAGCCTTATCCTCCAACTCGGCCAGGGCTTGGCTATGGCTCAAGGCGGGCCGGTAGGGCCGATCGCTGGTCATGGCGTCATAAGCGTCGGCTACCGTTAAGATGCGGGTCAAAAGGGGAATCTCCTGGCCCTGGCGACCTTCCGGATAGCCGCCACCGTCGAAGCGTTCGTGATGATGCCGGATCACGGCCAGGGCCTCATAGGAACTAATGGTGGAGCGGAGCATTTCCGCCCCGGCAACGGGATGGCGTTGCACCAAGAGCCGTTCTCTTTCATCCAGGGGTCCCGGTTTATTCAAGATGGTGGCGTCAATGGTCAACTTCCCCACGTCGTGCAACCGCCCGGAAACGGCCAGGGTCTCTTTATCCTTCTCACCCAATCCCAGCTCATTGGCCATAATCAGGGTATAAGCGGTAACCCTTTCTGAGTGCCCACGGGTGTAGGGCTCCTTTTCCTCCAGGAGGTCGACCAGGGAGAAAAAGGTGTCCAGGTACTTGAGATGTAGCTCCTCTTTGACCAGTGCCCTTCTGGACTTGGCGGAGGCGCCGCCCGGAGAGGAACTGTCCAGCGGCCCGATGATCCCCTTTCGGCCTCCAGTAGTCTCCTGATCCCGACTGACAGCGGGCGCTGCCTTAGACCGGGCTGCCTGCATGGTGGCGAAGGAGTTTGTGGCCGTTTCCAGTTCTCGCCTCATCCCCAGGCTCTGGTAGTAGGCCATGGCCCTCTGCAGATAGCCCAGGGATTTGTCGTAGTCTCCCCGGACCGAGAATATCTCGGCGAAGAGATAATGGATGCGAGCCGCCTCCGCCTTGTCCATTGTCCCGACGTCGGAAAGGAGGGTAACCAGGGCTCGGTGGCCGGAGCGGACCGCTTCTGCCAGCCGACCTTGCCTCAACTGGAGGCGGGAAAGCTCGGTGAGGGTGTAGGCGATCTGATTCAGATCACCGGCTTCCTTCATTAACTGCCAGGCCTGACGAAGGTGCTGATCCGCTGTCAGGTAGTCACCTTGGGCCGTTCGGATGGCCCCAAGATTCTTGGCGGCGATGCCGGAAAAGTAGGGTTGGTCCTCTTCTTGGAAAATCTCCAAGGCGGCCGCCGTCTGTTTGGCGGCTTCCTCAAAGTCCTCATCCAGGATAGCCAAGGCCCCCAGGCTCAGACGAGCACGGGCGATAGATAGCCGGTTGCCCTGGGCCTCAAAGATGGCCAGGGCGCTTCTTAGGGCATCCAGGCCTGCTCTGTTGCTTTCGGCATACCAGTGAACAGAACCCAGATTAAAATAGACCTGTCCCATGAGACGCTGGTCCGGAGCAGGAGATTCCAAAAGGATAGCCAGAGCCTTGGACAAAAGATCCAGGGCTTGTTCCAGGTCCCTCTGGGCGAGAAAAAGTACCCCGAGGGCGTTCAGGGCGCGGGCTTTATCCGGCGGACTTTCTTCCCCTTCTGCCAGAACCAAGGCCTCTTGCCAGGCCTCACGGGCGGCCGGATATAGCCTGCGGTCAAAAAGGATACCGCCTTTCCGAATAAGGCTCTTTGAGTCACTCGGCGCTGCCTTCAATAAGGGAACACCCGATTCAATTTACTTGCCATTTTTCGCTGTGTAATGGTAGAATTTCGACAGAAGGGAGACTTTTTCCTGCCCCCCCTGTCAAGAAATTTTAGAAGGTGAGAGGGATGCAAGAACCGCACTTTCTAGCCACCGGCATCGGGAGTTTACCCCTCCTGGAGGCAGGCCCGGCCTTGGACTTGATCTTTCGGCATTTCCCCTCTGCTCCCCACTGGCCCCAATTGCCCCAGGCTTCTTTTCGCGAGAACTTTGTCTATCAATTCCTGACCCCTTTGGTCAGATTGGGCTTGGTGAAGGTCGAGGAAGGACACAACCCTTCCTATGTTCCCAGGGATGAGGTCTTCTACCGACAGGTCCTGCGCTTCTACGAGGAGTACTTACAGGCCCGGGAAACGGGAAACCTGGAGTTCTTCGCGCTGACAGAGGAGGCAGCCCGGGGTTTTTCCTCCTTCCAAAAGGCCCTGGCTTCAAGGGAAAGATTCACGCGCCCTCCTGGCCATGAGAAGGGCCAGGAAACGTTGCCGCTACGCTACCTGAAAGGGCAAATCATCGGGCCGGTGACAGCGGGGTTTCAACTTCTGGATAATAGCCGCCGGGCCTCTTTCTACGACCAGGAACTGCGAGAACTCCTGGTTAAGAGCCTGGAACTCGATGCTGCCTGGCAGGTACAGCGCTTGGCGGCTTTCGGTCATCCGGTGATCATCTTCGTCGATGACTCTTTCCTTTACGTTTACGGCACGGCCAATTTTCTGGCTCTAACGAGGGAGGACATTACCACTTCTCTGGAAGCCATCTTTGGCGCCATTCGTGAACAGGGCGGCCTACCCGGTGCCCACATCTGCTCCCAGACCGACTGGTCCCTGCTGCTGGATTCCTCGCTGGAGATCCTCAATCTGGACGCCTATAACTATTTCTCCTCTCTTCTGCCCTACGCGGAAAAGCTGACGGCCTTCCTGCAGAGGGGTGGGGTCGTCGCCTGGGGAATAGTTCCGACCTCACCCAGAGCGAAGGAGGAAAACGTCGCTTCCTTGCGGGGAAGATACCTGGGGTATCTGGATTCCTTGGAGCGCCAAGGAGTACCACGAGAGCTTCTACTCTCCCGGTCCATGATCACTCCCAGTTGTGGCACCGGGCTTCTACCGCCGGAACTGGCTCAGCGCATCTATGAATTGACGCAGGCTCTGGCTGCCGATCTTCAGGCCAGGTTCCCGTGGTCATGAAATGGGGCGCGCTTTTTGAGGTAGCCGTCCAGGCTGCCGGCGGCGGCACCACCAAAAGATGGAAGACCAGTCCTGTGGGTCGGGTGAATGACCGCGCTGGCCTTTAGGACCGAAGTTGAGCGGTAGTGCGGCCGGTGAAGATCTGCGGAGCCAGCCGCCATGACGGGAGCGAACTACTTATCACGCCAAAGGCAGCGCAGCGAAAGTCAGCAACTGTCTTACAACTGTGGTTGCTTTTTCTGTTAACTACAAATCTTCTCAGGCATAGCCCTTTCTCTGGCGTAGGTAAACTAACAATGGCAGTGAAAAAGGATGCTGTCCGCTGCCAGGGAGGTGTAACTTATGCCGGGCAAAGGAAGACAGGTGATGTCGGAAAACCTGAAATACCAACTGGCCTCAGAACTGGGGGTCTTAGGAACCGTCCAAGACCGGGGCTGGGGGGCGGTAAGTTCGCAAGACTGTGGGCGGTTGGTGAAACTGGCGATCGAACGAGCTGAGCGTTCTTTGACCACGCAGAACCCGGGGAGGCAGACTTAGGGGACTGCTGACAAACGACGTCGCTAGAAGTAAACCCGTCTGAGTAAAACCTGGGGCGAGACGGCTTAAACCGAAAGAGGGGGCCGGGAATAACTCCTGACCCCTTCTCTGGAAATCAGACCAAGAGGTGTTCCCAGGGATCGCCGCAGTGACAGGTTCTGGTCACCGGCAAACTCTCAATGATCCCCATGGCCAGGGCCTTTAGTTTCTCCCCATTTTCGGCCATGACTTCCAGGACCTCCTCATGGGTCAAGGGGGTCGGCGAGATTCCGGAGGCAAAATTGGTAACCATGGCCACCAGGCCGTAACAAATCCCGGCTTCGTGGGCCAGGACCACCTCGGGAACGTTGGTCATTCCCACCAGGTCGGCTCCCAGTCGGGCAAAGGCCTTGATCTCGGCCGGGGTTTCGTAGCGGGGCCCTTCGGTGCATAGGTAGGTACCCCTATTATGGTATCTGATACCCAGCGTACTGGCCCTTTGTTCCATGGCGCCCCGGATCTCCGGGCAGTAGGGCTCGGTAAAATCGGTGTGCACCACTCCCCTTTCACCGCCTTCAAAAAAGGTAAAAGGACGGGCGTGGGTAAAGTCGATGAACTGGTCGGTGAACACAAAGTCCCCCGGTCGCAGGTCCGGGTTCAAAGAGCCGACCGCCGCCGTGGCGATTATTCTGGTGATACCCACCTTCTTGAGAGCCCAGATGTTGGCCTGGTAATTGACCAGATGAGGTGGAACGGAGTGCTTCTCCCCGTGGCGAGCCAGGAAGAGCACCTCCTCCCCCTTGTATCTACCGATCTTGCAGGAAACCTCGCCATAGGGCGTAGCCACCCGCTCTTCGCGAATATCCGATAAGATCCGGGGGTCATAAACCCCGGTTCCCCCGATGATAGCAATACGCATGTTTTCTACCCCCTGGTATCAAGAAGTCCAGTTTTGTGCCAGCTTACCGGGTTTGGGTTTATACCTCTTCCAGCATGGCCTTCAGCAGCCGGGCGTTGGCGGCGGCATGGCCGGCATGGCAATTATTGAAAAGGACGTAGGTCTTGGTGGCCTGGCTGGCCATCTTCATAATCCGGGGCAGCCACTGGGCCAGTTCCTCTCGGGAATAGAGGTAGTTGTAGCGCTCCCAGGCTTCTTTGTGCTTCCACCACTTCTCCTTATTCCGCCCGTGAAACCGGACGTAGGCTATGGGCGCCGTCACCACCGCCAGGGGCGGCAGCAAACCCTTGAGGGGCGGTTCATCTACGGCACAGTAGGCCAGCTCTTGTTCTTTAAGGAATTGATAAGTCTCCTGGGTCAGCCACCCGATGTGGCGGAACTCCACCACCAGGGGTATATCCCCCGTCCAGTCGCGAAATTTCTTTATATAATCACGGTTCGGCGCCGTCGGTTGAAAGCTCCAGGGGAACTGAGCCAGCAGACACCCCAGTTTCCCGGCCTGAATCATGGGAGATAAGGCCAAGAGGAAGCGCTGAAAGACGTCTTGGACCTCTCCTTCCCCGGGAACTTCATGGGTCATGGCGCGATTGGCCTTGACGCAAAAAATGAAGCCCTCCGGCGACTTCTTTTCGATTCCGGCCATGGTTCGGATACCCGGCATTTGATAATACGTAAAGTCCAGTTCTACTACGGGGAACTGTGTCACGTAGTAGGAGAGCATGTCCTGGTCCTTTACTTCAGCCGGATAGAAGGCTCCGCGCCAGTCGGGGTATTTATAGCCCGATGTACCGATATAGATCATATTGGTTGGCGGTGCGGCCACCTCTCGTTTCTCCCCGGGAGGAGCGCCACCTTCCCCTCCTTCCTCGTACGTCTGAAGCCCCTCTCCCAAACCAGGGAGCACGCAGATGGGTGTTTTTCAGCGGTCTTGCTCCAACCATTTGGCTAAAGCCGCCAGAAGAAAGATTGCCATCAAGCGCGGCACAGACTATGGCGGCTTTTCTCGGGCGGGTTAACCACTAAAACCGCAGTTCGTCAGCGGTCTCCTAGGCCTGTATCAGGGCGCTGGCCGAGCTGCCTTTCCCAGCCTGGCTGGAACCAGCAATCTGGCCTTCAGCACCGCCCCTTCCCCGTATTTATCCCGGATGGCGTCCACGGCCCGGGTGACGCGGCTCAGCCTGTCCCGGTCATCCCAAAAGGATAACTGCTGGAGTCGCCGGGCGTTGACCAGGCCAGATACACTGACGCCAAGGAGGCGTATTTTGGGCCAGCCAGGCCAGTTTTTCACAAAAAGCCCGTGAGCGGTCTCGTAGATTACCTCTTCCAGATCGGTGTATTCGTCCATGGTCTGATCGCGCGTGATGGTGACAAAGTCGCTCTGCCGGATCTTAACGGTGACCTTCCTCCCCTGATAGCCGTCCCGGCGCAGGCGCCGACCCACTTGATCCGAGAGTTGAAGCAAGGTTCGCCCAATTACCTCCCGGTCATCGGTATCCGCCGGTAAGGTCAGCTCGTGCCCCATAGATTTGACCAGGAGACCGGCGTAAGGATCTACTGGGGAATCGTCCAGACCGTTGGCCATCTGATGTAGGGTCTCCCCCACCACCCCGAAATAATGGCGCAGGAGCTGTACCGGAGCCTGTGCCAGGGCCCCAATGGTGGTCAACCCCAGGTCCACCAGGTGTCTTCCCATCTTCTCCCCGACCCCGTAAAGCTCCCCTACGGGAAGGGTCCATAGCCTTCTGGGTACGTCTTCCCTTCTCAGTATAACTAATCCATCGGGTTTTTGTAAATCGGAGGCCATTTTGGCCAAGAGTTTATTAGGGGCAAGTCCAATGGAGGCGGTCAGATCGAATTGTTGTCGCATCCTCCTTTTTATCTCGCGGGCCATGGCCTCGGACCCACCAAAGAGATGTGCGCTGCCGGTGACATCCAAAAAGGCCTCATCAATGGAAAATGGCTCCACCAAAGGGGTAAAGCTTTGATACAGATTAAGCAGACGCAGGGAGATATCAAGATACCGGGCGGGATTGCCCTGGACGAAGATGCCGTTTGGACAAAGCCGCCGGGCCTCCCAGAGGGACATACCGGCTTTAATGCCGAACCTACGCGCCTCATAGGAGGCAGTAGAAACCACGCCGCGGCGGTCCGGATCGCCCCCGACGATGAGGGGACGGCCCCGGTAGGCCGGATTAGTTACTTGTTCCACCGCGGCGAAGAAGGCGTTCATATCGATGTGGAAGATAGTTCGTTCTGATGACATAATCGATTCCTCGGAGACCGCTGAAAAACACCGATCTGGGCGTCAGGCGGGCTCCCGCCGGGTTCATTATCCGTCGGAATAGACCTTCAGCAGCTGCCAGGAGAGGTCCCTGGTCCGAAAACACAGCTCATAGAGGTCACTGCCGGTTTCAACCAGGACGGCAAAGAAGTGACGCCGGTACTGGCCTTCCGTATCCCGCCAGGTGTTGGTGACACGGCGAACGCGATATCTTCTTTTGTTCCACAAAAAGACGGCTGGCTCCAGGCGGCCCTGGTTAAAGATGGCCACAACATCCACCGGTTCGGCTATTTCTGCCACCATCTTTTGAGCCCTCCTGATATGCTAGAGACGAAAATTTGTTCTATTAAACATATGTTCGACGCCTTTATTATTATTCCTGCTGCTCTAAAAATGATCCAAAAAAATTTTGTGACCCTGCCCAGTCAGGTGGCCAAAAACAAATCCCGGGCCCAAAGGGACCGGGAGATGAAGCCTAACCATCCGTCTATCGGCAGCTCGGGCCAATGGCGGCGATTGACAGCACAGGAGATGTTGAAGCACCTGGGCCAGCCCGGGGACCAAGGTTGAAGGTCGCGGCGTCTTATACCAAGGTTTTGCTGGTAGGGATTACGCCGGCGGAAGCTGGTACAGTAGCGTTGAACGGTCGCGGCATCTTAAACCAAGGTTTTGCTGGCAAGCCTGAGGGAAGCCGGCGGTGCCCCATCAGCCCTCCGGAAGAAGAACCAGAAGAGCAGGGCCCCAATGACATAGCAGATGGTAGTGAAGGTGAAGGCCAGGCTGAAGCCAGAGACCACCTGCAGGTAACCGCTGATGATGGGACCGATGCCACCGCGGCCGAGGCTTCCCAACATGGCGCCCAGGCTGGTCAGGGTGGCCCTTTGCCTCTCGTCCACCTGCTCCAGGACGAAGGTTTGCTGGATGGGGCCGGCCATATTCATGAGGGCAGTGCGAAGGTAGTAAGAGGAAACAACCATTCCGACATTGGCCGAGTAGGCCAGGGTCAGCAGAAAGGGTATTGACAGCAGCTCTGTCACGACTACGGTACGCACCCTTCCCAGCCGCCCGGACAGCAGGGGCGCCACTAAAGTAGCTAACATGGTCGTGACGGAGGAAAAGGCGAAGACAGTCCCGATTTTACCTGGTTCCATGCCAAACCTCAGGTTGAAGAACAGTTGAAAAAAGGTCACCATAGCCCCGGCTCCCAAAGCGACCATGGCTTGGGGCCCAAGGAGCTTGATAAAAAGAACCATTTCCTTCCCAGTACGGGGCAATGGGTGGGTCGTCCTCTGGCCAGGGGCGGCGGATGCGCCCGGCTTGCTCTCCTTCATACCTAATAGTGTCAACGTGCCAAGGAGAGCGAAGAGTACATTGATTAGGAGCGCCACCCGCAAAGGCATAACGGCCGTACTGGAAACACCCCAACGACCAGCTAAATAATCCGGCACCGCACCGGCCAGAAGACTCCCAAAAAAGCCTGTACCCATCATGATGGCGGACTGTACCGAGAACAGGTAGACACGTTCTTCGGGTTTGCTGATGGACATCAGGAACGGTGCCCCAACGACCCAGGAGGCGGCCCCGGCCAGACCACTTAAGAAGGAGTAAAGCAGGAGGGCGGACCGGGTGACGCTCAGGGCCAGACCGAGGGAAGACAACGTCGTCAGCACGGCGCCGGCGACCAGAAACTTCACATAACCTTTTCGGTCGGCCATCATCCCAATGGGTAGTCCCAGAGCCAAAATAGCCAGGGAAGGTAATCCGTTCAGAATACCGATGAAGTCCTGCTTGTACCCCAGGGCATAGAGATAAAGGTTGAAATTGAGATTAAACATGCTCCAGCCCACGCTGCTAAATGTGGAGAAAAGGAGAAACCTCCAGGCGTGAGGGCCGAGATTTGTGACGGCTCTGGCGTATTCACCGAAGGCTTTCATCAAATCTACTCCCGGACAGAAAGATTGGGAAAACAGGCTTTTACGACGTGCCAGCCGCGGGGATGCTAGTCCAGTCACGCCGGGAAAAACGCCAACCGTTGGGTCAGCGAGCCGGGCGGAACGGCGAAGGCCTGGGCATAGGTAAAGCCGGCGGGAGCGCCCCGCACCACCGTCAGCGCCTTGTAATACTCAATATAGGGAAAACGTGATGTCTCGCCACGGGCGAAAGCGAATTCCTCCATGGCCCGGATCCACCGGTCGCGAACGGAAGCGATATCGATAAAGACCTCAGGAGAGAAGCCCCGGGCGTCCTCCCAGTTATCGGCGTAATAGAGCTGTCTAACCCAATGGGCGGGCCAGTCGCCCTTTATCGTCTTCAGTCCGGCGTAAAAGCGGGCCTCCCGGACAATCTGGTGGGTGGCGATATGATCGCGGTGAATGCTCTCTTGCCAATGGGTAATGAGGATGTCCGGTTTGAGCTGGCGAATCAGGTTGGCCACCTGGGAAACGCTTCCTTCGTTCACCGGAAGCTCGGCGTCCCGAAAGGGCAAAAAGACGGCCTCAGCCCCCAGGATGGCGGCGGCCGCCTGCCCCTCCCTGGTTTTCTGCAGGGCGTACTCCTCGGGCTCCAGACGGGGGTGCCCCTTTTCTCCCGGTGTAAGGGAGACCACGGTTACCCGGTGGCCGGCCTGGCTGTACTTAGCCAGCACAGCTCCGGCGGTGAGCTCCATGTCGCCGGTGTGGGCTCCGATGGCCACGATATGTTGTTGTCTGTCCAACTGTCCATCCCCCTTTGTTTCCAGCTGGGAATTCCTGCAGGGAATCCCATATCCTCAGTATAACTTCTCATAGGTGGTTTAGGCAATCTGTTTTCATCAGACCAAATATAAAACAAGACCCCGACAGGCGCCACGGGAGGCCGGCATACCCGCAGGGGAGTTGTCTAAATTGGAAGTGGAGGCCCGAACCAGTGAGTTGCCTCTTTGGGCCCGGCTCATTACTTACGGTTGCTCCGCAAGCCCGGAAAGAGGTCTCTAACATTTATACGAGGAGACAAAAAGCGGAAAGGAGCCTGTCGATGGTCTACAGGCTCCTTTTTCCCCGCAATCGGTGGGGGGTGACGGCTAAACGCCAGAAACTCCTTGCACTTCCCTCAGGTCAGCTCCCGCTTCAGTATCTCGTAGCGTCGCGTTACCTGCAGACCGGCGCGGAGGTAGAAGTTGACATTGCGGCCCCCCGCCCAACCCAACCACAGGTACCGGGCCCCCTGTTGACGTACCGCCTCCACCAGGTGGTAAAAGATGACAGCACCCAGGCCCCGGCTCCGGAGGGCCGGGCTGACCCCAAAGGGCCCAAAGCGACCCGCTGCCCCCTGCGGCGGGTCGTTGTAGGAGTTCTCCCACTGGGTGAAACCCACAATCTCCTGGCCCTGCCTGGCCACCACGATCTTGTGGCCCAAACCCCGCTGCAAGCCGTCCAGGACCGAGGGATACCACCCGGGAAACTCCCGGCGGGCAAACTCCAAGAGTGGCAAGGTATCTTCCGGTCGCCAGAAACCGACCTCAAAGCCCTCCTGGCGAAGCTGGCGAGTGCGCTCCCGGACTTCCTCCGGTACCAAAAACCCCTCCAGGCTCCTGGCCATGGCCACGGCTTCAAAAGCCTTGGCGAAACCGCTTGCCTTGAAAAAGGACAGGCCCGCCGGGTAGGCCTGGGGATCGACCCCAGGGAAAAAGTAATAAGGGGCATAACCCACCACCTGAACCAGTCGGCGTTGGCGGGCCCGGAAGAAGTCCATCAGCCGCTGGAGCAGGGTCCTGCCGATCCCCAGCCGGCGGAACTCGGGATGGACAAAGAGGAAGGATATCCAGCCTCGCTCCGGCTCCAGCCCCAGGTCACCCAGGGGTGCCCGGCGCACCAAACCCAGCCCGGCCCCAACCAGATGTCCACCCTCTTCCGCCACCCAAAACCCCTCCCGGTTCAAATTGGGATCAAAGAGGACCTTGTGCCGGAAGTTCTCCTGGTTGACGGGGTCCTGCGGCAGACAGAGATTCCAAAGTCGGACCAGGGCCCCCTCGTCCGTTGCCTGATAGTAACGGTAAAGTGTACTCATAGCTTAACCAAGCCTCCGCTCAGATTTATCCGCCGCAAAATAGGAAAAGAGAGGTTCGTCCGCAGCCTCTTGGATCAGATGCCTCTCCCAGCTTCCTCCCCCCGAAAACAATAGACCCCAATCTCCGGCGGGCAGAAAAGCCGGAGCGGGAGAAGGGTGGTCCCGAGTCCGCGATTAATCAACAAAAGGGTCTGACGGACCTGGTACTCGCCCCGGGCAAAGCGCCGTCCGAAGCGAGAGCCCGTGACGATGGCCCCTAAAAAGGGACAACACACCTGCCCGCCGTGCGTGTGACCGGCCAGGACGACGCTGATACCATTTGTCGAAGCGTCATCAACCACGTCTGGACTGTGGGCGAGAAGAATCTTTAAGCTTCCCGGTGGACAACCGGCTACAGCCTGGCCCAATTCGGCACGGCCGCTGACGGGGTCATCGACCCCCAGAAGATATAGGCTTTGCCTCCCACGGGGAGCCGACACCTGCGGCGGAAAAGACCATGAACCAGAGCCAGGACTCAAGGTCGGGCTTATGGCCGGATCTGAACCGGGGTCAAGACTTGGGCGGGAACCGCCGGCGCAGGCAAAGGGGGGCGGCCTGTCTTCAAGGTCTTCCTGAGCAGCCGTCCTGGCGCCGTTGGGGGCGTCAGGGGCAGGCTGATCCAGCTGGCCGAGGTCAAGCCTTCTCCCGGTATTGTCGAGGACCGTAACCCCGACCTTTTCCAGATCCGCTTTTAACCAGCGCGCGCCTGGTCCCGTCCCGCGAGCGGCGTGGTCATGGTTGCCCGCGACAAAGAAGACCCCGTAGCGGGCGCGAAAGGTGCTCAATAACGTCACCATCGGGCCGATATCCCGTTTTCGGCTGACGAGGTCGCCGGTAACAGCAATCAGGTCTGTCTGTTCTGCATTAATCCACTTTGTCAAATCCCGGATTGGCCCAAAGGTCAGACGACCGTGGAGATCAGAAAGGTGAATGATTTTCAGGCTTTTCCCCGGAGGAAGTTGTTCCAGCCGATAGTCTTTCCTCTTGATCCGAATCCGCCCGGGCTCTACCAGGAAGCCGTAGAGTCCCAGGACCAGTCCCAGGGAAAGGAGAATCAAGACTAGTCTGTCGACGGGCAGTAGGCTCATTTTCCTTCCTTCGCTGTCGCAGATCAGGCAAGAATCGGAGGCCCTCCGCCATTTATCGAATGACCGGGACCAGGAGGGTATCCGGCAAACGCCGCCATTTTCTTAGCGGGAAAGGCCGCTCTTCAGCAGTTCTGCCTCTATCCCCCGTAGACCCAGGGGTTATTGCTCAATTCGTAGGACAGGACCTCCTCGGGGGCAAAAAAGAGGCCAATCTCTCGTTCGGCCGACTCGGGCGAGTCGGACCCATGCACCACGTTGTTACCGATGTCGCTGGCCAGGTCTCCGCGTATGGTTCCTGGAGCGGCGACGCTGGGGTCAGTGGCACCCATCAGGGAGCGGACAATGCCCACAGCCTTCTTTCCTTCCCAGACCATGGCTACCACCGGTCCGGAGGTAATGAAATCTACCAGACCGGGGAAGAAGGGTTTACCCCTGTGGGCTTCATAGTGGCGCTCAGCCAGTTCTGGAGAAATCCGCATCAGCTTCAAGGCTACCAGCTTGAGACCTTTACGCTCCAAACGCCCGATCACTTCGTTTACCAACCCGCGTTGGACACCATCGGGTTTGACCATGACAAAACTTCTTTCCATCTGCAACAAACCCTCCCGCTTCCAGCCTTTCTTACCCCACCAGGCCCCGCACCGTGGCCTGGTCCAGACGCTTGATGACCTCCACCATCAGGCGTACGGCCCCCTCGTAATCATCGCGGTTGATAACGCCGGTGTGGCTATGGATGTACCTGGTGGGTACACCGATTACCAGGCTGGGGACGCCACGCCCATGGACGTGAATGCGCCCGGCATCGGTTCCACCCCCGGCCATGGCATTAAACTGATAGGGGATGCCGTTGCTTTCCGCCGTCTCTATCACCAGGTCCCGCAGGCGACGGTGAGGGACCATGCTGGCATCGTAAAGCAGAATCGTCGGTCCCTTCCCCAGTTTCTCCTGGGATTCTTCGGGCCTGACGCCGGGCATATCACCAGCGATCCCCACCTCCAGGGCAAAGCCCACATCGGGATCGACCACTTCTGAGCTGGTGGTGGCTCCCCGCAGACCCACCTCTTCTTGCACGCTTCCCACCCCGTAGACCGTGTTGGGATGGTCCACTCCTTGCAGTCGCTTCAACACCTCCAGGAAGATGGCGCAACCCAAGCGATCATCCCAGGCCTTGGCCATGATCAGTTTTCCATTCTTCATGGTGGCAAAGGGACTGTCCGGGATCACCGGATCACCGGGGCGAATCCCGAAGGCCTTAACCTCTTCGTCGCTGGAGGCCCCGACATCGATGAACATGTCTTTCTTTTCCACCATCTTTTTCCGCTCTTCCGGACCCAGGATGTGGGGGGGTTTAGAGCCGATGAGTCCCGGGACGTCACCCTGGCGGGTCTTGATGATCACCCGTTGAGCCAGCATCACCTGTTCCCACCAGCCGCCCAGGGTTTGAAATTTTATGTAGCCTTCTTTAGTAATATAGGTGACCATGAAACCGATCTCGTCCATGTGACCAGAGAGCATGATACGCGGGCTTTCGGCACTCCCCTTCTTGCGGCCAATGATGCTGCCGAGACGATCCACCTCTACCTCGGCCAAGGGCTCTAGATACCGCCTGATGACACCACGGACCTCATCCTCAAACCCTGGGACCCCCGCGGCGTCCGTCAGGTCCTGCAACAACCGCAAAGTCTCATCCACTACCATCAACCTCCTACCCTCGCACTATTCGAGTCATTTTTCCATTCAGCAAGGGCGCGCCAAAATCCTGCCTGTGTCGGCAGGAATCCTAAAAAAGATTTGCCCTACGGTATGGATCTCTATCCACTAATTACCGTAGGGCCACCAGTTTTGGTCTTTTTCCTCTTTCTCTTGGCTAGAATCTTTCGCCGTAAAATAAACACAGCACCTCCCATTAAGGTAGCAGTTTACGAGCGGCTCGTACTGCCCTGGATTAAGAACCCGCGGCTTGTGACTCCGTTTCAAAAATGCCCCGCTTGGTTTCTGTAGCCGTCATGTTCCTGGCGCCAAATTCCTTGACGATCTGGTTTAAGGCAATCCAGGGATCCACATCATCACCACAGGTAAAAACGTCGACGGCAGCATATCCCAGCTCTGGCCAGGTGTGAACGGCCAGATGGGATTCGGAAATGATCACCACACCACTGACACCTTGAGGGCTGAACTGGTGGAAGCTCACTTCGCGGATTTCTGCTCCGGCTTTCAGAGCCGCATTAACCATGATCTTTTCGATCCTTTCTGGATCGTTGAGGACGCCGGCGGTGCAGCCGTAGACCTCAGATAGTAAATGCCGCCCCAAAGCATTCATCTCATTATCAACCCCCTTTTTGCTGTAAATCAGGCCGCGTGGCAAACCCGCAGGAAGCGGCCCGAATTTCAATCACATCCAATTGTAACAGATTCTTTCCCCCTGTCAAGGTTTTTTCTTCGGTGCAAAGATAATCGCAGGAAAAATGGGGAAAAGTGGCCGTTTCCCCGATATTCCTCGGTGAAGCTCACTCTTGCTTCTCGTCATACCCCCTAGGTATTAAAATCTGCCGTTAATTCTTGTTCGAACGCCAGTTTGACAAAGGTGCCAAAAGATGGTACAATAGCGAAGGTGAATCGAACACTTTCGACAACGGAATGGGGCCACGAGGAGGAATAACGCAATGAGAGAGCTTTCCCTCCGGCAAAAGCAGATTCTTCATTTCATTAAGGAGGAAGTCAGAAAGAAAGGCTATCCCCCGTCGGTCCGGGAGATTGGTGCCGCTATGGGTCTTAACTCAAGTTCCACCGTCCATGGTCACCTGAGGCGCCTGGAGGCCAGGGGGTTGATCCGGCGCGACCCTAGTAAGCCCAGGGCCATTGAAGTCCTGGATGGTGCCCCAAAGGCGGACAAAAACGTCAGAAGCGTACCACTGGTGGGACGGGTGACGGCGGGTCAGCCCATTTTGGCGGAGCAAAACGTGGAGGACTATCTACCCCTCCCCCAGGAACTCACCGGAGAGGGCGAGGTCTTTCTGCTTAGGGTTCAGGGTGAGAGCATGATCGGAGCGGGGATCCTGAACGGCGATTACGTTTTGGTCCAGCAACAACCCACCGCCCTTAACGGGGAGATCGTCGTGGCCCTCCTGGAAGATGAAGCCACGGTAAAACGTTTTTTCAAGGAAAAGGACCACATCCGATTACAGCCTGAAAATCCCCATATGGAACCCATTCTGGCGGAGTTTGTACGAATTCTGGGCAAGGTTATTGGACTATACCGCGTCATCCATTGAAAACTTCAGCCCGGCCTGGGTCGATGTCGTATGAGCCGATTTCGATCGAGCCCGGCACCGCCCCCCGGGGAAGCGAGGCTCTCCAGGGATGGAGAGTCCGCGCGGTGCCGTCCGGCGGGCTGAAGCTGAGCCGCGGTGCGCTGGGCGCCGGTCGCGGAGAAGACACCGACCCAGGAGAGAGCTGACGAACTGCGTTTTGAGTGGTTGACCCGCCCGAGCAAAGCCGGCATAATCTATAAAAGGCTTGACAATAAACGTTCTTCAGGCGGCTTTAGCCCAATCGTTAGGCCAAGACCTCAAATCCAGTCCAGATACTAGGAGCGACAAGGCTCCGAAGCGAGGCGTACTGGGGGTACGTTGAGCGAGGAGCCGCCGGAGCGACAATCTGCCATAGTGACGCCCCTTTAATAAAGAGGTTCTTTTTTACAGATTGCGCCACACCGCGGATGGAAGTTTTTCAACGGTCTCCTGGGCCTGGTGGGCTGGAAGGATCTGATCAACTTTGCGCCAGCCTGACTCTTTCAGACGGCGTCAGGCGCGCCGCCTGGCAGATTCTTAGAATAACCAGAGATACTGGTCAATCTCCCACTGGTGGATTTGGGTCCGGTAGATGTCCCACTCGATTTCCTTGGCCTCAACAAAGTGCTCAAAGATGTGGTCCCCCAAGGCTTCCCGGATGATGGCATCTTTTTTCAATTCCTCCAGGGCCTCTCCCAGGTTGGCTGGCAGGTTGCCGATCCCCAACTCCTGTCTTTCCGCCGCCGTCATGCGGTAGATATTGCGGTTGACCGGTGGCGGAGGCATGATTCGATTTCTTATTCCATCCAGGCCGGCCTTTAACATTACGGCCAGGCCCAGGTAAGGGTTCCCGGCGGAATCGGGACTGCGCAGTTCAATTCTAGTCCCCACGCCACGGCGAACAGGGATCCGGATGAGGGGGCTACGGTTGCGTTCCGACCAGGCCACGTAGACGGGGGCCTCAAATCCTGGGACCAACCGTTTGTATGAGTTGACCAGCGGGTTGGTGATGGCGGTAAAACCCTGGGCGTGACGCATCAGCCCCCCGATGTAATAGAGGGCGGTACTGCTAAGTTCCAAGGGTGCCTTGGGATCGTAGAAGGCGTTTTCTCCGTACCGGAAAAGGGATTGGTGGGTGTGCATGCCGGAACCGTTCACCCCAAACAGAGGCTTGGGCATGAAAGTGGCGTGCAGACCGTGGTTCTTGGCGATCAACCGGACGACAAAGCGGAGAGTGGCCACGTTGTCAGCGGCAGCAACGGCGTCGGCATAGCGGAAATCGATCTCATGCTGGGCCGGGGCCGTCTCGTGGTGCGACGCCTCGATTTCAAAGCCCATGTTTTGTAAGGCCAGGACCATGTCCTTCCGGGCTTCCTCACCACGGTCTAAGGGGGAGAGGTCAAAGTAGCTGCCTTGATCGTTACTCTTGGTGGTCGCCCGTCCCTCCTGATCCAGCTCAAAG
This sequence comes from Bacillota bacterium, assembly GCA_023475165.1. Classification (GTDB taxonomy): domain Bacteria; phylum Bacillota; class Sulfobacillia; order JAMCWA01; family JAMCWA01; genus JAMCWA01. The sequence goes on along the minus strand of JAMCWA010000034.1, from coordinate 60,399 downwards.
AGAAAGAATTCGGCCTCCAGCCCGGCATACATGGCATACCCCATCTCGCCTGCTTCCGCTATGGCCCTTTTCAAAGTACCACGTGGACACCCCTCAAAGGGCGTGCCATCCGGGTTATAGATATCGCAAATCATCCTGCCTACAGGATGCTGGGGATCACTCCACGGGAAGATGGCAAAGGTGTTGGGGTCGGGTCGTAAGAACATGTCCGACTCCTCAATCCGGACAAACCCCTCGATGGAGGACCCATCAAACATGAGCTGGCCATCCAGGGCCTTCTCCAGTTGGTTGACGGGGATGGCCACGTTCTTCAGTACACCCAGGATGTCGGTGAATTGCAGGTGCAAAAACTCCACACGCTTCTCCTGACAGAGTTTCAGGACGTCTTCTTTGCCTAGTGGCTGACCCATGACAACACCTCCATTGTTAACTTCTTCCTGACGGATTGCGCCGAAATTACGACACAGCAGATGGGTTTTTTCAGCGGTCTCCCAACCGTTGGGCCGCCAGCAGAGCGGCCAGTATTACCTGTTCCTTGACCAGTCCACCCTGCAAGTAAGCTATATAGGGCTCGCGCAGGGGACCGTCGGCAGAAAGCTCCAGGGAAGCTCCCTGAACAAAGGTTCCCGCCGCCATGATCACCTCGTCGCTGTATCCCGGCATGGCCCAGGGCTCAGGCCGGACATGGGCATCAACGGGCGAGGCCGACTGGACGGCCTGGCAAAAGGAGAGCAACCTCTCCCGCTTTCCCAGCCGCAAGGCCTGAATCAGATCGGTCCGCTGCTCTTGCCAGTGCGGGGAAACCTCGTAGCCGAGCCGCTCAAAGAGGCGAGCGGTGAAAATGGCACCTTTGATGGCCTCCCCTACCAGATGGGGAGCCAGAAAAAGGCCCTGAAAGAAGAGCCGGTTGTCCCCCAGCGATGGACCCACGTGGCTACCCAACCCCGGGGCGTAGAGTCGGGCTGCCGCTGCTTCAACCAGATCGGCTCTCCCGGCCAGGTAGCCGCCGGTCGGGGCCAGGCCCCCTCCGGGGTTCTTAATCAGGGAACCCACCACCAGATCGGCTCCCACCTGGGTCGGTTCACGGGTCTCCACGAATTCCCCGTAGCAATTATCTACCAGACAGAGAACCCCTGGGTTAATGGCCTTGACTCTCTGGATGTAGTCCTTGATCTGCTCCAGATTCCTCGCGGCTGTCCAGGTGTAGCCTCGTGACCGCTGAAGGAAGACAACCCGGGTTCGCTGGTTGACAGCTTCCCGCAGGGCGGCCTCGTCCAGGGTCCCGTCCATCCGCGGGGCGATTTGCCGGTAGGTCACCCCGAAATCCGCCAGCGAACCAGGATTAAGCCTGCGTCCTCCGTCTTGGGGCCCCGGGCGAGAGACCGACCGTGGGGAGGGGTCTTGCCCGGTCAAGTCCGGCTGAGTCCGCCATTCCCCGGCACTCGGTTCCCCTTCCGGCGGGGGTGAGACCTTCTCCTGAGTCGACTCCGCCTGCCCAAAGCCGATAATCTCCCTCAGGGTATCATAGGGCGTACCAGTAACGGAGAGGAGTTCATCCCCCGGCCGGAGCAGGCCAAAGAGGGCCGTGGCCAGGGCGTGGGACCCGGACACCATTTGCCAGCGTACCAGGGCGGCCTCGGCGGCAAAGACCCGGGCAAAAACCCTCTCGATCCCCTCCCGTCCGAGATCCCCATAACCATACCCGTTGCCGGGCGAGAAGTGGGTGGCTGACACTCCCACTTGGTGGAAGCTTCGTAAAACCCGCATTTGATTCTGGACGGTAATCTCATCCCTCTTCTCCCACTCCCCTTTCACCTCGGAAAGGACCTCCGCGGCCAGACTTAGCAGCCCATCGTCCAGGTGGTAGCCTTGGGGCAGGAGCTTGAAGGTTTCCAGCATCAGGGGTTGGCCTCTCTTGTCAGAGAATTGACTTTTTCCCAGGTGCCCTGCGGGGGCACCGGTTAAATCCTTGGCGCTTTCGGCAGGATATTAAAAGGGAAAATTCCTCGGCGGATTGCGCCACACCGATGGGGGTTTTTCGGCGGTCTCCTTAGACCTCCTCCCTGGGCTTGATTATACCATCCGTCGGTTCTGCTTATCAAGGGAAAGTCAAGTTCAGGTCATGTTGATGTCATTTACCTGACGGCGGTCCAGAAGCCGCGGCGGTTCTTCTGGGCGGTCCTTTCCTTGAGTTCCCAGGTCAACAGGTCAAAGTCACTACCGGCGGTCTTATTGACCAGGGCCAGGCCCCTCTCCAGAAGTTCCAGGTTCAAAGACTGGCCTCGAAAAGAGACCACGGCATACAGTTCCTCCGAGTCTTGGTTATAGGGGCAGAAGGAGACTTCAACTTGTTCCTGACCAACCAGCACTTTCAGGTAGAGGAGGGCCTCTTCATAGGCGGGAGATTCCCGAGGCGGTGGGGCCAGTCCGGCCAGCTTTGCTTTCACCTTTCCGTCCAGGATTAGGGTGCCCGGATCGACTACTCGCGTTACCAGGGCCGGGATAGGTTGACCTGGTTCCAGGCCAATGGGGAAAGCTAGAGCCTTCTCCGTTCCAGCTCGTGTAATAGAGGGCTGGGGCTCCTCCGCTCTCGGGGCTTTCTCCGCGCCCGTTTTTCTCTGGTCGCCCTGCCTCCCAAACTCGGGATTACCCAAGAGCGAAGGGGCCCCGGGCACCTGCCCCATAAGATGAGCTAGACCCCGGTGCAGGGCTTCCTCTACTTGGCGCCGAGCTTGCATCAAGTCAAAGTAACCTTCCACCAGGCTGAAGCCTAGGATTGCCAGGGTCAAGAGGAGGATGGTCAGACCAACCCGCCGGTGCCGCCCCCCGGGCCTATTCCTGGCCGGAATGCTTGTCCAAGGATAAAGGTCAAAAAAAAGGACCAGGCTCAGCCAGAGGGTTAGAGCGGCCACCAGTCCCCCGAGGTTCCTCTCACTGACGGCGCCTAACACCAGAACCCCGGTTAGGAGGCTGATGGCCCAAGTCGATGCGCCCCTTTCGGGCCGGTCATACCCCTTTCTCTGACGTCGCGTCGGAAAAGGCAAGGGAACACCCCCGTTTGGGAATTTTCCGGTCACAGGAGTATTATTCACTGCAGCGGAATGGCTATTCTGTTAGCCTGTCCGGCCGAGGATGGACCTGCTCCTCCATGGTGAAAAACGCTGTTCCACAGAGGGGGCAGATGCCGCGGGAAAGGACCTCCTCTTTCAGGAGGAGGGGTGTGACGACCATCCCATGCTTCTCCCCCTGAAGCAGACCGCGTCGCCGCCCCAGGGCATAGCCTAGCAGAAGGAACAGGAGGTTGATTATGACCACAGTAAACCAATCCATCACATACTCCTCCCTCCGCACGGCCGACCCACTTTCTCGGGCGGGTTGACCACTCAAACCGCAGTTCGTCAGCAGTCTCCTAGGGTAGCCTGCTCGTCAGGAACATAATGAAGGCCGCGGCCAACAAGGCGTAAAGGCTTGGGAGAAAGTGAAGTCGTAAGGACACCAGGAGAAGAATCAGAAAGATCAGGGCCCTTTCCACCTGATCCAAGGAAGGCCAACGCGAGGTCCCTCTTGAGGGTAAGGATGCTCCTACCGGCCCGGATTCTGAGCAGCCCCGTTGCGCCTTGTACTCCGCTGGTTCGCTGGACCGGCTGTCCAAGAAGTCGTCACCCATTTGTATGGCCAGAATTAGACATGAAGCCCAAAGAATGGCTCGCCAGCCAAAAAGGACCAGCCCGAGGAGAAGTACCGTCAGTGATTCCCAGGCAGCCAGAAATCCAGAGGGATTCAGGGTCAGGGGGGCGTTGACCATCCCCAGGGCATAGGCGGCCAGGAAAAGCGGAACGCTCAAGGCCGGACGCATTCCGGCCGCCAGACCCAGGCAGAGCATGGCGTACGGGACGAGGCCGCGGCCCAGCCAGCAGGCCCAATTTCGCGCCCCCGCGGCGCTGTCCAGTTCCTGGTCAAGGCAGTCGTCCATGAACTTGATCGCCAGTCCCACCAAGGCAATGGCTAGAAGGTCGACCAGGACCTCAGAGATTCTTACTGACAAACGCCTTCACCTCCCGAAAACCCGTCCGTTGCAGAGCTGAGACTGGCAGGATGTTCTGATTTGGGAAGGCCTCCTTGATTGACCGCAGGCCGGCCATGGCCGCCGGGAGGTCCATTTTGTTGGGCAGGATGGCATAGGGACAGCGGCTGGAGGCGTAGCGGGCGATTTGCCGGTCAATCTCAGCCAGGGCCGCAGGAGACTCCCCGATCTCCGCCGCATCCAACAGGTGGAGGATCAGATCCGCCTTTCGCAAGCGCCGCAGGGTCTGAACCATGGCCCGCCGGACTTCCGCCACCGTGTGGATGGAATCGGTGAGGCCGGTAGAATCCACCAGGGTCAGTCTGGTCTTGCCCTTCCCCATGGGGAGTCCTACGGTTAAAGAAAGGAGCCCTCTGGTAGTATGAGGTTCACTGCCGACCAGGGTCGCCTTGGCCTGTTCTAGGCGGTAAATCTTGCTCTCCAGACTACCGTCCGGATTTTCCTTGGTGATCTCGCCTATTTTCACCCCCAGGAACTCGGCGAAGTTGAGAAGGAAGAGGGTTTTACCGACATTTGGTTTGCCCACCATGAGGCAGTCATTCACCTCTTTGCCCCTCCTCCCTGGCCGGTTACGGTTAACCAGTCAAACCGCGGTTTCCGAGGAGTCTCCTAGTCCAAGGCGCCCAAAATATCGGAACGGGTGATCAGCATGAGGTCGTCTCGGGTGAGCCGGTCACGACCGACCAAGCGGACCGCCTGCTGCCGAAGAGACTTCTCAATGATGTTTCTTACCAGGCGGGCGTTGCCGAAGTGGCTCTCCTTAGATGCCGTCTTTTGCAGTAGACTGGCGGTCAAAACCTCTCTGGCCTCTGGACTGAAGCGGTATTGGCGCTTCTTTAGCAGCAGTTCGGCGATTTCCAGCAGTTCCTGCACATCATAGTCCGGGAAATCGATATGAATCGGGAAGCGCGAACGCAACCCGGGGTTGGTGCGGACAAAAGTCTCCATCTCCTGCAGGTAGCCGGCCAGGATCAAGATGAGATTGTCACGGTGGTCCTCCATGGACTTGACCAGGGTATCAATGGCCTCCTTGCCGAAATCCTTTTCGCCGCCCCTGGCCAGGGCATAGGCCTCGTCAATGAAGAGAATTCCCCCCAGAGCGCGCTTGATCTGCTCGCGGGTTTTCTGGGCGGTATGTCCTATGTATTCCCCAACCAGATCGGCCCGCTCCACCTCCACTAGGTGGCCGCGTTGCAGGACCCCCATCTCCCGAAAGATCTTTCCGAGGATGCGGGCCACGGTGGTCTTACCTGTACCCGGATTTCCCTTAAAGATCATATGCAGGACCAGGGGCTCACTGACCAGGTTTTCTTTGGCCCGCCGCCTCTGAATCTCTACAAAAGCCTGGATTTCCTTGACCAGCTCCTTTACCTCCGTCAAACCGATCAGGCTGTCCAGTTCCTTCATGGCCTCTTCCAAACCCTTCTGATTGGTTCTGTCCGGTTCTGCCAAAGCCCCTTTCTCCACCTCCTGAAAAAGCCCAAAGGCCTCGCTGGAGCTGATCTTCCCAGCTCCCAGCCAATCAAATACTTCCTCGAGTGAGGTCGGGCGTCCCATCTCGTCTTCCTTTTTCTCCATGCCCATTACCCTCCAGAGCAGCTGCAAACTCCGAGATATTATACGTCTGGTGGACGCAAAGGGCGCGAAGACTCCTTGAGAAAACGAAAAAAGGCCGCCAAAATGGCGGCCAAAAGGGCAGTTACAAGTGTCCCGGGAATTCCCCTGTGTTTTCAGGCCAGGAGATCATAGCCCAAGAAAGACAAGGTCCTTCTTTCCTGCGCCAGGATCCCGGCCACTGAGCCCAGGATGCCGGCATCTTCCCGTAACTCCGTACCGACCAGCGCCGGTGGATATGGGCAAAAGCGAGACACTATACCCCTTACTCTTTCCAACAGTTCGGGGTACGCTTCCGGTACTTCACCTCCAAAGATAACCACTTCCGGATTAAGCAGGCAGGCCAGGTTCACCACCGTCATTCCCAGGTAGTCCACCATCTCCTGGGTCACCTTGTTAGCTAAGGGATCCCCCTGCCCCGCCGCCGCGAAAACCTCGGAGACTTTGAGCTCTCCCGCCGTTTGGACTGGTGACGGTGGCCAGGACCCGGTGCTCATCCAGCCTTCCCGCGCCCGGGCAGTCACACCGCCCGCCGCCACCCTCCCCTCCAAAAAGCCGCCGGGTTCCGGCGCCAATTGTAGGGCACGGCGATCCAGCAGGGTATAGCGGATTTCGCCGGCCGCCTGATCCGTCCCGGGGTAAATCTCGCCTCCGATCATGACTCCGGCCCCGATACCCAGACCAATGAGAATATACAGGGCATTCTCCTTACCCCGGGCCTGACCAAACCACTTCTCCCCCCGGAGCAGGGTCCGGACATTGTTGTCGAGAAAGACGGGCAGGTCGAAGGAATTCTGCAAATGTTCCTTCAGTGCCATATTCTCCCATCGCAGGCCCGCCGCCAGCAAAACCCGACCCTGTCGGCTATCGACAAAACCCGGTACCCCCAAGCCGATTCCCCTGACCTTCTTCCTCCCACCCGGGGCTTGTTCCAGGAGGTGGCGGATCAAGTCCTCGATGATCATCAGCGACCTCTCGCCGCCACGGGGTGGATAATGGACCTCCTCTTTAGCCAGGATACGACCGGCCAGGTCGGTGAGGCCGGCGGAGCAGCGGCTGCCACCGACGTCGACACCCAGTACAAAGGCGGCGGCTGGATTAAAGCGAACCAGAACTGGCCGCCGCCCGCCGATGGAAGTGCCAAAGCCGATTTCTTCCACCACCCCCTCTTGCGCCAGGCGGTTGACCAGGTGGGAGACGGTGGGAGGACTAATCCCCGAAACCCGGGCGATTTCCGCCCGCGAGATGGGTCCTTGCCCCTTGATGATGTCCAGGATCAGCCCGACGTTGATATTTTTCAAGAGCTCTGGTTTTCCGGTAGCCAGGAGACGTCGTTTCTTCATCCTTTTCCTTACCTTCCGTAGGTTTACTTCATAAGTGGGCGCTGGAGTCCCCGCCGATCAACCGTCGTCTGTGACCTTCTTATGCCTCAGCGTACCGAGCGGGGCAAGGGTGTTTCCTTGAAAAACGGCAGCGTCATTCAACTTCTGACAAAAGTATATTTCGCGGTGGGCAATCAGGTTCCTGCCTGACAGGAAAAACATCATGAAACCACCACCCAGACCGGGCTGGACCAGGCCATTTCCCCATCTCCTTGGCGAACCCGGAGGTAGTAAAAATGCAGACCGGGTGGAGGTGTCTCGTCGACGTGCAAGATTTCCGCCCTCTTTTCTCCCCAGCCCCAGCGCCCGATAACGTGACCGTCCCGGACGACCTCGATCAGTTCGAGGGGAAAGATCCCTTCGACCGAAATCCGGATTTCCGGCCTGACTCCCGCTTTCATATGCGTCTCTTCCCCCATGAAATGACCAGCTACCCAAAAACCTAGTTGGATCCTGGCCCCCGTAACGGCGTAGACGCGACGCCGGCGCAGGGCTTCGAAAACGGCCTCCCGGGTTAGTTCTTCCGCATAGACCGCCACCAAGCCGCTCCCGTACGGTTTGGGGCGGAGAGCCAGGCCGGTCCAAGCTTCGGCCCCCCCTGGGTGGCCGTCATGGCCATCGCTGGAGGCAATGAACCCCAGACGGTATCCCCTCCGCAGGGCATCCAGCAAGAAGGTTCCCGGGACATGGTCGGAGAAAGTGGAACGATCGGGGCTATCAAAGCTTTCTGAGCTTCCCCAGACGGAGAAGATCTCGGCGACAGGTTCGAACTTGGGGTTGTGGTATTCCCAGTTCTGGTTATAAGCGATCCTGGCCAGGGACGGATGGTGGACGATGGAAAGGGCCTCGGCTCCCGTCTTCTCCAGGGCTGCCCACAGTTTGGCCGGTGTATCGGAGTTCTCGTCCTTGTACGAGAAGAACGGTTGGCCGTCGTCCAGAAAGTAGATGTTCCGGTGGCCATAGTGACGGGTAGCGCCGCGGCAACTCCACTCGTAGGCGCTGAAAGTGACAAAGTTTCCCCGCTCGTAATAGGAGAAGGCCTTTTCCTGTCGCTGCCGCCACATGGCCGGCGAGGTCAGCTGCCAGTCGTGATCCGTCAGGGCGTAAATGTCCAGGTTAGAAACGTCGCGGGCGTAAAGGTAGTTCTCGTCGATGCTCCCATCGCCGCAGCCGTCAGCACCGGTGTGGCCGCCAGAATGGGTGTGAAGATCGCCCCAAAAGAGGTGATATGGCCCCAGGCGGTGTCTCTCCCTTTTACCCACCAGGATGCGGGCCAGGCCGTCCTCCAGGAAATTGCTCTTTGTCGCCTCTCCACCGAAGGGTTTATCGATCCGGAACCAGCGTTCCGACTCGGGACCTGCGGGTCGTACCGTGATGGTGGCCCTGGTGCCGATCTCTACCTTAGACCAGGGCAAGGAGAGAAAGGCCAGTCCGTAGCTGGCCAGCTCCTCTTCCAGCGCCACTCGTTTGACCTGGAAGAGGAAAGAGACCTCTTTGCCGCCCCATAATTCCGGGTTCTTGGTCAGCCGAAAGGAAAGAAGTTTCTCGGAGTTCAAATAAAGATCAAACTGCCCTGAGGGCTGGGGCACCCGTGAGCCCATTCCCAGGGCCATCGGCCAGACCAGGATCACTCGCTTCCCCAAGGCCTCTTCGGGGATTTTGGCCGTGTTCCAGGCCACCGCTTGCCCTTTCTTTTGTTTTATCAACCAGGCCTTAAGGGTTAAGGTGTAGGAACTGAGAGGAGAGCTCAACTCCACAGCCGTCGAGGCATCATAAATCTCGTTAAATCCCTCCACCAGGACGTAGTCACCCACCGCTTTTCCCTCCCACGCAAAAAGCTACTCTTATTGCGCCATAATCGTTAGAATTTGCGACAGATCCTCGAAGAACTTCTCCTGGCGATTGTGCCACAAAGATGGGGCTTTTTCCGCGGTCTCGCCCTAACGATTGGGCTAAAGCCGCCAGAAGAGCGTTCATTATCAAGCCTTTCATAGATTGTGCCGTCTTTGCTCGGCCGGGTTCACCACTCAAAACGCAGTTCGTCGGCACTCTCCTAGCCGATTCCGACGGGCAAGGTCACCGGTAACCTCCCCACAGGTGCGAAATCGCCGAAAAGACAAGCCACCGCCGCCTCCAAAGAGACAGGGGCGTCGCCGTAGGTTATCAGGTAACTCCCCACCTCCGGGATGGCGGCCAGATCATAGGGATTGCGGATAGCCAACACCACCACGGGCTTGTCCAAAGCCAGAAGTTCCCTGACCAGACGAGCCTGCTCCTCATAAGCATTGGTGTTACGGGTAGCCACCACCACCAGGTCGGCCGCCGCCGCCAGGTCTCGGGCGGCTTTCTTCTCTCCTTGGGAAGGGGAAGGGTCCAAAGTAAGGGATGTCACGCCATGATAGCGGCTCTGGAAAAGTTGGCTCAGATAACGGGAGGTTCGCCGGGACTCTTCCACCAACGAAAAGCGAACCAGGCGAAACTCGATGAGAGCCAGTTTCTGGCCGGGGGTGAGCCGCAAAGGTACGAGGCCGTCCCGATCGCGGACCAGGGTCAGGGAGCGGCGAGCCGTTGTTCGGGCCACATCCAGATGCCCCGGCACTGGCCAGGAAACAACCGGCGCGGCGGAGTGTCCCACGGAAGATTGCTGGGACTGCTCAGCATAAAGCCCCAGATCTTTCCCCACTTCCAGGTCCCACTTCAAGCCCAGGATGCGTCGCAGGGATTTTTCGATTTGATCGATCCCCAAACGGCCATTTTCCACTCCTTTTAGGACCGCCTGATACATCTCTTCTTGGGTTTTCCTGTCTCCACCGGTGAGCAGGATGTCCGCCCCGGCCTCCAGGGCCAGGACAGCGGCCTCGCCCAGGTCGTAATTGGCGGCGATGGCCTCCATGGTCATGGAATCGGTGATGATCAGGCCGGCAAAACCCAGTCGTTCGCGCAGCAGACCCGTCAGAACAGCCCGGGACAAGGTGGCTGGCCTTTGGCCGTCCAGAGCCGGGAAGAGGATGTGGGCCGTCATCACCGTCTCCACCCCGGCGGCAATGGCCGCCCGGAAGGGGACCAGTTCCACCTCTTCCAGCCGTTCCAGTCCATGGGGTATCACCGGCAGCCCAAGATGAGAATCGACGCTGGTATCCCCATGACCGGGGAAGTGCTTGGCACAAGAGGCGAGGCCGACCTCTCTCTGTCCCAGGATGGCGGCTACAGCGAACCTGGCCACTTGCTCCGGCACTTCACCGTAAGACCGGGTACCGATGACGGGGTTTAGCGGGTTGTTGTTTACGTCTACCGTAGGGGCAAAGTTGAGGTTAAAACCGGCCGCCCGCAACTCCCGAGCGGTCACCCGGGCACACTCCTTGGCCAGTTCCAAAGAGCCGGTGGCCCCGATGGCCATGGCCGAAGGGACGATGGTGGCCGGATAGTGCCACCGGGTGACAATCCCCCCTTCCTGGGTCAAAGAAACGAGGAGCGGGGGGGCACCGGCATTTTTGAAGGCTGACTGCAGTCCCAGGTTCAGGGCGGCAATCTGAGCGGGACTGGTAATATTCCGGCCGCCAATGGTCACCCCACCAATATGATGACCAAGAAGGAAGTTTACCAGTTCCGGAGAAATCTCGGTCCCGGCAAAGGTGACCATGAAAAGCTGCCCTATCTTTTCCTCCAAGGAGAGTCTGGCCAGGGTGGATTCAACCCATTCCTGCCTGGCGACGGCTGTTTTTTCTCGGAGGTTATATAAGTCAGGATTCACGTCTAACCACCTCGACTCTCAGGTCGTGGCTGCCGTCGGGACGGGCAAATTCATAGTAGTAATAAAGCCGGCCACTGACTTCGATGACGTCCAGGTACCTGACGGACCCCGAGGCATGGGGTGAGACTACTAAGGGGGCATCCTCGCTCACGCGGCGGAAGCTTTGCAGGTCGAAGCTGATGGCCAGTCCCACCTGCTCCTCATAGTTATCCTGAACCGAGGCTGAACCGTCGTAAAAAACGTGAAAGATGGGAGGCTGATAGAGAACCGAGGTGATGCGGGCGGTGAAACGGTCCCAGCCCTTACCGGGTGCCAGGACCCCGCCTACCCAGCGGAAGTTTCTCCCGTCGGCACTGAGGGCCAGACCGGTTTCCGAGGTGGTTATTCCAGTATTGAAGACGTCGGAGGTAGCGTGCATATCGTTCCTGGTCTTTTCATCCGCCTCGCGGGGAGAGGGAGCATAGCTCAAGAACATATAGTAGAGCCCGCCTAATTTGATGACATAGGGATCTTTCACCCCTTCGACTCCAGACGCGGCGGCGGTGAGGACCTGATGGCGTTGTGAAAGGTCAAATTCCTTGGGAGAGGCCGCCTCCAGGAGGTCCACTCGCCAGCGTTGGTCGGCCGGATCCACGTAGCTCAAATACAGGCGCCAGGACCCATCCGTCTCCTGATAAAGGCAGCCCCTTTCCAGGGAGGAGGTGTTCAGCTCTTCCTTGCGCGCCTCCCAGATGTCCTGAAAGTGTAGGCCGTCCGTGGACTCCGCCACCCGGCAGGCAAAGCCGCGTCCCTGACCACGGGGACGCCGCAGGCGGTAATAAAGGTAGAACTTGCCTGCGCCCTGATCGTAGAGCACGCTGGGTGCCCCGGCCCAGTTGCCCGACCCTTCCCCTGGCGGCCCCACCACCACCTTACCAGCCGTGGGGTCAAAGAGGGGGATCTGACTGTACCTTCTTTGATACGTTTCCATTGCTTTCATCATTGATGCCTCCGTCGGAATTAGTTTCATCGTCTGCTTGAGGGTAAGCCTTACTCAAGAGCTCTCCTTCCGCAGTCGATCAGCAATCTTGCGAAAAGCTAGACTGATCAACCCAGATCGGGCTGGACCAGGCTGTAGCACCATCCTTTTGGGTTACCCGCAAGTAATAGTAAGATGGTCCGCCAATCTCTTGATCCACCCATTCAAAGGACGCCGTTGGCCCCAGACCCTGGTAAGTGTAGAAGTCCCGGCCGTTTTTGACGATGGTGAGGGGACCCAGGTCACCCGTTCCCGTTACCTTGACCCGTGCCCTGATCTTCTTCTGACCCGGCGGTAGTGTCAACTCCTCGCCCATCTGATGTCCCTCGAGGGTGAAATCCAGGAGGATCTTCTCGCCTGTGGTTGCGTAGCACCGGCGATCCCACAGCGCACCGAAGACCTCCTTTCTAGTCAGGGCGGAAGCCAGCACCGCCACCAGACCATTTCTATAGGCCGGGACCCTTGCCAACCAGCGGGTGTAGCCCGGTCGCCCCATGTGACAGTCGGAAGAGCCGGTAAAACCCACCCGAAAACCCTTGGCCAGAGCGGCTTGAGCACAGTCCTGGGAAGCGTCCTGCCGGTGAAAGGAAAGTACCGGTCGCGGGTTGCCGGGGTATTCGGAAGAACCCCAGATGGAGTGAATCTCGTAAAGCCGCGTCAAGTGCGGGTCATAGTAGCTGGTAACCCCATGGGCGTGGGCATGAATCACCATTAAGGCCCCGTGGGCCTTAAATTGCTCTCCGAGGGAGGGCAGGTCGACGTACTCTTCGTGCCACATATCCGTTTCGCGGAGAAGGGGTCCCTCCAGCTCCGGGTAGTAGACGCACTTGTCGCCGTAGTAAGGCGGCTTGACCGGGTTGTGCGAGAACTCGTAACCCAGGATGGTGACGAAGCGGCCGGGCTGGTAAAACCGCCTTCCGACGTCCTTGATGTGCTCCCAGTCCTCATCAGACATATACTGGGCATGATCGGAAATGGCCGCAAAGTCAAGGCCGGCCACTTCCCGCGCATACTGGTAGTAATCTTCTGGAGTCCCAAAGCCGTCGGAAAGAGCGGTATGTCCGTGCAGGTCGCCCCAGTAGATCTTGAGTTCTCGCGCCGTATCCCCGACCTCTAGCGGAGGACTTTCGCCTACCAGTCCATTGGGCCCCTCCACCCGAATCCGTTTCTCCCCGGGGGTAAGGAAGGTGATACCTTTTTCGGGCCGGTGGATGCCCTGCTGGTTCCCCACGAAGGAGGTCATTGGCGGGAGGATGGCCGTCTCATCGGGGGAAGACCAACTGATCTCGCCCTGAAAGTCAGTGGCCACATTGCCGGATTCATCTTCCGCCACCACGGAAACCTCCACCGGCTTACCCACCTCGGCCTGGGAAGGCACCAGGACGCGCAAGGTCCTGGCCGATCCATTGATGATCCTAAGCCTAGGTGACTCCGGCAGCAGGTAGTAGCCGCTAAAGGGGGCCCGGCGCTGCCCATCGGTGTCCGTCGCCACGGTGAACTCCACGAGATCGGCCAGGATCGGCGCTTCGGCCCCGACAAAGGCAAAGCGGTGGACGTTACCATAAGTAATGGTAATGGTCTCGCCCGGGGCCAGTCGTTCATCCAGGACCTTGATGTAAACGTGTCGCCCCCAACGGGTTACATACGCCCGACGCCCCGCTGGCCAGTCCAGGGTCAGTTGGAGCTTGACCCTGGGGTTAGAACAGGTGGCACTGGTGTGACCCGGCAGTTCTGGATAGTGGAGTTGGGGCATACTGAAACCGTTGGGGATCTCCAAACGGACGCTTCCTCCAACCTCGATCCCCCTTTCCCCAGCCGTATAGGTAATCACCCAACTACCCCGTGCCTTTACACGCACCGGAACATCAGGATGAATGGTGGCCGTACCGTTACCCCGCCCGGCTACTTCTCCCCGCATTTTTTCTCCTCCTCCTGCTGGCAGAAGCTGGACTGTCTCATGCCAACTGTCATTTAATCCAAATGGGACTCCCCCAGGCCAGCTCTCCGTCTCTTTGTACCACTCGGACGTAATAGAAATCCCCTCGCCGGGCCTCGACGTCAGCAAAAGATACCCTGGCCTCCCATGTGCTCAAATTCCTCAAATCCTTAACCAGCCAGTCCTGATTATTCTTGATAATGATCACGGATTCCAAGACATCCGTCCCCCTCACCTGAACCAGACCTTCAATGCCATGATCTCCCAAGTGTACCTCAGCGCCCATGGGGGCACCCTCAATCGCAAAGAAAAGAAGGATCCTCCCCCCAGTGGTGGCATAGCACCGCCGTAGCTTCAGGGCCGCAAAGATGTCCTCGCGGCTGCAACCGGCCGCCAGAACAGCCGTTAGGGAAAGCCCTTGATGGTCGCCCCCCGAGACAAAGCCCAAGCGGTGGCCTCTGGCCAGCGCATCCTGAACGAAACAGCCATCGAGGAGCTGTTCTGCCGAAAGGACCGTCCCGCCGGGGCAACCCCGGTATTCGAAGGAGCCGCGCCGGTCCTGGTGGATCTCTACCACCGGTTCCCGTTCCGGATCGTGCCAGTCCCAATTGCGTTGGAAAGGGTAGGCCGCCGGGTGGTGGGGAATCGCCAGGGCCTCGCCGGCTGGGAGGAGGGACCAGAGCTTTTCCAGGGAGTTGCTTCCTTCCGCCCTAGCTCCCCAGTATTGCTCGCTTTCGCCACGGAGATAGACGTTGACATGCCCGTGATGGCGCACCTGGCGGTCCCTCAGATTGAAGGTCCATTCGTAACCCAAAAGGGTAACAAAGGTGTCGGTATTGTAAAAGCGGGCAGTTTTGCGGTTAAGCCACCACTGGTAGGCGGTCTTGGTCTCGGCATGGTCTGTTAGGGAGGCGAATTCCTGCCCCATACAGTCCATGCACCAACGGTAATTCAGGTCAAGGGAGTGGCTCGTGGGCCGCCGGCACTTGGAAATCTCGGTGTGAATATGGATGTTCCCGAAAAGGACGCGCCAGGGACCCACCTGGGTACGAGAGGCGACTGCCGAGCTTTCCCCCGGTTTTGAAGTGGCCGGAAGACCCCAGAGCGGGCTAGAAGGGGCGCCCGCTCCTGAACCTTCCCCTTCCCGCGAGAAGGGAGGATCGTTGGCCTCATCGTCTGACCGTTCTGGCTCTCTGGCGCGCTCTTGCACCGGCTGGCTATTGGGCCTGGCGGGTTGCCCGCTGATAACCTCAGGCCGCATGGCCGAACCTGGCCAGTCGCTAATCCGCAGGACCTGAAATTCAGGCTGGCTCTCCTCCCCAAGGCCGTCCGGATTGGAGGCCCAGGCCAGACGGAGAAGATCCCCCATAAAAGCGGCCCGCGCCGGTGCGAGGACGATAGAACCGCCACCGCCCACTGGTACGACCTGCCAACCATTAGCTGTTGCGACGGCCAACTGGACGCGGAAGAGTTGGCTTTTGGCTTCATAGTCTCTGACCAGCAACACTGCTCGACCCCAGGGGTCAAAACTGATAACAGGCCAAAAGGCGTGGTCGAAAACAGGAACTTCTCCGGCTCCTGCGGAATCAAGGGCCCACCAGCGGAAACCATCAGTCCCCCGCAGGGCGACACGAAACTTCTTAAACCAAAGGTTGCGCTTGCGGCGAGCCCAGGGGGTTTGCAGGTAAGGAACGGAGCTGGTCAGGTCAGCGTAGTAGTCCTCTGGGGAGTCGTGGCTCCAGGCAACCCAGACTCGTCCGGCCTGATCCAGTCCCAGGGATGGGTAGAGGTGAAAACCTCGGGTTTCATTGACCCGTACGGGCGCGGTCCAGGTCCCATCCTGGTAAGAGGCTAGCATGATGTCGTAGCCGTCGGCGGAATCGTTGGGTGACATCCAGGCTACCCAAAGGCGATCGTCAGCAGCCACCAGGGTTGGCCAGTAGGCCCGGGCCGTACCCGTGGGAATGGTGAAAGTCTCGGACCACCCGGTCTCCCTTTCCCAGTGGCGTCCCTTTAGCGATACCCCTTCTCCTGACCAGGCTTCCCAGAAGGCCCAGACCCCTCCCCCCTGATCAGGGCAAGTTGCCAGGTTATAGGCCCTCTCTTTGGTCTTAGAGATGGGGATGCCTTCGTCCAAGGGATAAGCCTCTTCTTGGTGAACCGCCCCCAGGGACACGGGCCTGCCGCTTTCGCTTCCGGCCTCCTCGCGGGTGGCATACCCACGAACATAAACCAGGTATTCCTCGCCTTCTTGACCGATCCAAAAGACGTGGAGTCTCTCCGCCGTTTTGACGACGGACGGCGAGAAATATTCCCCCGGTTTTTCGGTAACGTTGATCCAACCTCCACAGGCCAATCGAGCTTCGTCCAGGGAGCCTGGGCTGTTCTGGAGAGATCCTTCCCCTTGTGACATGTCCCCCCGTCTAACAGTGTTCGGTGGCCCTGCTAGAGCCCCGGAGCGGTTACATTGGGCAAGAACCACCTGCTCCCCGGGTTGGGAAAAGAGAAGCCCAACCGCCCAAATGGCTCCCTCGGTTACGGTCCAAGCCAGGTTATGGAAAGAAGCCTTGCTCTCCTCTCCCAAGAACTATCCTCCTCTCAAGTCCAAACGGCTTTGTCGGGAGACCGGCCCTCCATAGCCTCTGGGCATTCTGGAGCGCTCTGGCCCTGACGGTATCCCGGGCGGGATGACCGCGCAAACCGCAGTTTGCGAGCAGTCCCCCAGTAGTTTGCGGGCCTGTTTGGGCTTCATTAAGTTTCTTAACTAAGTATTCGTTCTCTGCCAACAAAAATCCTGCCGGAAAAAGAAAAAATCTTGGCCCTCTTTCCAGACCAAGAATCCATAGAAAACCAGGCTCAGGCTCATCCCTTGGCTACGCTTCCTAAAGCTAAATCAATTGATGAGAGGCAAAACTGCCTTCCCTGGCCTGGGTAATAGGCAAGACCGCTTGTCATTTATTCTTCTTTCTTTGGCTCCATAAAATTGGTGGATATGGGCCGCATGGGGGTTACGGTGGAAATGGCATGCTTATAAACCAGGAGTTGCTTGCCCTCATTTTCCAGAACAACGGTGAAGCTATCGAATCCCCGGACAATGCCCTTCAGTTGGAATCCATTTACCAGGTAAATGGTAACAGGCATGTTGTCCTTGCGGACCTGATTCAAGAAGCCGTCTTGCAGATTAAGCTGATTCTTGACCATTCTTCTTTGCCCCCCCAGCTACTTTCCCGATATCCACTATTTCTCGCGTGATTATTTTACCAGACATCCCTCTTCCTCGCCAGTCTTTTTTCTGAGCAATTGATCGCTTGAGGGGTGAGCTAGGCCTCTTTCCAGAGGGCCCCACTTTTCTTCCACCTGTCTGGTAATCGCTGCTAGAGTTTCTTCAGTATTTTCTCCGACCTCAATCCAGGTTATTCCCTTCTGTCCCTTAAACCAGGTCAATTGCCGTTTGGCCAATCGCCGGGTATTGCGCTGGATGAGCCGAATGGCTTCTTCCAGGCTACAGAGCCCCTTGAGATAGGCAATGATCTCCTTGTAACCCAGACTCCGCAAGGGGAAGAGCTGTGGGTCGTAACCACGCGACAAGAGAAGAGCCACTTCCTCTACCAGTCCCGCCCTAATCTGCCCCAGGACCCGCTGATCGATGCGCCGGTAGAGGGTCTCCCGGGGCCTGGTCAGGACAAGGAAAAGAACCTCGTATCCTGGTGCCCGCGCAGCCTCCACTTGACTCATGGGGCTGTGCAATTGCTGATGAATCTCGAGGGCCCGGATGACCCGTTTGACGTCGTGGGGATGGATTCTGGCGGCTCTCCCCGGGTCCACCTGGGTTAGGCGGCTGTGGAGTGCCACCGGACCTTGGGCCTGGGCTAACCGGCGGAGGTAGTCCCGGAAACCCATATCGGCCTGCGTTTCGGCGAATTCATACCCTTCTACCAGCGCCTTTAAGTAAAGCCCTGTTCCACCAACGAGGATAGGCAAGTGGCGCCGGCTTTGTACCTGGACGATAACTTGCCTCGCCAGGACGCAGAACTCGGCCACGCTAAAGGGTTGGTTGGGGTCAAGGATGTCAATGAGGTGGTGCGGAACACCCTGCCTTTCCGCCACGGTTGGTTTGGCCGTACCGACATCGAGGAAGCGGTATACCAGGGTGGAGTCGGCGTTAATGATCTCTCCTCCCACCTCTTTGGCCAGGCGGATGCTCAGTTCAGTCTTTCCCACAGCGGTCGGACCCGCCAGAACCAGGAGCGGCCCGCCCCTGGCGTGGTCTTCCTCGCGTCTTTGCTCGGGCCCTCGGTGGCGGTGGCGGGCGGCGCCTTGGCCTTTCTCCTTACCTTCGATACTTGACTCGGGCAGAAAACCACCCCCTTGAGACCGCTGAATGACACCATCTGCTTGGGCGCAATTGTTGTCCTCTATTTTCGCCGGAAGTACTGCTCCAGTTTTTGATAAGTTATCTTTAAAAAAGTCGGGCGTCCATGTGGGCAATGAAAGGGATCCTGACATTGGGCCAGGTCCGAGACGAGACGCTCCATCTCGGGGTGGGAGAGCCTGTCCCTGGCCTTGACGGCGGCCTGGCAGGCGGCCAGGGCCGTGACCGCCCTACCCCAGTGATCAAGGCTCGCAGACGACTCCTCATGGAGTCGAGTCAAGAGATCCAGAAAAAGGGTTCGATCCAGATGTTGCTCCAGCTCCGCGGGAGCCGCCTGAACCAGGACGCTGGTACCACCGAATTCGCGGGTGACCATCCCCAACTCCCTTAGTTGTTCGCGGGCTTCTTCCCACCAAGAATACTCCAGGGGGGACAGCTCAAAAACAGGGGGAAATAGGTATTCCTGGTTCCCGTTATCCATTTTGCCCTTTTGTCGCAAAAAGTAGTCGTAAAAAATGCGTTCGTGGACGGCATGTTGGTCCAGGAAGTAGAGACCGTCCCCCCCTTCCGCCAGGATATAGCTGGCACCCAGTTGTCCCAGGATGCGGAGCTCAGGCAGACCGCTCTCGCTGGGTGCGGTCTGCAGAGATAGACGAAGCTGGGCAAAGCCATCGTGCCACCACCAAGCGTTAGCGGCAGATTGATTCCCTCCCCCGTTCGCGGCGACCTCGGCCGACTCTGGCGAGGGACGCCCGAGCTCCTCTGTTCCGGTCGCGCCAGGGTTCCCGCTCTTGTCGGTCCGAAGAGAGGGGTTAGATTCGATCACTTCCCCCGTGCATGCATCCTTCCCCGCATCTGACGACTTGCCGGCGCTCGCGGCCTCGAAAAGCCGGTCGGGCCAGACCATACCCGCCTCCGCCAGGGCCAACCGGCTGTCCCCTGGTCGGCGCTGTCCGTATCCTTCGGCCAGACCTATCTCCGGGATCAACTGGCCCCTGGCCAGAGAACTCCGCACAGCCTGATACAGGAGGGAGCGGATCTCCTTTTCCCGGTAAAACCTGACCTCGTGCTTGCCCGGATGGACGTTGACGTCGAAACCGGTCGGATCCATTTCCAGGTAAACAAAGAAAATCGGGTAGCGCCCCGGAGTCAACAGCCGTCCGTAGGCTTCTTCCACCACCGCCCGCAAACCAGGGTTCTTTATGACCCGCCCATTTAAGAAGAGGTACTGGTGGCTCCGCTTACCTCTGGCCAGCTCGGGTCGGCCCAGAAGACCGCTTAGGCGCGGACGCGACCAGGGTTCTCCATTGGAAGCTGGCGTCCTGGCGGGCCTGGTTTGAGCAGTACCGCTCCTCTCGCTCGGGGTGGACTCGGATGGGTCCGGCGTAGCTCCGGGGTGACTGGTGGCAGGAGGCGAGCCTCTCCTCATCCGGACGTCCTGGTCACGATCAGACTCTTCCCCCCTGATGGCGATGAGCCCCCGCGCCAGTTCGCTCCCGAAAAGATCGGCTACCGTGACCAGGAGATTCCCTTCCCCGCCTGTGGCCAGTACCGGTCGGCCATCCCGCACCAAACGGAAGGCTACCTCGGGACGGGCCACAGCCAGCTTCAAGACCGTATCGGCCACCTGAGCCGCCTCGGCTGCGGACGTCTTGAGGAACTTCTTGCGGGCTGGGGTATTGAAGAAAAGCTGACGGACGGTTATGGTGGTTCCCTGGGGAGAAGGGCTCTCTTCCAGGGCGATCTGCTTACCCCCCTCCAAAGCCAGGCGGGTGCCCGCCGTCTGACCAGGGGGACGCGATAGAATCTCGAGAAAGGAAACGGCGGCAATGCTGGGCAACGCTTCTCCTCGGAAACCCAGGCTGGTGATGCAGTAGAGATCCTCCGCCTGGCGAATCTTGCTGGTAGCATGACGTTCCAAGGCCAGGGGAAGTTGCTCTTCCGGAATCCCCTCCCCGTCGTCCACTACCCGGATCAGTTCACTGCCGCCGCCCTCAATCTCGATGTAGACCCTTTTGGCTCCGGCATCCAGGGAGTTTTCTACCAGTTCCTTGACGACCGAAGCCGGCCGTTCCACCACTTCACCGGCGGCGATCTTACGAATGGTGTCCTCGGACAGCACCCGGATTCTTGCCATCACTTCTTCAACCTTTCCTGCCAGGCATGAATCTTTTGCAGGGCCTCCAGCGGGGTGAGGTTCATCACATCCAGGCTCCTGATTTCCTCCAGAACGGGCTCCAAAAGGGGTTCAAAGAAGGTCAGTTGGACGTAGCCAGCCTGGTTGCGGGCAGACCGGCGCCGGTTACCTCTCTTGACCTGCTCCCGGTTCTCCAGGGTGTGTAGGATTTCTTTGGCCCGGGCAATGACGTGAGCCGGAATACCAGCCAAGCGGGCCACCTGTATCCCATAACTGCCGTCGGCTCCGCCCCGTACCACGCGACGCAGGAATACCATCTCCTCCCCTTTTTCTCGGACCGCCACCGAGTAGTTTTTTACCCCCTCCAGGAGATCCTCCAGCTCGATGAGTTCACGGTAGTGGGTGGCCAGGAGGGTCCTGGCTCCGAGGCGCTCCTTGTTTTGCAGGTATTCCACCACCGCCCAGGCGATGGCCAACCCGTCAAAGGTACTGGTGCCCCGCCCGATCTCGTCCAGCAACACCAGACTGCGAGAGGTGGCATGGTTAAGGATGTTGGCCACCTCCGCCATTTCCACCATGAAGGTGCTCTGCCCGGAGGACAGGTCATCCCAGGCCCCGATCCGGGTGAAGAGCCGATCCACCAAACCGATGCGCGCCTCCCGCGCCGGAACGAAGCAACCCATCTGGGCCAGAAGGACGTTCAGAGCGGTCTGACGCATGTAGGTGGACTTGCCGCCCATATTGGGTCCGGTGATGATCAGGACACGGTCTTCCTCCCCGTCAATGAATACATCATTGGGAACAAAGGTTCCCGTCGGCAAGATCCTCTCTAGGACAGGATGGCGAGCTTCCTTCAGAAGAATAACACTATCCTGAGTCAGACTGGGTTCCTGGTAATCATGACGTCGGCTCACCTCAGCCAGGGAAGCCAGTGCATCCAATTGAGCGATGGCCCGGGCGCTGGCTTGAATCGGGGCGGCCCGACCGGCTACCTGTTCGCGCAGCTGGGAAAAGATCTCGTATTCTAATTTGCTCAAGCGCTCCTCCGCCCCGAGGATTAAGTCTTCCTTCTCCCTTAATTCCGGAGTGATGTAGCGCTCGGCGTTGGCCAAAGTCTGCTTACGGAGATAGTAAGCGGGCACCAGGGGCAAGTTGGGATTGGTCACCTCCAAATAATAGCCGAAGACCTTATTAAACCCCACCTTGAGAGACTTGATCCCCGTTTTTTCGCGTTCCTGCCCTTCCAGGGCAGCAATCCAATTCTTACCTTCCCTTTGAGCTTCTCGCAGCCGGTCTACCTCAGAATGAAAGCCTTCCCGAATGATCCCTCCTTCCCGCGCGGACAGAGGGGCATCCTCACGAAGGGCCCTCTGAATCAAGTCCTCCAGGTCAGTTAGGGGCTCGATTTCCCGGGCCAGCCTGGACAAAAGCTCCGGGAAGTAAGGATCGGGTTGTCCCCCTTCGGCTCCAGCTTCTGCTGCCCGAGCAGTCAGCAAACCTTTGATCTTGGGCAAGACGGACAAGGATTGCCGGAGGGCTAAGAGATCACGGGGTGTGGCCGTCCCGTAAATGACCTTCCCCAGGAGGCGTTCCAGGTCGAGCACCGAACGGAAGAGGTCCCGCAAATCCGTTCGGAGAAAGGCGTCCTCTACCAACTGGCGAACACTCTGCAGTCTGGCCTGGATGTTGACCAGATCCTTCAGGGGCCTCTCGATCCACTCTCGGAGAAGGCGTCCCCCCATGGCCGTCACCGTTTCGTCCAGGGCCCAAAGCAGGCTCCCTTTTCTGGCTCCATCGGGAAAACGACGCACTAGCTCCAGATGGCGCCTGGTGGCGGCATCCAAGACCATGTATTCTTCGGGATGATAGGTGCGCAGGCGGTTGATATGGGTCAGGGTTGTCTTTTGGGTTTCCTCCAGGTAATGAAGCAAGGCCCCCGCCGCCGCAATGGCCAAGAGCAGGTCATCACAGCCGAAGCCGCGCAAGGAAACTACCTGCAACTGATCAAGAAGCTTGCGCCGGGCCAAAGCCGGATCGTAAAACTCCGGGCGGTAAGGGGTGACAGTGGCGCGCAGTTGCTCCTTGAGAAAGGAGTTTAGCCGCGTGTGGCCCTGCAGGGTCGGCGCGAGAAGGCACTCCCGGGGCTCCAGACGGCCTAGCTCCTCCAGAAGACGGTTCAGGGCGTCCGGTCCAGAAAACTCCGTTACCGCAAATTCCCCGGTGGAGGCTTCCACCAGGGCCAGGCCGAAAGCCTCACTATCCCTTGGCACGACTGGTTTGGTAACCGGCGAGGGGTCAGGGGAAAAGCTACCCGGACGGTCAACGAGAGAGGGCGCTCCTGTTCGCCCGGCATCGGCTGGCGAGGTTACGGCTCCCTCCCGGGGGACGAGTTGGCTGGAGCCCGCAAGACTGACCAGATAGTTGCTGCTTTTATCGTCGAGCAGGCGGGTATCCACCGCGGTCCCCGGAGTGATGATCCGAACCACCTCCCGCCGGACCAGGCCTTTAGCCAAGCGCGGGTCCTCCATCTGCTCACAAATGGCGATCTTGTATCCCTTTTCGATTAGTCGGGAAATGTAGGAATCGGCGGCATGGTAGGGGATACCCGCCATGGGGACGCGCTGATTTCGTCCGCCCTCCCGCGAGGTCAAGGTGATCTCCAGCTCCCTGGCGGCTACTTCAGCATCTTCGTAAAACATCTCGTAGAAGTCGCCCAACCGGAAAAAGAGGATCTTGTCCTGGTGTTCCCTCTTTATGGCCAGGTATTGTGATTGCATGGGGGTGGCGGAGTCCAAGCGATTGAAATCCTCCTCAAAAACATGGTCGCCTTTGGCAATCCTCGTCCCCAATTATACCATAGCCGGAAGGCCAGGCTCTCCACGAAAAAACAAAATCCACCGGGTCAAAGAGCTACCCTGCCCAGTGGATTGGATCGGAAAAGACCTTACTTTTCATGCTACCCTGAAACAAAGCAGCTAGTTCAAAGGGCGCCGGCAAAAGGCGGCCTGGGGATCTGCAAAGAGGCTCAGACCTCGTCCACCACAGCCTCCACGGCCTCATCCATGTCTAACTCCTTATCCAACCGGTCATCAATGGAGATGGTGGTCACGACCCTTTTCACTCCCCCCTGAAAAGTGGCCTCGTGCATCCGTCGGATGGCTCTTAGGGCCTGGTCGAGGTTTCCCTCTAAGACAGTGGAGGTGGGAGTAACCTGGTAACGAAGGTCGGGGAATTCGTCCAGAGCCTGGTAGGAGGCGGTGATGTAGCTGGAAATACTGGGGGTTGGCGTTCCCACCGGTAGCACCTTCACTTCAATCAAGGCCATGCAGGACCCTCCTTTGGCAAGTTCTCAAGGAGAGTTTACCCCCAGTTGCCCGCGTTATACCGCAGCTACCCTTCTAGTTCCCCGTCCAGGGTCCAGGTCTTGGCCCGTTGGATCTTGACGGAAGCCAATTGCCCCACCTTCTCCCCCGGTCCTGACAAGAGGACGATCTTGTTGGTACGGGTTCGGCCCGTCAGCCGGTCCGGATTCTTTGGCGAAAGGCCTTCCAAAAGGACCTCATAAATCTTCCCGACCATAGCCTTGTTTTTCTCCAAGCTGATCTGGTTTTGCACCTCCATCAATTGAGCCAGGCGCTCCTTTTTCACCTCGTAGGGGATCTGTTCGGGCATGCCGGCGGCGGGGGTCCCGGAGCGAGGCGAGAAGATAAAGGTAAAGGCAGCGTCAAACCTGGCCTCCTGAATCAGTTCCAGGGTCTCTTGGAAGTGCTCCTCCCTCTCTCCTGGGAAACCAACGATGATGTCCGTACTCAGGCTGGCTTGCGGAAGGGCGCGCCGGATCTTCTTCGTCAGTTCCAGATATTTTTCGCGAGAGTAACCGCGGTTCATGCGCCGGAGGATCTCGTCACTACCAGACTGGATGGGCAGATGGAAGTGTTCACAGACCTTGCGACTGGCAGCGATGACCTCAATCAGCCGGTCGGAAAAGTCCCGGGGATGGGAGGTCATGTACCTGATTCTCTCAATCCCGGGGACCTTGTCCAGATCCAGCAACAAGTCCGAGAAGGTATAAGTCCCGCCCAGATCCTTCCCGTAGGAGTTGACATTCTGGCCCAGCAGGGTGATCTCCTTGTAGCCTTTTTCGCCCAGTTCTCTAACTTCCCTCAGGATGCCCTCCGGATTGCGGCTCCTTTCACGTCCTCTGACCTGTGGAACTACGCAATAGGTACAAAAATTATTACAACCGTACATGATGGTAACCCAAGCCTTCAACCCGTCTTCCCGCCGACTGGGGAGATGTTCCAGAACTGCCCCCTCCTGGTCCCAAACATCTATCGTCATCTCCCGGCTGTCGTTGACCCGTTCTAATAAATTGGCCACCTCGTGCTGGTTATGGGTTCCGAAAAGGAGATCGACATGAGGAGCCACATTAAGCATTTTCTCCGGGGTCTCCGGGCGTTGCGCCAGGCAACCCGTGACAGCGATCTTCAGACCCGGCCTTTTCTTCTTCAGTTCGGCCAGGGTGCCAATTTGTCCATATATCTTCCTCTCAGCACTATCCCGAACGGCACAGGTATTGACGAGGATGACGTCGGCGGCATCCATGTCTTCTGCCCTTTCGTAGCCGGCTTTTTCCAGTATTCCCGCCATTACCTCTGCGTCCCGCAGGTTCATCTGGCAGCCAAAATTAACAATATGGTACTTCAATAAGTCACGTCCTTATCCCTATTTTCTTGCTTCCGAATACAGGACATAAGCTCCATACAGGGCATAGATTCCCAGGACGACGAATACTTTTGGCCAATCCAAGTTAAGAATAACCCGAGTTAGGGCAAAAAAAACGCTCCCCTCCACCAGTAGATCCAGCCACGTGGCCAGGCGGCCGGAAAGAAAGCCTTTCCTGTTCAACTGGTCAAAGAAATAACCAGAAAAGAAAATTAACAACAGGGCCAGGACAAGGCCCCAGAGAAGTTGTGGCGTCAAGAGTGGACACATACCGCTTTCCTCATCCCTTCGTAGATCGCAGTCTCCTAGGAGACCGCTGAAAAACACCCATCTGCGGTGTGGCGCAATCTGCCAGAAAGAACCTGTTTATTAAAGGGGCGTTATTATTGCCGATTGTCGCTCCGGCGGCTCCTCGCTCAACGTACCACCTAGTATGCCTCGCCTCGGAGCCTGGTCGCTCCTAGCATCTGGGCTGATTTGAGGTCTCGCCCTTACGATTGGGCTAAAGCCGCCAGAAGTACGATCGCGATCAAGCGCAGTACAGACTATGGCGGCTTTTGGCTAAAGCCGCCAGGAGTGCGGCCGCCATAGAAATGTCACAGACTATGGCGGCTTTTCCCGGGCGGGTTAACCACTCAAAACGCAGTTCGTCAGCAGTCTCCTAGGGGCCAAAGAGGCGCGAGAACAAGCCTTTTTTCTTTCTCTCCTTGCGCGAGGTCTGCCGGGACAATTCATAGCGAAGGTGTTGGATCTCCTGTTGCGTTCTCATCAGGGCTGTCAAGAGCTTGTCCCGGTCCTCAACCCGGCGGTCTTCACTCCGTCTTAGCTCACGGGCGAGCTGTTCCATCTTTTCTACGAGGAAGGATTCCTTTCCCTCCTGGGGTTCATCCGTCCGGGATTCTGACAGGAATTCGCGGATCTTGTCCTTAGCCTTACCTTCCCCTCGGAGCTGAATTATCTTTTTCAGGGTCTCCAGCTGCTCTGCAGTTAGCTCCCCACTGGCCCTTTCCTCTTCCGAGAAGACCAGATCGCAGTAGTCATCTAGAAGTTGACGGAAGGTATAAGGTGCGACCCCCAAAATATCAATGGCCTCCTGATATGAGTGTCTTTCGGCCATTCCAGCACCTCCCGATAGAAACAAATCCGTTATTGATTTCGACGTCAAAAAGACTTTTCCTGCCCAGTTCCCCAGAAAGAACCTCGCATGAGATGCCCCCTAATGCAAAAAATAGAAAGGGAAACAGGGAAAAGGGAGGTGAAGTCTTTGGCCAGGCGTCGTCCCTTATTATCCGGGGCCGAACGGGGATTACACAACTTAAAACTGGAAACCGTCAGGGAGATTGCTTTGCCGGTGCCTGCAGCGCCGGATCTGAATCAGACTTCTTACCAGGAATTCCTGGACAGAGCCAAGCTGCAGGTGGCTCAAGAGCTGGGACTGGATGATGAAATACGGCGCCTTGGATGGGCCCAGATGCCCTCCCGGGAACTGGGACGAATCGGCGGCCGAACGGGTGGGGCCATCGGGGGACACATGGTCCGAAAGATGATCGCCCTGGCCGAGCAGCGGTTGGGGCAGAACCGCGGACAGATGGGGTAGGTGTCTAACCTGCCCCCATCATGTTACATAGAGCTTTGTCAAAGTTCCGCCTTCTCGCCATATTAGGAATTTCTCCTGCTCCGTTTACTACTGGCAGACCTTGTGGTAGACTGGTACCTAGAAAATACTTCTTGGTACAAACCCCATCTTCCTCACCCGCCCAGGCCCTTCGTAAACAGGATAGAGAGGTGACGTCCTTGGCCTACCTGGAAAAGCTGTTTAATCCTACTTCGGTGGCAGTCATTGGGGCTTCTCGCACCCCCGGAAAGATCGGTTACGCCATCGTCAATAATATTATCTCCAGCGGTTATCATGGGAATCTGTATCCCATCAACCCCCGGGAAGAGGAAATTCTGGGAAAGCGCTGCTATAAGAAGGTCTCCGAGGTGCCCGAGGTGGTGGATCTGGCCGTCCTTTCTGTGCCAGTGTCCCTGGTCCTGGAGGTGGCCAAAGAGTGTGGTCGGACCGGAATAAGGAATCTGGTGGTCATTACCGCCGGGTTCAAGGAAGTGGGCAAGGAAGGTGCCGCACTGGAAGAAGAGCTGAACCAGATCGTAAAAGAATACAAGATGCGGATGCTGGGGCCTAATTGTCTCGGCCTGATGGATACCTATACCCCAATCAATGCTTCCTTCTCCGCCAACTCCCCGCTTAAAGGCGAGATTGCCTTCTTGTCGCAGAGCGGCGCCCTTTGCGCCTCTATTCTGGATTGGAGCCTGCAAAAGGGATTGGGTTTCAGTAAGTTTGTCAGCCTGGGGAATAAGGCCGACCTGAATGAAGCCGACTTCATCGCCGATGCGGCTGAGGATCCCTACTCCCGGGTGATCGTGGGCTACATCGAGAGCGTGGTGGAAGGGGAGAGGTTTGTACAGGTGGCCCGAAAAGCCAGCCTGAAAAAACCGATCATCCTCATCAAGTCTGGAACCAGCAAGGCGGGAGCCCAGGCCGCCTCTTCTCATACCGGGGCCTTAGCCGGCAGCGATCAGGCCTATGAAACGGCCTTCAAGCAGAGCGGAATCCTGCGGGCCAGAAGCATGGAAGAGCTTTTCAACCTGGCCATAGCCTTTGCCACTCAGCCTATTCCCAAGGGGGACCGGGTAGCCATCGTTACCAATTCCGGCGGCCCTGGCATTATCGCTACCGATAACGTGGAACACCAGGATCTGAAGATGGCCCGTTTTACGAAAGAGACGGTGGATAACCTTCGGAAAAACCTCCCCCTTGAGGCCAATGTCTATAACCCGGTAGATGTTATCGGGGACGCCGATGAGCGCCGCTACGCCTTCGCCCTCAACACTGTCCTGGCTGACCCCGGCGTCGACAGTGTCCTGGTGCTCCTGACGCCGACCGCCACCCTGGATCCCTTGAAGGTGGCCGGGGTCATCATCGACATTAGAAAGAATTTCCCGGATAAACCCGTTGTCACTGCCTTCATGGGTGGCACCAAGGTGGTGGAGGCCGCCGAGAGGCTTTCTCGCAGTAACATTCCCTGCTTCCCCTTTCCCGAGCCGGCCATCGGTTCCCTGGCCGGTTTGGTTCGTTACAACCAGCACCGGCTTGAGGCCAAAGAGGAAAGGGAATACTCCTTCCTTGGGGAGAAGAGACGCGTAGCCGACATCTTTAGGGAAGTCCGTGATCTGGACCGAGTGGTTTTGCTAGGGAGTGAAGGAGCGGAGGTCCTGGCTCATTACGGGATCACCGTTGCCCCCACTTCTCTGGCGGTTACCCCGGAACAGGCGGCCACCTTCGCCGAAGAGGTGGGGTATCCTGTGGTCTTGAAGGTGGCCTCGCCGAAGATCCTGCACAAGACCGACGTCGGCGGTGTCAAGCTCAATTTGAACTCATCTGGTGAGGTGGAGAGGGCCTTTGTGGATATTCTGGACAATGTCCATCACTACTTGGGAAACGTCCAGATTTGCGGCATAGAGGTTCAGAAGATGGTCCCGCGGGGGCGGGAACTTATCATCGGCATGAAGCGTGATGTTCAGTTCGGGCCGCTGCTTATGTTCGGCTTAGGCGGGATCTACGTCAACCTGCTTAAGGATGTCTCCTTCCGACTGGCGCAGGGATTGACACAACGGGAGATCGAGCGGATGATCCGGGAAACCAAGGCCTTTACCCTGCTCAAGGGTTTCCGAGGTGATGCCCCCGCCGATGTCAAGAGTGTGGTGGAGACCATCGGCCAAGTGGCGCAACTGGTTCGGGACTTCCCTGAGATTACAGAACTGGATATAAACCCGCTCCTGGCTTATGAGAAAGGGGTATCCGCCCTGGATGTCAAGATCACCATTGCCTCTTAGTCTAACAAAAAATGAGGGGTGAGGGATATGAAGAGCCTTTATGTCATGGGAAATGCGGGCAGTGGCAAGACTGCCGTCTGCCTGGGGCTAGCCCTGAAGCTCCAGGAACAGGGCTTGAAGGTAGCCTATTTTAAGCCTGTTGGGGCCGGTCGACCGGAGGACGAAGACGCCATCCTCATGCATCATGTCCTTAAGATGAAGGAGCCTCTTGAGGTTTTGGTACCGGTCACCACCAGCGCCTACTATCTCACCCGCTACCGTAATCCGGAAGAAAGCCTAGAAAGGGTCCTCCACAGCTTCGAAAGGGTCTCCAAGGGGGCTGACCTGACGGTTATAGAAGGGACGACCTCACCCCAAACCTTTGCCGGTCTGGGACTGGATGCCTTTTCCCTGGCCAACCGCTTTAAGTCCATGGCCCTGACCATAAAAAAAATCGAAAACGACCTGGGGTTGGATACCGTCCTCTTTTACAACGAGCACCTGCGCGCCAAGGGAATTAACTTCCTGGGCACCATCTTCAATAACGTGCCGCGACCGATCCTGGACAAGACCCTTGGGGTTTATAAGCCCATTCTGGAGCGGCGGGACTTCCGTGTCCTGGGTGTTATCCCCAAGAACCCGAGCATATCTTCACCCACGGTACAGCAGTACTATGATATCCTGGGCGGGGAGATCCTGGAAGGCGAAGAGAAGATGGACCTCATCGTCGAGGAGGTCCTCATTGGGGCCATGACCCTGGACAGTGCGCTCGAGTACTTCCGGCGCACCCCCAATAAGGCTGTGGTAACCGGCGGCGATCGGGCCGATGTGGCGCTGGCTGCCCTGGAAACCAACACCTCCGTCCTGATCCTCACCGGCGGGCTCTACCCCAGCGTCAATGTGCTCACCCGGGCTCACGAAAAGGGAGTTCCGGTCATCCTGGTCCACTACGACACCTTCACCACCGTTGAAAAACTTCACGAGGTTACCCGAAAAATCCGACCCAATGATGCCAGGGGGATTGCCCTGGCCAAGAGTAGCTTGGAGAATAACTGTGATTGGTCATATATCCTGGAGGCGGCGCAAAAATAGGAGTTTGATAAAGAATTTCCTCCCGGCGGATTGCGCCAAAGCAGATGGTGGTTTTTCGGCGGTTTCTCGGCGGTCTTTCGAGGCATACTAAGCCTGGGGTGATTGTTGTGGACAAGGCCAGGGGGCCAAAGAGTCTTCGGACTGCCAGTTCACCTTCCTCAGGAAACCGAGGGCCCGGCCAATCAACGCGGGGCTTTTGGCGAGATCTCCGTCCTCAGGAACCATACGAATCAATGGTCGATCAAGACAGCCAGCTAAACTTCCGTCCCATTTCCGGGTGGTGGGGTAACGACTGGGTACTCGACGATGACCTGGAAGAAGAATATCCGGACAACGAAAGGGGGAGATAATCCCCCTTTCCCCTTGCTGGCCTCCCCTGCCTGGCCGTGCCACGTTTGGCTGTCTGTTTTTTTGACTCACGCGCCCGCTTAGGGCGCGACTCGCGCCTAAGGCACTGGGTATAGCCCGGTGAAGCAACCTCTTGAGGGTGCTTTGACGTCCTCTGATTTATCTAGCTAGAATCGCGCCCACGAGCGTCAGAAGGAGGTGACCCGGACGAGCGACGCTTGGTTCCGTCCTGCTGCCATTCCCACAAAGACCGTTCCAGCTTTCGGATCTGGAGGCTACGTTCCAGGACCTCCCGGGCATAAAGGCGATTTTTCCGGGCGAGTTGCTTCTTTTCCCTATCCAGGCGACTGAGGCTCACCCTCTTTTCCTGTTCCTGGGCTTGTAGAAGATTCATGAGGATGCGTCGACCCGCCCGTAGACTGCGGACGCGTTCCTCCAAGAATTTGACCTGAGACTCCAGGTAGGAAACATAATCCTTCTCTTCCATGCCACCCTGTCGCCCCCCAAGAGACCGCTGAAAAAGTCCATCGGCTGTGTCGCTCCGCCTGGTTTGGCCTCGCCTGAAGCACAGTAGTATTATAGTCGACAGGGAGACCAGGTATTCCTTCCCTAATCCAAGAATAGTGCTGAAAAACACCCATCTGTGTGGCGCAATGCCGAAGAACTTTTCCTAAGCAGTCTCCTGAGCATCTGGGCTTTTTTGAGTGGTCTCGTCCTGGCGGCATCTGGCGCGAGATTACGACTCTAAACGGAGGTTCCGAGTATTCTCCAGGGATCGCGCTGCCTTCTTCAAGACTTGTACCAGTTCGTATTGTACCCGGAACTCTCCAAGACTACCACTGCGATTGAAGGCTGCCCCATGCCAATCAGATCCACCAGTGACTAATAACCCATGGAGTCTGGCCAGCTCTAGGTAGTGCTTGGTCTGGACCTGGCTGTGCTGGGGGTAGTAGACCTCCAGGCCCATGAGCCCAGAGTCCACCATCCCCCTGATGAGATCGTCTCGTTCCAGAAGACCTGGGTGGGCCAGTACCGGGACACCCCCAGAGTGGAGGATCTTCTGAATGGCCTGGTCGGGGGAGAGCTTATCCCTGCCCACATAAGCCACTCGACCCGTCCCCAGAAATCTCTCAAAGGCCTCCCTGATGGAGGAAACGTATCCAGCCTCTAGCATGGCCCTGGCTACATGTGGCCTCCCCACTGCCCCTGGACCACCGATTTCCAGCACCCGTTCCCGGGAAAGGGGAAGCCCCACCTCCCGTAAGCGCTCCAGCATCCGTTCCAGTCGCCGCGCGCGGCCCTGGCGTAGTTCTTTCAATAGTTGCAAAAGGGGCCCATCATCCAGATGGCAGCAATAACCCAGAATGTGAATCTCCAGGCCTTCCCACTCCGTGTTGATTTCCACCCCGGGGACTACCTCCACCCCCAGGCGCATTCCCCTGGCCAGGGCCGGGGCGATCCCGTCGACAGTATCATGATCAGTAATCCCGATGGCCGCCAGTCCCGCCTTCTTAGCCAAGTCCACCACCTCCTCGGGACTGTTGGTCCCGTCAGAGGCCATGGTATGGATATGCAAGTCAGCTTCCATTGTCGTGCTCCAAGAGAAATCTGTGTCGGTCATAGGGTCCGCAGTCTGGTGCTACGGCTGCAGCCCTTCGGCTGGGTCTAGGTCAGTCTGAGGAAAATCCTGGTGATGCCTCTGGACCGGCCCGTCGTCTCGTCCACATCCAGAAGGACGGCGGAAAACTGGGAAGGCCCTTTGGCTACATCAAAGCGAGCCGGCAGTTGGGTCAAGAACCGCTCAATGACTTCTTTCTTGCCGACCCCGATGACCGAGTTATAAGGGCCTGTCATTCCCACGTCGGTAATGAACGCCGTCCCGCCCGGCAGGACCCTCTCGTCCGATGTCTGGACATGAGTGTGGGTACCCAGCAGGGCCGTTACCTTCCCATCCAGATACCAGGCCAAAGCCATTTTTTCCGAGGTGGCCTCGGCATGAAAATCCACCAAAACCAGAGGTGTTTGCTGGCGAAGGGCTTCCACCTCTTTTTCTAGAGTACGAAAGGGGCAGTCCAGATTTACCGGATTGAAGACGCGCCCGGCGGCGTTGACGACGGCAATATTGGTAAAACCCGGACCACGTAAGATGACAGAACCCCGGCCTGGGGCACCAGGCGGATAATTCAGGGGCCGCACCAAACGCTTCTCTTCCCCGATAAATTCAAATATCTCTTTTTTGTCCCAGACGTGGTTACCCATGGTCAGAACGTCAATGCCCAACGAGAAGAGGTCATCAGCCACCTCCCGCGTTATTCCTGTGCCCCCCGCCGCATTTTCCCCGTTAGCCAAAACAAAGTCAATGCCTTCTTCCCGCAACAGGGAGGGCAGGATCTGGGCGGTAATTTGGCGCCCGGGCTTACCAACGATATCACCAATGGCCAAGATACGCATTCTGTCTTCACCTACTTATTGAACACCAGCACCCGGCCTTCCTCGCGAAAGGCAATGAGATATTTGTCCGGCTGGGAGATCTTGATGTCCTCCAGGATCTCCTCAATAAACTCCTCTTGTAAGAGTAGCTCTTCCTCACCCAGGGAGGGGTTCTCCTCGCTGGAGAGGGTCGGGCCGAACTCCTGCCGCACTATGGTGATGATTAGAGACAGTTCCTCCTGATTCAGGGTCGCCAGGTCCCGCTGAAATTCCAGAACAGTCATGCCACCCAACCTGTGGGTGGAAACCTGGGAAACCAGCGGTTCCTGCCGGGTAAGAGCGGCGTAAGTCTTCAGGTAAGAGGCGATCCGGGCCAGGCTGTCCTGATTCTCGTGGCTGTTGAGATTCCCACGTAAAAGGAAAGTGAATCTCAAGGCCCGGGCTTCAGGTTCGAATTTGACGGTGGCCAGTTCGGGATAGCGAATCAGAAGGGAGACCAAAAGGTTGGCACTCTTGGAATTCTGCTCTTCAATATTATCTCCCATTTATCTCATCCCCCTTCCCCTCTTCCAATCAGATTCGGCATGGTGGGGGGAAATCCTCTTTTTCTTCCACAAGTACATGGAAAGGAGACGACCGCCCGGTCGTCTCCTGACCTATTTCCGGATTACTTGGCGTAGTCTACGGCTCTCGTTTCTCGGATAACGGTAACCTTGATTTGTCCGGGATACTCCAGTTCAGTCTCGATTCTTTTTACAATGTCTCTGGCCAACCGAATGGCGGCCAGATCATCGATTCTTTCCGGCTTTACCATGATTCTGATCTCGCGACCAGCCTGAATGGCGTAGGTCTTTTCGACTCCCTCAAAGGCATTGGCGATCTCTTCTAACTTCTCCAGACGTTTCAGGTAGGATTCCAAGGTTTCCCGGCGAGCGCCCGGTCGGGCGGCAGAAACGGCGTCCGCGGCCGCCACCAGGAAGGCCTCAACGGAATGAGGCTCCACATCACCGTGGTGCGCCTCAACGGCGTGAGTGACCTCCGGGGCTTCCCGATACTTCTTTAAGAGGGAGATGCCGATAGAGACATGCGAGCCTTCCACCTCATGGTCAACAGCCTTGCCGATATCATGGAGCAAACCGGCCCGCCTGGCCACTGAAACGTCGGCCCCGAGCTCAGCCGCCATGACTGCCGCTAATTGCGACACTTCAATTGAGTGTTTGAGAACGTTCTGACCGTAACTGGTTCGGAACTTCAACCTCCCCAGGAGCTTAACGATCTCGGGGTGGACCCCATGAACACCCGTTTGGAAAGTAGCCGCTTCCCCTTCCTCGCGGATGCGATTGTCCACATCGCGCCGCGCCTTCTCCACCATCTCCTCAATCCGGGCCGGGTGGATTCGCCCGTCGGCAATGAGCTTCTCCAAGGCCACCCTGGCTACCTCGCGACGGATTGGATCAAAACCCGAAAGGATCACCGCTTCTGGGGTGTCGTCTATGATCAGATCAATTCCCGTCAGGGTTTCCAGGGTCCTGATATTCCGGCCTTCCCGGCCAATGATGCGTCCCTTCATCTCATCGTTGGGAAGCTCGACCACAGAAACGGTCACCTCAGCCGCGTGGTCGGCGGCGGTTCGCTGAATGGCTAGCGCCAAAATGTCCTTGGCCCGTTTCTCGGCTTCTTCCTTCGCCTGAGATTCTATCTCTTTGATCAGTAAGGCCGTCTCTCGCTTGATCTCCTCCTCCACGGTGTTCAAGAGGAGTTTCTTGGCTTCTTCCTGGGTTAACCCGGAGATCCGCTCCATCTCGGCCAACTGGCGCGCCCGAATCTCATTTAGACCTTCCTGAGTCCTCTCCAGTTCCTTTTCCTTCTTACTCAGGCTTTCTTCCCGGCGCTCCAGGGAATCAATCTTACGATCTAAGGTCTCCTCCTTCTGCAGGAGACGCCGCTCCAGACGTTGCAGTTCGGCCCGTCGGTCCCGGGTTTCCCGGTCTAAATCGCTGCGGAGACGGTGAACCTCCTCCTTAGCCTCCAGGATGGCTTCTCTCTTTTTGGCCTCGGCCTCTTTTTCCGCCTTACCGATTAGCTCACGGGCCTGGACTTCGGCAGACTTTATCCTTGCCTCCGCCATCAGGCGCCTTACTATATATCCTAATCCGAAGGCCACAATGGCAACTACGATAGCCAAAAACCATAACAAAAGGGACGTAAACTGAATGCTTTTCACCTCCCTTACTGGGAAAAGTACTATTGTAAGAAGATCGGACTGGGTTCTGGAGGTCTGGCGAGAAAGTCCCCTCGCTTCTTTACAGAATCCCATTTGATTTTAAATGGTCTTTAAGAAATTGTCAAGGGCAGGAAAAAATAGCTCGCTCCGTTCCGGGTTGCAGCGAGCCGTCCTGACCTTTGGTGTTTGCTCAAGTGGCTTCGCGCCGTTCGGAAGATGGTTCTTCAGTCGTCATCCAGAAGCCTGTTCAGCACCAGCTGGATGACCTCCCAATCAAAACCCCGCCGGCTTAAGAAGTTGGCCAATTTGCCCCAGGCTCTCTTCTTCTCCACTCCCTTGAGCTGCATCAGGCGCTTTCTGGCCAGGGCGAGGGCCAACTCCTCTTCCCTTTCCAGCGGAAGCTCCTCATCCATTTGCGCCCGAACTAAAGCTGAATCAATCCCCTTTTGCTCCAGCTCCCAGGCCAGGAGATGTCGCCCGGAGGGTCGCAACTCGGCACGTGATTGAATCCAACGGCGCGCATAGGTCGCGTCGTCCAAAAGGCCAAGTTCCTCCAGGCGGGAGATTACCCCGCTGGTCAAGTCTTCCGGGAAGCCTCGCCTCTTCAGCCTATCTGATAACTCCTTTTTGCTCCGGCCCCGGTAGCCCAGTAACCGGAGGGCAAACTCCCAGGCTTCATCCCAGGTCTTCAAGTGAGTCACTCCCTGGGGCCGTCATCACTGGCGGCATGGGCCTTTATTGTTCCAAGGCTCAAAGCCTGCCGGATTTTCTTTTCAACTTCCTGGTAGATCTCCGGGTGCTGCCGAACATAGTCCTTGGCATTCTCCCGGCCTTGGCCCAAGCGGAGATCCCCATAAGAATACCATGTCCCGAGCTTAGTTATAACACCCATTTCGGCTCCGAGGTCTATAAGTCCGCCCTCTCGGGAAATCCCCTGGCCATAAACGATATCAAACTCCGCCTGCTTGAAAGGCGGGGCCACCTTATTCTTGACCACCTTGACCCTGGTCCGGCTGCCGATGACCTCCTGTCCCTGTTTGAGGGTTTCCACCTTCCTGACCTCCAAACGTACCGAGGCATAAAACTTCAAGGCCCGCCCTCCTGGTGTTACTTCGGGGTTACCAAACATTACCCCGACCTTTTCGCGGAGCTGATTGATGAAGATGGCCACCGTTTTAGACTTGCTGATGGCCCCAGTTAACTTGCGGAGGGCCTGGGACATAAGGCGGGCCTGCAGCCCGACGTGAGCGTCCCCCATATCCCCTTCAATCTCGGCCCGCGGCACCAGTGCTGCCACCGAATCGACGACAATGACGTCGACGGCGCCGCTGCGCACCAAGGCCTCGGCGATCTCCAAGGCTTGCTCGCCCATATCGGGCTGGGAGATTAGCAGATTGTCGACCTCCGGGCGACATCTCCTGGCCTAAAGGGGGTCTAAGGCGTGCTCGGCATCAATGAAGGCGGCCACGCCACCGGCCCGCTGCGCCTCAGCCACGATGTGCAGGGCGACGGTGGTCTTACCGGAAGCTTCCGGGCCGTAGATCTCTACCACCCGACCGCGTGGAATTCCCCCCACCCCCAGGGCAATGTCCAGACCCAGGGCACCAGTGGGTATAACCTCCACCTGAAGGCGCGCCGACTCACCCAGCTTCATGATGGCGCCCTTGCCAAACTGTTTTTCAATGTTGGCTACAGCCATCTCCAGAGCCTTTTCCTTTTCTAGCATATATTACCCTCCCTGGCAGCACCTGTCATCACTAACTATACCATGTCCCCCTTGCCAAGGCAAGAGACTTCAGCCTCCCAACTCAGAAATATATGGACCGTCCTTCTCTTTGTCCAACAAAAAGGAAGCCAGCGGTTCATAGCGTGGGCCCATAGGAAAGAGGGTGCTCTTGACCAGGAAAAGGCGGTCGACTATCATGTACCCAAACCAGGCCTCGTGCCAGTCCTGCGCCCTGGTCAGAAGACCGGTGAGATTATACGTGCCCCGGATCCGCCCCACCGTCAGGTGGGCCGTATACTCCTTTCGCTCCCTGGGAAAACCTCGCTTCTCCAGGGAGTCCTCCACCCGGCGCGCCAGGCTGCGCAATTCGTCCCGCCCATGCTCCAGGCCCACCCAAAGTACCGTTGGGTGCTTGGGGTTGGGAAAGACTCCGGTTCCCCGGAACTCGGCCCGGAAGGGTTTGAAACCGGCTACCGCCTCTGACAGGCCTTCTATCAAGACTGGTATCCTGTGTTCAGGGATCTCATCCAGGAACTTGACCGTAAGGTGGAGGTTTTCTGTTTCCACCCATTTGATATCGGCTCGGATGGGCTTGAGGATTTTCACCATGCGCATCACTCTCTCCCGCACCCCATCCGAGATGGCACAGGCTACAAAGAGGCGGACTTTCACGTTAGACGCTCCTCCGACCGCAGTTTGTCAGCAGTCTCGCACTGGTTATGACGCCAGGTACTGCCAGAGGATGGTAAGCATCTCCTGGGTGGCACGGGCTTGAATATCTTGACGGTTGCCCGCGAACCAGGCCCGTTTTACCTTTTCCCCCCGCGGGCCGCTCACCGCCAGATAGACGGTGCCCACGGGATCCTCTTCTGTCCCGCCGGTAGGCCCGGCATAGCCGGTAGTGGCAATCCCCACGGAAGCCCGGCTCAATCGCCTGGCCCCTTTTGCCATGGCCAGGGCTACCTCCGGACTGACCCCCCCTGTCTCCAGGGCGGTAGCCTCAGGGATCCCCAGCAGGGCAACCTTGGTCGCCAGGGCATAGGTCACGGCGCCCAGGAGAAGATATTCGGAGCTTCCCGCCACCGAGGTGAGCCGGGCCATCACCCCTCCGCCGGTGCAGGACTCAGCCACCGCCAGGCTCAGACCGTTCCGGCGCAATAGATCCCCGACCACCCCTTCCAGAGTGGCATTGTCTTCTCCGAAAATATGCTTCGCTAAGCGGTGCCGGATTTCCTGCTCCACCGGTGCGATGAGGGCCAGAGCCTTTTCCCGATCCGGGGCCCGGGCAGCCAGGCGAAGATGCACCTCCCCCGGTTTGGCGTAGGGGGCGACGGTGGGGTTGGCCAGGGAAAATAATTCACCCACCCTCTCGGCGACGTGGGATTCTCCCATTCCGCCAATCTTCAGGATCCGTCGCACCAAAACTGCACCCTGGGGGAAAAGGCCATGCAGATGCGGCAAGACAACCTCCTCCACCATGGGTCTAAGTTCAAAGGGTGGTCCTGGTAAGAGAACCAGCACTCTCTCCTTCTCCCGCATGATCAAACCGGGAGCCGTTCCTTTCCGGTTGTGAATCGCCAGGGCGCCGCGCGGAACCATGGCCTGACGGCGGTTATTCTCGGACATCCGGCTCCCTCTTCGCCGGAAGAACTCCTCTATTTCCTTCAAGATGGTCTCATCTAACTCCAAAGGCACACCCAGTACTCGCGCTGCTGTTTCCCGAGTCAGGTCATCTTCCGTGGGCCCCAGCCCTCCGGAGACAACAATAACGTCAGCCCGGGCCAGCGCCTGCCGGAGGGCTGCCTCCAGACGGGCTTCGTTATCACCCACGGTAACCTGATGATAAACGTTGAACCCATTCTCGGAAAGGAGCTGCCCCAGGTAGGCAGCGTTGGTATTGATGGTCTCACCCAGGAGTAGTTCGGTCCCTACCGATAGAATCTCGACGATCAAAGGATTTGCGCTGGCAGGCGGAACTGAGATTCCACCGACATGGCGCTGCCCTCCCCCGTTTCAAACATTTGTTCTAAGATATTCTACCATAACCTGAGTTCTTGTCCAGGGGGCAAAAGGATGGCCGGATAAAACCTATATGAAAAATGGCCCCAGAGCAAACTCCGGGGCCAGCGTGCCGACTGCTTCTTCATCAGGCGACCTCGCGCATGAGGCTGCGCAGTTCCTCACCCGACAGGGATTCCTTTTCAATCAGGCGTTGGGTCAGGTATTCCAGGAGCCCGCGCCTTTCCTCCAGAAGGAGGTGGATCCTCTCCTCCTGGCGCTTGAGGATGTCACTAAGGGTCTTCTGGAAGGTCTCCTGAGGAAGCCTCTCCGGGTCAACGATGCCCAGGTCAGACATGCCCAGGTGAATGATCCGGCGGGCCACCTCCACCACCTTCTCAAAGTCGTTACCGGAACCGGTACTCCGGCTCCCGTAAACGATCTCCTCGGCAACGGCCCCTCCCAGAAGGATGGCGATCTCTTCCTCCAAATCCTCACGGGGGTAAACAAAGGGATCATCCAGCGGCGAATGACGCACATAGCCCAGCGCCCGGCCTCGCGATGAAACATTGATGGAGGAAACGGAGCCGGGACGAAGGGCCTCCCCCGCCAGGGCATGACCGGCCTCGTGGAGGGCGATGCGTCGCATTTCTTCCTCTTTGGGTCGCCTCTCCAGTTTTTCCCCCATAATGACCTTGTCGATGGCCTCCCGCAAATTCTCCTGGGTGATGACTTCTTTCTCCTGACGCAGGGCTAAGATAGCGGCCTCATTGGCCAGGCTTTCCAGGTGAGCGCCGGAAAAACCAAAGGTCTCGCGGGCGATTTCTTCCAGGTCGACTCCTTCGGCCAGGGGCTTATTCCTCGTCTGAAGCTTTAGGATCTGCAAGCGTCCCTCCCGATCGGGAAGATCCACCCGCACCAGCCGGTCAAAACGTCCCGGTCGCAGGAGCGCCTGATCCAGCAAGTCGGCTCGATTGGTAGCTCCCACGACCAAGAGGCGAATCTCTTCGTCCAGAGACAGCCCGTCCATTTCCACCAGGAGTTGGTTAATGGTCTGGTCATATTCGAGATGGCCATTGAACTGCCCCCGTTTTCCGCCCAGAACCTCAATCTCATCGATAAAAACGATGGCGCTCTTCTTATTATTCTGGTGGGCCAGCTCCCTGGCTTGGTGAAAGACCTGGCGTACCCTTTGCGCCCCTACTCCGGCATAAACCTCGATGAATTCGCTGCCGGAGGTGGCCAGGAAGGCCGAATTGGTATAATTAGCCGCCGCCTTGGCCAGCATGGTCTTACCAGTGCCTGGTGGTCCGGTTAGGAGAAGTCCCTTAAGGGGCCTAATCCCAAGTTTCTTGATTTGATCGATTTTGTTCACAAAATCCAGGGCTTCCACTAATTCGTTGATGGCCGTGTTCTGTCCGCCAATGTCGCTGAAGCTTACTCCTAAAGAGGTATTCTTGTTATCCACGGCCACGAACCTCTTCTGTAGGGTCCTCAGAGCCGTCGTCTGATAAAGAAGATAGAATAGCCCGGCCAGAAAAGCCAGCGGCCAGATATTGTAGCCCTGCCAGAGGAGGAAGGCCAGGCTCCCCAGGACTACCCCCAGGATGACCTCCTTTTTCATGGCCAAAGCCCTCCCTTCGAAACCTGGCTGCCAACCTGGGCCTGACGTGGTACTACCTCATAAAGGTAGTTCTGGCCCTGATGCAGCTGAAGGTAGACGTAATCCCCATCAATTTCGGCCTGGGCGCGATCCAGGGTCTGGTCCAGACGATCAAGCTCATCCCGTAGTCTGGAGAATTGTCCGGTAGCCAGGGCTTCCTGGAGCGAAAAATTCAGACGATAATAGGTCTTTTCCAGGGCCTGGTCGCGGTTGTCCAATAACCTCAGACTAAAGGCAGCGGACTTTTCATAGGACAGAGCCTTTTGATAAAGCTGGCCATAGGTTTTGCGCAAGTCCGCTACGGAGGCCAGGCGAACCAGAATCACATCCCCTTTGGCGCCCCGCTCCAATCTTACTTCCTGGACCCCTTCGATCCCCTGCAAAGTGCGGATCAGGGGAAGGCGGACCAGGGTGTATTCGGAAAGCAGGGCTACCCCGGCCAGGAGAGTCACCGTAATGGCCAGACTCAAGAGCACCACGGGGATGCGATAGCCTTTATATTGCACGGATCACCCGCCCCCCTTCAAGAAATCCCTTGCCCCGAGACCTGTCTCAAACTGACACAGTTTGACATAATTATAGCACAGACCTGGTGCTTTTTCACCAGGTCCGCAAAACTGTAATATATCCCTTGTCTGAAAAGGGTTTCCCGGTCCTTTTGGTCTCTATGAGTCAACCGGTTGGGCCGCAAAGTCATAGGGACCAGCGGCCGTGAGTAGAACACGGAAAAAATCGCCCGGCACTGGCCTGGCTTTTCCCTTGGCATCAACGCGCGCGGCTGGAGGGCTCTTCAGCGCTGGCCCACCTGTCCCCCCTTCTTCCCTTTTACCGCGCCAGTAGAGAATCGTCTGGCCATCTATCTCTGGGGCCTGACCTTCCCAGCGACCGTAGACCTGACCAGAAGGGGTAACCCTCTCCACCAGGAACTCCCTGACCTGACCCACCTGGCGCTGGTTGCGGACCTGGGCGATCTCCCGCTGGAGGGCCATGGCCTGGTTATATCTTTCCTCCTTGACCTCCGGTGGGACCTGGTCGGGTCGTTCCCCGGCTGGTGTCCCCCTTTCCTGGGAGTACTGGAAGATCCCCACCCGATCAATCTCGACCAGTCGCAGGAAATCGAGAAGCTCCAGAAAATCGCTCTCCCTTTCTCCGGGGAAACCGACGATAAAAGAACTCCTCAAGACCACACCCGGTAAAGCCCGGCGGATTCTCTCGATCAATCTCATATAGGTCTCTTGATCACCGGCCCGGCGCATCTCCCGCAGGATCTTGCGGCTGGCGTGTTGCAGGGGAAGATCCAGGTAACGAACGACCTTGCGGCTGCCCGCCATGGCGGTGAGGAGCCGTTCATTGATTTTCCCCGGGTAAGTATAAAGAAGCCTGATCCATTTCAGGTCCTCCAGTTCATGCAGGCGCTGGAGCAGCTCGGCCAGGTCAGTACCGGATGCGGCAGGCATCTCTCGCTGGAGTCCTACGGGGATGTGGGCCGACTCTTCCGCAAAAGGCTCTTCCGCAGAATCTTTCTTGACCTCCTTCTTGAGGCCCGGTCGGGCCAGAGGCCCGGACCGCTCCAGATCCCGCCCGTAGGACGTGACATCCTGCGCCACCAGGATCAATTCCTTGACCCCCAAGGCGGCCAACGCTCTGGCCTCCTCCAGGAGAACCTCGGGCCGCCGACTGCGGAACCGGCCTCGCACCGCGGGAATAATACAAAAGGAGCAATGGTTATTACAGCCCTCGGCGATCTTAAGATAGCCAAGATGGGAAGGGGTGGATAACAGTCGGGGCACCAGCCCCGGGACGTACCCGGGGTAGCTCAAGGCGGTAGAGGGAACCCTGGCCAGGGCCTGCCTGACCAGACCGGGGAGTCCATCCAGACCGCCGGTTCCCAGGATCACGTCCACTTCGGGAAGCTCTCTTCTTAACTCCTCACCGTACCTTTGGGCCAGGCATCCGGTGACTACCAAGGCCCGGCAGCGACCCTTCTCTTTCCACTGAGCCGCTTCCAGGATAGCCTCGATGGATTCCCTTTGGGCCTGTTCAATGAAGGTGCAGGTGTTTACCAAGAGAACGTCAGCCTCTTCAGGGCGGCGTTCCATTTGGAAGCCCTCCCCTTCCAGCAGACCGAGCATGTACTCAGAATCCACCCGGTTTTTTGGACAGCCCAGGGAGATAAACCCGACTTTTTCCGTCAATCCAATTCCCCCAAGAAAAGATTATAACCCCTTTCGCCGGGGCGTCAATAAAGAATTGGGTCCCGGTCC
This sequence comes from Bacillota bacterium, assembly GCA_023475165.1. Taxonomy (GTDB): domain Bacteria; phylum Bacillota; class Sulfobacillia; order JAMCWA01; family JAMCWA01; genus JAMCWA01. The sequence goes on along the minus strand of JAMCWA010000034.1, from coordinate 17,759 downwards.
AAGAACCGAGACCCAGCAGTTTTTGCGGAAAAGGTGCCGCCGGAGCGACAATCTGCAATAGTAGCGCCCCCCTTAATAAAGAGGTTCTTTCTCGCAGATTGCGCCACACCGCAGATGGGTGTTTTTCAGCGGTCTCCTTAAGGAAGCTGTTTGCCGGGAGTCCCCTACTCCAGGATGTAGACCTTCACTGTCTTGATCCCATATTTGTCGACCTCAGCCGGGTCGTCAAAGAAGAGGTCAATGCGGTTACCTTTGATGGCCCCGCCGGTATCGGCGGCAAGGGCCAGCCCGTAACCCTCGACATAGAGTCTGGTCCCCAGGGGGATAACCTCTGGGTCCACAGCCACAATCCCGTGTTCCAGCGGCAAACCGAGGGCAGAAGGATAGCCTGTCCACCGGTCGTTGGATTCGTAGGTGGCATCGTAGGCTGTGGCCACCATCTCCATCGCCTTCTTATACCGGATGGGCGTGCCCCCGCGGGTCACCACCCGTTCCGGCCCAGTTCCTACGACTTCGACTTGATCAACCGGTTCCCGAAGGACGTTCGCAGCAACTAGCTGACTGCTGACCAATTGGCCGTCCTCGTAGATCTCCCTGATTTCCCTTCTCTGGACCCCAGCGCGACCCTCCCGGCGGGTGGCAGTTTGCCCCTTGGGAAGGGAAGCGTCGCGGTTTACTTCGGTCTTATAGGGGAGGGCAATTTCCTCGAACCTCGTCTTCATTTGCACTCGGGTGATCTGGAGACTGGCCCCATAGGCCACCCTCTCCCACAGCCCCGGATGCACCCGGTCTTGGGGTCCTAGGGTCACGCCGGCCTGATCCAGGGCCTCCTGGACGGTGGCTCCCTTCTTGACCAGCAGCGTCTTAGCCTCTCCGTCGACCGAGATCGTGACCGGATTACCCCGAAGCTTGCCCGCAGCATAAACACCGGCCACAGTAAAGACAAGCAGGAGGGCGACCAGGATTACGATAGCGGTGACTTTTTGACGAGTCATCGTTTTCATCTCCTTTCGTTTTTTCCTGCCGTGGCGCGTGCCAATATTATAGACGTCCGCACACGTTATGTCAACTGCAATAAATGGTGGGGACAACAATATAAACCATCATGGTCACGGCCGTCCACTGTCTTATAAAGTTGGGGTTTTTCATAGGATTTTAGGGAAATTGGCCATCAGTCCGGTTCCCAAAATGGAGGGCTCGCGATGGGCGTTGGACCGTTCAAGGTATATAACCTGCGTAGGGATCTTTTCCAGCCCTCCGGCGGGGGGAATTCGAAAAGACACCGTTACCTTTTCTGGTTCTTCTTGTTCGTTGTAATAATCGTTTTTGCCGAGGCGGAACCCCAGGAGATACCCGCGGCACGGTGGGGAAAAAACGGGGGCAATATCATACGCTACGTGGAGACACAGGAGAAGGTGCTGGCCCTGACCTTCGATGACGGGCCGGATGTGGCCACTTCCGAAATCTTGGACCTCCTGGCGGCCTATGGTGGCCGGGCCACCTTCTTTGCCGTCGGCAAACAGCTGCAGATGTTCCCTGAACTGGCCTTGCGGATTGTGGCCGAGGGCCACGATTTGGCCAACCATACCTACTCACATCCGCGGATGAACTCTTTGTCGGAAAAGCAGCTGCAAGAGGAAATCGGTAAGACAGAGGACATCATTCTCAAGATTACCGGCCAACGGCCTCGCTTCTTCCGCCCCCCCTACGGCGAATACAACCAAGCCCTGGCCGATTTTCTGGCCAAAAGGGGTTATACCATCGTCCTCTGGTCGGAGGATAGCCGTGATTTTGCCCGCGACCGTAGCGTGGAGAAGATTGTCGGCAACGCCCTCACCGGTTTGCAATCGGGTGACATCATCCTCTTTCACGATGGTGGACCAAGGGAAATGACGGTGACCGCCCTGAAGTTGATCTTGCCCAAACTGAGGGCAGAGGGTTACGCCCTCCTCAATCTGTCGGAGTTGACCAAGTTTAACCGGGAGCGAAAGGAGACCAGCGAGAGCGGCTGGGCCAGGGTAACAGAATCTGTCCAACCGTGACAGTTCGATGTTATTTTCGCAAGTCCGACTTGATTATGTTCCAAACCTCTGGCTCCTCAAAACCCAACCGCCAAAGAGCGATGGCCAGGAGCCGCTTCTTTTTGGCCAGATCTATCTTCTGCCTGACGCTGGCGGCATTTTGGAACCAAACCTGGTGCTTTTCGCCACCTACGGAATAGGTAAAGAAGGCTTGCTGACTGTCCTCATCCCACTGCACGTCGGCGGCCGCCTGTTGGGCCCGTCGCAAAGCTTCGCTGGCAGGGATGTATTCACCCTTGCCGCCCGGGGGCCAGTCATAGCCGTAGGAACCGATAGCCAAGGCCAGTTTATTGGCCGGCATGAACTTGAGAGCGTGAGAGACGTTGTCCTCCGTCCACTTGAGCGGGGCCACCGGGCCGGGCGGACTTTGTTCATGGTGTTTGTCATAGGCCATCAAAACCAGGTAATCGGCGGCTTTAGCCAGGCTGGCATAGTCGTAAACCCCACTGATCTCTGGAGATACATCCACCTGGGGAAAGACGGAGACGGCCAGGAGCTTGTTTTTCCCGTGCAGGGCGGCACTCAGCTTGTCGACGAAGTCGGTCAAGGCTTCTTTCAGATCCGGCTTGAGCAGCTCAAAGTCAACATTGACACCGTCATAGCCATTTTGGTCCAGGACAGCGAGAATGCGATCAATGACCTTCTTGCGATCGGCTTCATTGCGTAGAAAAGCCCCGTTATCACCTTCGGGGTATTTTTTGTTGTTGAAAAGGGCCACCACCTTGATGTTGCGAGAATGAGCAAAATCCAGAACCTCCTTCTCAAACTTGGAGTCAACCAACTCACCCTGGCCGTCGATACTGTGCCAAAAGGGGGAGATGGTCTGGATCTGCCCGGCGTTGGCTTTGAAGGCCTCCCAGGAACCAACGAGAAAGCCCCCCCACCCCTTTTCGTAGAAGGCGATGACCTGGGGCATGGCCCCTATAATCCCCAGAGGTGGCTTGCGCTGGGCCCGGCTAAAACAACCCACTGGGCTGATGAGCAGAGGCAAAATCAGGAACAGGAACAAAAGCGAGGTAAACCATGGCCGCCGCATCCCAAAACCTCCTCGATAAAACAGGTCGGCTCTCTGGCTTAGTATGCCAAAAGGGGGTCGCCCTTTATTCGCGTCATTTGCGGCGCGGCGACGGGTGGACGCTGGTCGGCCGCAGCTCCACCGTGGTGCGGTGGTCGCTGGTCATTAAGGAGCTTCGATCATAGCGACCCAGACCTGGTAAGCTCGGAGAAAACCGGACTTTTGATTCTGGTCCTTTTGAGCAGTACTGGTAACGTTTTGAGTCTGGCCCTCCGGACGAATACTGCCTCTCCTGGGGATGAATACTATCGGCAGAACACCTCCGGAGGTAAAAAATGAAACGTTTCAGCCGGGTCATCCTGATAGTATGCCTGTCGCTCGGGCTATTGGCGGCTGGGCTGGCCACTTACCGGGCCGGTTCCCCCCTCACCTATCTTCTGGCTTTGCTTAAGGGGGAAAGGGAGCGTTCTTTCGGCTTCTACACCATACTGGGAGAAGATGGGGAGATCCTCCTGCAAACCGGACTGGCAGTGCGCCGGGGTGATCGCTACCTCTCCCAGGATAACCGCCTTTACGAGGTTTACCAGGTGAAAGGGGATACAGCGCAGGGCCGCCTCATCGATCTTTACCGGGCCAACGAAGAAGCTCCCGTCGTTACCTCCACCGCCAGCAACCTGGCCCAAGCGCCGGCTCCGGCCGATTTGGCCAGCAAGCTGATCTTCATTTACCATACCCACTCCGACGAGTCCTACACCCCTACCGATGGTCGGCCGGACATCCCCGGAAACGGGGGGATCTATCAGGTCGGCACCATCTTTGCCGATAGCTTAAAAGACCAGGGGTTTCAAGTCATTCACGACCTTGGCCGCCATGATCCCCATGATGCCCTGGCCTACACCCGGTCGCGGCGGACGGTTTTCAACGCCCTGAAGAACTACCACCCTTATGCCCTCTTTGACGTCCACCGGGATTCGGCCCCGGCCCGATTCTATGCCACGTCCATTGAAAACGTACCCACCGCCCAGATCATGATCGTCGTTGGCCGCCAGAACCCCACCATGTCCACAAACCTCCTTTTTGCCCGGCGTCTGAAGGAGACGGCCGACTCCCTCTACCCGAACCTGGTGCGAGGGATCTTTATGGCCCATGGTAACTACAACCAGGACCTGGACCCGATGGGCATTCTGGTGGAGGTGGGAACAGAGGGACAAGCCCGGGCCGAGGCGGAACGAGGGATCGCCCTCTTTTCCCGGGTGGTGGCGGCGGCCCTGGGAACGCCCTGAGCAGGGCCGGCGTCTCATTTCCATAGTTGATAAAGATAGGCTCCGGGAAAGTAATAGAGCAGGATCTCCGGATGTTTTCTTCCGCCTTGCGCCTGGGCGAAGGTCCCCCATTGATCCAACCCCACCCCATGTCCCCAGCCCCGCCCGGTAAAAACGATGCTGTCATCAGTAACGCTGATGCCGGTAATGAGGGTGGACCGGAAACGGTCACTGCCCAAGCGGCGACGCAATTCGGGACCTCCGATGGTCTTCGTTCCCAGTTTGAGTTCCACGCTGCGACCCGAGGGACCCCTCCTGGTTATCTCCGCCGTCTGGACCGGACCGGCGTCCCAACCCACCGCTTCCCGCAGTTCTGATTTGGGAATACTGGCCTTCCAGGTCCTCTCTTTTTCCGGGGCATCCGTTGGGCAGGGACTGTCGACGCTCAGCAGGTAGGGAGCGGGGCCCTCCAGCCAGGGGAACCCCTCCTCCGGCGTGGCCGTCTTTCCCCCGGAACAAGAATGATAGAGGGCTTGGATGACGGCTCCGTCAAAGGCCAGGACCTGACCGCGGGTCATCTGCACCGCCTGGCGAACGCTATCGTTTATCTTCCTTTCGTTATAGGCCTGCAGATGCTGCGGGCTGGTACAGGCGTCGGTCCCATGAATCTGTCGCGGCCCAACCTTATGGATCATACTGAAAAGAGTCAGGGTGCGGGAGACCACGGCCTGAGCCGCCAGGGCTTGCAGGGGCCAGGTTGGTTCCACCTCGGCGGCCACCACGCCGGGGAGGTATTCCTCCATCTTTATCCAGCGGGTTTCACCGCTATCCTCCATATAGAGCGAGAGAACTGGTTCCTGCCCATATCTTGCGAGGATTTCTGGGGCCAGGGGTTTGCGTTCTATTTTCACCGGTGGCGGTACCGGCGGAGGGGTGGGAGGTTTCCTCTCCACCCGGGGGCGGAAATGAAAGAGGAGCAACGCCACAAGGGAGATCAAGACGGCGACCAGGTAGAGATAAAAGGGGCTGTGCTCTTTACGCCAGTTCATGATACCAATGACACTCCTTCCTTATTGTCCAATCTTTCCTAGGAGATCCCCATGCCGCCTTTTGGCGGCGCCAAAGAGTAATGAAACAGCAGCGGCGCCCTGGAAGTAGCTGGTTTGTTTCAGGGTAGACCCTCATGCCGCCAGCGGTACCAGCAGATGATGAAAACAAAAACGGGTAAATCTTACCAGGAGCTGGGTGCCAATTATTCTGATCCTTAAGTTTTAGCTTTCCGCTTGCTCCGTTTTAATTCTTAGACCAACCCCTTTCAAAAAACGGGTTTTGAAGTCTTTAGTTGGCATTGTTTGCTTCCGAACATATGTTTTCAGGGTAGACCACTGAGACCGCGTCTTTCAAGCAGTCTCCCTGCATAGTATTCCTTGCGACGGCACGATCTATCTTTGGATAAACGAGGGATGGACAAGGGTTGACCAAAGGAGGAAAAATAGAGAAATTTCTTCAAAAAATCTTCGCCGTTTAGGCAGGATTTTTTTTCGATACGTAGAACACTTCTGGTATAGACAAGTTTCCGGGGGATCCACCGGCTTCGTCCGGAAGCTCGGAAAGGAGGTGCTGAGTGGCGTTCCGGCCGGTAGTTGATTCCTTCTTTTTTCAATTCACTGAGGAGGTGAATGCTTTGTCTTCTCTGTTTTATCTGGCGGCCGCCGCGGCCAAAGCCCCCAAGCCGGAGGACTTCACACCCAAGTTCTTTCAACCCGGCATGATGTGGGACGCTATCTTTGTGGTCCTCCTTTTTGTGGCCATCGGGGTAATGATTCAGAGGGCCCGGGCGGGTCTTCCCATCCCGGCCATCCGTAAACTGGCCGGCCTGGACGCCATCGATGAGGCCATCGGCCGGGCCACCGAGATGGGACGGCCTGTCCACTTCTCCCCTGGGATGTCCGGTTTCACCGCCGTGACCTACGCCGGCCTGGCCGTCCTGTCCCAGGTGGCCAAGAAGGCCGCCCAGTACGACACGCGGCTTCTGGTCACCAACCGTCAACCCCTGGTCCAACCGGTGGCCCAGGAAGTCGTCAAGCAGGCCTACCTGGAGGCCGGACGTCCGGATGCCTATAACCCCGACGACGTCCGCTACCTCTCCGACGCCCAGTTCAGCTACACTGTCGCCGTTATGGGCCTCTACCAGCGCGAGAAGCCGGCGGCCAACATCCTTTACGGTTACTGGATGGCCGAGGCCCTGATCCTGGCCGAAGCCGGGGCACAGACCGGGGCCATTCAGATCGGCGCTAATACCAATACCTTCCAGATCCACTTCTTCATCGTCACCATGGACTATGTCTTGATCGGCGAGGAGATGTTCGCGGCCGCCGCCTACATGTCCAAGGAACCAGTCCTCACCGGTACCGTGGTGGGCCAGGACATGTTCAAGATCGGCATCGGTCTGCTCATCGTCTTTGGGACCATCTGGGCCACGGTGGCCGGTTCCTCCCAGGCCCTGGTGAATTTCCTGCTCCGCTAACACCGGCATCAAAGGAGGTGTCAAGGATTGCAGAAAGAACTACCCCTCATCATCGTCTTTGTCTCCGGCCTCGTGGTCATGTTGGCCAAGTTCTTTAACTTCTGGAACCTGCCGGCCCTGGTGACAACCCTGGACAAGTGGTCTATCGTAATGTCCACCTTCGCCATGCTGATGGGCATGATTGAGCTCTCGCGGCTCCATGTGAACAACATCCGGCGCCGGCGAGTCAACTGGACCTACAGCATCGTGACCCTGCTGGCGATCTATCTTTATTTGCCCTTCGTCCTCGCCCAAACCCCGGATGGTCCCACCCCCAAGTGGATGGTCGCCAACGTCTCTCAGCCCATCGGGTCGGCCATCTACGCCATCCTCGGGTTTTACATCGTGTCCGCGGCCTACCGTAGCTTCAAGGCCAGGAACCTGGAAGCGGCCATCTTGATGATAGCCGCTGTGCTCATCATGTTGGGCCAGGCCCCCATCGGCGAGACCATCTGGAGTGGTTTTCCCAAGGTCTCCGACTGGATCCTGACGGTGCCTAACTCGGCCGGGATGCGCGGCATCAACATCGGCGCCTACATTGGTATCTTCGCCACCTCCATCCGGGTGCTCCTGGGTCTGGAGCGCTCCTGGACCGGCAGTGGCAGCTAGCCCTCACGAAAGGAGGTTCGTCCATGCCCCTTTACGAAAGACTCTTGAAGATCGACCAGCGGATCGTGTATATCCTGGTCATCCTGGCCATGCTCATCCCGATGATCAAACCCATGGGCCTGCCCATCGGGGTTTCTGAGAATACCCGTAAGGTCTACAATCTCATCGAAAGTCTTCCCGCGGGTTCCGTCATTCTGGTCTCCCATGATACCGGACCCGGGAATGCCCCGGAGCTCAACCCCATGCTGACGGCCCTAGCCCGGCAGGCCTTTCGCAAGAATCTGAAGATCGTGGCCATGTGCTTCTTTGACAACGCCAATGGTCCCCAGTTCATCCAGGATTCCATTGAACCCGTGGCCACGGAGATGGGGAAGGAATACGGGAAGGACTGGATCAACCTCGGCTTCAAATTGCAGGCCGTGCAGACCATGAAGATGATGATCACTGATCTCTGGGGCGGGGCCATGAACGTGGATTGGTCGGGCAAACCGCTCTCCGAGTTCCCCATGATGGCCAACATCAAGTCCATCAAGAACGACGTCGCCGTCATCTTCGAGACCACCGTGGGTACCCCCGGCTACGGTGAATGGATGACCTATGTCTCCGAACCTGCCGGCAAGCCCCTCACCGGCGGCGCTTCCCTGACCATGTATTCTGGCGTGCAGCAGTATATCCGTTCCGGGCAGTTAAAGGGCTTCCTGGGCGGCATGCGCGGCGCCGCCGAATACGAGCAGCTGGTGAAGAAGCCCGGGAAGGGTTCCGCCGGGATGGACTCCCAGTCCATCGGTCACCTCATCGTCATCGGCCTGATCATCATCGGGAACATCGGCTACTTCATGCAGAAGAAGGCGGCTTTACAGAAATAAGGGGAGGTGACTTATGTGTCGGCGCAAACTGGGCTCTACATCGGGGCTCTCCTGACCATCATGGCCTGGAGCTTTCTCTATAAAGAAAACCCCTTCTTCCGCTTCACCGAGCACCTCTATATCGGCCTGGTGACGGCTTACGGGGTGGGTTACACCTATCACAACAACCTGGTCCCCATCGTGACCAAAGACATCGTCCAAAAAGGCGGCTACTCCTTGATCATCCCCGCCGTGGTCGGGCTCTTAATCTACGCCCGTTATGTCCGCGGCTGGGTCTGGTTGAGCCGGATCCCCATGGCCTTTTGGATCGGTTACGGTGCCGGTTATTCCCTGGCCTTCACCCCGGCGGTGTTCATGAAGCAGATCTTTGATTCCTTCATCCGGCTGAACACCATCAACAACATCATCTACTTTCTGGTGGTCGTCACGGCCGTCATGTTCTTCATCTTCACGGTGAAGAAGGAGTCCGGGCCCATGAAATGGGGCCACTATGCCGGCCGCTATGGCTTGATGATCGCCTTCGGCTCGGCCTTCGGCAGCATTACCATGGCCTACCTTTCCCTGATCATCGGACGGTTGGGCTACATCCTACGGGATGCCCTGCACCTGATCAAGTAGGTCTGGGAGACTGCCCGGAAACTGCAATCTCCGCCTGTCTATCCAAAAGAGGGGTCGTCGCTGACCCCTCTTTGGTTTGCCCGGAGCCCGAGCCTTCCTCAACCGAGGTAAGGGAGAATTGAAGCTTGGCTCCGTCAGGAACGGGATTCCCCACGGACCGGGCCGCCAGCTAAGAGGTCGACGGATGCCGGAAGTTCCAGGCGCGCAATTCCCGCAGGTCCTCGTTCCCAGGATAATCATCAGTTTGGGATTGCCGAACCTGGTGGATGTGTTGCGGGTTGGCCCGCAGGAAATTCACCAGGTTTCTGATCCAGCCCATGGTCCAGGGGGTAATGTAATGCTCAATCCCTTCCACTTGATCGTGGACGTCGTTCTTTCCGCTGAGGGTAACCAGGAAGTCTCTTAAGACCTGATCCCGCCAGACCAAGAACCGGCCGATCTCTAGACCCCTTTGGGTCAGAGAGATGTTTCTATACCTCTCATAACGGATGAATCCCTCCTCATCCAGTTTCTGAATCATCCGGGTGGCGGAGGGCGGCTGGACCTGCAGGGCCTGAGCCAGCTCTATGGCCCTGACATAACCCCGCTCTTCAAAGAGCCGGTAGATCATCTCGAGGTAGTCTTCCATGCTCTCGGTCAACATAGGAAGGCCTCCTATCCTCCAGCCGGGGAACTTCTCCAACGGCCACTTAGAAGAGCCGGACCAGTTGAGCAAAGGACAAGGTAACTACCACCGCCACGGCCGTCGGAATGAGAGCTGCCAGGATGGTCCATCGCCAACTACCCGTTTCTTTCCTTATCGTCCAAAGAGTCGTGGCACAAGGAAAGTGAAGCAGGGAAAAGAGCAGCATGGAAGTAGCCGTGACCCACGTCCAACCGTGACTGATCAGCAGCTGGCGCAAGGTCGAAAGACTATCCACCTCGAGCATGCTCCCGGCTGCGGTATAGCTCATCAGGAGAATGGGCAGAACGATTTCGTTGGCCGGCAATCCCAGGATAAAGGCCAGCAAGATGAATCCGTCCAGACCCAACTGCCGACCCAATGGGTCAAGCCACAGCGCACTATGGCCGATTAGGCTGTTACCCGCGGTCTCTAGATTGGCCAGAACCCAGGTCAGTCCTCCGGCCGGAGCCGCGACGCTCACCGCCCGCATCAGGACGAAGACGGTCCGGTCGAGAAAGGAACGGACAAGAATTCGGCCAATATCAGGTCTTCGGTAAGGAGGCAGCTCGAGGGTGAAGGACGAGGGGACTCCCCTCAAAAGGGTTCTGGAGAGCAGCCAGGAGACTGCCAGCGTCACTGTCACCCCGAGGAGAATGAGGCCAATGATGGTCGCCGGGGCCCCCATCGCCCCAGCAAACAGGGTGGAAAGGGTGATCAGCAGTGGAAACCGCCCATTGCAAGGAACAAAGTTATTGGTCAAGGTGGCAATGAGACGGGCGCGGGGCGAATCAATGATGCGGCAAGCCACTACCCCGGCGGCGTTACAGCCAAAACCCATGCTCATGGTCAGGGCTTGTTTTCCGTGGGTCCCGGCACATTTGAAAAAGTGATCCAGATTAAAGGCGACGCGGGGGAGGTAGCCCAGATCCTCCAGCAAAGTAAACAATGGAAAGAAGATGGCCATGGGCGGGAGCATGACCGAAACTACCCAAGCCAAAGACCGGTAGACACCCAGAATCAAGAAACCATACAGCCACTCCGGGCTGCCGGAAGCAATGAAAACGGACAAAAGCTCGTTTTGTAGCCAAAACAGCGCCCCCGCCAATAACCTGGACGGATAGTTGGCTCCCAGTGAGGTAACCCAAAAGACGATCCCCAGTAAGATCAGCATGGCCGGATAACCCGTCCAGGGAGAGGTCAAGACATCATCCAGGCGACGGTCCCAGTCCACCCCCTTTTCCCTCTCCTGCTTTACCACTAGACTGGCAATGCCGGCGGCCCGACGGTAAATGCTGCTCACCAGCCGGTCGCGTATCTCGTTCTCTTGAGACAGCCCGATATTTTCCTGGTGGTTCAGACCCAGCCTGCCGACTTCTGGCACCCGCACACCCCCCAATTTGGGCCGTGGCCTTTCTTATATCAGTTTGCCTTGGAACATAGAGTGACAAGGTTGTTACCCAGGCGTGCTCTGAGTTTTTCCAGAAGGGCCACCTCACCTTCCAGGAGCCGCAGGGCCAGCCACCGGGGATTCAGGGAGATCTCCCCCAGGTCAGGTAGCTCTTCCTGAATACGACGGATAGCTTCCTCTATCTGGGGATCGTATCGGACGCAGCGGGGAGAGGTCGTCAGTCTCCCGCTGATAAGGTCATCAACCCGGTCCAAGAGAAGCGGTAATCCCCGCCGCAGGCGGGCCGAGATGGGGACTACAGGGAGGCCCAATTCCTCAGCCAGCCTCCCCGTTTCAATGCTTATCCCTTTGCGTTGTGCCTCATCAATTAGGTTTACGGCCACGATAACCTTGGGGGTGATCTCCATAACCTGGAGCACCAGATTGAGGTTTCTTTCCAAGCAGGTGGCATCAGTCACCACAACGGTGGCATTGGGACTACCGAAACAGAGGTAATCCCTGGCTACCTCCTCTTCCGGGGAGTTGGCCAGGAGGGAGTAGGTGCCAGGCAGATCGACCACCCCAAACCTCTTGCCGCGATACCGGAGGCTACCCTGAGCCAGCGAAACCGTCTTCCCGGGCCAGTTTCCGGTATGTTGGTTCAGACCAGTTAAGGCATTGAACAAGGTCGTCTTGCCGGTATTGGGGTTACCGACCAGGGCAATTACGGGATCTGGAGAAAGGCCGCTGTCCGAGGGTCCTGGCTCTTCCATACCCGTTTGCAGATCAAGGGATGACGCCCGCACCATTATCCCTTCCTTCCTCCCGGTACGAGGCCGGCGGCAGCATCATTATTTGTTCTGCTTCTTCCCGGCGCAAGGCAACTACGGTACCCTTGATCCCAAATGCGATGGGGTCTCCGGACGGCCCATGGCGAATGGCTTCCACCAAACTACCAGGGACGAAACCCAGATCCAGAAGACGTCGTCGGGTAAGACCAGCCGCCTTCAGTCTCGTTATCACCCCTATCTGGCCCAGAGGCAGGCCCCCGAGATCCCTTTCCTCACCACCCGTGACCCTGTGCTCCTGCTCCGGCTGGGCTGGACAAGTCGCAGTAGTGGGCTGAGAACGAAAAGCCTTCTTTGATAGTGAGACATAAATGCCCATACCTTGTCCTCCCATCCCAAGTCTCAAAGGTCTTCCGGCCAGGACCAACCCTACCTGGGGGTAAGAATATTGCCCCAGGCTAACTTTTATCCAGGCAAAAGGGTTAACCAGTTTCGTCATCTACATGGTATGAGGGAGACTGGCGAGATGTGACCTGCGCCACCTAGGAGATGGCTTGGAAACCGTGGTTGGCAGACGGTGTTTTTCAGCGGTCTCCTGGAAGGCCCTTGTTCAAAAACGTCAGTTCGTGTTATATTAATCCCGGAAGCATCAGAGCTCTGTCAGGATCGGCGGCCAGGTGCAGAGCTACAAGTGCCAAGATGTCAGGAAAAGCCGTCCCTTACGGCTGGGAGGTATTCCGCTTGTCTTTGGAGCAACTCCTGGAGCGTTTGCGTAATGATCCCTCCTTCCTCGCCTCCGTTACCGCCTGGAAGGTGCTCCCTCCTCGAGAGGCCAGGATGTCCCCCTTTCCCGCCCGGACCGACCCCCGCCTGATCCAAGCCCTGCGGGCCAGGGGGATCGCTTCCCTCTACTCCCATCAGGCTCTGGCCATGGAAGAGGTCCTGGCCGGGGATAACGTGGTCCTGGTCACCCCGACCGCTTCCGGGAAAACCCTGGCCTACAACCTGCCGGTCCTGAATCAAATCCTCTCTGACCCTAGTTCGCGTGCCCTCTACCTCTTCCCGACCAAGGCCCTCTCCCAGGACCAATTGGCTGGGCTCTATGAATTGATTGGGGCTTTGGGCGAGGACATTAAGACCTTCACCTATGACGGCGACACCTCGCCGACAGCTCGCAAAGCCATCCGTAACGCCGGGCACATCGTCATCACCAATCCAGATATGCTCCATACCGGGATATTGCCCCATCACACCAAATGGATCCGCCTCTTTGAGAACCTGCGCTATGTGGTCATCGATGAACTGCATCAATACCGCGGGATCTTTGGGAGTCACGTCGGAAACGTCTTGCGGCGGCTTAAGAGGATCGCCGCTTTCTATGGGTCAAAACCGCAGTTTATCTTGACCTCAGCCACCATTGCCAATCCTCGCGAACTGGCCGCCACTCTTGTGGAAGAAGAGGTAACTCTAATTGAGGAAAACGGTGCCCCGGCCGGCGAAAAACACCTCATCCTCTATAACCCGCCCGTGGTCAATCAACAATTGGGTATCAGGCGAAGCTCCCTCCTCGAGGCCCGCCGTCTGGCCCTGGAATTCCTGAAAGCCGGGGTCAAGACGATTACTTTCGCCAGGAGCCGCCTCTTCGTCGAGGTCCTCTTGACCTATCTGCGAGAGGCCTTTCCCGGGGGACCGGGGAGAAGGGAGAGGGTGCGGGGTTACCGCGGTGGGTATCTGCCGCTGGAGAGGCGGGAGATTGAACGGGGCCTCCGCCAGGGGGAGGTGTTGGGCATTGTCAGCACCAACGCCCTGGAACTGGGCATTGACGTCGGAGAGCTCCAGGCCGCCATCATTACCGGTTACCCGGGGAGCATTGCCAGCGTCTGGCAGCAGGCCGGGCGGGCCGGGCGGCGCCAAGGGGTTTCGGCGGCGATAGTGGTGGCTTCCTCGGCCCCTCTGGATCAGTTTCTTATCAGTCATCCGGATTACTTCCTGGGGCGCTCGCCCGAACTTGGCCTGGTCAACCCTGACAATCTCTACATCCTGGCCAACCATACTAAGTGCGCCGCCTTCGAACTCCCCTTTGCCGACGGAGAAGGGCTGGGGAAGAAAACGGTCGATGATCTCCTTGCCTACTTCGAAGAACAGGGGCTTTTGCGTCATACGGCCAGCCGTTGGTACTGGTCGACCGACAGCTTCCCCGCCGAGGACATCAGCCTGCGTTCAGCCGCCTCAGAGAATTTTGTCATTGTGGACACCACTGCGGAACCGCGGGTGATCGGCGAGGTGGATCGTCTGAGTGCCCCCACCCTTATCCATGAGGGAGCCATCTATCTCCATCAAGGCGAACAGTATCAGGTAGAAAGGCTGGATTATGAGAACTTCAAGGCCTACGTGCGCCGGGTGGCCGTCGACTATTATACGGATGCCGAGCTGGCCGTCCAAATTAAAGTCATCGAGGTTTTCAAGGAGAGCCGTAGCGATCTGGCCGCCCGGTTCTTTGGAGATGTTTTGGTTACTGCCCTGCCCACCATGTACAAGAAGGTCAAGTTCCACACCCATGAAAACATCGGGGCCGGAGACATCCATTTACCGGAGGAGCAAATGCATACCGCAGCCTACTTCCTCTCCCTGGAGCCGGCCCTGACGGGCACCATGACCAGGGAGGAGCTGGAAGGGGCCGTGCTGGGTTTAAGCCATCTAGTGGGTAATGTCGCTCCCTTCTACCTGATGTGTGATCCGCGGGACTTGCAGAGCGTCCCCCAAGTCAAGGGCACCTTCACCGGTAATCCGACTCTCTACCTCTATGACAGCTATCCCGGTGGCATCGGCCTTTCCGAAAGGCTCTTCGAAATTGACAGGATCATCTTCTCCAGCGCCCTGGACCTCGTAGCCGGCTGCCCTTGCGAGAACGGCTGTCCCTCCTGCGTCGGACCGGCCAACGAAGTGGGTCCCGGGGCTAAAGGGGCGACGGAAAAGGTTCTCAGGGCGCTGGCGGAGCAAAGGCTTAAATAAAGTCATTTTCCTATGGAAGCTGACACCGCCCCCTTACGCTAAGAAATGACTGAGCGCTGGCGGCGGAGGCCGGCACGCCCCAACCCTTTTCACAACCGCCGGGCAGACAGAAAGGGGGAGGCTGATGGATTTAGGGACCAAACTGGGGATGCTAGGCTCCCGGAACCGCTCGCCCCAACAGGGCCGGACCGATGCCGCTGGCTTTCTCCCTGCCGGCTTTCCGGGAAAGCGGCAGGAGACCCCCCTTGGTCCTGTTTTCTACCTGGAGGAGGTCCTCCCGGCCAACCTGAACCATGGGAACCGTCCCCTGGCTTCCTTCCTGAAAACGGAGGCCGGGCTGCTTTTCCGGCTCTGTGGCCGGTCAGGGGCACCAGCCCAGCCGAACCGGCAACCCTTGCCCTCGGAAATATCCCAGGTGGTGGATGAAATAGCCGTCGCCGAAGAGCCCCCTTTTGGGGACAACGAAGAAGACCTTTCACCTCGGCACCAGGCTGGGGAAGGCTTTTCCCCGGAATCAATCCTTTTCCTCGACACCGAAACCACCGGCCTGGCCGGAGGAACAGGCACGTACGTCTTCTTGGTGGGACTGGGCTACTTTGTGGGGGATAGCTTCGTCCTGCGTCAGTACTTCTTGCCGGACTACCACCTGGAACCACCCCTGCTAGTGGCGGTAGCCCAGGAGATGCGCCGCTTCCCTTATCTCCTTTCTTTCAACGGCAAGGTCTTTGATTGGCCCCTGCTGGTCACCCGCTTTCAGCTCAACCGGCTAACGCCAGAGCTGCCAGAGCCGGGCCATCTGGATTTTCTCTTCCCCGCCCGCCGCCTCTGGCGGGAAAGCCTGGGCTCCTGCAGCCTGTCCAACCTGGAGACGGTTCTTTTGGCCGTTCAACGCGAAGGCGACGTTCCGGGAGAATTAATCCCTTCCCTCTACTTCGATTTCCTGCGTCACAAGGACTTCTCCGTCATCGCCCCTGTCTTTGCTCATAACCGGAGCGATCTCCTCTCTCTGGTCACCCTGGCCTCTCGGGCCGTCGAGCAATTCCACCGTCCTGCAGACCAGCTCACCGCGGAAGAAAACCTGGCCCGGGGACGTTTTTATGAAGCCTTGGGAGAAAAAGACAAGGCTATCTTGGCCTATGAAAAGGTGCTCTGGCCCTCCGCAGGCTCGCCGCGGCTCTCCCCCAACCTGCGACAGCGCTCCGCGGAAAGGTTGTCCCTCCTCTATAAGGAGATGGGAAGGCATCAGGAGGCTACCCGTCTCTGGCACCAGATGGTTGACTCTGGAACCCTTTCCCTACTCCCCTATGTTGAACTGGCCAAGTATTACGAGCACAAGGCTAAAGACCCCTTACGGGCCCGTTCCCTGGTCCTGGCCGCCCTGGAGATGGCCCGCCGCCGGCATGGTCTAAGGGGCGACCAGTTCACCCCTCGGGAGAAGGAGGAACTGCGACACCGGCTGAACCGCCTGGAAGAGAAGATCAGGCGCCAGTAGAGTTATCTGTCTCCGATCTTCCCTTCCTATTATTTCTGGTATATCAAACCTCCCGGTGAATACTCTTTACCGGGGGTGCTCACCATGGTCATCATCATCACCCGGGTCACGAAGATCAAGATCCTGGCCTTCCTCGGCTTCCTTTTCGTGGCCATGGCGGCTCGACCGGGGTTGGACGTTTTGAAGCGGCAACTGGCCGTTTCCGGCCGATTGAAACCCATATATCGGGTAGCCACCGCCGAGAATAAGATCGCCCTGACCTTCGATATCAGTTGGGGGGAAGTTACTCCTCCCCTGGTTTTGAACGTCCTGAAAGAACATCGGATCCGAGCTACCTTTTTCCTTTCTGGGCCCTGGGCCTCTACCCATGCCGAGGTAGTTAAACGCATTGTCGCCGACGGCCATGAGGTGGGCAGTCATGGCTATAAGCATGATAACCTGAGCCAGCTCTCTGAGGCGCAAATAGCGGAGAACATCGAAAAAGCCCACCGGATCTTAAAGGACCTGGTGGGCTATGAGCCCCATTTCTTGCGTCCCCCCAACGGCGATTTTGATGATCGGGTCATCACTGTGGCCGGGGAGCGTGGTTATGCTGTAGTCATCTGGAGCCTGGATTCCCTGGACTGGAAAAACCCTGGGCTTGACTACATGATCAAGAAGGTGCTGGGAAAGGTACAAAAAGGGGATATCATCCTCTTTCACGCCAGCGACACCGCCAAACAAACCCACCTGGTGCTGCCGGCCATTCTCCAGGGTCTGCGGGAGAAGGGCCTTGAATCAGTACCTCTCTCGGAGTTGTTGCCGGCGCCCAGCCACCCTGACCCAAAAACGCCGGGTCCCCGCTGAGGGGCGGCCTTAGGAGACTGCTGACGAACTGCGGTCTGAGTGGTTAACCCGCCCGAGATACCGTTGGGCCAAGACCGCTTAAAATTGCCCAATGGTAAACTTAGAGGGCCACTCACGGTACTACCCGCCCTGGACATTCCCCCTGCACCATTGCCCCGGCAGCGTCTTTGCTCACGGACAAAGCCCCGCCGAAGCGGCTGGCGTCTCTGCCGTTACGGCTAACAACTATCCCAGCAACTGATCAAGCTTTTCCTTAATCCGGGCCGCGGCTTCCAGGAGGACAGTACTACTCTCGTAGGCCGCCTGGCCGGACAGGTCGGCCGAGACGGCGGACGGGTCATAGGGCATGAAGCCCAGTATTGGTAACCCTTCTATCCCTTCTCGTATAGCCTCTTCCTCCCCCAGTCTGACCTTGTTAGCCACGGCATAGACCTTTTTGATACCCAGATCGGCGGCCAGCTTAGCCACGGCCCGGGCCGTTTGAAAGCTGCGCCGCCCCGGTTCTACCACCACAATGAAGGCGTCCACGGCCCTGGCCGTCCCCCGTCCCAAG